>DDUR01000024.1 GCA_002344895.1 Ignavibacteria bacterium UBA2333
CGGGCCAACACTTCAGACCGATTGACCTGTAGACCAGTTACAGACGATTCGTCACGTTTTTTTCTTTATTACATGGAGGTTCAGATGAACCGAACGTTTAGTGTCGTGATTATGGTAGCATCCGTGGTCCTGACATTCCAGTCAAGTTTTGCGGCCGAACTCGAGCCGCGTAAAGCTGATACGTTGTGGACTCGCACGACGCAACAGATTCCCCACGTTTGGCAGTTCGTTGCATGTGCAATGGGTGGTGACCCACGAGTTATCATCGCTGCGACATGGAGCGGTGATCTAATCGCCTTTGATGCGATGACGGGTGACACACTTCAGCGTGTAAAATCGCAGCTGGGCTCGGTTTATAATATCTCCTTTGCGCGGAACGCAAACGTATTTTCGACGTCGTCTCCGTTTATGGTCAAGATCTGGCGGTGGCCTGAAATGGATATAATCCGGGAGTTCCCGATTCACCGGGATAATGGAGACTACAATGATCACGTGAATGCCATTCTGACTTCGGACGGTAAAAAGGTTCTCATTGGAGGAAATAATCGCGACGTAAAATTTACGGGACTCCATGACGTAGAAACCGGTGAACTGCTCCATCAGTTTTCAATTTTACCGACACTTGAACCAAAGATTTCCGCGGATGACCGGATTGCTCTCGTATATACAGACAATCCGCAGGCCTACGACCTGACAACGGGTAAGTGGCTCGCAACGTTGCCGAGTGGAGGAAATGGAGCGACATCAATGGACATTTCAGAAGATGGCCGTTATGTTGCGGTTAGTTGCGTTGCGGACTGGGAAGAAGATGGTGCTGTCACTTTTTACGACATGGTCGAACAGCGCCAAATCTACCGCCGTTGGCTGGATTGGCGAGACGGAAGAGCAGGCGATAAAGTCGCCTTTTCTGAAGATGCGAAGGGATACTTGATCGTTAGAGAAATCAGCGGTGAGCCGTTCATTGATTTCCATGCAACGCTTACTGGTCCGGCAAGTGTACGTTTTGAGTATGAAAACATCAGTTGCCGATTTAGTCCTGATTGGAAGTACGTGTATGATTGCGGGAGTCTAGAGGTCTATGTAAGTCGTCTGAACGTGACTACTCACAACACACCTATCGAAACAATGCCCAATTCTTATCTCGTCTCTCCAAATCCGTCGACGGGCGCTCTCACGGTTTCCGGACTGGATGTTACAGATGGACCAGCGACGTGGACGATAACTGATGTCACAGGCACACAGATACGAGACGGCGTTACCACAGTCACAAGTGGTAGCTGTCACCTTGATCCCGGTTCACTTCCTCAGGGATCCTACTTCCTCAGTTTGCGGCGCGATGACCGGTTGCTTCTTTCCCACCAGATTCAGCGGTAGGAGGCACCATGAAAACGATTCTTTATGTCGTCGCACTATGTGCGACGGCTCTTCTCGTGCGCGCACAGGACGTTGAGGCTCCACAGCTTAACCTGAATGACCTTGGTTTTACCGGTAGTGATTCTGACAGTGTTCTGGCTCTGACGGACAATCGTCCGTTGTGGGGCTGGAACTGGCCGAGTGCCGATGGTGACGTATCCAGAACCATGGGCATGAATTTCCATCATCGTGAAGATCCATTTGTGTCATTATCGACGGGGACCTTCGAGTTTGGCTACACGCGGGTTCCTGGACAACGACTGGCGTCGACGATTCGTGAGGTTTCGGGTATAGATGAAGAAGGTAGAAATCACTTTACCCTACCATCAGAGGCGATTTCGATGGAGTGGCAGCCATGGCTTGTCATGGCCGGCGACACGTTTACGTTACGACCTGACGATTCAACGGGTGGCGTCTGGGGTTTCGGACTCCGGCACAGTAGCGGTTCTGTTGTTCAGCCTACTGATGACAACCGATACCGTTATCGACTTGAGACGTCCGGATTCTCAGGCTCGACCCTTGTTCTTTCGGATGTCGAGCGTAAAGACGCTCTCTCACGGTGGCCAAAGCGTAAAAATGTTGAAAACATGGAATACAATACCGATACACTGTGGCTTGCTATCAATCTCCGCCGGAATGATGCCAGCAGCGATGTTGGCCATGAGGACGATGTTGTGCTCCGGGTGCGGGTGCCCTACTGGCTTGCCTCGAATTGCTGGGATCTTATGGGTGACAGTGCCCTGGCTCGTTTCCTGCGGATACCGCGGACTGCCAACGGCCGTGAATCCGTGACGAGCTCTCTTGGCCAGGCACGTGGTGACCGCTGGCAGGTAGATAATGCTCAGACGACAACAACGGAGATAGCAATCACGCGTCGTATGTTACCGCAGACGACCGATACAGAACGCGACATCACGATTTACGCAGGCCTAGTCTTTAATTACATTGGTAATAATGATCTCCAAAACAAGCCACATAATAACCCGTACTTTAACACGCACACCAGTGAAAATCTAACAAGGATTCGGCACATCGGTGTCGATGTCTACTTCGAGGACAACCGTGGAGTTGATATAGCCTACGTACGCCTTGAGTCGTCAGAAGCACGAAGGGTCTTCTGGGGTGGCCGCGACATGGAGATTCGCGATAATGTCGCAACGTTTATGACACGTCTCCGTAACTATAATCTCAACCAGGTTAACGTTCCCGGCGAACAGCCGCGGTTGTGGCGAATCTACGGACGCGACGAGATCCGGCCTATGCACTGGAAGGGGTTCCGCTACATGAACCGTCTTCTTCACGACTATGTCACAACCGAGTGGGAAGTATCCGAGTACAACAAGTCCCGCCACTGCCTGCGGCTACGTGAGTACTGGTAGGGGCAGGATGCTTCCTTCGTCTTTCACGATCGTACAGCCTCGCCAACATTTCGTAATGGGGGCAGAGAGTACATCGGCAACATTGACACGTTAAAAAAGTATGTTGGTCTGTGGAAGGGCCGCGCCGACCAGCCAGATTTCGAGACACATACGTATTATTACAAGGATTCGAATTCCTGCGGTGATAAGATAGACCTGCGACGGCGTTCCACGCTACCCATTCACGCCGATTCGCTGCACCTCTATACAACGGGGTATTCGGGAGGGGTACAAACCCGTGTTGACTATTCTCTGCATAAATGGTTCTACAAGGATCCTGACATTCTCTTTAATCCAACACGGAAGTGGTATTCGAATGTGTGGGTCTATTCGTCGGCTGACGTCTATCCGGCCAACAACGCACACGGACGACGCCTCTACTTTACGTCGAATGGCCGTCCGAAGAGTGCCGAGGAAATGCGCCTGCAGATGTGGCATCCGCTCGTTCTTGGTGCTAAGGGACTCATTTTCTTCTCGGGCACAACTGATCACGCCCCGGCAGATGCGGCCTTTTGGGATAAACCGGCAGATCCAAAGACGATCGAGTTCGGTTGTGCCGCACATACCGATGACGTTGCTACGGTAACAACGGTCAGTGGTGTCAATCGTATAAACTCCGACCTCATCGGCACAGACTACCTCATAGCCGGCGAAGCCGGTGATGCCGATGACTACGTCACCAACGGCCTGCCGGCCACGTCTGCGGCACTGCATGGAAGTGCGACGGGGGCCCCTGGCGTCTACGTCGGTCGCAAGGCTATGCGTCAGGTCATGCTCGAAGTCCTGCATGGTATCACTCCGTACAGCAACGTGCTGAATGACCTGCAGCTCGTTGGCTGGCGCGCCAAGGGATTCCGCGAGTGGTTCCTCGGCGATAGTACGACGGCCTATGATCACTGGCTCTGGCGACACCGCGACTCGCAGCGTATCGGCAAGCTTGCCGTCACCGTCCTGCATGGGACAACGCCCATTCCCGTCACGGAACCATACGACAGTACGTTCTTTGATGTGACGGTCTTCCGTGCCGGGGATACGGCCATCACCGATGTGGCCTACATCGGAGTCGTTAATCGTCGCACCGACGCACGTATCGACACAACAGGCGGTGGTGACTTCCGTACGTATCAGCAGTTCCGGGACTATGTTGACAATGAACCGGATTCCCTCTATGCCCAACATGGATCACGCCGTATACGCTTGCCATTCCGGTATGACCACACGTCGGGACGCTACCATAATGTGCGTGTCACGGAGCTGCGTGCAGATGCAGGATGGGACGTGTCGACAAACACTCATCCGCGGATCGACACGATCATCGGACAGGACAAGCCGCTGGATGTCGACCTTCTGCCGGGTGAAGGCAAGATCTTGCGCGTCACCCCCGTGCCAGCAACACAGGAGACAGGGGCACAAGGATTCCTGGCCCATTCCAATCAACGCAAGATGGTCCTCTTCCCGGAGGTTGAGGCAATGCTTCCTGTGACTGATCCCAACACCGGCCGTACATACGGTCGTATTGTCGTCGGTGACAGGATGTGGTATCACATGGTCTATCATCGGCGTCCTGTTCCCAACGGTCCGCTGACGGTCTATTACCGACGCAGCGTTGCTTATACGACCGAGAATGATCCAGTTTCGGCTGACTACATCTTCCACAACAGCACTATCAACTGGGAAGCCGAGATCAACGTGAGTCCTGTTGTTGTCGGCGACTTTGATATCGAAGAGGAAGGCGATGAAACACTGGCGGCACCCTCAGCGGGTTATCCCGCTCTCGTCGTTCGTTATGACTCGCTCGAACAAATGTCGAAGGTCTATATCGTCTATGGCTTCGAGACGCAACCACCAGGTGCCAACGGTGCCGCCGATGACGTTATCGGCATTGCCGAGACGGTACTGCCTGCCGAGGCCACACATGCCGATCAGTTGACCTATCTCGGGGTGAATCCACCACGTCTGCTGGACATGGCTGTCGGGAATGTCAACGATGGTCTGCCACTCCTCTGGAACTGGGGCACACCCATGATCAATGCCAGCCGGTTCGGCAACTTCTATTGCTGGTCATCCCTCGTGAGTGGAATTCGTGTTGGCTTCAAGCCACCGCATCAGAGGACATTTTTTCCCGTCGGTGGTCTGCAGTCGTTACCGCGCCTGACGACGTCCTATGCGGCCCATCCGTCAATGAACAGCTACTCGCGCCTCAATATCGGCGAAGAGGATGCCGCAGTTGTCTGGCATGAAGGCACGTCTCCGGAAGTCGGTGGTACGATCGTCTACACACGCATACGCTTTGGTGCTGCCGGTATTGAGAACTTCCTCACCCTCGGCCAACTGGCAACACCACCTCAGAACCCTTGGGTGCAACCGGCTTTCGACACCATCACCGCCACACGTATTGCGCGGCTCTCGACACAGGCCACCTTCCCCTTCATCTACACGAATAGTTATCCATCGCTCGCGCGAAATCTCTACGACTATCCCATCACGCAGCACAACACTCGATTTATTCTTGGTCTTGATAACCACAAAGGGGAACGTGCATGGTGGCAGGTGAACGTGGAGACACTACCTGGAGACACATCACAACCACCAACACCCGTCGGACGAAGGCTGGCACACCGCTGGTTTGATCTCGACGATTGGATCGTCTGCTGCAGTACGACAATGCCGCCCGGTGTGGACTCAATCTCGGCCGGTCAAACTACGTACCTCTATGATGCAGCGCGCTCTTTGCTTGGTCCCGAGGTCTCACAGGGTGAACAGACGACAGAAACAGGACCAGGTGTGCCTAACCCTACGGGTCTGTGGTGGAGTGATTCGGTTAACACCGTCGCATTCTGGAGTGTCGACAATACGGGTGCCAACCACCAGCTGCATCACATGCAGTTTGGCTGGCGCTACTATGGCAATCCACTTTCTGGATCAATGGCGACGGCCAGAGCAAACCAGTTCCTCTATGACCTCAGCGACGCCGGCCTGTATCCTCATGCGGCGGCACGTTACTCCATGTCGGCACATCCCGGCTGGAGCAAGAACCGCCGCATCTACAACGACCTCGGCGGTCAGTGGCGGGAAGGCAACATTGCCCCGGACATCACATGTTCGTCGGAACGGTTCTTCCGCGAAGCAGCACCGCGAGAGCGGTCCCTGCGCCTGTGGCATGGCTTCCGTGGTCACGATGGCCGAAGTGCTACAATTGCTGATGCCGTGCTCGACGGCGTCAACCATCCACTTCGGTTTGATGTCCGAAGCGAAAAGGAGACACCAGCGGACGTCGTAGACGAAGTAGCCACGGAATGGTTCTCGCTCGACGGCTCAACGGAACTCACGATGAAGACGATCTCCCTTGGCGAGGCCGACGCTGCACTACTGAGTGTCGAACGCCGCTCCGACGGTGCACGTGTTCTCGTTGATGGTGCAATGAGGTCGGCAGCGAATTCCACAGGCACGAATACAACTGGCACGACGCAGAACCTTGCACGTACCGTTGCCTATGGCCTCCTGCCTGATCCCGACGAGCAGTATCGACTTGTTCTCAAGCGCACTGGTAACGTCTATCCGGTAGAGGACATCGAAATTGTTTCCGACGACGGGGCGATGGCACGTGAGAACACAGAACCACTTCGTATCGTCGACCTCCGGTCCATGGATGGTATCACGCGTACATCCACAGAGCAGGGCCTCAGTGTCTGGCCTAATCCTGCCTCCGCACATGTAACCGTTGTTGTCGATCGCCGTCACGACGTCTTGACAAGCGCGCGAACTACGAAGTCCGGACCACGATACATGGTGACACTCCGCGACATCACCGGTCGCGATATTTTCGCAGCCTCGTGCGCAGCTATCGACGTTGTTCATTTTGACGTCAGTGAACTCCCCGCGGGCTCGTATGCCATCACACTCAGTGCCGTCGACGGCAGCGCGGCACCCGTGGCCCATCAGCTCATCGTCATCACACGATGACCAGCTAGATCGATTAAAACTTCCCAAATCCTTAGGGTCCGCTTCATATGGAGCGGGCCCGAGGGAATTTGGAGAACACATATGTTACTATGATCATCAATAGAGAGATGGAGTCGATTAACACTCTTATGGGTCGTTGAGTTGAATAATAACAACACGTATGCGACATAGAAATGAAAACTAATACAAGTTATAAAGAGCGTGTTATGAAAGAACAAGCCACTATGTGTACATGCCTCACGGACGACTCGTCCACTCGAGCCTGCCTTACAAGTACGCCTCGAGTTCACTCTCACTCATGAGCAAGACCTGGCGGCCACGAGCGCCGTCGAGTGGACCGACAATGCCCGCGGATTCAAGGTCGTCAACAATACGTGCAGCTCGCGCATAACCAATCTTGAGCCGACGTTGTAAGGTGCTGACGCTGGCTTGCTGGAGTTGTATAAAGATGCGAGCTGCATCTTCAAAGAGTTCGTCACGATCGTCAGCATTCGATGAGCCAATACCGGCCTTACGATTGTTAACACTCGGCAGCATGTATGGTGACGAGTATCCCTTCTGACGCCCGATGTGCTCACAAATGGCCTCTACTTCATCCGTAGAGATAAAGGCATTTTGCATCCGCATCGGCTTCGTCATGTTGCCCGGATTAAAGAGCATGTCTCCATTGCCAATAAGATGCTCTGCACCACTCGCATCCAGAATTGTTCGCGAGTCGATTCGTGATGCTACCTGATAGGCAATACGAGCTGGGAAGTTCGCCTTGATCAGACCCGTTACGACGTCAACACTTGGACGTTGTGTGGCGACAATGCAGTGAATACCAACGGCGCGTGCAAGTTGGGCAAGGCGTACAATGGGTTCTTCAACTTCTTTTGAAGCCGTCATCATGAGGTCTGCCAACTCGTCAATTACAACGACGATGTAGGGCATCGGACGATGTGTAATGCCCCCCTTTGTTCCAAGACTACCATCGAGAGCTTTTCTGTTGTAGTCGGCGATGTTCCGTTGCCCCGCAGCCGCAAGTACAGTGTACCGTTGTTGCATTTCCTCAACAACACTTTTGAGTACAGTGACGGCGTTGGAAGGTTCGGTAATGATGGTTTCGTCAATGTCTGGACAGACAGCCATAAAGTGATTCTTTAAGGCTGCGTACAACGACATTTCAACTCGTTTAGGGTCGATGATGACAAACTTGAGGTCGCGCGGATGCATACGATAGAGTAACGATGCAATGATCGTATTAATCCCTACCGACTTGCCCTTACCTGTCGCTCCGGCAATCAACAAGTGTGGCATCTTTGCCAGATCAGCACAGTACACTTCACCCACAACCGTTTTGCCCATAGCAATCGGGAGTTTGATGTCGGGATTGTGATACTTCGGACTCTTGATGATACTCGAAAAGCGTACTATTGCCGGCTTGTGATTCGGAATCTCGATTCCAACTGTTCCACGTCCGGGAATAGGCGCAATGATGCGCACGCCCTGCGCCTTTAACGCCAGGGCAATGTCATCAGCAAGTGATTCAATCTGAGAGACCTTGATTCCCGATGCAGGTACAAACTCATACTGCGTAACAACCGGTCCTGGCTGCACCGTAAGATTTTCGATACGCACACGGAAGGTTTCGAGTTTTTCCTGGAGGATACGCGCATTCTCCTGGAGTTCTTCATCCGTGACGCCGGTCTCTTCCTTCTCATTGTTGAGTAAGGCCGCCGGAGGTTGTTTGTAAACAATGTGTTCGTCGTACAACGTCGAACTGCGAATGTCTACTTCAGGTTCATCTGCCGATGTGTCTTCGACGGTGACGGTGAGTGGGCGGACAACACGGGGTTTGTCTGGACGTGCGCTCTGGGGGCCCCTTTCGCCCCCTGACATGGTGTCTTCAATGATGTCGTCTCCGTCACCACGTTCTCGTTCCTCACGTTCAAGTTGTTCATCGTGAGCGCTGACAAAGAGCGGAAGTTCTGGTTCGTCTCCGGGC
Organism: Ignavibacteria bacterium UBA2333; assembly: GCA_002344895.1. GTDB lineage: Bacteria > Bacteroidota > Ignavibacteria > Kapaibacteriales > Kapaibacteriaceae > UBA2333. The sequence continues at coordinate 8,782 of DDUR01000024.1, forward strand.
TCTGACGGACCTACGTCACGACGTACCTGAATGTCACGTGTGGGATGAAGACTTTGTAGCCGTTGTTGAACGATGTCGATGTCAAGCGAACTTGGTCGCGTGTCATCGTTCGATTCTGGTGTCGAAGGTTCTTCGTCAATCTGCGGTTTGCGCCCAGGTCCACTAGGCCGAAGGATACGTACACTGCCGGAGAGATCTATTGGACCAGTTGCTGTATCCTGTGCTGTCTCTGGCTGTTGTTTTGACGGACTATGTTTTGTCAGCATTTCTGCCGGTTCATCGTCGTCAGAGCCCGCTGCCTTTTCTCCGACCGTTTTCAGGAAGGTGCCACTTGAGGTTAACACACGCGATACAAAACCTGGTCGTGACGTCTCGTTCGCCTGTTCCTCTGTGCCGTCAACTGCATCAACAGCTTCACTCTCTGCGCTGGAGGAAGTTGTGGGAATCGAGCTCCGGATCTTACTTCCAATGAGCCGTGCACCGACAGCCAGGCGTTGGGTGTCAACTCGAAAACCATAGACAATCACCGCTGTCATCGCTGCCAGGTAGAGGATACTACTACCGAGTGTTCCGATAAAAGGCGACACGATACCAGCAAGGAACTGTCCGATTGCTCCCGACCATACACGATCAATACTTGGCATCCACGGTACAATTTGAAGGGTACCGATAAATCCCGCTAACAGTATTCCCGCAGCAATTGTTGTGAGGGAACGTCGTGTGGTGAGTGGTGTAAGCTTCTGATGATTGTACACGTCCCGTGCCCAGAAGAGCATGAGGACAGGTATTGACAGTGACCACAGACCGTAGGTGGATGTATACATCCAGTGTGAGATCACTGCACCTAACAAGCCGAGCCAGTTATGCGTGGTCTCAAAGCGTACACGTAATCCTTCGTCTCCGCGAAAGACACCCATCACATCACGTAACGTTAACTGGGCATTCGCCTCGTCGCGTGACGTATAGGATATCATGGCAATCAGAACCAGGACGGCACAGACTGCCAGAAGGATTGCAGCGATACGAATTTTCCGTACACGGTCCTTTTCGTCCTTGGTGATACGCACAGGACGTTGCTGGCCGGTTGTTGGTCGGCCATCGTCGGTAGGGGGCTGCTCCGCAGGGGGCTGCCGCCGAACGGGAATATGATCAGGCTTTGATGGCACGTTTCCTCGCATGCTGCAGGCGCAATTTATCGATAATTTGCGGCCCCATGACCGTGACAAAAGAACCTCTACGCCGCGACGCAGATCGTCTGCTCGTCATTGCCGGACCGTGTCTGGCCGAATCTCGTGACGTGCTCTTGCGTGTTGCTGACCACCTTGTCAAGATTTGTGCCAAGCTTCCCGTCCAGCTTGTCTTTAAAGCATCGTACCGAAAAGCGAATCGTACGAGTGTAGAAGGATTCCAGGGTGTTGGTGATGACGTTGCCCTCGGTTGGATGGCTGAAGTGAAACGCGATTTTGGTGTACCATTGCTGACGGATATTCATGCAGATGCAGAAGCAGCCATGGCCGCAGAGGTCGTTGATGTGCTACAGATTCCCGCGTTTCTGAGTCGACAAACATCACTCATCGAAGCCGCTGCGCGCACGGGTTGTGTCGTGAACATTAAAAAAGCACAGTTTATGGCTCCTGATGATATGGCAAAGGCCGCAGCAAAGGCAGAACGTGCCGGTGCATCGGAGATTTGGCTTACGGAGCGCGGAACGAGTTTTGGGTATCACGACTTGGTCGTTGACTACCGAGGACTGGTAATAATGAAGGCGACCGGACTTCCGGTCATTTTTGACGCAACCCATAGTGTTCAACAACCGAGTATCGGTGCCACAAGTGGTGGCAAACGAGAGTTCATTCCGTATCTCGCCTCAGCAGCTATGGCCGTTGGTGTGGATGGGTTGTTTTTTGAAACCCATCCCGATCCTTCCTCGGCAGCGAGTGACCGCGAAACTCAGGTTCCGTTAACGGATGCCGAAACATTACTCCATCGGTGCCTGAAGATTCGGGAAGCCTTACGTTGAAAACGCTGTATCGATGGGGGACTGTTGTTCTTATTCTCGGATTCGTAACAGCGTGCCGTGAACGTCAGGCGGTACAACGTCCGCATGAAGACCCATTCACGACAGCTCCGGTACACACCAGTTACGACATTGTAGTACGCTTTACCGATAGTGTGACAACGAAGGCCGTGTTACGGTCGGCCGTTGCTCGCATGTTTGCCGATAAGCAGGAAACAACGTTGGGTGACACGGTGATCGTAGAGTTTTTTAGTGTACGGTCACAACGACGTGTGGCATTGCTGACGGCTGATAGTGCTGTGATTGACGACCGCACAAAGAACATGATTGCCATCGGATCTGTTCGAGTATGGAGTGATAGTACACGTACAATGCTTGAAACAGAGCGACTCCTGTGGGAAAACAAACGCGAACGCCTCTCATCAACTGATGATGTAAAAATCGTATCACCAACGGAAACGATCTACGGTACTGGTTTTGAGTCCGATCAGTTTCTGACGGACTACCGTATCTATAACGTTCGAGGGACACACAAACCATGACGTCACAGCAACAACCATCTCATGCTTCAGTATCACAACAGTCTTCACGACAAACGATCATCGCTGGTAACTGGAAGATGTTTGGCACCGCAGAATCAACGCGTGCCTTTGCTGAAGAGATGGTGCGTGACCCACGCTTGGCCCATGCCAGTGGCAATGGTGTCGGTGTAGTGATTTGTCCACCAACACCTTTGCTGCACGTCCTGAGGCCGTTTTGTGGAACGTTCTTTGAACTTGGTGGACAGGACTGTCATCAGAACGTGAACGGTGCGTTCACAGGTGACGTAAGTGCCGGAATGCTCGTTGATGCTGGATGCCGATACGTTATCGTTGGACATTCGGAACGTCGACGATACCATCATGAATCCGATGACGTTGTTGCGCAAAAAACACGCGCAGCATTAGCTGCAGGCCTTACTCCAATCGTATGTGTGGGCGAAACACTTGAAGAACGTCAGGCAGAACAAACGGCCGACGTCGTACTTCGGCAGCTTGATGCCGTACTCCAGGCAGTTTCTCCCGATCAACAATTTGTTCTGGCATACGAACCCGTGTGGGCCATTGGCACCGGTCTGGCTGCATCGGTAGAACAGGCAGGTGAGGTCCATCAAATTCTGCGGAAATTCTATCGGCAAAGAGTATCAAACGACATCACCATTCTGTATGGTGGTAGTGTGAATGCTACAAATGCAAAAGAACTCCTGGCCCATTCCGACATTGATGGAGCTCTTGTTGGTGGAGCTTCTCTCGAATCACGTTCGTTTCTTGCCATCGTAGAGGCAACGGGAGTCTGAACATGACACTCACGACGGCGAATATCATCACCGTTGGCCGGCTGTTTATCGCGCCTATCTTTCTCGTCTTCATGATGTCGGATGCGCCGTGGGCACTCACCGTAGCTGTTTTGCTGTTTGTTGTTGGTGCCTTTAGTGATTGGCTTGATGGATGGATTGCACGGAAACTTGGAGAGGTTACTCCACAAGGGGAGTACCTTGATCCACTCGCAGATAAGGTATTAACAACAGCAGCTTTTGTGGTCTTTACCATTCGCGACATCATGCCCTTCTGGATGTTGCTTGTGATTATCCTTCGCGACTTCGGCACTACGGCCTTACGCAGTATTGCAACGGACCGCGGCCTTGCGATGAAGACGTCGAATGGAGCAAAGGTGAAAACCTTCTTGCAGATGTGCTTCATTGTATATGCACTCAGTTTGTTGTGGTTGCGCGGTAATGCACCTACCAGTGACATTGCCACGCAGGCCGGACATCTCCTCTACGGAGACATCACGTACGCTGTGATTCTCCTGATTACACTTTTTACGTTGTGGACCCTTGTGGCCTACATCCTCTCCAACCGACACCTCCTGCGCCGTGGCATCAACAATTAAACCGCAAAAACTCACTAGCCCAGCATCATATGTTGCAACAATGTTTGGTATCGGCAACCTTCCGATTATGCCCGGTACGTGGTGTAGTCTACTTGTCGCCGTACCAGCCCTGCTTGTTCCAGATGAGTGGATTGATATCACGCGGTTGATCTACGGCATTCTTGCCGTTGTCTTCACGATAGCATCTGTGTGGAGTGTACGGCGTGTTCAGGACGAGTGGGGTCACGATCCCAGTATTGTTGTTGTTGATGAAGCAGCTGCAATGTCACTCGTTCTGCTTCTGCCCTTTGCCTACTGGGCATGGTACTGGTGGTGCGGTGCCGTCGTGCTCTTCAGAATCTATGACGTACAAAAACCATGGCCGATATCGGTATTAAACAACAGAACTGAACCCTGGAGTGTTGTTGCCGATGACCTGGTTGCTGCTGTTTTTACGATCCTCACGCTACAACTCGGAATGCTCGCATTACAAGTTTTAGCGCTCGGTGGCCTTGCCTTGAGTTCATGATACGGGGTGAAAGGGGCCTTAAAACGGCATTTTTTTTGCGAAACAGCCGAAAAACCGCATAAAACCTAGTGATTGTGGATAACTACTACTTGCTGAGGCCCATGAACACTAGATATTTTCGTCCTGCAAGCATGTTTTATCAACAGCTTTTTGTGGGGTTTTCATGAACAAGGCTGAATTAATCGACGCCATCGCAACGACGACTGGTATGTCGAAGACTCAAGCTGATGCCGCTTTGGCTGCAACTCTCGGCGCAATTAAGGGCGAGATCAGCAAGGGTGGAAGCGTTTCTCTCATCGGTTTTGGTACGTTTGGCGTATCAAAGCGTGCCGCGCGTAAGGGCAAGAATCCACGTACAGGCGAGACGATTAAGATCGCCGCACGTAAGGTTCCAAAGTTCTCCGCTGGTGCCGAGCTGAAGGCAATCGCCAATGGCGAAAAGAAGGCTTCAGCTCCGAAGAAGGCCGCTCCGAAGAAGGCAGCAGCCAAGAAGAAAAAATGATCTTCGGATCATAACGGGCCCACCTCATGGTGGGCCTTTTTTTTGCCCTATTTTTGCTGTTCATGGCCGGTCGACACCTTCTTTCAACTTACGACCTGACGGTTGACGATGTGAAAAGCATCGTTACCGAGGCCCATTCCGTTCTAACCAACGATGGTCGTATCGGTACGCCAGACGTGCAGTATCCTGACCGCAGAGTTGTGCTTGCGTTTTATGAAGCATCAACACGTACTCGAATTTCCTTTGAGACAGCAGCACAGCGGTTAGGTATTACGTCAATTCATTTCCAGGCGACAGGAAGTAGTGTTGAAAAAGGAGAGTCGCTCCTCGATACTATGCATACGCTTGATGCAATGGACGTTGACGCTGTTGTGTTACGACATGGTTCGAATGGTGCACATGCTTCCGTTGCTGCCGAGACTCGTATGTCCGTCATCAATGCCGGAGAAGGTACAACGGCGCATCCTACACAGGCCCTGCTTGATGTTTCAGCAATTCTCGAGCGTCGGCCATCACTATCAGGATGCCGTATTGGTATCGTAGGTGATATTCGACATTCACGAGTTGCTCGTTCCCAGATTGATCTGTTCCGGCGACTTGGTGCGTCTGTAGTTATCTGTGGTCCGGAAACCATGGCAACATTTGACGATATGCCAAACGATGTTGAACAGCGATCAACAATTGATGATGTGCTCGAGGACGTAAACATTCTGTCAATGCTTCGCATTCAGTTTGAACGCTTGAATTCGGATGAGGTACCATCTCTTGATGACTATCGTAAGAGATATGCTCTCACAACCAAACGTCTTGCAAACCACAAAGACGTCCTTGTCATACATCCAGGCCCCGTAAACGTTGGTATCGAAGTCGACGCCGACATCCTCACGTCTCAGCAGTCACTCATTCGCCGGCAGGTCACACATGGCGTTGCCGTGCGTATGGCTGTGCTTTCGCGCCTTTTTGCCCCTTAACACGACATCATTTCGACGTATCACGGAACACCATGCCTGCTCGTAAAGACCTACGCACAATTCTTGTCATTGGCTCCGGACCGATTGTTATTGGTCAAGCCTGCGAATTCGATTACTCTGGCACTCAGGCCTGTAAGGTCCTGCGTGAAGAGGGATATCGCGTAGTGCTCATCAACAGTAATCCTGCGACCATCATGACGGATCCGGATATTGCTGATGCGACGTATGTTGAGCCGATAACGGTGCAGTTTATCGAAGAAGTGATCATCAAGGAACGTCCGGATGCTATTCTTCCAACAATGGGTGGACAGGTTGCACTGAATGCTGCTGTTCAACTTCATGAGGCCGGCATACTCAGCAAATACGGCGTAGAACTTATTGGCTCCAAGATTGAGTCTATTCATAAGGCTGAAGATCGTGAACTCTTTATGCAGGCCATGGAACGTATCGGCATGGAGATGCCGCGTGGTGGTTTTGTGCATGATGAGGATCAAGGCCTGTACATGATTGAACAGGTTGGATTCCCAGCCATTATTCGTCCGTCGTTCACACTCGGTGGAACTGGCGGGGGAATCGCCTACAACATGGAAGAGTATCGAGAGATACTCCGTGCGGGATTACTTGCAAGTCCGATCAAACGTGTACTTGTTGAAGAATCGGTCATTGGATGGAAGGAATACGAACTTGAAGTGATGCGCGACACAAAGGACAACGTCGTCATCATTTGTTCGATTGAGAATGTTGATCCAATGGGTGTGCATACCGGTGACTCAATCACCGTAGCGCCTGCACAGACGTTAACGGATCGTGAGTATCAGCGTATGCGTGACAGTGCGCTGAAGATTATCCGAGAGATCGGTGTTGAAACCGGTGGATCAAACATTCAGTTTGCCGTTGATCCAAAAACGGGACGTCAGACCGTTATTGAGATGAATCCTCGAGTTTCTCGGTCGTCCGCTCTTGCGTCGAAAGCAACGGGATTCCCAATTGCCAAGATTGCGGCAAAACTCGCCGTTGGATATACCCTTGATGAAATCCTGAACGATATCACCAAGAAGACGCCTGCATGTTTTGAACCGAGTATTGATTACGTCGTTGTGAAGATCCCTCGCTGGGACTTTGAGAAGTTCCGTGAGACAGATAACTCGCTTGGTGTGCAGATGAAGTCCGTCGGTGAAGCAATGGCTTTCGGACGAACATTTAAGGAAGCATTGCAGAAGGCGATGCGGTCGATGGAACAGGGGAGAATGGGATTCGGATTTGATCGACAGGACTATGTAGATCTCACTATTCCACCTGACGCTGATTTAGCTCCGTTACGGTCACGACTTCGTATGCGAACGTCAACGTCGATTTTTGACCTCGTTGATGCCTTGCGGTTCGGCCTTTCAACGGACGAGATCTTTGCACTCACAAAGTATGATCCGTGGTTTATTGAACAATGTCGTGACATTGTTGACGAAGCGCGGCAACTGATTGCTGACGTTGTAACGGTACCATCAGCAGAGGCCGTTCTCACACCAACACGGCTGCGACGTCTGAAGGTACTCGGATTTTCCGATGCACAGATAGCGACAATGACGTCACTTACGGAATCAAACATTCGTGCACTCAGAAAACGACACGGTGTGATACCTGTCTACAAGACGGTTGACACGTGCGCAGCTGAATTTGAAAGTGAGACACCGTATCACTATTCAACGTATGGACAGGAAACTGAGGCACGTCCTTCGAACAAAAAGAAGGTTATTATTCTTGGATCGGGACCAAATCGAATCGGCCAGGGTATAGAGTTTGACTACTGTTGTGTTCAGGGCGTGTTTGCCCTGCGCGAGATTGGATATGAAGCGATCATGATCAACTGTAATCCGGAAACCGTTTCAACGGATTACGATACAACAAATCGACTCTACTTTGAGCCACTCACATTTGAAGACGTTATGAACGTCATCGATGTTGAACAGCCTACTGGTGTGGTGGTGACGTTTGGAGGACAGACACCTCTCAAGTTAGCACAACGACTGGCCGATGCAGGTGTACCACTCATTGGAACATCACCAGATGGTATTGATCTGGCCGAAGATCGTAAACGATTTGGTGATCTGCTCGCACGACTTGGAATTCCTTGTCCACCATGGGGCACTGCCCTCAGTGTTGACGAAGCCGTCACCATCGCCGATCGTATTGGATATCCCGTCCTTGTTCGGCCATCCTATGTACTTGGCGGGAGAGCAATGCAGATTTGTTACCGTGAAGAGTCCCTACGATCCTACATGGTAAACGCTATCGCCCAGGACCCTGCTCGACCAGTATTGATTGATCACTTCCTGGAAAATGCTCACGAGTTTGATGTTGATGCAGTCTGTGATGGACGCCGAACTGTCATTGGTGGAGTCATGCAGCACATTGAAGAGGCAGGTGTCCATTCCGGCGATTCTTCGAGTGTATTACCGCCGTACAACATTGCCCGCGAGATTGTTGAAACGATGATTCGATTCACTCGAGAGTTGGCGTCAGAGCTCGACGTAATTGGCCTCATCAACATTCAATTTGCCGTACAACACGATACGGTCTACGTCCTTGAAGTCAACCCTCGCGCCTCACGGACGGTGCCATTTGTCTCAAAGGCCACCGGCACAAAACTCGCGCAGATTGCAACACGAGTGATGGTCGGTGAAACACTGGATGACATCGGTGCCGTTGACTTTAACCTTGACATGAAACGGACGGCCATTAAGGAATCGGTCTTTCCGTTTACGAAGTTTCCACGTGTGAACGTCTTCCTCGGTCCGGAAATGAGATCAACGGGAGAAGTGATGGGCATGGACATGAGTTTTGGTTCAGCCATTGTTAAATCACACATCAGTGCAGGAAACGGCCTGCCACAACGTGGTAACGTCTTTATCTCTCTCAGCACACATGACAAAACGGAACGTGCTGTAGATATCGCACGAGGTTATGTTGAGCTCGGTTTTACGCTCCTTGCAACGCGGGGTACTGCATCCTTCCTTCAGCAGCATGGATTACAGGCCACTGAGGTATTAAAGCACTATGAAGGACGGCCATCGATTATTGATGGCATTGCAAACGGTGACGTTGACCTCGTCATCAACACACCATTGGGTGAAAACGCACGGTACGATGAATACATCATGGGTCAGACAGCCATGAAGTATAAGGTGCCATTCTTTACAACACTTGCCGCAGCTGATGCGTCGTTGGCCGGAATTCGGGCACAACGCACGGAGACGTTTACCTCCGTTTCGCTCCAGGAACACTATGCGCAGGACGCAGCCGGCAATTGATCGTGTTTGGACTGTACTTGACGTTATTGATTGGGGGAAGGAATACTTTGCCCGCAAGGACGTTGATTCACCACGTCTGACTATCGAGCTCATGATTTGTCATGTGCTCGGAATTGGACGTATAAAACTCTACACCGATCACGAACGCCCACTTTCGCCAGCAGAACTTGCTCAGCTCCGAGCGATGATTGAGCGGCGAGTGCGACAGGAACCCCTACAGTACATCCTCGGTGAAGCACCATTTTACGGCTGTATGCTGGAGGTAACTGCCGACGTTCTCATCCCGCGTCCGGAGACTGAACTCCTTGTTGAACGAATTGTCCGACATGGAAAGGGGCGAAACGGGCTCCGTTGTCTCGATATCGGAACAGGGTCGGGCTGCATAGCCATAGCGTCAGCAGTTCACCTTCCACAGTCAACGTGGTTAGCTCTTGATGTATCACAAGCTGCAGCAGAGTTGGCTCGTCGGAATGCAGAGCGTAGTGGTGTGGCAGACAGGGTCAACGTCGTCGTGATGGACATTCTTCGTGAGCTTCCGAGCGAAAAGTTTGACGTTCTTGCAATGAATCCGCCCTACATTCCGTCGGCAGATGTTCCCGAACTTGAACCCGTCGTTCGTGACTATGAACCACACATAGCCCTCACGGACGATTCCGACGGCTTAACGTTCTATCGCCGACTTGCGTCTGTTGCACCTGACATCATGGCTGAAAGCGGCGTAATGTTCTGGGAAATTGGCTTCGGGCAAAAGGAATCAATCATTGACATTGTCATGGCGAACCGTCTGGCAGTTGAGATTGTTGACGACCTTTCGGGCATTCCTCGATTGGCCATTGTGGGTAACTCGGGCGTTACGATGTCGTAACACGATTGGCCTTGTACGTGTCTGATGCCTTCGGAATTTCGTAGTTTCGGCGCGCTCGGCAAGGACACGAAACGACGGAACATGGATGGCAGCATGAAGCACGAGCAGATTGAAATACGGGAGGAATTGACGGCGACGATACTGTCTCTTGAGGGACAGTTCGTTGGTGGAGACGAGACGGATGCGCTTCGAGACGTCCTTCGTGACATCTCAACGAGGAAAACAGCAGACATCATCGTCGACCTCACAAACGTCAGTTACGTCAACTCTTCCTTCATCAGTGCCTTGCTGGCCGCTCATGCATCGATCGCCCGTAAGGGTGGCACCATTTCCGTCTGTGGACTCAACGACACAATTGCGAACATCTTTGCCGTTTCAAAACTGAATCTCATCTTCGCGATCTCTGGAGACGTTTCATCGGCTCTTGCTGATCGACTTTCAAAGCAGTAAACAAACAAATTCTGTACCACCTGGGTGTCCCATGAAAAACCTGACGAACGTCATCATCATCCTGGCCTGTCTGGCAGCTGCGTATCTCGTCTTTTACTTCGTGCTTGGTGCACCGGGGAACTTTACAAATCCTGAGACGGGAGAAGTTGACTTCCACGTTCCACAGAATGCCTTAGGGATGATTTTCACGGGTGGACCACTTGTAGGTCTTCTGATCGCTTGTATTCTGCTTGCTATTACGTACGTCGTTGAGCGGATGCTTTCGATCGGTAAGGCACAAGGCGCGGGCAACATGCATACGTTTGGTAAAAAGATTGTTGACCTTGTCGAAAAGGGTCAGTTTGACGCTGCTGTTAAAGAATGTGATTCACAGCGTGGCTCCCTTGCCAACGTCCTGCGTGCAGCAATTGAGCGATTCCGTTCCGTTGAAGCAGACGCAAAACTTACGCCGGAGCAAAAACTTGCTGAAGTTCAGCGTGTTATCGACGAAAACATGAATCTCGAAACACCATTGCTCGAAAAGAATCTCGTAATTCTCTCAACGGTTGCATCGGTTTCGACGATGATTGGACTTCTCGGAACGACGGTTGGTATGATCCGGTCGTTCCAGGCGCTTGGTGCTGGAGGCACGGTTTCTGCCCAGTCCCTCTCGGTTGGTATTTCTGAAGCTCTCTACAACACAGCTGGTGGTCTTGTTGCAGCTGTAATTGCCATCGTTGCGTTCAACTTCTTCACGACGAAGGTTGACAATTTTACGTATACGATGGACGAGACGATTCTCGATCTGATGGAAACACTTGCAGTGCGTACAGGCGGCAAGGTCTGATCACCGACACCGAGACCAAACAATGTCGAAAGTCAAAAAGAAACGCGTTGGATTTGTCCTTGACATGACGCCGCTGGTGGATATTACCTTCCTCCTGCTCACGTTTTTCATGTTCACGGCCAAGTTTAAGAGCGAGTCAGAAGAGAATCAAGTTGTTATTAAACGTCCCAAGACGTCGGCTGATACCACCAAGGTGCCAGAAAACAATCTTGCTCTACTGAAAATCGGAATTGATTCTGCATCAAAGGACACGGCGTACTATTTCTCGATGGTCAATGAGCAAGACATCATTGGTGTTCGAGAAAAGCTCCGTGAAAAGGGTTTCCCCAATGTGACTGATAATCAGGTGACGTATGTCATCAGAGACACAACTTGGTTGGAAACAGCAGTGGAGGCAGCACGTTATACAAACCTCAACGTGAAGTTTGCTGTAGATGCTGATTCATCCGTCTCATATCGCTGGATTGAGCAAGCGATGAATTCGATGCGGAAGAAGCTTGCTACACAATTCTATTTCGTCACCGACAAACAGGGAGGATAAGCCATGGCTGGTGGAGGTGAAGCCCTCGGTGGCGGTGGAAAACAGCGCCGTGGAAAAGGTGGCAAACGAAAGGCAAAAAAACGAGTCGGTTTCCGGCTTGACATGACGCCACTCGTGGATATTACATTCCTTCTGTTGACGTTCTTCATGTTGACAACGTCCATGATTACGCCACAGACGATGGAGATGAATGTTCCACCGCAACAGGAAATCGACGTACCGGTTAAGGAATCGGAATTGCTGACCATCATTATTCGTAACGATGGTAAACTTTTTGTAAAAGTCACAGGCAAGGATGAAGCTCGACTCGTACGACTTTCCGAACTACGTACCGTTGTGGTTGAACAGAATATCGCTCTGCGCAACCGGTGTATCGTTTCATTAAAGTCCGATCCCAATGTTGCTTACGGTTCGGTCGTGAGAGTGCTCGACATGCTTAACCAGGCAGAATCCGCAATCATTCAAGGGTTGCGTCAGAATGGTGTAAATGAGCGTCGTCGCATTTTCACAGTTGCACCGTTTACGGATAAGGATCGAGAGGAGGTTGCTGGCTTATGACATCAACGTCAGCAGCACTAACGTCACCGCTGAAATACGGTGCTCTAGAACTCAAGGAGATCATTGCTCGGAATACGAAGAAGGCATTTGTCTATACAATCTCCCTTCTTCTTCTGCTTGCACTAATCTCGTTCACATACAAGCTCGTGTACGACCTGATCTTTCCACCGCCAAACGTGGTAAAGGTTAAGGGAATTCGTGTGAGCCTTGTTGATCTGCCGCCACCACAGTTGGTGGATCAACCGCCCCCTCCGCCCCCTCCAACAACTGTTCCATTGTCTGCGGGTGGTCCAGCAGCTCGTGCTGGTACACCGGTTTCCGTACCTGATGCAATGTTAGCACCGGACGTAAAAGACTTTGCGAGCGTTGATGAAATTGCCCGGGCATCTGCTGAAGGTGGTTCAGGTGAAGACATGGGTGGTTTTGCTGATGGACTGGGTGTAGATCCAAACGCAAACATTCAGATTGCAACTCGCGAAGAAGATCCAGGAATTGACGACTTCGTATACGCTGAAGAACAGCCTAAGTTTGACTTTGGTGAACTTCAGTCGCGCGTGAAGTATCCTGACATGGCTCGCGAGAAGGGCATTCAAGGTAAGGTTGTCGTGCGGGTTCTCATTGACAAGGACGGCAGTATTGCCAAGTACGTCGTTGTGGAGTCTGCACACAAGCTGCTTGAACCCGAAGCCGTCAAGGCGGTATTAGCAACGACGTTTACGCCTGCCAAACAGAATGGTCAACCAACAAAGATCTGGATATCGATTCCGGTGAACTTCCGAATCCGATAACAGGGTTTCTTGTTACACGTCGTAAATATCGTTGTCCGAAGTGCCTACATCATTGTAGGCATTTCTGTTCTTGCGGGTGTACCGGCACTCGAGTCTCCATTACGAGAAGCACTCGGAACCGTTGCCGTACTGTACGGCGTGTTTCGGCTTGTGACGTACTTCAATGCTCGAAGGAGGTATCAACATGACAACGAAACAACAGATCAGTAAAGCGGTGATTGCCCTTGGTGCGGCCGTGCTGCTTTCGTCATGTGGTAACGAAGGCACAACGTCCGATGGAAAGGTCCAGGAGACGGCAATTCGTGGATCAGCCGTCATCCTTGTCGACGAAGAGATTGCTGGGTTACTTGAACCGGCAAAGAAGTTGTACGATAAAGCTCACCCTGATGCAAAGGTGACATTTCAACACGTTTCGTCGCGCGATGCGGTACACAACTTACTCGATGGCTCAGCTCGAGGAATTGTTCTTGCGCGAAACTTTGTAGAAGACGAAACGCAGGCTGTAACTGCCGCGAACAGAAAGCCATTCCCTCAGAGTATACTTGCAAAGGATGCTATCGTTTTCTATGCGGCGAAGTCTTTCCCGTACGATACGATGTCGTCTGAACACATTGTTATGTGGTTCCGTGGCGACCTGAAGTCAGATTCTTTCCGGTCACAGTATCCAAACCTGAACACAGCCCCGACCTTTGTCGTACCTGGTGTTAACTCAAGCGTGACGGCGAATGTTGTCAACATTGTACTGAATGGTAAGAGTCCTGCACGTGGCTCATTAACATCCCTTGAAGGCCGTGATAGTGTCAAAACGTACGTATTACGGACAAAAAATGCCATTGGAGTAGGACTACTCAGCCAATTCGTACGCGATACGTCCGTCAAACTCCTTCAACTAAGTTATCGCGATTCGGCAGGTGTGTACCAATCACCAAAACCGGTACATCAAGCCTACGTTGCCATGAAGAAGTATCCGTTCATCGTACCCATCGTCATGATGTTACGAGACCCAGTTGGTCAGTACAATCTGCCAGGTGGTGTTTTGCAATATCTCGCGCGTACGGGTGATGTGCAGCGGACATTTCTTGATGCCGGTATCGTACCGGGATATGCGCGAATTGAACTCACACTACCAGAATGAGACTCATGATTTCTCGGATGATCTCTGTCGCCGTTTTTTTGTTTGTAGTTGTTCCGACAGTGTCGTTCGCACAATCTGCGTATGACCGTGCATTGGAATCTGCAGGCAACGGAGACTATGCAACCGCTGTAATTCACATACGCGAGGCCATGAAGGGTTCTCCGAATGAAGAGACCATAGGCCTTGCAGCCAATATTTACCTCGAGTTAGAAAGTTTTGATACAGCCGTTGTTTACGCAAAACGACTCTATGAAGAGGATGATGACAACGCTGCCTACGTCCGCTTGTATGCAAAGACCCTCATTGCTGCCCAACGAGCACCAGAGGCCGTCACGATTCTCAGAAAGCAGATCAAGAAGGAACCCGACGTAAACTCCTACCTCGTCCTCGTAGATGCATTGTTAGGTGCCGACTCTGTGAGTGCTGCGGAGCTCGTAGCTACAACGGCAAAACAAAAGTTTAGTAAGGAGGCCAATGCCTATTTGGCACTTGGCAACCTATACTTCAATTACAAACCGCAGCCGGTTCTTGAACTCGCCGTCAAGAACTATGAAGAAGCCTTAAAACTTGAGCCAGCCCTCGTTCAGGCACACTTTAACCTTGCCCAGTCCTACTGGAAGATGGCAAACCGTGAAAGCGATGAGGATCTTGGAAACGAACTCTTTAAGCGGTCACTTCAAGAGTGGAATGAGGTATCACAGCTCGATCCATCTAATGCTCGGGCATGGTTTGAACAAGGTAAGATCTTTTATTTGGCAAAACGCTACGGAGACGCTGCCAAAGCGCTCACGGAGTATCGTAAACTTCGTCCAGTAGGCACAGGAAATCCCCTTGCTTCCTGGTATCTCGGAAAGTCGTTTTATGAGATGAGACTTTGCGATTCAGCACGTGTCCATCTCGACGATGCGGCTGCACAGGTCGACTCGGTGCGGCCCCTTGCCACGTTATACATGGCTCGTTGTTTTATCTTCACCAAGGACTTCAAGGGTGCAACAGCGAAGTATGCCGCTACGAATCCGACAGTGATGGAGGGAAGTGACTATTGGTATCAAGGAAGTGCCCTCGTACTCACGGGTGATACTGTTGGAGCAATGACGGCCATGGATAAGGGTGTAGAACTTGATCCATCCCAATGTGCACTGATGTTCCGGTACGGAGCACTTCTGAGCAGCAAGGCGATGTATACAAAGTCGTCCTCCGTCTTCCGCAAACGACTCGAATCCTGCAGTGATTCGCTTGATGCCCGAGTACTCGCCTTCATTGGAAACAACTTCTTTGCCGACAGCCTCGTGGACTCAGCTGAAGCATACTACCGCAAGGCTGTGTTGAAGGATTCTGTGAATCCGTACTTCATCAATCGTCTTGCAGAAGTGGCGACGATTAAGGGTGATGCACAGGGAGCAAAAGCGCTGTATGAAAAGGCGATTACCCTTGGAACGATCTCAGAAGCACAAGCAGATAAGGTTCAAGCAGAGGTCGCCCTCGGAAAACTGGCCGGAATAGGACTCCAGGAAAAGGACTGGTCTGGCATCATTGGAACGTCCAAACGACTCGTAACCCTGAACCCAAAATCGCTTCTTGGATGGATCTATCTCGGCGTCGGTCATCAAGGCGCGTCGAACAAGGACGAGGCTTGTAAGGCATATCGTGAAGCCTTAAAAATTGACCCAAACAACAAAACTGCCAAGGACAACCTTAAGGGACTGGGCTGTTAAGTATGAAGAGGGGACTCTTCGGTGGTTTTGTGAATCGCCGTAAGTGCCGTATCTTCGTGGTCTTGTGATGAGTTTCCGGACCTAACGACCGTGATTTCCATCGATATCATCGGATTGCAGGACGGATCACATCCGATTGCACTCGACATCTCCGCAGCCGACATACCAGGGCTTTCCCCCGAGTATGTGGGCTCCGTGGTGATTGATGGTACTCTGCACAAAATCGGGAAACGATTTCAGCTTGACACTGAAGTCGAAGCGACAGCACGCCTTGTTTGCGACCGATCACTTGAAGAGTACGACGAGCAGATTGTGACGGAACTCGGACTTGACTTTGTTGTTGACAGCGCCTTGGCCCTCAAACAAGAAGGTCATCTTGACGAACTTGACGACGATGACGTTCGAGGACTCCGCGACGACGCACGCACACTCGACATTACTGACGACGTTCGGCAGTTGCTGATACTTGGACTCCCCATGAAGCGAGTTGCACCACAGTATCGAACAGCGGAACTCACGGACATCCATCCGATCCTTGGCAGTGATTCTTCGGAATCCTCCAGCGATACGATCGATGATCGTTGGGCAGCCCTCAAAGACATCAAACGACCGTAATCTCATCGGAGAATCATCATGCCGAATCCTAAGCGCCGGCACTCAAAATCACGCAGCGCAAAGCGCCGCACACACTATAAGGCCACGGCTCCATCGACAATGTCGTGCCCAAACTGTAGTGCTACCAAGCAACCGCATATCGTCTGCCACTCCTGCGGATACTACAACGGCCGAAAGATCCTGAACGTCGACTAATCGACTCATCGACTGATCATGCGATCATCGAATCGCGTTCGCGTAGTTGTCGACGCCATGGGCGGCGACCATGCGCCAACGAACGAAGTTGAAGGGGCATTGTTTGCCCTTCGTGAGCTGTCGTCGGAAGTCGAAATCATTCTCGTTGGTAGGGAACAGGAAGTGCAGCGCCTGCTCCCCACAACTCAGGAAGTGACGTCGCATATCACCATCGTCCATGCACCAGATGTTGTTGGCATGGGCGACGAGCCGTCGTCGATCGTAAAACATCGTCGAGAATCATCCCTGTACGTCGGCGTAGATCTACTTCGACGCGGAGAGGCTGATGCCTTTGTCTCCACGGGCAACACCGGTGCCGTGATGGCAACGGCTACCATGGTATGTGGTCGAATTCGTGGGGTCAGTCGGCCAACGATTGGTTCGTTCTTTCCTACAACACGGGGACGTCCATCCCTCGTTGTTGACGTTGGTGCAAACGTAGATTCCAAACCTCGATTTCTGGCGGATTATGCCGTTATGGGTGAGGTGTATTATCGCCTTATCATGGGTATTGAACGTCCAACTGTCGGACTGTTAAACGTGGGCGAAGAAGAAGGGAAGGGAACTGAGGTAGCGCGCGAAGCCTACGAATTGCTCAAGTCCTTACCCATAAACTTTGTTGGGAACGTTGAAGGACGGGATGTTCTTGCCGGTGACTGCGACGTGATCATCTGCGACGGTTTTGAGGGCAATATTGTCCTGAAGTTTGCTGAAAGTGTGATCGGATTTCTCAAACACCGGTTTCGCGCCTTCGCGGAACGCGGCCCCTTTCAAAAATTCCTCATGGGCGTGTTTAAGCCAGTACTGAAATCTGTCCTCAAGGACATGGATTATCAGGAATATGGAGGCGTCCCTCTGCTCGGAATTAACGGCGTTGTTATCATTGGTCATGGGTCTTCGTCACCACGAGCGATTGCCACGATGATACGCCGTGCCGTTGACGTCGTTCGACTTGACGTAAACGGTACCATCGCACGAGCTCTTGCTCCTGCATCAACAACGGAAGAAGCATGAAGGCAGCGATTACGGCCGTGGCACATTGGGTGCCTCCAACCGTGTATGACAATCACTGGTTTGAGCAAAGAATTGAAACAACGGATGAGTGGATCCGCACACGCACTGGAATCCGTGAACGACGGTTTCTCGGTGAAGGTGGTGTTACCGACATCCTACTTCCTGCAGCGCAGAAGACACTTGAACGCCGCGGAATTGGTCCCGAAGATGTTGACGTGATTATCGTTGCAACGGTGACTGGTGACAGAATCTTTCCATCGAGTGCGGCAATCCTGCAGCGGAAGTTAGGCGCAAAAAATGCCTGGGGATTTGATCTTGGCGGCGCTTGCAGCGGTTTCTTGTATGCATTGTCAACGGGTGCGTCTCTTATCGAAAGTGGAGCAGCACGGCGAGTCCTTGTATGTGGTGGCGATAAGATGAGTGCCATCCTGAACTTTGACGATCGCGCGACCTGCGTTCTTTTTGGAGACGGTGGTGGCTGCGTCCTACTTGAGCCGGGTGAAGACGATGGATTTGGTGTACTCGACTCGGTTCTGAAGATGGACGGAAATGGTGAACCGTTTCTGCACCAGAAAGCCGGTGGATCATTACAACCTCCAACCGTGGAAACAGTCCAGAATAGGCTGCACTACGTGTATCAGGAAGGTCAGACCGTATTTAAGTCGGCCGTCAAGGGTATGGCAGACGTATCCTACGAAATCATGCAACGGAATAGCCTCACTGCTGACGACGTTGCATGGCTCATTCCACATCAGGCAAATCTTCGCATCATCGATGCCACGGCTGAACGGATGGGATTGTCGAAAGACAAGGTTATGATCAATATCGACCGTTATGGAAATACAACGGCCGGTACAATTCCAATCTGTTTGAGTGAACTCTACGAACAAGGACGAATTGGACGCGGTGATAACCTCGTCCTCGCAAGTTTTGGAGCAGGGTATACGTGGGGCGCAATCCTCGTCAAATGGTCCTTGGAGCGCACAACATGAGTTCAGCAATCCTCTTTAGTGGCCAAGGTTCGCAGTATGTCGGAATGTGTGCCGATCTCATCGAGCACTACGATGTAGTTCGTGAATTAGTTGAGGTAGCGAATAATATCGTTGGTTATGATCTTCGATCGATCATGCTGAACGGTCCCGCTGAAACCCTGACGGAGACGCGCTATACACAACCAGCACTGTTTGTGCATGAAGCCGCCCTACTTCGTGTCAGTGGCGTGCGTGAAGCGGCTACTGCCGTGGCAGGGCATTCCCTCGGAGAGTATACGGCGTTGTATGCTGCAGGTGTACTGACGTTCGAGGATGCACTTCGACTCGTTGCACTGCGTGGTAAACTCATGTTTGAAGCAGGCCTCACAGTACCTGGCACAATGGCCGCTGTGGTCGGACTTGATGACGACGCCGTGGAGGCAGTTTGTGCACAATTGAATGGCAAGGATGGAAACGTCCTTGTAGCTGCCAATTTTAACTCCCCTGGCCAAGTTGTCATTTCTGGAAGTGCTGATTACGTCCGAAGTTCAATGCCAATCTTCAAAGATCGTGGTGCGAAGATTGTTAAAGAGCTTCAGGTGAGTGGCGCATTCCACTCGCCATTACTTCAGGTTGCTGCAGAACCACTTGCTGAAGCTCTTTCGTCAACAGAGTTTCATGATGCAGAACTCGATGTGTATACAAATGTGACAGCAACGGCAGAACGAAGGGGTTACGAACTGCGGACGCAAGCTGCGGCTCAACTCACGTCACCTGTACGGTGGACGCAGACAATGCGAGCGATGCATACAGCCGGAATCACATCCTTCCTCGAAGTTGGTCCTGGAAAGGTACTCCAGGGGCTCGTTAAACGAACGATTGATGGCGCTACCATCGATGGTATTGATACAGCAGCAGACGTTGCACGAATTGTTGCACAGAGAGGATAACCATGGCAGCTTTTGATCATAGCGGTAAGGTTTTTGCCGTCACTGGCGGAACACGTGGAATTGGTGAAGCAATCGTGCGCAGACTGAGTGCCGAAGGGGCAACTGTGTATGCGACGTACAATTCGTCACCAGAGCGCGCCGAGGCCCTTCAAACAGAGATTGCCGCAGCTGGAGGCACCGTTGTCTTCACAAAGGTTGACGTTGGATCCGAAGATGAGGTAAAGGCGTGGGTCGACGGAATCGTTGCACAACGTTCAAGGATTGACGGCCTCGTAAATAATGCGGGCCTCACCCGTGATGGACTCATTATGCGAATGCAGACAAAGGACTGGGACGACGTCATTCGCACGAACCTGTCTGGAGTGTTCTACACCTGCCGAGCGGCTGCACGACCAATGATGTCGCAGCGCGCAGGGCGTATCGTGAACATCGGTAGCATAGTCGGGCTTGGAGGTAATGCCGGCCAAGTAAACTATAGCGCTGCGAAGGCCGGACTTGTAGGTCTCACAAGATCGCTGGCGAAAGAACTCGCCAGTCGCAACGTTTTCGTAAATTTGGTAGCTCCGGGCTTTGTGGAGACAGACATGACGGGCAAGCTCACGGAAGAGCAGAAAAAATCCTATTATGAGACCATCCCCGTCAAACGACCGGGACGTCCTGATGAGATTGCCAGCGTCGTATCCTTCCTCCTCTCCGAATCTGCCTCCTACGTCACCGGTCAAGTGTTGAACGTTGACGGCGGCTTGGCACTGTAACACTCGAAACCAATCAACACACTCTCAACCGTTTTCTCAGAAGGACGTTCTATGTCGACAGTGGCACAGCAGGTCACCGAGATCATCGTCAACAAGCTTGGCGTAGAAGAATCACAAATCACCCCGACAGCTTCGTTCACAAATGATCTCGGCGCAGATTCTCTCGATACCGTGGAACTCATCATGGAATTCGAACGCGTGTTCGATATGACGATCGAAGACACGGATGCCGAGAAGATCCAGACGGTAGGCGACGCCATCACGTACATCGAGTCCAAGAAGGGCTGATTTCTCACGCATCGGACGTTCCATGAAGCGCGCGACCACTCCTCGCATTGTCATTACCGGCCTCGGAGCCGTTACGCCGATCGGCAATTCGGTCTCTGAATTTTGGTCCGCCATGATGGCAGGCACGAGCGGTGCAGCGCCAATCACGCGTTTCGATGCCACGGAGTTCGAGACTCGCTTTGCGTGCGAAGTCAAGAACTACGATCCAACTCAACACATCTCGCGCAAAGAGGTCCAACGTATGGACCTCTTTGCGCAGTTTGCAATGTCTGCAGCTGTTATGGCTGTCGAAGATTCCGGTATCAACTTTGAGACAACCAATCGCGAACGCGTTGGTGTCATCTTCGGTTCGGGTATCGGCGGGATGTGGACGTATCACCATCAGCAGCAAAATCTCTATGAGCGCGGAGGGAAACCTGATCGGATCTCTCCGTTTTTTGTTCCTATGCTCATCAGTGACATTGCAGCCGGCCACATCGCTATTCGTTGGGGCCTCAAAGGTCCGAACTACGGTACAGTATCTGCATGTGCGACGTCATCACACGCTATTGCAGATGGGCTCATGATTATGCAACGAGGCATGGCAGACGTCATGCTTGTCGGTGGATCCGAAGCCGTGATCTGTCCGATGGGTGTTGGTGGATTTAACGCCATGAAGGCCTTGTCAACTCGAAATGACTCGCCTGCAACAGCCAGCCGTCCGTTCGACAAAGATCGCGATGGATTTGTTATGGGTGAGGGCGGCGGTGTGCTCGTTCTGGAAACATTGGAGCATGCAGAACGCCGTGGTGCCACGATCTATGCTGAACTCGCAGGTATTGGACTTACGGATGATGCTTTCCATATAACACAGCCTGCAGCAGGTGGCGAGGGCGCCGTACGTTCGATGCGGATGGCACTCGAAGATGCAGAGATTGAGCCATCAGAGATTGACTACATCAATGCTCACGGTACCTCAACACCGTTTAATGACCGGAGTGAAACGGCTGCAATCAAAACTGTATTCGGTGATCACGCTGCGTCGTTATCCGTGAGCTCTACAAAGAGTATGACCGGACACTTGCTTGGTGCTGCTGGTGCCATTGAAGCGGTCGCAACAGTTCTTGCCATCAAGAACTCGCAGCTACCGCCAACAATTAATCAGCATACATCGGATCCGGATTGTGATCTCGACTATGTGCCAAATGCGCCAAAACACAAAACAGTGCGTGCAGCGCTCAGTAACACGTTCGGTTTTGGTGGCCATAATGCCACACTCGCGTTCCGCGCTTACACACCCTGACGTTCCACATGAAGGACATCGTCCGCCAGCTCTATGATAATCTTCGCCGCTTTGCGGCGGGGAGATCGGCAAATAATGCCGTCTTCAAAGAGATGTTCCCGCCGATGAACCTTCTCACGGATGAGAAGATTGCCTCTCTCGAAGAACGGCTTGGTATTACCATACATAACGCTGCTCTGTTTGAGCAAGCACTCACACATCGATCATACTTACAGGTCACGAACACGCCTGATCATCGTTCGAATGAACGATTGGAGTTCCTCGGCGACGCTATTCTTGGTCTCGTTACGGCCGAATACCTCTTCTACAATAACAAGGAGGTACTCGAAGGTGAACTCACAAAGATGCGTTCCTGGTTAGTGAATAAGAAGTCGCTTGCCGTCTGTGCTCGGAAACTTCGTCTTGATGATGCGTTGTTTATCTCCTACTCAGCCTCTCAGTCACTCCAAAAGGGAAGTGACGGGATGTTAGCCGATGCTCTGGAGAGTATCATTGCTGCGGTCTACCTTGATCGCGGTTTTGATGAAGCTCGAACGTTTATCGTGGACAAGCTCTTACCAATCATGATGGAAGAGAGTCTCGTCCAGGACTCAAACTTCAAGAGCTTATTGCTTGAAGCGGCACAGGCCCGTGGTCTTGGTACCCCCCGTTATGTTGTTGCTCGTGAAGCAGGGCCTGACCATGAGAAAGAGTTTACGATTGATGTTTTTGTGGGTGAAGACTGCGTTGGTAGAGGCGTCGGCCGGAACAAAAAAGAAGCCGAACAGAGTGCTGCTGAAGCAGGGCTCACAACGTTTGCCACAAAAAAAACGCGCTCACGCCGGCAGCGTGACAGTCACTAATTTCCCGCAGTTATCCGTCTTGACGTAACAAAGTCGTCGGTCTATGGGTCGACGCCACAAGCTCACTGCAGAATCTGACCACGGACGCTCCACATGCGGATTGTACTGACGGCCATCACGGCATTTGTCCTTGTTTCCCTTCACGCCTTCTCACAGATGGGCGGAGGTTTACCTTTTGGGAAGAACAAGGTGCAGTATCAGGACTTCCAATGGAAGTACATCCAAACAGAGAATTTTGATATCTACTACCACCAGGATGGATTTTATGCGGCACAGGTAGCAGCACTTGAAGCCGAGAAAGCACTTCGCGAAATTCAATCTACATTGTCATTCTCGATAACAAAACGTATCAGTTTTATCCTGTACGGATCACACAATCAGTTCCAGCAGACGAATGTTATTGATGAGATGATGACGGAAGGTATCGGTGGTGTAACCGAGTTGTTCAAAAATCGGATTGTACTTCCGTTTGAAGGTGATTACAAGAAGTTCCGTCACGTTGTCCACCACGAACTTGTTCATGCCGTTCTGAACGACATGTTCTACGGGGGATCAATCCAGAGTATCATCAATAATGGAACTCGTTCGTTTATTCCACTGTGGATGAATGAAGGATTTGCCGAGTACTCTGCAGCTGGTGGACTCGACATTGAGACCGATGAGTTCATGCGGGATCTTGCTGTGAGTGAATATCTTAAAGGCCTCAACCAGCTCAATGGCTACCTTGCCTATCGCGGCGGACAGACGTTTTGGTGGTACGTAGCTGATAAGTACGGTAAGGGGAAGGTTGGCGAAGTGTTTAATCGACTTCGTGCCCTAGGAGATGTAAATCAAACATTTCGTGCATCATTTGGTATGACATATGAAGAGATGTCAGATCAGTGGGCAAAGGATCTTAAAAAGTTCTACTTCCCCGACGTCGATCGTTACGAATATGTAGAAGACTTTTCGACACGGTTAACAAATCACCAAAAGGATGGTACGTTCTACAATACGTCACCAGCGATATCGCCAGATGGAGAACGTGTCGCCTACATACGAGATGCCGGAGGTGTGTTTGCGTTATATGTCATGAATATCTCGACGAAGGAGACAAAGCGACTGCAATCGAGCGGTCGAGCAACAGACTTCGAAGAACTGAATATCCTGACGCCAGGTATCTCCTGGAGTCCTGACGGAACCAAACTAGCAGTAGGTTCAAAATCCGGAGGTGAGGACGTTATCTACATCATCGACGTGAATGAAGATGACTATGAAAAACTCTCCTTCGGTTTTCAGACGGTTGGTAGTGTGCAATGGTCGCCCGATGGCACATCAGTGGTGTTTGACGCTGCGCCGACGGGAATTCAGTCGGATATCTTTCGGTATACCTTCGCGACAAAGTCGCTCGAGTCGTTAACAAGTGATGTCTACACAGATAATGGTGCCGTTTGGTCACCCGACGGAAAGTCCGTCTACTTCATTTCTGATCGTGGTACTGATACTCGCGCAGATGGGGGGACAACAAATCGTGTGAAGATCTGGGATCATGATGTGGCTCAGCGCGACATCTATCGACTGGATGTGGATACTCGCCGTATCGTTCGTATCACGAATGATCCTGACGTCGGTAAACAATCACTTGCTGTCGCTCCTGATAACCGATCAATCTTGTTTGTTGCAGACTACAACGGTATCGGGAATCTTTGGCAGATCGATTTTGAAAGTGGTTATCGACGCGCCCGCACAAACTCGCTTCAGGAAGTAAGTCAGATATCTTTGTCCAAGGACGGAACGAAGTTACTTTTCTCTTCACAGAATCGAGTTGGATACGACATCTTCCTCCTCAAGTTCCCATTTGAACAAAAGGAACGAGATACACTGCCATTAACAAAGTTCCGGCAGCAACAAAATGAGCAACGAAATACGTTAGCTGGAATACTCAATGATCCTGTAGAGGATACAACTCAAGACGTTACATATGGTTCGTATGACGTGGACCTTGACGGTGCAGACATTGTAGGCAGAAACCCGGATGTGGAAACTGCAGGCGCAATGAGTCTGGATACAGTTGTTACCGACTTTACGCCCAAGGATTACAAGGTTGCATTTTCACCGGATGTTGTGACGGGCAACGCTGGATACTCCAACTGGTTTGGCGCACAAGGTACGGCTCAGATGCTCTTTACGGACATGCTGGGAGACCATTCAATCTATTTCCAGGCGAATCTGTTCCTTGACTTGAATAACAGTAATTTTTACCTCCAGTACGGATATCTTCCTAACATCATTGACATCTACGTCAGTGGTTTTCACAATGCTGGTTATACCTACATAACGGACCAGGTTGACAACCGATCGTATCTCCATCGACTACGGAACTATGGCACGTCATTCTGGGCGTCCTTACCGTTTAGTAGATATTCACGACTCGATGGTGGTATGCAGGTTATGGCAATGTCGCGCGAAAACATCGAACAACCTGTTCTTCCAAGTCTCTCACGTTTTGTTGTTGTACCCCAAGTATCGTATGTCTTCGACAATACCCTCATGGGCTTTTGGGCACCTGTGGATGGTACGCGGCTGAATGTTACAATGGAAGCATCGCCGAAGCTCTTTGATAATGGACTAACCTTTGCCACCTTGCGTACCGACATTCGCCAGTATTTCCATCTTGGCGGAGCCTATTCGATTGCTTTGCGCGGCGCTGGTGGTTTGAGTATGGGCGCAAATCAGCAGAAGTTCTTCGTTGGTGGAACGGACAACTGGTTTAACAGATTCTTTAGTGATGCAGGGTGGCCCTTTGTAAACCCGGAGGACTTTGCTTTTACTCGTCCGGGATGGCCTCTTCGTGGTTGGGCGCTGAATCAGAGAAACGGCACACGCTACTTTGTTTTGAATGCCGAGTTCCGTTTCCCATTATTCTTTGCCTTCCAGGCTGGACCAATTCCAGCACTATTTCAGGGACTCCAGGCCCAAATCTTTACAGATCTTGGCGGTGCATTTAATGACCAGAATAAGGCCGTTGATCAGTTAGGTCGTGAGTTCGTGAATCCACTGCTGTGGAGTACCGGTGTTGGTATACGTTCACTTGCACTTGGCCTACCCTTACGAATCGACATTGCATGGCGACGTGAGGCAACCGGCACGTTTAGTAGGCCTGTCTACCTCTTTTCACTCGGTGCTGACTTTTGAGTATCCCGCTCGTCCGTTCGTTCGATCTGCTAACATCGAGGCAAGGTCGGTAAGGCGCGAAAGGGGCATTGTTACGTCGAAAGAAACGGCATCTGAGTATACAGGGGCAAACGTCGCTTCGACAGCTTGAAGCACGTCCGTAACGGTCGAAACATCGTCGTAGGAGCAATGTACTCGTACGGAAATCGTCGGACGCACCACAATTCGCGGAGCACGTTCCAGAACATCGCGCGCTGATTCACCATAGGCTCTGGCCAACGGACCTACGCCAAGTTTGGTACCTCCGAAATACCGCACCACAACAACGATTGTATCGCTAACTCCAGCACGCTGAAGAGCAAAGAGAATAGGTTTTCCTGCCGTTCCTGATGGTTCACCGTCATCCGACATACGGTATTCAAAACCGTGAAGTCCTAAGCGCCATGCAAAACAGTGATGAACAGCGTCGGGAAACTCTCTGCGTAATGACTCAAGGTAGACATTTGCAGCCTCGCGCGTCTCAACAGATCGTGTGCAAGCGATGAAGACCGATCGTTTGATGGTAATTTCGGCCCGCGTTTCTCCCGCAACGGTCACATAGGTGTCCGTCGAATCGCTTCCTCGCTCGCTCATTTCCGGAATCCAATCTCCATGCGCATTGGCATTGTTTGTTATCCCACCTATGGTGGAAGTGGTGTTCTTGCAACGGAACTCGGCCAAGCTCTTGCTAAACGAGGCCATTCCGTTCATTTTGTGACGTATGCCCAGCCGATGAGACTGGATCGGTTCCAGGACAACATCTACTATCATGAAGTCGAAACTCCGACGTATCCTTTACTGGAGTTTAATCTGTATACCCTGGCTTTAGCAGGGAAGATCATCGACGTTGTAAAATACGAACAGCTTGACGTGCTACACGTGCACTATGCTATTCCGCATGCCATTAGTGGGTACCTGTCAAAAGAAATTCTTGGACCGAAGGCACCAAAACTCATCACGACATTACATGGAACCGACATTACGCTTGTTGGTCTTGAACCTTCGTTTCACCCGCTCGTGAAGTTTTCACTTGAACGATCTGACATGGTTACGGCCGTATCAGGCTTTTTGCAAGAAAAGACACGTCAAAACTTTGGTCAAGATCTTCCAATTCGTGTTATACCAAACTTTGTTGATACTGCTCTCTATCAACGAGCCGATTGTCCGCAGTTAGCTCGTCATGTCAAGACGGATGGTGAGTTTGTATTGATGCACATCTCCAACTTCCGGCCCGTAAAACGTGTCCAGGACTGTGTACGAATTCTCGCCAAGGTCCGCGAAACAGTGAAGGCGAAACTTGTTCTCGTTGGTGATGGACCTGAACGTAGTGATGTTGAGCGGCTCGTGCGCGAACTTAATGTGCAGGACCACGTCCTGTTTCTTGGTAAACAATCTGCTTTACCCGACATCCTGTCGATTGCTGATATATTTCTCCTACCCTCACAGCAGGAAAGTTTTGGTCTTTCAGCCCTGGAAGCTATGTCCTGTGGAGTTCCCGTTGTTGCAACGAACATCGGCGGTATTCCAGAAGTTGTTGAGCACGGAGAAAGTGGCTACATCGCAGAGTTAGGTGACGTTTCGCGTATGGCCAAGTACTGTGTTGAGCTGTTGACGAATACGAAGAAGCTTAACGTCTTTCGTGAGAAAGCGCGAGAACGTGCCGTTACAAAGTTTGACATTGACCTCATCGTGCCGATGTATGAAGCACTCTACGACGAGGCAGTATCCAAATGATCACCTGGTGATTGGCCGTTCCGGGCAAGTTTATCGATAAGATTTCGGCTGAACACGGACTGCATTGCGGAGCGAATCTCAGGATGTTCGTCAATGAGTGCTCGTAGGTCTTCGAAACGCCACATGAGATATCGTGTCTCATCTACAGCTACAACCGTAGCGGAAGCCGGATTACCAGTTCCGAACGCCATCTCACCAACGAAGTCGCCTGTCTTGCACCACGCCTTTACCTCGCCATCGATCTCAACTCTGCACGTTCCCGACGTCAGCAACACAATCCTCGTCACAGCGTGACCTTGAGTTGTGAGTACATCGCCCGGAGGTGAGGTTAACCAGGACGCCTTGCGGATCAACCTGTGGACATCAACAACGGTGAGATGAGGGAACATCAGTTTGTGCAGGGTTGACTCTTCTTCGGAAAGAATGGCGCGACGCCGGTCACGGATCAAGAGGCCAATTTGAACGGCGTTCACGGCAACGAAGGCTGACTCCCATAGAATTCCTGGCCTATCCGAAATGCCAATACCGTACACGATACTTGCAAGTCCAGAGCCAACGGCAAGTATTCTCAGCGGGAGAATGGTCCGGACAAATGAGGCAGAGATGAGTAGGACGTAGGAAAGATGGCTGACGATTTCCAGCGGATCCATGGAATGCTTCCGGAATGTTCTCGGCAAACATCGTGAGCTTGGCGTTGTATGCAACCACAGCCCCCTATTTTTGCCCCTTCACCATTGGAGTAACCATGCATCCCGTCCACGCCTGGCTTGAGCAAAACATTGAGCGTTTTGAGAATGACCTCGAAGAGTTCCTTCGAATCCCGTCTGTGAGTACCGATCCAGAGCGTGCAGCCGACGTCGCACACTGTGCTGAGTGGGTGGCAGGTAGACTTCGTACCATTGGAATGGAGAATGTTGTTGTCCACGCAACACCAGGACACCCCATTGTTACCGCAGAATACTTGAAGGCTGGTCCCGATGCCCCGACCGTACTATTCTACGGTCACTACGACGTGCAGCCCGTTGATCCGCTGCACCTTTGGAC
This sequence comes from Ignavibacteria bacterium UBA2333, assembly GCA_002344895.1. GTDB lineage: Bacteria > Bacteroidota > Ignavibacteria > Kapaibacteriales > Kapaibacteriaceae > UBA2333. Next base: position 37,816 of record DDUR01000024.1, read on the forward strand.
ATCACCACCATTTGAACCCGTTCGACGAGATGGTAAGATATTTGCGCGTGGTGCCACTGATGACAAGGGTCAGGTGTTTCTGCACATTTGTGCGCTCGAAGCAATGTTGGCCGTCCATGGTTCACTTCCTGTAAATGTAAAACTGCTCATCGAGGGTGAAGAGGAGATTGGCTCGCCAAATCTTACTCCATTTGTTCGTGAACGAGCAACGGACTTAGCCTGTGATGCCGTACTTGTTTCAGATACGGCCATGTTTGCACCAGGAAAGCCGTCGTTGGTATACGGTCTACGTGGACTTGCCTATATGCAAATCGATGTGCAAGGTCCAAATCGTGATCTTCATTCGGGATCATATGGTGGAGCCGTTGCGAATCCGCTAAATGCACTTGCATCTATCATCTCAAAACTCAAGTCGGACGACGGTAGAATACTCATTGATGGGTTCTACGACGGTGTGCTTGAACTCACATCAGATGAACGAAGTGGCCTTGCTCGGCTTGGTGAACGCGACGAAACGCTGAAGGCAGATGTTGGAGTGGACACGCTTGTTGGTGAAGAAGGTTGGACTACAACGGAACGTCTTGGAGCTCGGCCGACACTTGACGTGAACGGAATGATTGGCGGCTTCACCGGAGAAGGTGCAAAGACGGTACTTCCTGCGCGTGCATCTGCAAAGGTGAGCATGCGACTCGTGCCCAACCAGTCCACAGAAGATATCGCACGCAAGTTCACAGAATATGTAAAAAAGGTGACGCCGCCAGGTGTGACGGTTACCGTTCGTGACCTTCATGGTGCAGATCCAGTTCTCGTTCCTAGAGATACTCCAGCAATGAAGGCGGCAACACAAGCTTTGCAGGATGTCTTTGGCGAGGATGTTCGTTTTACGCGCGAAGGTGGCAGTATTCCTGTTGTGTTGCTCTTTGAAACTGTCCTCCATGCTCCAACGGTGCTGATGGGATTTGGACTTCATGACGAGAATGCACACTCGCCTGACGAACATTTTGACCTGAAGAACTTTGTGGCAGGAATGAAGGCAACGGCATTGTTCTACGAAAACGTAGCACATTCATCATGACACGCTTTCGGGCTGAAGGCCTGTTAGTGCTTGTAACAGCATTGTGGGGAGGGACATTCGTTGTTGTGAAGACTTCACTCGACGATGTCTCTCCGTCCGTGTTCGTAGCGTTACGATTCTCCGTAGCGCTCCTTGTTGGACTCGTGTTGTGGTATCCGGCAATTCGCGAAGTGGATCGTGAACTGTTCTGGAGAGGAACTGGATTAGGCGTCCTTTTTGGTGCTGGTTTTATTCTCCAGACCATTGGCCTACAGACGACGTCGCCCACAACAAGTGCATTCATCACCGGGACAATGGTGGCCTTTGTACCCTTTGCGCATCGCTTGTTCGCTGGAGCACCAATTCGTGCTCAGCATCTTCTAACCGTTGCAGCAGTTCTTATTGGGTTGTGGATATTTACGGCACCAGACACGCATGGTATCGTAGTAGGTGATATACTCACCTTGATTAGTAGTATGATCTGGGCGATGTATCTGTCGTTTATTGATACATGGACAAAGGATTTGGAAGAACGTCCTCGTGCTCAGAACGCCCTGGTGCTCATGCAGTTTGGTGTGACCGTTGTCTTGTCATTGGTCACGTTTTTCACCTTCGACGTTCTTCAGCAGCCAGCTAGAACGTCGTTGACATTCTCGAATAATCTCGTGATTGCAGTTCTGTATACGGCAGTTTTTGCCAGTGTCATTACTACCTGGCTTCAAACGCGCTTTCAGCGATACACTCATCCAGTACGAGCTGGCGTCATCTTTATCCTTGAACCACTGTTTGCAGCCTTAATCGCGTGGATAATGGTTGGTGAGGAACTCACAGCTCGTCAAATGTTCGGGGCTTGTGTTATCCTCGGTGCAATTGTTGTTCCTGATCTTCTTGCTGCACAACGACTCCGCTCAACATGAATAAATCAGACGCCCGAACCGAAGCACTCCGTCGCCGACGAGCACTTGATGCCGAACGCAGACAGTTACTCGACATGCTAGTTTTTGAACGCGCACACAAGTTCCGTCCGTTTCAGCTTGCTGATGTAGTTCACGTTTTTCGTAGTACTGACGACGAAATCAATACGTGGCCCTTCATTGAGTACGCGTGGGGAATAGGGAAGTCTGTTTATGTGCCCGTAAGTGATCACGCTACGCACACGTTACGACATGTTCAGATTGATCGGCACACCAATTGGACAAAGGGTATGTATGGAATTCTTGAACCTGTTGTTACGCCAGTCTCGAACATCGTAAGCGCATCGTTTTTCGGATCAAACACCGCCGTTGTTGTACCAATTGTGGCATTCGATCCCAGCCGGAGGCGCGTTGGATATGGTAAAGGGTACTATGACAGATTTCTCGCCGAATCTACAGCACCAACGCTTGGAATTGCCTATGAATGCCAGAAGTTTCCAACAATCGATTTTGAAGAGCATGATGTTGTTCTGACAGCAATAGCAACCGACCATACGTGGTACGTTGCATGAAATCATTTGTCATTCTTTGCCTCGTAGTCACGAGTGTTGTTGGCGTACTCATTTCACCAACAGCCTCTGGTCAATGTCGTGACGAGCTATTGCTCGAAAACGACGTGGAAATCATCGATTATGGAATTGATACGACAGGGCACTGGTGGGCTCGTGCTCGAACGACGTCGGTTCTGACAACACTGTATATCGACGGAACAGCGTATGGGCCGTTTATGAAGGTTGATGTACCCATGTTCTCGCGTGATGGTTCGGCATGGGCAGTGAGTGTTGACATGAATGGTATTCGCGGACTTCAAACTTCCGGCGGATACATCAATATGTCTGGAGTTACGAATGTTCGCCCTGTTCTTGCTCCACAGTCTTCTGGTGATGTGTGGTGGATTGTCGAGAATGAGTCAGAACGTACACTCACGAATGGTAGTCGTTCCTATCGATGTGTAGATCCAACCACGATGTTTGCAGCTGATCCATCGGGGACTGTTATCGTCTACGTCGGCAGGCGTGGAAATCAGTATGCCATCGTTCGTAATGGCGTTGATCTTGCAGCTTATGATGAGGTGATACTTGGTGGCGTTTGGTCCGATGGTCGTATCGTAGCAGCAGTACGAAATGGTGCTGTGTGGGACGTACTTCTCGGTGACGATGTCATTGCAAACGGATTAATCTCAGTGCGCGACCTCACCGTCAATGCTTTTGGAACTGTCCTTGCCTTTGTTGGTGGTCAGCGAGGTGCACCACCTGTGGTAACCATGATGACAGATGAGTACCGAGAACCGTGGCAATCACCTCCGTTGGAATCACCCGGCCGACTTGTCCTAAGTCCATGTTGTGACCTAACGGCAATTCCTGCAGTTCGACCAGGTGCACGTCGGGTAATGATGTATGGAAGTGCCGAGTATCCCGTTGGAAATCAACATGGTCCTCCGTCTTTTTCATATGATGGTGGCCAGATGGTCTATGCTGGTGATGATGCCGGTGCCTTCGTAGCTGTTAACGGCAAACGATACGTCCTGCGTGGAGGTGGAGTTGCCATGTCCACACCTCTTGTTGTGTCACCGTCTGGTTCCATGGTTGCGTGGCCGAGTTCGTCAACCATTGTGACGTACGATGTAGAACTACAACGAATGCAGCTTGGCAAGATGTGTGATACGATGGGAAATGTAGTCTACGACTGGAGAACACGTTCTGCCGTAGGGCTAGGTCTCTTTGGCGGCCGGCTGTACAAGCTTATCTGTCCCCTGCGGTGACGTCCGTATCTTCGTGCTTCACGCCATTACGGAAACTGTATGACCTTCATTGTGACATCGGATCTTGATGGAACACCAACAACGGTGAAACTTTTCGCTGACGGAACGGCGGCGTCTGATTCACGTACAGGAATTCGCCTCACACCAACAGAACGGTCCGGACTGTTTACAGCCCACCTCGGTGAGGAAGATGTGCCCGTTGTCATCGAAACAGACGGTGTTACATCAGTAACCGTATCATTTCGTGGATTTACGCATACGGCAACGGTGTTGCAGGAACACCACGCAGCACTTATGGCAATTCTGGCAGCTTCTCCAGCTGCACGATCACGTAATGTGAGAATTGCCGCACCGATGCCGGGTCTGCTAAAGGCTACTATCGTGCGGGACGGTGACGTGGTGCGAAAAGGGGAGATGTTATTTACTCTTGAAGCCATGAAGATGGAAAACGTCATTTCTGCTCCGATAGCAGGTACTGTACACGTGGCTGAAATATCCGAGGGCACAGCAGTGGAGAAGGGGACACTACTGTGTACAATTGAGCCGATAACGGCGTAATCGGTAACCGTAACCGACCGTCCTATTCAAGCAGAAGTGTTTGCCAGGCTTCCTCAATCTGATTCTTCGCTAAAAAGGCCTTGGCAATACGGTGACGCACTGTACGGTCATGTGACCGTCCGCTGTTCAGCATAACGTACAGGGCCGCATAGGCGTCTCCTGCAGCAAGTTCAATCTCAAGTGAGTCGGCGCGGAAGTCTGCGTCAAAGCGCGGGAACGATCCATCGAGCATCGGTAACGTTGGTACATGAGCGAGTTTTGCGAGGTCACTCCCGGTTAACACATCCGACGATTTAATATGGTCCGGTAGGGCATCGATACCAATTCCTATGTTCGGTCCAGGCTGATCAAGTGTAAACAGTGCATCACCTTGAGCGCGGCAATACCAGGAATAGCCCATCCTACCAACAAGATCCATCCGTCGAGGATCAACGCGGCCGTCAACCAGCACGGACTCGGCAACATGAAATGCTACAACTTCGAGTAGGACGATGTTACCATTGCCACCAATGTCGCGACGGAGTTCGATGGACTCCATCAGCTCACATTCCATCGCATAGGGTGATTCCTTGACAAACGGTGGCGCAACCTTTGTAGAAACAGCCTTGGTGAATCCCGCCTTTTCGAATTCATCGGTGTCTGGAGGATACTCACCAGCGGCAATGTTCATCGCATGAACCATTGAATACGACACGCTCGATATCGTGGCCTGTTTTGTCGCGAGGATGTTTAACCATGTGTCTTTTGCTTTACCTGTGCGAGCAGCAATGGCCGGTCCAATAGCCACAATGGGTGGCTTGGACGAAAAGGCCATAAAGAACGAATACGGCGCAAGGTTAACGTCGCCATTCTCGGAAAGTGTCGATACAAAGGCGATTGGACGCGGGTTCACACCGCTAAGAAGTAACTGATGTCGGTCTTTATGGGAAAGGTCTTCGGGGAAAATCGTCTTCATGGTGGTGTTGGGTAAGGGGCGAAAGGCGCAAATTGTGTCGGAACGATCGGTCTTCAAACTCTTTGTCCGCAGTATATTTGGCCCCACTGTACAATCGTACAATTCACATCGACCAATATCGGGAGCACTCAGTGATGTCAATCCGGACGGCGAGTTCACGACTCGCAGGCCTCGTCGGCACAGCCGTACTACTTGTTCTCCTTTCGGGATGCGGAAAAAAGGATTCCGCCGGAGATACGGGTATCAAGAATACCTGGAAGGTCGTCGACATTCCTGCGGGTGCAGACCCGTCTGTTTCGGACTCTCTGGGAGGTGACGGTTTCGAGAAACTTGCCGCCGCTCTTGGTTATTCGACGTTTGTTCCGGCAGAAGCTGATCTTAAGTGGTTCGGTGATTCGCGTGCCGTTACCGGAGGGGAGATCACCTTTACATCATCACGATATCCGCTGTCCTTCCGCCCGTTCTTCTTCGGACCGAATGCGAATTTCACAGAGAACTACATCATGAACTCTGTGAGTTATCAGGGCCTCATTACCCTTCACCCTGCAACGCTCGAATACGTTCCAAATCTTGCCTCGCATTGGAAGGTGTCTGAAGACCTTATGACATTCACGTTCCGTATCGATCCGCGCGCGCGGTTCTGGGACGGAAATCGAGTCACGTCAGAGGACGTTGTTGCAACGTGGAGACTCGTGAACGATCCTACGATTCTTAGTCCTTCAATGCAGCAAACATTTTCGAAGTACGAAGAACCTGTTGCATTGTCGCCATACCTTGTGCAAGTACGTGCCAAGGAACGTAACTGGCGCTCCTTTATGAGTTTTGGTGCATCCCTGCCAATCCTTCAAGCAAAGCAGATCGGCAATCTCACGGGCAAACAGTTTGTTGACAAGTTCCAGTTTGAGCAACCGATTGGAACAGGGGAATACATTATCCTCAAGGAGGATATCAAGAAGGAACAGTCATATGCCTTCACTCGCCGACCAGACTTCTGGCAGGCCGAAGATCCAATGGCGAGGTACTCAGGAAACTTTGATAAACTCAAGTTTGTGACGATTGTTGACAATCCTACGATTGAGTACGAGACCTTCAAGAAGGGGCAATCGGATGTGTTCTACTACACGTCAGTATCTATTGACCAATGGGTTAACGACAACAAGGACGACATCGTCAAGAACAACTGGGTCGTAAAAACTCGTGTAAAAACCGAAGGTGCAGCTGGAGCTGGTGGTATATACTACAATATGCGCAAGCCACCGTTTGACGACATTCGGATTCGGAAGGCCTTCTTCCACCTCTGGGACCGCGAGTCGATTATCAAAAATCTCCTCGCAGACGAGTACGAACCGTATAACTCCTTCTATGCAGGTGGTATGTATGAGAATACATCCAATGCAAAGATTACGTATGATCCAAAACTTGCTTCTCAGCTGCTTGCTGAGGCAGGTTACACAACACGGAATGCAGACGGTATTCTCGTCAAGAATGGACGACCTTTGGTGATTGAACTCTCGATTGTCAAGCCAATCGAACGATTTGTGACGCCTCTCAAACAAACGCTGCGTGAGGCGGGCATTGATCTCAAACTGAAGTTTGAAGATGGTAATGCAATCACCAAGAACGTGGCTGAGAGAAACTTCAGTCTTACATGGGCAAACTACGGCGGACTTACGTTCCCGAATCCGGAAACGTCGTACGATAGTAAGCTTGCTGACAAAAATGACAACAACAACATCACGGGCTTCAAAAATGCACGTGTTGATGAACTCATCGAGAAATATCGAACAGCATTCAGTCAGAAGGAACGAGCCGATATTATTCGTGAGATCGACGGCATCGTTTGGAATGAATGTATTGCAGCTCTTAACTGGAATACGAAGGGTATCAAACTCGGCTTCTGGAACAAATTCGGAATGCCGGAATATGTTCTTGGCCGCACAACGCAAGCAGGAGATCACGATCTTGCGATCATGACACTCTGGTGGTTCGACAAGGACAAGGCCGAAGCACTCAAGAGTGCTCAGCAGTCAAAGACGGCCCTGCCTGGAAATGGACAAGTAATCCAGAACACGTTCTGGAAGCAGCAAAAGTTCTGAGATAACATCACATGCTGCAGTACTTCGTTCGCCGCCTTCTTTTGGCGATACCGACATTCTTTGTCTGTACCGTCATCGTCTTCTTTATCGTACAGCTGGCTCCTGGTGGTCCTCTCGAGCAACAGGTTCAGGCCTTAAAAGCTGCTGCCGCAAATGAACGTGGTGGTGGCGGTGGTACGGGAATGGGAGACCAGGCAATTCCTCCAACGGCTCTTGCAGAATTGGAGAGGTATTATGGCTTCGATAAACCTATCTGGAAGCAATACCTCATGTGGCTCGGTGTATCTCCGCGTCCTATGGAGAGTGCAGATCTTCCCGTAGAGCTGAATAAACCCCGTCAGGCTGGAAATGGCCTGACGGTGGTTGTAACGGAGCGAAATGGGACGTACACCGTTTCAGATGCAACATCACCTGGTGTTCCTCTTGAAGGATGGCAAGCAGAGTATCAACGGCTTTCAGCTGGGACGTATCAGTTGCGTGCGTTTAAAACGGAATACGCTGGCATTCTTACCGGATTTTTTGGGAAGTCTCACAGGTATCAGGAACCCGTTTGGGACTTGATGATTTCGCGAATGCCCATTTCGCTTCAGTTCGGACTGATTGGCATAGTACTCGGATATGCTGTATCAATCTTTCTTGGTGTAACCAAGGGCCTCAACCACGGAAGTCGCTTTGATGTGATTTCAAGCGGTGTGGTTTTTATCATGTACTCTATTCCGGGTTGGGCACTTGGCTCTGTGTTACTCGTCATCTTTTCAACCGATGCCGGACTTAACATTCTTCCGTTGCGCGGATTTGAATCAACGGATTATCAAGATCTTGAACTTGGGAGCAAGATTGCCGATCGGTTGATTCACTTTGTTCTTCCGACGATTGCCTACACAATCGGAAGTTTTGCTACGCTCACGATGCTCATGAAAAACTCGTTGCTCGATAACCTTGGACAAGACTATATCCGTACGGCCTTTGCCAAGGGAATACGAGAAAGCCGTGTGATCTGGTTACATGCAATGCGGAATTCGATCATTCCGATTGCTTCACGACTCGGTTCGCTCATCAGCATCTTTCTCGCGAGTTCATATCTCGTTGAATTTGTCTTTGGCATCGAAGGAATGGGTAGACTCTCGTTTATGGCCGTACTTACACGAGACTATCCGATCGTCTTTGCGTTCACGGTCTTTAACGTTGTCTTTGTACTCGTTGGAGCCATGATCAGCGACTTCATTCTTGCCATGGTTGATCCTCGCATCAAGTTTAAGTGACAATGGCCACACCCGCACCAGCACACGTTTCAACGTCGATCCTGCGGAGGAGATGGAAGAAGTTCCGTTCACTCAAGCGCGGATACTACTCACTCATCATTCTGACGAGTGTGTACGCCCTCTCCTTCCTGCTTCCGTTGCTGATAAATAATGTTCCGCTTGTTATCCGATACAACGGAGACTATCATTTCCCGGCCTTTGCTCAACTTGTTGGATTGTCCCACTACCATAGCCCACAGGAGTTTGGACTGGGTAGTACGGAACGCGCAATCAATTACAGGGAACTAGACGAAAAGTTTGAGGCCGATGGTGGTGAGAACTTCATCATCATGCCACCATATCCGTATGCACCTGACGAGGACTTTCAGGTTCCAGGGAACGGTACGTTTATGAAGCCATTCCAATCTGGTGATGACGGATATCCTCGGTTCTTTGGTACTGATGATCGGGCGCGAGATGTCTTTGCACGTATGGCATACGGACTTAACGTTTCGCTGTCATTTGCCATTCTACTTGCAACCTTGGAATATCTCATTGGTATACCCATTGGGGCATTGTCAGGGTACTTCGGCGGAAAGTTTGATCTCTTCCTCCAGCGATTCGTCGAGGTATGGAGCACATTGCCGGTGCTCTTTATCATCATCATTATCGTTTCGCTGTTTGGCACAAGCTTCTTTCTTCTTCTTACGCTCCTTCTGCTCGTATCATGGATTAGTATCGGCCTCTATGTCCGAGCTGAATTCCTCCGTGAACGATCGAAGGACTATGTTGCCGCTGCAGTTTCTATCGGAGTACCTACACGAAAGATTATTCTCCGCCACATTCTGCCAAACTCTCTCGTTCCAATTATCACGTTCTACCCATTTGCTGTCGTAGCGGGTATTACGTCCCTCGTCAGTCTTGACTTTCTTGGCTTCGGACTTCCTCCAGGCACACCAAGTTGGGGGGAAATGTTCCGCCTTGGAATCGAAACACTTTCGCAGGGTAACTGGTGGATCATCGTCGCACCGATGTTGGCGATGTTCTTCACTCTGACACTCACCGTGTTTATTGGTGAAGGCGTACGTGAGGCCTTTGATCCTAGGACGTATTCACGTCTGCGATAGGGAAGGCAAGGAAAAGGGATCTCCACACGAATTACACAAGTTCACAGTGACGAATCAAGCACTCATCGAGGTCAAGGACCTCAAGACTCACTTTAACATCGAAGGTACGTGGGCACGTGCCGTTGATGGTGTGTCGTTCTCCGTACATGCAGGCGAAGTGCTTGGCATCGTTGGAGAGTCAGGATCTGGAAAGTCAGTAACTGCTCTTTCTCTTATGCGACTCATTCCCGATCCTCCAGGACGGATCGTCGGCGGGTCAGTTATGTATAAGGGACGGGATCTCACGAAGCTCTCCTATGAGGAGATGTATGACATTCGTGGGAAGGAGATCGCGATGATCTTCCAAGAACCGATGACGTCGCTAAATCCCGTCTTGAGAATCGGTAATCAGATCGCAGAAGTCATCATGGCCCATGAGGGTCTCGACGAAAAGAGTGCGATGAAGCGCTCCGTTGAAATGTTGAGCCTCGTGGGTATTCCTGATCCCGAGAAACGAGTGCGAGATTATCCGCACCAGTTTTCCGGTGGAATGCGGCAACGCGTAATGATTGCCATTGCACTTGCCTGTAATCCGAGTATCCTTATTGCCGACGAGCCCACGACTGCTCTTGATGTTACGATTCAAGCTCAGATTCTCGAGTTAATGCTTGAGCTGCAACGTAAACGTAAGGATGCGGCAATCCTGCTCATTACTCACGATCTAGCAGTAGTTGCCGAAATGTGTCACAGAGTAATCGTGATGTATGGGGGTAAGATTCAGGAAACGGCTGATGTACGCACACTCTTTGCGAATCCCGCTCATCCATATACTCGCGGACTCTTAAACAGTATTCCGCGTCCGAGTAAGGAACGTAAAGGACGTGAGCGGTTGCAAGCAATCCCTGGCAACGTACCTAGTATCATGAATCTGCCTACAGGATGTAAGTTCTGTACTCGATGTGAAGTAAAACTTGAAAAGTGTGATACCGTTGAGCCCGACCTCGTAGAAATTGCACCAGGACACTCAGTACGTTGCCATCTCGTTTCGGAGGCTCAACAATGAGTGCACCACTGCTTGAAATCAAAAACCTGAAGGTACACTTTCCGGTGTACGGTGGCGTGTTTCAGCGTAAGGTCGCTGAGGTAAAGGCTGTTGACGGTGTCTCGTTAACGATTCATCGTGGTGAGACTGTTGGACTTGTCGGTGAGTCAGGATGCGGGAAGACAACCGTAGGGCGCGCCCTTGTGAATGTCTTGAAGCATGTCAACTCCGATGTCTATGTTGACGGAGAAGTGATCTACCACGCTACGGACGGAACAACGACCGATCTGCTTGCACTCAAGAACCGTGATCTTCAGGCATTCCGCCGGAAGATCCAGATGATCTTCCAGGACCCGTACTCGTCGTTAAACAGCAGACTCAGTGTTAAGCAGATTATCGCAGAGCCACTTGAGATTCATCGTCCAGATCTTTCCAAATCCGAAGTCGATGATCGTGTTCGCTGGTTGCTCGAAAAGGTTGGACTTCAGCCCGAATACGCCCTACGATTCCCGCATGAGTTTTCCGGCGGTCAGCGTCAGCGAATTGGTATCGCACGTGCCTTGGCAACAAATCCCGAACTCATTGTCTGTGATGAACCCGTTTCCGCACTCGACGTGTCCGTACAGGCACAGGTAATCAACCTAATGGAAGACCTCCAGAAGGAGTTTGGACTATCATACTTGTTTATTGCCCACGATCTTAGTGTGGTCTATCACATTTCGCAGCGTATTGCCGTGATGTATCTTGGCAATATCGTAGAAATGGGATCAGCAGATTCCGTCTACTTCGCTCCTACACATCCTTATTCAAAGGCACTGCTCTCCGCTGTCCCTGAACCAGACCCACTGCGTACAGATAAACAGCGAATTATCCTCGAAGGCGATATTCCCACACCACTGAACAAACCGTCAGGTTGTGGATTCCGTACTCGTTGCCCAATCGCTCAGGATGCATGTGCCAAAGATGTTCCTGTGCTTCAGCACAAAGCGAATGGATCCGCCGTCGCTTGTCCATTCGTAACCTAGCCTCGTTGAGTATGAGACCACTGTTGCTATACGTATTGCTGTTGCTGATCACATCATGTGCTTCAACACATCGTATACGAAGTGATGCACAACGTGGCCTCATGACAATTATTGCCAATACAGATGATGTGACGTTCACACAGTCATATGATAGACGAGCACCGTTTGAGAAAGGGACGTCTGGAAACATTGCCTACGTATCAAAGACGCTTGCAGACGCGTTTGATATTACCTGTGACGTCAAGGACGGAACGATTCCTCGTGAGCAGGTCGAAAAACTTCCGGCAGACCAACGTGCTATTATCAGTACGTGGCTCGCTCGTGGTGTAAAGTTTTCTGATAATCGTACATCCGTTTCACTTCGATGTATACCGATGGCGATTGACGCATCAGTAGTTTGTGTGACGACCCTTCGCGACAGCGCAACCAACTGGGAGGTGCCATGGCAACTCGAACCAAATTCAGATAACGCTGTCGCCCCGGCGTACGACAGCTCGCTTGTCGTTCCTTTTGATATGAAAGAACTCCAGAAGAACGTTATTTATCCAAAACGGATGAGAGATTTGGGATTCACAAGCAAGACTGTTATACGTGTGCTTCTTGATGAATGTGGCAAAATTGAATGTTATAAGCGTGATTCTACGCAGCGTCCAGAGTTTAACGAAGCCGCATTGAAGGCCATCTTTGCAACACAGTTTCGAGCTTCTGCAGATCCGAAGCGATCGTCGAGGTATTGGATTAGCATTCCGTTTAACTTCCGTTTTCGGTAGTACCGTGGATGTGGGAACGCCGTAGTAGGGACAAAACATTGACCTTTCGCCGTGCCGCAACTGTACTTCTATGAAGGTATTCACTTCCGATCATTACACCATTGACCTGCCTGAGGGACATCGTTTCCCTATGCGGAAGTATCGAATGATTCGGGAAGCACTTGTCGAGCGGGGAATCGTCCACGGGAATGAACTATTTGAAGCACCACTTGCCGAACGTGAAGACCTGATACTTGCTCATTCTGAACGATACGTAGATGGCGTCTTTACCGGAACACTATCTGCCCTTGAGCAGCGCCGCATTGGTTTTCCATGGACACCTGAACTTGTAACACGTTCACGCGCAACGGTGGGTGGTTGTCTTGCAGCTTCATATGCTGCTCTTCAAGATGGCGTATCAGGCAATCTCGCCGGTGGTACACATCATGCGATGCACGATAGCGGTGAGGGATATTGTGTGTTTAATGACATCGCGGTGACGATCCTTCGTTTTTTTCAGGAGAGTCGTATTCAGCGAGCAGCCATTATCGACCTTGACGTCCATCAGGGAAACGGCAACAGTGACATTCTCGGTGGAAGGGATGACGTAACAATATTTAGTATGCACGGCGCAAAGAATTATCCGTTTCGAAAGGTTCCATCAACCATTGATGTTGACTTACCAGACGGCACGCGGGATGAAGAGTATCTTCAAATTCTTCGGACATATCTCCCTCGAGTGCTTGATGAACAACCCGATATGGTTTGGTATCAATGTGGTGTTGATCCACTTGAGGCCGATACTCTAGGCAGGCTTTCGCTATCCTATGAAGGCCTTCGTGAGCGCGACCGACTCGTCCTCCACGCATGCTCTAAACGCGGTATCCCTGTTATGTTAGCTCTCGGCGGTGGGTATGCAGACCCAATTGAGCAGACAATTCTCGCACAGTGCGGAACGTATGAAGTTGTGCGTGAGATCTACGGTCAATCATGAAGTGTCCACCACGCAATGCGTGACGAACCAAGGACAGGCTCTACGGTATAACCAGCCGATTCGAGACGAGCAAGAATCCCTGCTACTCCTGGCAAATGCAGCGCACCAATGGCAATAAACACTCCTCCACGTTCGAGATGTGGTTGAGCTCGCTGGATCATCGTCGCATTACGTTCTGCATTAATTGCGCGTTCAAACTCAGGCCACTTTGAAAGCTCAGATGATGATGTCAAGATCTTTGGGAGATCTTCCTGTGCGTATGCGTGCAGCAGATCGGACATTGTTGTAGTTGTTGTATCGGATGACCGAACGACATCTAACAAAACCGATGGTGGAAGTGTTTCGAGAATTGTTAGCTGTTCTTCAACAGTCTCAAGGCCACGTCGAGGTATGTCTTTTGCCGCACATCGATTCCACATAAATTGATCGACACTCCACTCTGCGGTTGATTCTACCTCCTGAAACATAAGTAGAGCCACCACACCCGCTGGCTTCATCATCGTTGCCATTCGAGCCATCGGCCCCAACTTTTCTTCGAGGTATACACTGATTTCTTTCCACTCTTCCTCCGTAAACATGGAGGCGAGTGTCGTTCCTTTGGGCAGAAGCAGACGCGTCGGCGATACGGACGTCATCATCGAATCGAGATCTAATTCCATCAAGGCAAGCCGTGATGCATCAAGTAACTGTAAAACAGTGTCTCGATGTCGGAGAACCATCGTATCGGCGACATGTATGGTGCCAAAAACGTGAGATACAGCCCCGCCTTTGGACGTAATCTTCCAGAGTAAGGATCGTGCAGTTGTATCGTAGGCGTGGCACGGTAATGCCAAACCTACGATACCCATCATCATTACTACAGCGAGGAATCGTTTCAACGCCGCTTTTTCCACATTGCGTAGTGATCAACAAGAGAAACGTGAGACGTGTCGATCTCAGTTACCGTTGTCGTCAGGTTGATGTCCTTTGACTTCGCCGGCCAGAAAACAACTGGCATCGACTCTCCACCAAACTCACCATTCCCGTCTGAATACTTTTCGCTCGACATTCCGCCCATGTACATCATGAGCGGTGACGTGTCGTCGTACCGAAACATCTTCACCGTGGACAGTGTGTCAAAGTCAAACGTAATCTCCCCCATAAGCTGGCCCTTCTCCTCATAGATGCGCTTCTTGACATTGCGACATCCTTCCATCTCATCTTCCAGCTTCGTACCTTCGAGATAATCGGTGACGAGTTCAGCAAAGTCCTTAAACGAAACGTCCTTCCCATCGTCCTTAGCACTGACGATGTTGTGATACGTAATCGTACACGTACCCGACTGTTTTCCCGTCATCGTAATCTTGTACGACTTGCGTTCAACCGTAAGACATCCCGCAAGAGAGATGGCGACGAGAACGCCGAGACAGAACGTTAACATTGTCCGTTTCATGATTCACCGATGTGTGAGTGATGCAACAAAGATACGCCATGCCGCACCCAACCGCTCACGAACGCCCCTTTCGCCCCCTACCACAACAAGGATCTCAGAAACCTATGCCGTTTGGATGTACCGTGGTGGCTATAGTTCTTCTGACGCTTGGGATCACAACGCCCGGAGCTGCCCAGTATATCGTTCCGGATGCGGCAATGAAGGATAGCATCAAAAAAGAGGTCACGAAGGCCATGGATTACATGGAATTCGGACAAGGGGAGGATGCTATGCGTGTATGGCGGCGCATTATCGACATGGACCCAGGAAACCCAGCTTTTCGATATGAGTTTGGTGTATCAGCCGTTCTTGCTCGTCGATACGATACTGCTCGCACAGTGGTAGAGCCAATTTATCGTGACTCAATCTTTCGTGATCAGGGTTATCAACTAATGGGTATGATCTACCTCTACCTGCAGGATACCCTGAAAGCACGTGAGACGTTTGAAGCTGGACTTGCCAAGTATCCGAAAAGTGGACGACTCCACTATGAGCTTGGTTCATATCATACGGTAGCAGGCCGACTCGAGCAGGGAATGGACTTTTGGATTCAGGGTACACGAGTTGAACCAACGTTCCCCACGAATTACTTCTGGGTTGCCAAGATGCATGCGAACGGACCGAACAAAATCTGGACCCTCATCTTTGGTGAGGTCTTCCTCAATCTCGAGCGTAATACAGAGAAGACCAAGGAAATGTCGGAACTCGTCTTCCGAACATGGAATGCTGGTATGCGACTTGGTGATACGATCGATCCGATCAACTTCGCTCACGACAGTCTGCTCGAAAAACCCGGACCCACGGGCGCGTCAACCATGCCCTTCGAAATGGCATTTGAGTATACAGCGGCAACATCGGCCCAGCCCTTTATCCCGGATAACGGAGTCTTACCACGGCTCACCATGCAACAGCTCGTTGACCTCCGATATCGTATGATTGCGCAGTGGCGTCGATCCGGTTATGACACGCTCTACACCAATAGCTTGATCGACTGGAATATCGAGTTGCAAAAGTCCGGCTGGTTTAAGGAATATCTGCGTTGGCTCTATTCATGGGGCGACAAGAAGGAGATGAACGACTGGTTCCTGAAAAATGAACGACGGTACGATACCTTTCTTGCATGGTTCACGACGAATGGAATGAAGTTCGACAAACCACTCTGCCTTGGCCTGGGTTGTCCGTAACGATCCGAAGTCGTACCTTTGTCGTTCATTTCACGGTACTTCGCACGATTTCCCGCACATGGCAACCCTTCTCATCGTTCTCTGCATCGTCGCCGCAGTTCTTCTTATTCTCGCCGTACTTGTTCAGCCAGGCAAGGCTGACATGATAGCGGGTATGGGTGGCTTCGGTGGTCAGTTTTCAAATGTATTCGGACACCGTCAGTCCCGAAACATTCTCCAGAATCTAACAATTGGCCTGCTCGCCTTTATCCTCTTGGCTTCCATCGCCGTCAATACGGTGTTTAAGACGGAAGTCAGCACCGAGGGTACCAGCGCTATCCGTGGTGCTGATGTCACACTTCCACCTGCTGGACCAGGTCAAGGTGCACCAACGCAGCAGCCACAAGCAGCGCCAGCTCAACCACAGCAACAGACTGCCCCACAAGGTCAGTAAGCACGAAAGGCACGAGCGATGGGCAAAACCATCGGATCGCCGGTCGTGCGCGACCTGAATTTTGAGAAGAACTACGACGCCAACCGTAACCTCGCTCGTATTATCGAGGGTAAGGCTGACGCCGTTCGTGCGGGTGGCGGTAAAAAGGCCACCGAACGTCATATCGCCAAGGGCAAAATGCCCGCGCGCGAGCGAATTGTAGCGCTCGTTGACGCCAATACGGACATTGTTGAACTTGGTCTTTTTGCTGCGCATGATATGTATGCAGCCGAAGGCGGATGTCCATCGGCGGGCGTAGTAACCGTACTTGGTACCATTTCAGGACGCCAGTGTGTTATCGTTGCCAACGATGCCACGGTAAAGGCTGGTGCCTGGTTTCCGATGACGGCAAAGAAAAACATGCGTGCCCAGGAGATAGCAATCGAGAATCGGTTGCCCATTATCTATCTGGTGGACAGTGCTGGTGTTTTTTTACCGATGCAGGATGAAATCTTTCCTGATAAGGAACACTTCGGCCGTCAGTTCAGAAATAATGCAATCCTGAGTGCCATGGGTGTACCACAGATTGCTGCGATTATGGGTCCATGCGTAGCCGGTGGAGCATATCTGCCGATTATGTGTGACGAGGCGATTATCGTCGAAGGAACGGGAAGTGTCTTTCTTGCCGGACCAGCACTAGTAGAAGCCGCTATCGGAGAAAAGACCGATATCGAACCTCTCGGTGGCGCAACTATGCATTCTACCGTTTCCGGTGTCGTTGACTACAAGGTCTCAAGTGATGAAGAGGCACTTGCCACGATTCGATCACTTGTTGACAAGTTTGCTCCGGGTAAGGGGCAAAAGGGGCACTTTAATCGTGTGGAGCCAAAAGAGCCGTTGTATGATGCTGACGAAGTTAATGGCATCCTGCCGGCTGACAGAGCGAAACCGTACGACACGTATCAGATTCTGGCCCGACTCCTCGATGGATCCGAATTTGATGAGTATAAGGCCGAGTATGGTAAGACCATCGTATGTGGTTATGGACGTATTGATGGTTGGGCCGTTGGAATCGTGGCCAACAATCGCGCTATCGTGAAGAACGGTAAAGGTGAGATGCAGGTTGGTGGCGTGATCTATTCAGATAGTGCCGATAAAGCTGCGCGGTTCATTCTGAATTGTAATCAGCGTGGTATTCCGCTTGTGTTTCTCCAGGATGTCACGGGATTTATGGTTGGAACACGCGCTGAGCAGGGTGGCATCATCAAGGATGGAGCAAAACTTGTGAATGCCGTAGCCAACAGTGTTGTACCGAAGTTTACCATCATCATGGGCAATTCCTATGGTGCCGGGAACTATGCCATGTGTGGCAAGGCCTATGATCCACGCCAGATCTATGCCTGGCCGACAGCAAATATTGCCGTGATGGGCGGATCTCAAGCAGCCAGAACGATGTTAACTATTCGCGAGGCTGCTCTCGAAAAGAGTGGTGAGAAGATTACGGCGGAACGACGTGCTGAGATGTTGGCAGAGATCCAAGCGAAGTACGAATCAACAACAACGCCGACGTATGCAGCGGCGCGGTTATGGGTTGACGGAATTATCACACCATCGGATACGCGCCGTCATATTTCACAAGGCATTGCCATTGCCGACCACGTAGAGGCAATTCCTGATCTCCGTACGGGTGTTTTCCAGGTTTAGCCGTGATACCGGCGCTACCGTTTGACGATGATCGCGTAAGCGTACGGCTGACGGATAGGCTTGCTTTCGCACACGATGCCTCCTTATATCGGTATGTGCCGAACGTTGTCTTTACGGCTCATACGACCGATGACATTCAACGCATTTTTGCTTGGTGTCGTGATCATCAGCGGTCCGTGACGTTCCGCGCAGGTGGTACAAGTTTATCGGGACAAGCACTTGCAAAGGACACACTTGTTCGACTCGGTAACAACTGGAATAACGTAGATATTCTGGACGATGGTGCCTTGGTGAGGATGGGGCCCGGTATTACCGGCGCACGTGTGAATGCCAAACTACGAGCTTACGGCAGGAAGATAGGTCCAGATCCCGCATCAATACTCGCCGCACAAATAGGCGGAATTGTGGCGAATAATGCATCTGGCATGTGTTGTGGTACGGCTATGAATTCCTATGCCACACTTCATTCAATGGTCTTTGTTCTTGCGAATGGAGTTCGAATTGATACGTCTGATCCACATTGCGACGTCATGTTACAGGATCTATCGCCAGATATATCACACGGATTGATCTCACTTCGTAATGAACTTCGTTCCAATCCTGAACTTGTTGATCGTATCCGACGGAAGTATGCTATCAAGAATACCGTAGGGTATTCTCTACACGCCTTCCTTGATGAAGATGAGCCGACAAAGATTCTCGCACGTTTGCTTGTGGGTAGTGAAGGAACTCTTGGCTTTATCGAATCTGTGACTCTGAGGACAGTAGCAGACGCGCGAATAGCCAGGACTGCATTCATTGTGTATGATAGCATTGAAGATGCATGTGCAGATATTCCTCGCTGGCGTGACTCCGGTGCCGCTGCTGTGGAGATCCTTGATGACGTCTCACTACGCTCATTCGCTACACTACCTTCTACGCCGGAAAAGTACCGCGTATATCGGCCAGATATCGCTGCTCTGATTGTTGAGTATCATGATATGGAGCCCCCTTTGCCCCTTAACAATGTTGAGTGGACGGAGGATGAATCGGAACGAGCGACAATCTGGAAACTCCGCAAAGGATTGATGCCAACCATCGGTGCGATTCGTCCTGCCGGTTCAACAATGATAAACGAAGATATCGCTGTTCCACCTGAATCTTTGGCCGGGTTGATTCGAGATGTTCGAACGACATTCCGACAGTTTGGGTATGACGACGGCGTCATCTTTGGTCATGCCAAGGATGGTAATATTCATTTTGTTGTGAATGTTTCTATGAACCGTGCGGCTGACATTGATCGGTACGCCCGATTTATGGAACGTATCGTTGAGATCGTTGTCGATGATTATCGAGGGTCATTAAAAGCCGAACATGGTACCGGAAGAAATATGGCCCCCTTTGTAGAACGAGAGTGGGGAAGTGCTGCCACGGATATTATGTGGCGCGTAAAACGACTTCTTGATCCGATGGGGATCTTAAATCCAGACGTCGTGTTATCGTCGGATCCAACCATGCATGTTCAAAACATCAAGCCAATTCCAACGCTACAACCGACCCATCATAACGACACAACAGATCGATGTATCGAGTGTGGATTCTGCGAAACGGTGTGTCCGAGCACGAATCTTGCTCTCAGTCCGAGACGACGTATCGTCTTACGTCGTGAACGTGAGATTCACCGTTCTGAACCATCCATAGTTCAACAGATTGACGACGCATGGGCATATGACGGTGATGCAACGTGTGCAGCAGATAGTATGTGTTCCTTTGTGTGTCCGGTTGGAATTGACACGGGTGTGATGGTGAAAGGTATACGTGCCCAACGTACGAACAACACAATGCAGCGCATAACAAAGTATGTAGCGTCACACATGCAGATCGCAGATGCTGCTGCATCCCTTGTAACAACATTTCATAAAAAGTGGGGCCGTTCTCCGAATCTACGTCGATCAACGTCGCAACGTGATGAAGCGGAATTGATCGATGTCCTCTACATTCCGTCATGTCCAAGTCGATGGTTTGGCCAAGGTCCCACGTGTTCACTCCCAGAAATCGTTGAGCGATTGTCTATACGTGCGGGCATACACTGTTCACGACTTCCGTCAACGTCGTATTGCTGTGGTCAACCATTTGAATCAAAGGGATATACTGAGGCAGCAACGATGGCGCGACGTGCTATGCTAGCAGCAATACATCTCCGAACAAAGGGGCAACGTCCTGACATTCTCATCGATACATCAACCTGTGCTGCCTCTCTTCAAAACGACCTGGAACAAGAGGGATATCGGGTTATTGATCAGACTCAGTTTGCGTTACGTATCCTGACGCAGTGTCCACCACGACACACGCTTCCACGACTCGTGAGCCACGCAGGTTGTGGATCACACAAACTGGGTACAACTACCGAATTTGTGCGCATTCTCAAGATGTGTGCAGATCAGGTGATAGTGCCATCTACATCACCGTGTTGTGGAATGGGAGGTGACGTAGGAATTCGGCATCCTGAGTTGCCGACGTCGGCACTTCGGGAGCTAGCTCATGATATTGTTCTATTGGATCAATCAGTACCTACCTTGGGTGTAGTACCGAATACCATGTGTGCCTCTGCACTTCGCGAAGCAACTGGAGTTAACTACGTTTCTCTCTTGCAGATTGTTGAGCTTGTGACGTCTGACGATGGGAAGTAAACACTTGATTCTTCCATACAACACGACGTTGAAGAATGAGAAAGGGAAGTGACAACTCTGTTGGAATCAAAAGGAATAGTGCAGGTATAATCATCGGCAGGAGAGCTGGCTGTTGTAACCGCATCACAGTAAATGCAACCATAGATGCATCTACGAGAAAACGCATACTCGCAAAAAACATAAACCATATCCACGAAGTTTCGACTGCAGACGCAACAAATCCAACCCACAGCATTGCGCTCGCAATCACGAACATCGAAGCACGCCATCCGAGAGCCATTCCTCCGCGAGCCCAACGGTGACGTTGGCGGACATATTCTCCCATACTGTCCACCGGAAGGGTCGTAACGGTCGCTTCAGGTTCACAGACATATCGGATTCGGCTACCGTGTGCCGACAATGTTTGCAGTAAGGCCAAATCCTCCGTGACACTAAAGTGAATTCCTTCATATCCACCCACGGCTTCATAGGCAGATCTTCGTACGGCCAGATTATTACCAAAACATCCCAAGGGAACTCCGTTTCCAATACCACCTCTCGCCATGGTTTGTGTGAATAACCACTCGACGGCTTGTACTCGTTCTAAGAACGTTGTCGCCTGGACAAGCGTAAAACCTGCTGCTAGATCAACCTTGGGATCGTGGAAAGCTGACGCCATGGTAGAGATCCATTGCGGATGCACAGCACAGTCCGAGTCCGTCATGAGAAGAATGTCACCCTCGGCCTTGTCGAAACCGGCTTGAAGTGCACCTGGTTTTCCCTGAAGATTCGGATGATCGGCATTTGATGTTCGGTGGACAACACGTAACCACTGATACTGAGGCACTAACGCATCAAGTATCGTCTGCGTATTGTCCGTACTACGGTCGTTCACGACGATCACTTCAACGTGAGACATATCAACGTCGGAACGCGATAGTGCCTCCAGGCATCGTTGGATTGTGCGCTCTTCGTTACGAGCTGGGATGACGACGGAGACTCTGCCAGGGAGTTGAGGCGATCTCCTATCTCTGCCATGACGAACGTGTCCTGTCCAAAAGAACAACGTTCGAGCACCGTACAAGACGGCGGCAATCACGAGAATGGTCGTCATCATCAAGGGCAAAGCTAGGTTTCAGAAACCGATCGAAACATGAAACCTTGTTCATATCGCGATAAGGTTGTGCACAATGACATTCTACGAGCAACGAAAAGCGTGGTTGTTCGTTATAGGCGCGTTATGCGCGCACGAGTCGACCTCCTCAACGACCCCATTGATAGCTCGTTACGGCTCTTTGCCGTCCCGATGGCCTTCAGTTTCCTGGTCAATATGATCTATTCTCTCATCGACAGATACTACGTCAGTCGGCTGGGAGATGCAGCTATAGCGGCCATCGGAAGTAGTGACACCGTCGCCTTTGTTGTTTTTACACTCGCCAGTGGATTTGGCGTCGGAACGGGAATCATTGTCTCACGTCGTTTTGGAGAGGGGAATCTCGCCGAGGCATCGCGTACGGCGACACAGGCGATGGTTGGTATGGCATTCCTCGGTGGGATTATCACGACGGCCTTGTATCTCGCACTACCACTACTTCCAAGTATCCTGAGAATGCAACCAGACGTGGCACCTCTTGCCATGGACTATATGGGAGCACTGTTTATTGGCTTTGCTGCGAACGTGATGAACTTCCAGATGTTTGCCATCATACGTTCTATGGGGAATGCTGTTTTCCCGATGGTTGTGCTCCTGAGCACAACTGTCGTAAATGCAGCCATTGCGCCACTACTCATCTTTGGATTCGGACCTATACCAGCATTGGGAATGACCGGGGCGGGATTGGCTACTGCCTCTGCACAGATTTTTGGGACGATCATTGCTCTCACGGCGTTTGCTCAGGGTAAGGCAGGTCTCTCGGTAGACTTTTCCAATTTTCGACTCGACCTTGATCTCTTACTAAAAGTGGCACGACAGGGATTTCCAGCGTCCCTTCAGATGCTGAGTGTTGCCCTTAACCGCATCTTCATATTTAGTATCGTCGGTGGGTTTGGTACCAGTGTTGTAGCAGCGTACACACTGGGACTCAACGTTGACATGCTCGTGTTTATGTGTGTGTTTGCCATGGGCATGGCCGTTGAAGTTGCTACTGGTCAGAATCTCGGTGCCGGGAAGGAACATCGTGTTTGGGGATTCCATCGCTCGGCTGCCAAACAGATGATTGTGTTGATGTCAACGCTGGCCATTGTTGTCTGGATTGCCGGTACATGGTTTATCGAACTCTATACAACGACGCCACAGACGGTTTCAGAAGCAACCACATACTTTCACACGTCTGTCTTCGGATATGTATTTTTTGCCGTCGGTCTCGTCACTGTTCGCGTCATTAGCGGAGCTGGAGCGGCAGTGCTTAGTATGACCATTACGGCGGGAACTCTCCTTGGTTTGCAGTTACCATTGGCATGGATTCTTAGCCACCTGACACCGCTGAAACAGCATGGTGTCTGGATTGCCCTAGCCGCAGGGTATCTCATTTTCTGTGTCGTTGCAATTCTCGTACTACGCAGCAAGATCTGGCTAAGAACGAAGGTTTAGACATAAATTTCGGTTCGTAGTTAAACCAAATCTGTGCGACGAAGCTCTGAGTGCCCGTACATTTCGGGGAAGAACGTGAGCACTGGAGTTTTGACCCTAGACACCGACACAGCAATTCTGGAGGCGCATCGCGCCGGAGATACGGAGCGGGCCGCAACGGCCTTTGTGCGCCGTCATCAGAAGTTTGTGTATTCGGTGGCACTTCGGAATCTCCATCATCATGAAGAGAATGCTAAGGACGCCACACAGGAAGTCCTTATTCGCGCACTACGGGGCCTTGAGTCATTTAAGGGTGAGAGTACCCTTCAAACGTGGCTGTACCGTATCACGGTAAACGTCTGCAATAACATGCGCCGTAAACAGCGGCTCTTGTCATTCTTTTCCGTAGGTGACGATGACCACGAGCGAGATGTGGTGGCAGCCGACAGCATATCACCAGCAGATGCTGTGGCTCAGCAGGACTTTCTTCGGTATCTGGATACGATTCTCGACACGCTTCCGCGAAAACAGCGCGAGACATTCTGTCTACGATACTTCGATGAACTCTCCTACGAAGAGATATCAGAAATGGTAGGTACGTCAGTTGGTGCTTTGAAGGCGAACTATCATTGGGCCGTCAAAAAAATTGCAGAGCACGTACGAACAAGCGACTTTTACGCAGCCTGGATGGAGTCTACGTCATGAAAACAACACATCATGGACATCAGCATGACGACGATGACGAAGGCGAACTTCGTCTGCAGCTTGGTCCACTTCGAGACCTACATCATCAGCATACTGAATCTGCCGTCGTGAACATGAGTGTTCGTGTTCATGCAGCTCTTCAACAACCACGACGTCCTCTGCTTCGCGGCCTCACGGTCTCCATTGCCCTTGGTTTGGCAACAGTCATCACAATTGTTGTTGTGTTGAATCCCGGAACATCCAATCCAGAGGGACAACGGGTGATTGTGTCGACCACGACGGATACATCCAGTAGTAATACGGCAAAGCAGGATGTACGTGTACAATCAACGCCGAAGATGCGCGCGACTGCATCAGCAGCACAGTCAAATTCTCCTGCGGTTCGTCCTCGTAACATGACCAATTCGCAGGTAGTATTGCTGCGCGATTCCGAGATGTTACGTGCTGTAAACGAAGCGAACGAAGATGCACTCGTCGATCGAATCCTGGAACAGGAAACCGAAGATGATTTTGCTATTCTGGACCTCACGTCGGCCGATGTTGATGCCGTGTTACCCTAACCATTGAACTCTTGACAAGGCACTCCCATGAACAACCCCATAAATCTTCTTCGTTTTGGCATTCTTGCTGCCGTCGTTGTGATTCTTCTCGTACCAGCCGTTGAACTTCGAGCCAGCGAAGACGATGAAGATGAACCACATGATCGGGTTCGTCAACGAATCGAAGACGTCCGGAAAATGAAACTCATTGATATTCTTGATCTCCGCGGAGAACAGGTAGAGAAGTTCTTTGGGTCGTACAATACTCTTCAACGAGCAGTGTTCGACGCAAAAGACGCCGTCAATAATGCTTCTCGTACGCTCCATGAAGCGCTGCAGGACAAGGTTTCTGATGCCGACGTTCAGGCGAAAACGACGGCATTGTTATCTGCAATGAAGGCCTTTGACGCAGCAGTAGAGAAGCGTAATACGACGGTTCAATCACTTCTGTCAACAACACAGTATGCGAAGTACGTGCTGTTTGAAGCTCGCTTTGTTGACGAACTTTCGAAGATGATAATGAAACGAGCTCGACGTCTTCGGGATCGCTAAGACACTACTACCGCCTTAGTTCTCCGTGTGGATAATCACGTTTGTATCACCGAACGCCTCGGTGATCCATTTTGTGAGTGCTGATGAATATTTCACACGAACCATAGACGTGTAATTAACACGTCCTTCGGGCTTTGCGACGACAAATTGTAAGACATCCGAACCTTCGGAATCCTGGCATCGTTTGCGGAAGTTTGCGATCGTATCCGGAGTGTGAACGTCGGGCAGTACGCGTACAACATAGCCCTTTGCATACTTCTTTTCGGCCTGATCGAGTGTGAGGCAGTCCTCAACATAGATCTTGACCGTGTCCCCGTTGATCTCACATTTGCCGGAGAAAACAAGGATTGCATCAGGTTTGAGTAACTCTGCAAATTGTTTGTATTTGTCACTCCAGAATACACATTCACACGAGCCGACAAACTGTTCAACCTTGATAAACGCAATAGTATTCTCACGTTTGTCAAGACGTGTTCGAATGTCTCCAACGATTCCAGCTAGTCGAACATTCTGACCACTACGAGACGCATCGATTCGTGACAAGTCAAGTGTTGAGAACGATCGTACAGTAACGGAATGTTCTTGCAGTGGATGGCCTGAAATGTAAAAACTCAGGACTTCACGTTCACGCTTTAAGCGTTCTCGTTCGGGCCATGGATCGACGGTCGGCATAGGTGGTTCTGACGGCTTGGCAATCTCGATGTCACCAAATAGACTGTCCATGGATGTCGATCCACCGCCCTGTACCTTGCGTGCATATTCAAGGGCAGGTTCAATTGCCGAAAAGAGTTGGCCACGATGATAGTTACCGGTGGCATCAAACGCACCGGCGAATACCAATGCTTCTAAGACACGCTTGTTGACAGCACGTTGGTCAACTCTAGCAGCAAAGTCGAATAGGGAGCGAAAGGGGCTTTCGTTGCGAGCATCAATAACGGCTTCAACAGCGCTGATACCTACACCTTTAATACCAGCAAGTCCAAAGTAGATCATATTCTTGTCGGCCGTAAAGGTCGCCATCGAACGATTGACGTCAGGTGCAACTACCGTAATACCGAACCGTTTTGCCTCATCCATCAGACTTACGATCTTCGATTGATCGTTAAGTTCAGCCGTCATGTTCGCCGCCAGAAACTCGGCCGGATAATGTGCTTTTAACCATGCCGTTTGATACGCGAGGTAGGCGTATGCAGCTGAGTGTGACTTATTAAATCCGTACGAAGCAAACTTTTGAATGAGGTCAAAGATTTCTACTGCGAGTGACTCAACGATGTCCGATGTTGAACGCGCACCCTCAACGAAGGTGGCACGTTGTTCGGCCATAAGCTTATCATCCTTCTTACCCATGGCACGGCGCATAAGGTCAGCTTGTGCCAACGTAAATCCGGCAAGTACCTGAACAAGCTGCATAACCTGTTCCTGGTACACAATGATGCCATACGTACGATTCAGAATGGGCTCCATCTTCGGGTGGAGATACTGAATTTCCTTTCGACCATGTTTGCGTTCGATAAAGTCTGGAATGTTGCTCATCGGCCCTGGTCGATACAGGGCATTCATGGCTATAAGGTCTTCAAGATTTGTTGGTTGAAGTTGTCGTAAAGCATTCTGCATAGGTTCAGATTCAAACTGGAAGATTGCCAGTGTCTGACCCTTGGAGAACAGTTCATATGTTTTGGAATCTGAGAAATCGATCTCATCGATGATGATGTCGTTTCCATGATTTCGTTTGATCATTTCTAACGTATTGTCAATGATGGAGAGAGTCCTCAATCCGAGGAAGTC
The DNA here is from genome assembly GCA_002344895.1 of Ignavibacteria bacterium UBA2333. Taxonomy (GTDB): domain Bacteria; phylum Bacteroidota; class Ignavibacteria; order Kapaibacteriales; family Kapaibacteriaceae; genus UBA2333. Next base: position 64,941 of record DDUR01000024.1, read on the forward strand.
CATCTTCAATAGACCTGCTTCTTCCAGGTCCTTCATATTAAACTGTGTTGCGGGTTCTGTTTGTGGTGTTTTGTACACAGGCACAAAGTCAGAGATAGGACCCGGTGCAATCACGACGCCAGCAGCGTGCAACGATGAATTCCGAGCAAATCCTTCGAGAACCATACTATAGTCGATGAGATCACGAATACGCTGATCATCGGTGTCCTTGATCCATCTCAACTCTGGAAGGTCGATTGCCTCTTTTAACGGCGTTACCTTACCCATCACGACAGGAATCTTATCCGTAATCCCGTTAATTGTCGAAAGGTCGATTCCCAGAACTCGTCCTACGTCCTTTAACACTGCACGAGATGATAACGTACCAAATGTGATAATCTGTGCAACGGAGTCTGCTCCGTATTTCTGCTTGACGTATTCAATGACGCGTTCTCGTTTATCATCAGAGAAGTCAACGTCGATATCGGGCATAGAGACGCGGTCTGGATTCAGAAACCGCTCAAAGAGAAGGTCATACTTCAGTGGATCAATGTTCGTGATACCCAGTGCATATGCCACGAGTGATCCGGCAGCTGATCCACGTCCGGGACCAACACTGACGCCCATGTCACGGGCGGCACGGATAAAATCTTGTACAATCAGGAAGTAACCGGCATAGCCCATCTTCCGGATGACAGACAATTCAAAGGAAGCACGATCAAGAATGTCTGACGTTAACGTCGCATAGCGCCGTTCAAGCCCTCGCATTGTTAACTCTTCGAGATAATCCTCAAGAGTTGTTGCATCCGATTCGGCAGGAATCGGAAACTGAGGCATCTGTAGTTGGGTAGGGATTGTAAGCTCAACTTTATCGGCAATCTCATTTGTTGTTTCAATGGCATCGGGATAATCACGAAAGACGTCCTTCATCTCTGCCTGAGATGCGAGATAGTATTTCGGCACGCCATACCGTAGATCTCTGCGTACATCAAATGACTCTGATCGTGCAGATGCAGCATCCTTGTTGATGTTCAAAAGAACATTGTGAGCCACGGCATGTTCTGGTTTTACATAGTGGACATCGTTGGTCACAATCATCTTTACTCCGAGTTCGCGGGCAAAGACGGGAGCAAACTCCTTGACGTGACGATCCTGAGGTAGTCCGTGGTCCTGAAGTTCTACATAGAAGTCTTCACCGAATATGTCTTTTAACAAACGCGCATTAGCCCATGCCGTCTCCACATCTCCCGCTAACATTGGGGCATTGATAGGACCGGAGAGACAGGCCGATGTTGCAATCAGGCCTTCGTGATACTGTTTAAGAAGGTCCCAGTCAATTCGAGGTTTATAATAAAAACCTTCGGTATGAGCAATTGACGTTAGCTTGACGAGATTCCGGTACCCGGTATCGTTCTTTGCGATGAGTACAAGATGATAGTAGTTTCGTTTTTTACCGGTTGCATCCGCAATTCTCTCCTTGTCTGTTCGTTTGCCGACCGCCACATATACTTCACAGCCGATGATCGGTTTTATACCTGCCTTTTTCGCCTTCTTGTAGAACTCAAAACAACCGAACATGACGCCGTGGTCTGTTATGGCTAGAGCTTTTTGCCCGTCAGCAGCCGCTGCATCAATCAATTGTTGCGGAGTACAGGCCGCATCAAGCAGTGAGTAGTGAGTATGGTTGTGGAGGTGAACGAAGGACATGCTAGTTGTTGGCCGTGGGCTTGAGGGGATGCAGATAGGTCGTGGTGAGTAGCGGTACAACGTACGAACTCACCGGGAGAATTATGATAATGGACGACAGATGGCAGTGATGTAAAGCTCTACTGCCCCAAGAGTTTCTGCAACTCCTTCTCAATTCTACCCTTAGCCGCTGAGCCGAAGAGAGTGAGTTCAATGTCGACGATAACCCGTTTATCTTCAAGGGTTAACGTACCGTGGCCAAGTTTACCAGAGGCATACAGGATATTTCCTTCCCATCGATGGGTGTCGAGTAGCAAAGCGAGTTCCGGTCGTCCGAGTGCCTTTGTGTCAATAAAAGTGCGCATTTCAACAATGCTTTTGCCGGTATCGATGGTTTGGGTGATGCGTGCCATAGGGCAAAAATACGATACGTAGAAGGCATGACCGGGAAGTAGAATTTCACTCCTAGATTCGTATGAGGAAAATCTGGTTCACCGTGGGAGAGAAGGACATGAAAACTCGGGTCACTTGTGTTACTGTGTTGCTGCTCGTATTCAGTGCGGCAGCGAGTCATCTTGTTGCGCAGAACTCAGCAACATTTGAAGTATGGTCGGAAGCAAATGGTCTTACTAAACTTAGTGATCACACAACAGATTCCGTATCGTTTGTCGTGAGCGGGTCAGTGGCGACACTAACGATTGAACTTCGTGAAGCGTATCGGGGTAATCCAACACGACGTCTACAGATGACAATTCCCGGATTTTCAGGTATTGGACAGTATAAGCCCACGGAAGGGCAGACGTCGGCATGGCAGAACTTTTCATCAACGGGTCGATGCGACTGTTTTGCTCATGTCGTAAATGATATCGTTATCACGCACTATGATTCTGCCAAAGGTGAGGCAAAAGGAACGTTCCAGTGGAAGTGTCGTTCATTTGCTACATCAGGCACAGAGCTCATCTACCGTATTCGAAATGGAACATTTGAGGTTGGGCAACAGGGGAAGATTGCACTCACTGTTACACCTTCGGATACGATACGGATTCCTGACCTGGCAGAGGACACGACGATCATACTGACGGTTGAGGCGAAACGTGGGAATGACCTCGTTGATAGTGCACGCATTTTTGTGAACGACCCCACGTCGACACAAACAGAGTTCTTTGCGGATACTGGAATCACAAATTCGAATGGTCGCCAGGCGGTTCCTATCACCTTCCGTAAGTCAACACCGTCCGGTGACTATACACTGAAGTTTTATGCCGAAAAGAATGGCCTTCGACGCAGTGACACGGTACCCGTCGTACTTCGTTATGGTGACCGTTATTGGCACTATACGTGTGCTGGGGCACGTATACTCACATTTGATGCCGGTGAAGGTAATCGATGGAAACCCATTGCAGAGGGAAGTCCAATCGTATCGGCATCAGGGCGGCTAGAAATCGGTGGCGTGATTCGAGTTGACGGCAAACTTCGCATTAATACAACGGCCGGACAACAACGAGTATTCCTCGATTCTGGGCGCGTCTATATCCCAGATGTTCAGTTTACGTCAACAGACCGAGGTGACTTGGACCTGAATAACATCGTCACCGGTGGCGACTTCCAATTACCAAACTGTGATGGTATAGTCGAGATGCTCACCGAGAGTGCTTTAACCAAACAACTACCTGGAGGAGTCGAACTCAAACTGAATTCATTTTCCTTTATCAACCGGGCAGACGCACACGGTTTGGCATTAAAGGGAACCATTTCAATGTCGAATACGCGCAATGGATGTGAGTCGACAATTGATACTTCAGGCGGATTTGATCTCACTGATCCAGGGCGCAAGAAGCTCAGTATCGGCGTCTCCATTACACGTGAACACGGATTTGAAAACCTTTCTGTGAACGCAGCTAACGTCGCTGTCACATCGGCGTTGTGCCTTGAGGAGTTTTCCGCATCTGCAGACTTTGAGCGTGAGATTTACTCGCTCGCTGGTAAGGCGAAGTTTCCAGTCAAGGGGACTGAACTGTCGTTAGGCGGAAGTGTCCTCTTTAAGAATCATCCAGCTACACCTGCGAATACACTCGCACTTGACAGCTTGTCGGTATCACTTGAACTTGGCAACTGCCGGCCGATTCCGAATACTGTGTTCTGTTTCCGTGGCCTCAGCCTCTCAACGAGTGGGTTGGCAAATCCAACGGCAATAGGAAAAGCATACCGAGCATCGATTACGGTAGAGTCTGCCGAGCAGGCCATTATCGATCGTGCAAGTTGGATTCCCAACATTTTTGGTCAACCAAAGATTGCGCAGTTAGAAGGAACACTCGAGTATCGTCACCCTCTCATCTTCACGGGGGCACTCACAACGCGGCTGATTCGACTTGAGGCAATCTCGTCATCAAAACCATGGCAAGCTGAGGGAACGGTGACAGCGTCGTGGGATCTTAACAATCGCCTTTCTCTCAATGGTGATATGAAGATCGGACACTTGGGAGCTGATGACTATGTCCTGAGCGTAAATGGCGGAATGCAACTGTATTGGCATCCAGTAGTTGGCATCTCCGGGTCAGTAAATGGCCTGGCGCGTATTCCAAATCCAGGAGATCAACTACTCGAACGTCGCTTCGTCGGAACAGCCCTGCGCTTTATGCAACTTTCTGGCTTTATGCCGCAAACACTTGGTCAGTCTACTGCATCCGTAGCGATGAATGAGAATGACGGTTTTGACATTCGCGCATCCGTGGACGTCTCACAGAATCCGGTCGACTACATTCGCTCGTTTGGTCGTATGGGCTTCTCGTTTCAGTATAAGGACGGAGTGCCCACATTTAAGACGTTTCAGGACACGCTACAAGGACCAACGTTTCTTCGTTCGAAGCAGGTCGATGAGGTACAGGCTACAACAGCCGATACGGTAGTCGTGACGGATGATATTGAACGACTTTTTATCGTGATCGCTGATGAAGGGCCTGCGCCAACATCACGACTTCGTTCACCTGATGGAATCATTCATGAAGCCGCATCACAAGATGGTAAGGTCTTGCGCTTTGCCACTCCGAATGGCGAGATTGTTCAGTGGACACTCGTTGATCCACAACGTGGTGCATGGATTATCGAAACAGACGACGCTACGTCATCGACGACCGTTGAAATCACGGCAAATCGTACGCCTGTAACCTTTACATTTTCAGCTTCGCATCCTGATCCGAATGTTATCGTTGCTGAATGGGTACCTGTATCCACAAATGCATCCGGTGACGTACGGTTCTATCTCGATGATGATGCATTGGGATTCGATGGAGTGCTTGTTGGTATTGGACGTGATGTTGACGGTACTCTGTCCATACAACTGCCTGAAGGTCTTACTGGATGCTCCTATCGAATACACGGCCGACGTGAGTTACCTGGTCGACTACCATCTCAGTCGTACGCCGATCTCGCCATTTCAGGACCAGGGTCACCCGTACCAGCACCCGTAGAAGTCCGTGCTACGGCAAATGTTCAAGGTCGAACAACGATTAGCTGGCGGATGAATCAAGGAACATCGCCCCACGGTTTTTCCGTCGTCATTCGAGATGCAGATGGCCGCGATTCGGTGATCGCGACGACGTTTGGAGACGTTCGCAGTATCGTTGTTACCATCAGCGATCATGAGTCAAAGTTTGTGCGTATCGTGGCATTTGACGATCAGGGGACAACGTCTTGTCCAACGGAAGGTGTAAACATTGTTACGAGTGTTCACCAAGATCGTATCCTTCAACCAACGTCCATGATTGGTCTTTCGCTGGCACCGAATCCGGCAGAGTCGCTGACGTCCGTGAGGTTTGTCACGCGTAACGAGGCAGAGCTCACTGTTACGGATGTTACCGGTCGCATCGTACTTCGGCAACATCTTCCGTCATCTGACGGCGACTGGCGAAGCTTCGACGTAGACGCAAGCCAATTCCCGACAGGCACCTATCTCGTCACCATTCGCACATCAGCAGAAAGTGCCTCACAGATTCTTTCCGTCATGAGATAAGAATTACGCAACATTACGGACGTTCGCGAGTCGGATTCACCCTACTTTCGTTGCGGTTAGCATACATAACCGATCCAACTCAGTAAGGTAGAACATCCGACCATCGTCGGGTAATGGGAAGACGGGAATTGACTTCGCAGTCAGTTCCCGTCTTGTTGTTTATGGGGTTCTTGTAAGTGTCAGTACGTTACTTCAAAGCTGCACGCACGCGAGCGCTAATAACGTCGAGTATCCACACGACAGCTGTGATAATAATTACAAGCATACCAACTTCGTGATAGCGCGATAACCCCTGATACTGTGTGAGAAGGTATCCGATACCTCCGCCACCTACAAAGCCTATAATCGTCGCCATTCGAACGTTAATATCCCATCTATAAATCGTAAAACTCAAGAACGGAATGACACATTGTGGAACAATGGCAAACCACAGTACTTGTAAACGTGATGCGCCAGTTGCAGAAATTGCTTCAATAGGTCCATCATTCACGTCTTCTATCTGCTCCGAATATTGCTTCGTTAATGAGGCTATGGTATGCACTACTAAGGCTAGCATTCCGGCAAACGGACCGATTCCAACCCAAACACTGAAGATAATAGCCCATATAATTGGCTCCATACTCCGCATGATGTTTAACAATGCACGTAAAACAACGTACACAATACGTCCAGTCGTATCAGTGGCCATCACATTCCGTGCAGCGGCAAATGACAAGACAAAACTCACTGGCACGGCAATGATGGTTGCCATAAATGCCGTGAACACGGTCTCCATCATGGCACTGAGTGCTTCACCAATGATGTCAAACTCAGGTGTAAACAGAGCTCCAAAGATTCTTCCAGCGCCCGCAAGGCCTTGACCACTGAAGAACTCAATCGGAGATATCTCCGTGACGATCCATCCAGAAATCACCGTCACAACAAAGGTGATCCAGGCAAGATGACGCTGTATTGAACGTGCTCTCCCTGTTGGAAGTTGACCATACAACACAGCACGTCCCAGAGAGACTTTGGAACCAACGGAAAGTAAGAGCGTCAGGATCGAGCCAATAGAAACGCTTATTGCTCCGTATGGTGACGGAATGGAGATACTGTCTGAAATCATGGCCGGCATAATGATAAACAAACAGGCCGATGTCACGTAGGCACCGACCAGTACATCGATGCCAAGTGCAAAGACAGTTCGTAAGGCCTTCATCGTATTTCAACCTCCACGGCGTCATCGCCGTAGATCGTCCGGAACCATTCATCGGTTATCTCGAGCGGAGAGCCCTCAAAGACTGCTTCGCCCGACTTCAATGCTAACACACGACTCGCATACTGTCGAACAAGAGAGAGGAAGTGCAGATTGCAGATTACCGTTGTACCGAACTCTTTATTGATCCTTTCAAGATATTTCATCACGGAATGTGACGTCGCAGGATCAAGGGATGCCACCGGTTCGTCAGCGAGAAGAATACTCGGTTCCTGCATCAGGGCGCGTGCAATAGCCACGCGTTGTTGCTGCCCACCTGATAACGAGTCCGCACGTACTCCCGCCTTGTCTGCAATACCAACAATATCGAGATTGGCAAGGGCACGATCTCGTTGTTCCTTGGTAAACTTTCTTGTTATTGAAGCCCATGCTGGTGTTCGACCGAGAGTGCCGTACAGGACATTGTCGAGCACCGTATGCCTACCAATAAGATTAAAATGTTGAAAGATCATTCCGATGGATGACCGGTGTCGACGAAGGTCCTCTCCGACACAATGCGTAACGTCGGTGCCATTCATCGTAATTGACCCTGAGGTTGGCTCAAGTAACCGGTTGATACAACGTAACAACGTTGACTTGCCTGATCCGCTGAGTCCAATGACCACGAGGAATTCACCAGCTGTCACATCGAATGACAGTCCCTTGATGGCAGAAAAGCCATTTGGATAGGTATGTCGAAGGTCGCGAACTGAAAGAAGCGCCATAGACGCAAGATAACGGATTGTTGTCCGCCGTCAGATTGTCCTCTTGCTGATGGCAACCATCAATGCAGCGATAAAACACAGGGATGCGACACTCGCGATCGCTGGAAGGGTACGAACGTCTGGTGACAGAAAGTGCACAAACAGGACAATGGCAACAGCACCGATGAATATTCCTGCGTACAGAACGATGTCAAACGACCGTAGCTGACGCCGTCTACGCGCAGATTCACGAAGCCCGAGATTCACGGCATCAAGCAGTTCGTCTGATACGGTCGGAGCAGGAATCTGCGAGAAGGTCTTTCGCAGCAGTTCGTCTGAGGAATTCATGTGTACCGTCCTTCGAGTTCCGGTAGTCGCAAAAGTAGGGCATCCCGAAGCGCCTTTCGCCCCCTATTTAACCTTGTCTTAATCGTTCCGATCGGCATGGCTGTAATCCGCGAAATGTCGTCATGAGAACATTCCTGGATGTAAAATAGGTCCATGACGACGGCGTACAGAGGTGGCATTTTTGCCATTTCCTCGCGTACGACGTCGACAGCAACGGATGTGTCAAGCTGAGAAATCACGTCGTCGACCTCGACGGCCGGTTCATCGACAAGTTCTTCATGTGGAGGAAGCCGACCACGCCGTTTGAGAGCATTCAAACAGGTTGTGTAGACAATCCGATAGAACCATGTTCCAAAGGCAGCATCGCCACGAAACGTATGCAGGCCGGTAAACGCTCGAACGCATGCGTCCTGAAACACATCTTCCGCATCATGTCGATCCTGCAACATCCGTAGACACATCGAAAACGCCTTGTCACGCCACGGAAACAGCAGGACGGCAAAGGCCTGCGGATCACCCCGCTGAGCCTTTCGTACTGTTTCGGTGTCGTGGTTTATCGATGTCGACATGCATGAGACGGTGAAGAGAACCTTCTTTTGACAACGATACGCAGAAAGGGTTTCGGCTGAAACCTTGATCAAGTTTTACTGTCGAAAGCAACAACACCTTCAAACAACGCTACCGCACTATGAACATCCGTACCTTCTTCATCGCCCTTGTCGTCCTGATTGTCACCATTATGGTATCACAAACGAGTAGGGGATCCGAGTCCGTTGACACGTCGTTGAGGCACGATGCACGGAATGAACAACTACTTTCGGATTCAACGTATCGACAGTTTGTGCTTGACTCACTTGAGCGAGCGCAGCAGTATAGACTTCAGGCACTTCAGATTGAACACGGTCACAACAACGATCGTTTTGATCCTGAAGGAACGATTGCCGTGTTTATTCCAATCATTGCCATCATCAGTGTGTTCTTCATGTTGTGGAGATCGAGCGAAGCGAAAAAAGCTGTTCGTCTGGCAATGATTGAGAAGGGGATGGATCCCTCTCTGCTGGATGACCGTACGCCGCGTGAGGACAGTAAGAAGTATGCGAGCTTACGGATTGGTCTTGCTATTGGTGGGGCTGGACTAGGACTCTTAATCGCGACAGGGATTGTTATGTTCTTTAGTCCGGCACATCTTGGAGATTGGACTGTCGCAATCGCCTTTGCCTGTGTGAGTATTGGAGCAGGAATCGGCCTGTCCGTGTATCACATCATCGCCCGAAAACTTGAAGCGAAGTCATAACTTCGGAGATGCTGATTCTCTTCGACATTGACCAGACACTCATTTCAACACGCAACTTCTTCGGACGCACCATGTTTGTTGATGCGTTTCAGACGGGGTTTGGAATAGATGTTACGGACAGTCTTGAAGGAATCAGTTTTGCCGGCAGGACGGACCTGAGTCTTGTTGAAGAGCTTCGACAGAAGGCGGGACTAACGACGGTGTCTGCTACCGACGTATGGCAGACCATCAAACACAACATGGAAGAGTATTCGGTCAGAATGGGATCGAATGACGTTGATGTCGTTCCCGGAGCTGCCGACTTCCTGAAGCGCGTTCACGAAGCTGGACATACGGTTGGTCTTGTCACAGGTAACATTCGATCTATTGCCTATCGAAAACTTGCGGCCGGAGGTTACGTTGACATTTTTGTTGACGGAGCCTTCGGTTGCGATTTTGCTAACAGATCGCTCCTTCCGCCCCTTGCCCTACAACGCATTAATGACGCAGTTACAACGCCATTTACACCAGAAAATGTCATTGTTGTAGGAGATGCTCCTGGAGACGTATTGTGTGCTCTGGAAAATGGCATGACGTCGCTCGCAGTAGCAACGGGGTCACACTCAGAATCTGAGTTACGAGAACTTGGGGCACACATTGTTGTTCCGACCCTCGACCATGCAGACGTAGCGTATCTTTGTGGCTCATGAACAAGACAATGAGCAAGCCAATTATCGTCGCCATTGACGGTCCCGCCGGAGCAGGGAAGTCAACCACAGCACGCCGTGTTGCAGAACGGTTAGGATACGTCTACATCGATACAGGAGCAATGTATCGTGCTGTTGCCCATGCCGCACTCCAGCGGCACATACCGCTTGAGGAAGGGGCGATGAAGGGGCTTGTCGATACGATTTCGATTGATATGCGGAACACGCCTTCAGGGCCGCGAACCTACCTCGACGGAGTTGACGTCACTGACGAGATCCGATCGGCTGCTGTCACGAACATTGTCAGCACGGTTGCTGCAATGTCGGGCGTTAGACGATCACTTGTTGCCTTGCAGCGTCACATTGGACATGCGGGGGGAGTTGTCATGGACGGCCGGGATATCGGTAGCGTTGTGTTTCCCCATGCAGAAGTGAAGGTCTTCCTTATCGCAGATCTTGACGAACGTATTCGCCGCCGAACAACTGAACAGCGCGAACGAGGATTGGCACTTTCCGAGGATGATATTCGTTCTCAGATCGTTGATCGAGACCGTCTCGATTCGCAGCGGGCAGACAGCCCTCTGACAAAGCCTGACGATGCTACGGTGATCGATACAACACGTCTCACGATTGACGAACAAGTAGAGAAGATTCTCGACCTCGTCACAACCTATCGGAAGACGTATGATCTTATATCGAACTTCGGAGGTTTGTGAACATGAACGTTGTCATCGACAAATTCAGTGGTTTCTGTTGGGGTGTTGTCCGTACGGTGCGCATCGCTGAAGACCAGTTAGAGCAGCAACAACGTTCACCCGTCTATGTTCTTGGTCATATCATTCACAATCCCAAGGAAACTGCACGGTTGGCAGAAAAGGGATTGGAAACCATTACGGTCGATGACTTTCCACGTCTTGCGGGACGTGGTGCAAAGGTGATCATACGTGCCCATGGAGAGCCACCAGAGACGTATCGTAAGGCGTGGGAGCATGGAATTGAAATCGTCGACGCTACGTGTCCGGTTGTTACCAAGCTGCAGGAACGCGTGCGGAAGTTTTACGACCAAGGATTTCAGATCATCATCTTCGGCAAAAAAGATCACGCTGAAGTCCTGGGTGTTCGTGGAGTTGTATCAGATAACTGCGTCGTTATCAAGAGTGTCGAAGAAGCACTTCGTCTTGTTGACATAACAAAGAAGAGTGTGCTCTTTTCGCAGACAACGATGGATCGGCCGACGTTTCTTGCTGTCCGTGACGCGTTAAAGGCACGAGTTGCTGAACTGGTCGTTGATACCATGGAAGATATTGCCACAGAGTTCCATGCAAAAGATACGATCTGTGGGCAGGTATCAGGTCGTGAATCTCAACTCGCTCGGTTTGCCGCCGAAAATGACGTTGTTGTCTTTGTTGCAGGTCGCGCAAGTAGTAATGGCAAGGTACTATATAATGTCGCCCATGCGGCAAATCCTCGGACATACTTTATCGAGGATATCACCGAACTTGATCCTTCCTGGTTTGACGGCGTGTCAAACGTTGGGATCAGTGGCGCAACATCAACACCACAATGGTTTATGGAAGAAGTTGCTGCCGCAATTCGTCACATGGCAGCACCAGTTTCTGCCTAGGATCCGGCTAGATACTTTTTTACCGTTTTAGACCTTTGTCAGAAGAGCGTCAACAGCCTCTATCGACGTATTCTCGTAAAACGTCTCGTTAATAGCGATCATCGGTGCACCACCACAAGCACCCATACATTCCACTTCTTCAAGTGAAAATTTTCCGTCTACTGTGGCTTCGTTATGGCCGATGCCGAGTTTTGACTTGACGTGATCAAAAATCTTGTCACCACCACGTAACATACACGAAACGTTTGTGCACACCTGAACGTGATGTTTGCCCATTGGCTTTTTGAAGTACATCGTGTAGAACGTTGCAACTCCCATTACATGAGCGTACGGTAGTTCCATAACGTCGCCTACGTATCGAAGTACCTCTTCTGACAGCCAGCCCCACTTCTTCTGTGCCATCCACAAGACCGGCATTATGGCAGCCTTCGGCTCAGGGTAGAGTCCCTTAAGTCGTGCGACTTCCTGAAGTTCGTCAGCGGAGAAGGTTGTGGACATGCGAGGTTCCGGAGATGTTCGTGTGTGTGGTGCGAAAATACGAGTCGTCAGCGTTTCCGCACGAAGAGCTTTCCATTTACCCAGATTCGAAGTGCTGTAAGCACCTTATGAGCTGCGCTAACTCGAACACGTCGCGAATACACGCGATAACCGCTGAGTTCGATTTTGTCGAGCAATCGATAGTAGATACCATCCATGATTTCTGCAGCTACCATCGTTAGTCGCTCATCGGGCCGAAGCATGGTACGAGCACGATGATAGTATTCGCGAGCCCTCCGTGTTTGAAACTCCATGAGCTGGACAAACCGATCGTCATAAATTTCTGCGCGCAGGTCTGCTTCAGAATATCGAAATCGCTCTAGATCTTCTTGAGGAAGATAGATGTACCCTCTGTCCTTGTCAGCCTTGATGTCACGAAGAATGTTTGTCAGCTGCAGGGCATATCCAAGGTTAATCGCGTACTGTTTTGTCTCTTCGTATCGATATCCAAAGATCTCAATACAGACTAATCCCACACAGCTTGCAACAGCGTAGCAGTATTCCTTTAGCTCGGCGAAAGTTTGATAACGATGCTGGACAAGGTCACGCTCGCATCCATCAATGATGGTGAAGAGATACTGTCTGGGGATGCTGAAGCGACGGATGACGTTCGCCAAGGGCACTAATAGGGCATGATGTTGACGTCCGGCATAGACGTTATCGAGTTCTCGTCGCCACCAGTCGAGTCGCTCACGTTTCCGACGGATATCGGCCTCATTCGTCGAAGGTAGGTCGTCGACTATGTCGTCGATCCGTCGGCAGAATGCATAAACGGTATTAATTGCTCTCCGTTCCTCCCGAGGCAGGAAACTGAAGCTATAGTGAAAGTTCGTTGAGCCCGCAGTGGTGAGAGCACCAACGTCTTCCGAGTCCGTGTAAATGTGAACACTCATGAGAAGAATGCCCAAAAATAATCACTGCGACGGAGTCGCGGACGTTGCGTGAGCAATTGCCCCTTAAGCCCCTTACAGCGCTGGAGCATACGCATTCCTCCTCCAACAATTGCCCGAAGCTCCAGTCGAAGTCGAAGTGGTATGGAGGGGGCTCGGAGAAGGGGCCTTCCCAGACTGAACTTCTGTTCGCACCACACAATTGCTTCCTCAATGTCCTCAAGAGACGGCTGTCGACGTCCAGGTGGGATATACCGACGTCCGCGGTCGAGATCAACGGAGAGGTCCTGAAGAAAGTTCACCACCTGCAGTGCCGAACAGATTGCATCAGACTGTTGAATGAGCGTCGGATCGGAAACGCCGGCGATACGCAGGACAAGTTCGCCGACGGGATCAGCAGAATGATGTGTATAGTCGATTATGGCGTTCCACGACGTCATGGTAACAGATTGTGTATCACGACGAAAGGCCTCGACAAGTCGGCACAAGGGTTCAGCAGGAATGTCGACGTTCCTGCGGACAACAGAAAGAGCGCGAGCTATTGGATGGAAGGGGAAATCACCGGGTGATTGAGCAATTGCATCGAAAAAATCGAGTGCTTGACGCCGTTGTACAACATCATCTGTCCACGGTTCATCTCCGATGTCGTCGGCTGTCCGTGCAAAGGCATAAACAACAACGGTGGGACGACGCATACGCCGAGGGAGTAGGAAGGACGCGACGGGGAAGTTCTCGTAATGTGCATATGCTAGACGTTGACACCATGCAAGTGCTGCTTCGTCTGAGCCAACACGAAAACGCCCGCCATCAGGCTCACAGAGGTGAGCGATGGCGGGCGCTGCCGTACCTATGGTGGTAGACATTACTGGGGTCGGTTACGGAGATCCTTGATATCGGCGTTTTCGCGGAGACGTGTCATCCACTGAAAATAGGCCGAATTCCGTGTCATCGAAGCCATATTCGACATGACAGCTGATCGCTCTGCTGTAAACTTTGACTTGTCAGCTTCAGTTCGGTTTGTGACGTACATGACGTACCATCCGCGTTCGCCGCGAACTGGTTCACCAATGTCATTCAATTTTTTGGAGAATGCTGCATGTGTGACAGCATATTCACCACCGAATCCTTGGAGATTCCCGTCATTCTTAAGACCGAGCTGCGTTGTTACCGTCAGAGTTGGATCGCCTTGTGAAGCAGCATCCAGTGTACCCGCATTACGACAGTTTTCAGCAACACTGCGTGCTAACGAGGCCAACTGATCAACCTTCTTCTTCCGAACAAGTCTGCTCTTAATAATGTCCTTAACATCATCAAGTGGCTTTACACCTGGTTCACGCGTATCCGTTACCTGGGCAACAACAGTTCCGTACTGCTTAAGATCGCGTCGTACAGCAGCACCTTTCTCGTTATCAAATGCCCATGCAGCCAGTTCACGTGAATTGAGAGGAGCGGACCGGCCATTTTGCTCAAACAGAGGTGATTCAACTACCTGAAGTTTGAGTTCCTTACCCACATTGTCAATTGTCGCGCCTTCTTCAATCTTCTTGAGGGCTTGCGATGAGTTAGCAGCAATGATGTTTCGTGTGGGGGACGAGAACACAGGCTTGATCGTAATCTGTGACCAGCTCAACTGCTGCGTGACCTTGTCCGTAACCTTGATGATGTGGAAACCAAACTGAGACTTCACCGGGCCAACGATGGAACCAGCTTCGGCTCCAAAGGCAGCATCTTCGAACTCCTTAACCATCTTCCCCTTTGAGAAATAGCCGAGGTCTCCACCCTGACGAGCAGAACCTGGATCCTTGCTATTCTGTGAAGCAAGCAATGCAAAATCTTCGCCCTTACGAGCACGAGCAAGAAGGTCCGATGCAGCTTTTTGGACCGAAGCCGTATCGGTTTCGTGAGGAAGGAGAATATGACTTGCACGCACGACCGCGTCAACTCCGTCACGACGCGCATCAAGGCGGAGGTAGGTTACACCTTCGGCAGTCGACAGTGGTCCAAATACTTCGTGTACTTGAAGACCTTGCAGAGCTACAAGTATGTTCGGGTCGATCTCATGAGCTGGTGTAAATGGCTTTGAGATACCATTGTATCGTTCGAGGTACGACGTAAAGATCGAATCACGGCGTGTCGTATCTGTGGCGGCAATGAGAGCTGCTTGCAGATCTGCCGATTGTTTGATGCTGTTCGCTGTGTCTTTGGCAGATGGAACATGAGGGAAGACAAGGTATTTAATCCGACGTGAGCGCTTTTGCTCAAAACGATCCTTGTGCTTCTCATACCATGACGCAATCTCTGCATCCGTAACCGATACCTGATTGTCGGCAATCCGATCGGACGTAATGGCAACAAACTGCACATCGGCTGATGAGTTCTGAGTTACCCACGTGAGTTCCGCCTGTGTTGGCGAGACAATAGACGCCGCCGCTCCAACACCTGACCGAACAGCTTCTTCGAGTTGTTGCTGTGCAATACGGTCTTCAAATGACTGTCGGATCGTCTCGATCTGTTTGAGTCGAGCTCCTACTTCTTCATCTCCTACACCATTTTGACGAAGAAGAGCTGCGTACTCATCCGGGTGCGCCATGACCTGAACGAACATCTTCGAATCGACACGTCCCGTGGAATCCATGAACATTTGGAGAAGTTCCTGGGGTGTGTCATAGAAGAACTTGTCTCGAATTTCATTGGCCGTAACCGTCATGCCCATCTTCTTGACTTCTTGTTTCAGGAGCAGCTCGCTTACCATCATCTCCCAGATCTGCTGACGAATATTTTCGTCATCGATCTCCATGTTGGGATTCTGCTGTCGCTGCATGTCAACAATCTCTCTGACGCGCTTTTCGAACTCAGACAACGTTATCTTTTCTCCGTTGACCTCGCCGATGATTGTTGATTCACCGCCTGAGCGTTGGTTGCTCCCGGGATTCATGTCCTGAATCACCATGAATGCAACAAAGACGACGAGGACCGTCGCCATGAAGTAGGGGGATAATTGTCTGATCTTGGTGATCGCACCCATGGGGCTGTCTTCTCCAATTCCGTTGATGACGTACTTCCTTCTTCCGGTTGCTGCGGACGACCGGAAGCCACGAAGTTACCACCAATGACGCATACGGCAAACGGTCGTAGTTTTGTGGCCTATGACGGCTCGCATCGACAGTAAGGATTTAGACCTCCGTGTTGTCCCGGCAACACGCGTACTCCTCCACGAGGAAACCGATCCAGAACGGGTTTCACGCCTTCGATCCGCTCTCCAGAACGATGGTTTTCTTCGCAATCCACCCATCGTTGCGGAGGCGAATGGCGACTATGTTGTCCTTGATGGCGCTACTCGCACGACGGCCCTACGGTCCCTCGGCTGCCGAGACATTGTTGTTCAAGTTGTTCCGTATGCACCCGATCGTACCGGCCTTGAGGCCTGGTACCACCTGTTACCGCATGTGGCCGCTCGGCACGTGATCGATGGCCTCGAAGCCCTTCCCGATGTTGGAGTAAGTGTTACAACGCTTGACGATGCTGAACAACAGCTGGCTCGCAGATCTGCCGCGGCTGCTATCGTCGTTGATTCGTCAACTGCACACGTATTGACGGTATCGGAATCAATTCCAGCAACACTCCGTGCTCTTGTCAAGCTTTACGGTGGATTTGGTGAGGTCTTCCGAATCGTTCACGAAGACCTCCAGCGAGTTGTTCGGTCTCAAACCGACGTTGAAGCGGTCGTTCTCTTTCCCGCATGGAAACCTGACGATATCATTTCTGCAGCCCAAGCGGGTGACTTGCTTCCCGCAGGAATTACACGACACGTTATTCCAGGTCGCGTTCTCAATCTTGGCATCAGTCTGGACATGCTGCAGATTGAGGCCTCGGAAACAGCAAAACAAACGTGGCTCGAGGGATGGCTGACACGCAAGATCCTCGCTCGTAAGGTGAGATTTTACCACGAATCCGTGTTCATGTTCGATGACTAGCACTTTTCACGTTGGACCCTACGAAATCTTCGTTGTAGAAACCTGCCGTTTTGGACTCGATGGTGGAGCCATGTTTGGTGTGGTTCCCAAGAACCTTTGGCAGCGGGCATATGCTGACGGTGATGATAAGAACAGGATTCCCATGGCCGCTAAGGCAATGGTGATTCGCGGGGAAGGACGTGTTATTCTCGTTGACACCGGGAACAGCCCCTTTATGCCCCCTAAACAGCTCGAAATCTATGGCATCGACTTCTCGCAGTTCTCGATTGATGGAGGCCTTGCGGAGCGGGGGATTCAGCCAGAAGACGTCACGGATGTTATTCTCACGCATCTTCATTTTGATCATGTCGGTGGAGCTGTTGTCGTAAAAGACAATGAACGTATTCCACGTTTCCCAAATGCATGGTACCACGTTCAGAAGGAACATTTTGACTGGGCGGTCCAACCATCGGAAAAAGATCGCGCAAGTTTCCTTCCAGATATGTTTTTACCACTTGTTGATGCAGGACGATTATCGTTCACCGAAGGCCATTCAGAACTGTTCCCGATGATTTCTGTTGACCGTCTTTACGGCCACACGTCGGCCATGCAGTCGGTTACCATATCTGATGGCATTACTACCGTGTATCACGCAGCTGATCTGTTCCCGACTTCAGCCCATGTTGGTACCGCCTGGGGAATGGCCTATGATAACTTCCCACTTACAACTCTCGACGAGAAAAAGCGAATACTTCCGCGCATCATCGAGGAAGAGTGGATCGTTGTATTTGAACATGATGCCTTCCGTGATGCCGGCAAGATTGTTATGGGGCAAAAGGGGCCTGAGGTGCGAGATCCTTTTGTTGGTATATGACAACGAAGGTTATCGACGGCGTGTTGTGGTATGCGATCTGCAAATCTCATGATGTTGTTGAACGTCGAGGTTTTCGGGTTGAGTTCGATAGTGAACATGACGTGGCACTATTTCGTGTTGATGGTATCGTTCGAGCAATCTCGAATGTTTGTCCGCACAAACGTGCTAGTATGATGTTTGATGGATTTGTTGATCAGGGTACGGTGCGGTGTCCTTTACATGGTTGGACGTATCGGATCTGTACCGGTGAAAACGTAGCAGGTGGACGGAACATCACGACGTATGACGTGCGGGAAGAGGCCGGATTCGTTTGGATGCGTGAACCGGATCCGCTCTTACGATTTGAGATGTAAGGCCAATAAATAGACAGCGGTCAAGTACGGATGTACCTGACCGCTGCTCACCGAACCAAGGAACCTACGGGACAGTAGGTTGAGGACACATAGATACGGTAGCGACTATTCCGATGCTGTATGGAACTGCATTCTTGTCATGTTGCAAGTTCCGGTAAGAAGAATCCACGATCTGTGCAGAGACTGCGATTTACGTTGATACGGCTTGTAACCTTTTCGGAATGACCACGTAGGGCGTGACTTCCTGTTCCAGAGGGTGAGAGACATGTCCGCAAATCTTTGTAGTTGTGCATACTGCACGGCTGCCTTTGTAACACGAGGTGACTTGTATTCAGCTCGTGTATACCGCCAGGATGTGATGGAGGAAATTGACTCCGGAATGTTTGGCCTACGTCTGCGTGGTCTTGAAACAACGGATCACGTGTCGCGACTAAGTGTGCGCTTCGTAATTGACGGACTCCAGTCATACAGACTGGGTGGCAGCAGATATCAGCGTATTGATCCGTTGTCGTACGTCGTGATAAATCAGGGGCAGACATATGCAACAACGCTGGAAACGGAAGGAGCAACCATGATAGGTGTAGCCTTCCGTCCGTCACTGGCAGCTGATGTAATACGCTGCGCAATGGTTACGGATGATCGACTGATTGATACGGATCCTATCACAAAAACATCTGGACTCGCTTTGGGTGACCGCGTTATGGACCTAACGGAACCCATGGCTGCGGCGCGAAGACTCGTCCTTGATGCATTTCGACGACCGCATCTTGGACCAATGGATCTTGCACCAGTATTTACGCACATCCTTGAGCTCGTCGTTCAACAACACCACGGCATGTTATCGGCTTCTCAAAGACTCGAGGCTCGACGTGACGGAACGCGAGTAGAACTCCTGCGAAGACTTTCCGTTGGAAAGGACTATCTCACAGCGATGGCCCACGAAAACGTCACAATTGCTGACGCTGCCCGTGAAGCCTGTTTGAGTGAGTATCACTTTATTCGGAGTTTTCGTGATCTCTACGGCGTGAGCCCATATACGTGGTTAACAGAACAGAGAATACGACAAGCACAAGTCCTGCTCACACATACCCGGTCCACAGTAGACGATATCGCAGTGCGCGTAGGATTCGAGAATACATCCGCCTTTGTACGTCGATTCCGCCTTATGCTTGGGACGACTCCCGCCCGTTGGCGGCGTGCTGCCTAGTAACAAACCAGACAAGAAGGAGCATTACAGGTACCTCAATGAGTGGGCCCACAACGGCAGCGAGTGCTTGAGATGACGACAATCCATAGACAGAAATGGCGACGGCAATAGCAAGCTCGAAATTGTTGCTGGCAGCCGTAAAGGCAAGAGTGCGCGCTATGGACTCGGGTGCGCCAAGCCGACGAGACATCACGAGGGAAACAGCAAACATGACAAGGAAGTACATCAGAAGGGGAATGGCAACACGTAGGACGTCTGTAGGTACGGCAACAATCGTTTCGGCCTTGAGCGCAAACATGATGACGATGGTGAGTAACAGAGCGATAATTGTGAATGGTGCAAGACGAGGGACGAGTGTGGTTTCGAACCAGACTTGACCCATTATTCGTATGCTCAGATAACGTGTGAGATAGCCGGCGATTAATGGTGTACCGAGATAGAGTAGTACTGAGACGCCAACGGTTGACATATCAAGATTAACATGAGAAGCTTGAAGTCCCAATGCAGATGGCAGAACATCAAGATAGAACCACGCGAATGCTCCGTAGAGTATGACTTGAAACAACGAATTCATAGCCACGAGGCCCGTAGCATACTCGCGATTACCACCGGCAAGATCATTCCATACGATAACCATTGCGATACAGCGTGCTAGGCCGATGAGGACAAGTCCTTGAAACAACTCTGGCCTATCGGGAACGGTCAACATCGCAAGGACGAACATTAAGGCAGGTCCGATAATCCAGTTCTGAAATATCGAAAGGATCAACACTCGTCGATTCGTAAAGGTCTTTGGTACATCTTCGTATCGCACCCTCGTTAAGGGTGGATACATCATGATGATGAGCCCTATGGCAAGTGGAATGTTTGTTGTACCTGAACTCAACGACTCAAGCGAAATAGGGAGTTGTGGAATGAGTTTACCGAGTACAACTCCCAGGACCATTGCCAGTAAAATCCAGATCGTAAGGTATCGATCTGCTGTTCGAAGTCTACGTTTCATCGTTCCAAACGTACCGTTTCAAAATAGGCCGGCAGGCCTTCGACGTAATCTCGAATGTCGTCACGTACACGCCGATAGATTCGTACGGCCTGCTCGTCATCAAGGCCTGCCGCAAGACGTGGTGGGTCTTCAAAGTTTCGGTGCAGTGTAAGTTTTGCGCCTGGCAACACTGGACACGACTCTCGGGCATGATCACAGACAGTGACGACGATGTCAATGTCAATCTTCGGGAGACCGTCAATGTTTTTGGAGAACTGATCAGTGATGTCGACACCAGCTTCCTGCATAACACGAACGGCCATGGGATTCATGCCATGCTCTTCGACTCCTGCTGAATAGGCAACACAGACGTCACTGAGAAGAGCCCTTGCCCAACCTTCAGCCATTTGTGAGCGACAGGAGTTTCCCGTACAGAGAAAGATTACGTTGAGTTTTCGTGATGCGGCAATCATTCCGCAAAGATCGGTGAGATACCGATCATACTCTCGTTACGCTTACGTTACATTCGGCGGCATCGTTTCAGCAATTCGAACAACCACCACGGTCACATCATCATTGTACGATTGTTCACCTCGCCATTCTTCGGCAAGATCAATAAGTGCCGACACCATTTCGTGTGCCGATGAGGCAGCATGCCTGGCAACACATTCTTCAATTGTTGCCATTCCAAGTGTTCGATATCTCGGATCGAAAAGTTCTGGTAGTCCATCTGTGAGCATGACAATGCTATCGCCTGGTTGGACATCAAACGACGTCGTTTCATAAGCCGTTGAGGAAGGCGAACCAAGAGGTAGACCCTTTACGAGGTGCGACGTAACTACTCCGTCCGCCGCCACATGAAGGACCGGTGGAATACCTGCCGCCGTCCACGATGCCGTACGTCCATTCACCGTGAGTAAACCCATACACATGTAAAGCCCCCGCAATTGGAGCTTGCGTATACCATCACTCGTCATTCGAAGAATGTCTTCGTGTGAGACAGCCTTCGCATTCGTCTGGAAATGACTCTTTGCTGTTGCCACCATTACACCAGCCTTCAAGCCATGACCGGTTGCATCTCCAATGGCAATGGTGACATGATCATCTGCATGAACGTAGTAGTCAAAGTAGTCACCTCCAACCTCCGTTGCCGTGTGCATGGCCATGGCAACACGCACCATTGATGACTTGGGCATCGTTGTTGGCAACATCGACATCTGCAGCTTGCGTGCTTCCTCGAGTTCACGTGTTTTACGTTCGTGTTCAAGTTCTAACTGTGAGCGTCGCATTTCTTCTTCGACGACTCGGCGCTCATGAACAAGCTTTTCTGCGAGGAGTTCTTCGTTCCGTGTTACCTGATCACGCAGACTTCGATTAACGCCGGTAATACGGCGAGCCATAAACACGGTGATACTAAGTGGCATACTCACAAGTCCGACAACAAACAACACTCTCCATGACCATTCAGGAATGGAAAAGAAATTGTTGTACACTGTTGTGAACCACGTCAGTACGTAAGCAGTAAACAGGAGTAGACCAAGACCGATAATCCAAGCCCCTTCTTGCCCCTTACCCATTGATGTAAACGTGATACGACCGACTTCAAGCGTACAGAGTACTATCCAGAGCGCCCATAACCATGTAGCCATACCGTGGACGATAAAGGCAACGATAAACACTATAGACGTTGCAGCACCAACAACAAGCCACCGACGACGCGAAATCCGGCCGTAGAAAACCTGTGTAATAAGAAGCAGAGCAACACTGAAGACTAAAACCCAGAAGACATTCAGAATGATACCAGCGAAGACGATTGTCGATGTTGACGTTGCCGTCATTGTCACATGCCAACCAACGTCGATTCCGCAGAATATGACTGCATAGGCCACATAAAATATGTGTACAGTTTCTCGGCCGTCAAACACATACAGAAGAAGATGTAGTAGGCCGAGTCCGATGACCATTCCGAGCGGAATGAGTGAGGAATAGTCAAACTTCGATATCGAACTAATCATGGATGAGACGATCGATTCCGTACGACCCACCGACATGTTAAATCCAATTCCCGCTGATGTACCAAGATCTGCTCTCAAGGGCTCAGCGGCAAATCGCACAGCTATGTGATGATACGTTGGCGTATCGGACCGAAAAAGCCACGGATCAAGAACAACAATTTCACGTTGTGGGTTATATGACGTGTGATGTGATGAATCGACAATCGTTCCAAATGAACGAACGTGTCGTCCATCAACATAGAGCTCACTCGCACCAGCATGAAAGAAGTTGATCGATAGAGATAGGCGACGAGACGAAGAGCTAGATCGGAGAATTCCGCGAAACCAACCAATGCCTCTCCAATGGGGGATCATGACGATCCCTTCACCAAGTGTTCCGATCTCTACTTTTCGCCACGTTGAGTCAAATCTTGACGTAGCAAGAGCTACATCATCGGCCGTGGAATACACGAGATACGGCGTGACGTCGATGGTCTTCTCCGATACCAACGTGTCGAGGTCAACGACGCGGGGCATAACGACGGATGAGTCCGACGCTTGCATGGTAGCGGTCAGGCCAATCAGCAGAATGATGGTTCCGACCAGGAATGTACGGTTCACGAGCGGGAAACGGGACTCGAACCCGCGACATTCAGCTTGGGAAGCTGACGCTCTACCAACTGAGCTACTCCCGCAAATCGGGTCGAATATAGGTAGTTTGTGAGCATGCGACCACTTCGTTTGGCCTTCCTCTGGCACTTCCATCAACCCGATTATCGTGTCGATACTCATCTACGGCTGCCGTGGGTCCGCTACCATGCCGTCAAGGACTATGCGTGGTTGCCAGCCACGCTCCACGCTGCTGGAATACGATCGACCATAAACATCGTCCCGTCATTACTTGATCAGCTGGAAGCCTACGAAAAGGGTGCTGTCGATCCATGGTTTGTACACGTAGCCCCAGCAGAGTGGACATCAGAAGAACGCCATGCGATCATCTCGCGTCACATTGTCCTGTCATCACACATGATGCACATTACAACGTGGCACAGTACACTCATAGAGACTGCACATTCGGCACCAGAATCGTTGTCGACCGATGACATTATTGATCTTGTTGTGCTCTACAATCTCGCATGGACATCACCGAGCCTTCGGAGGGAGAACTCAACCGTCCGTTCGCTGATGAGTAAGGAACGTGGATTTTTATGGACCGACCTTGAGGCGATACAACACATCACACGTCGTGCATGTGCAGATGTCGTTCCAGCAATTCAGAGATATGCCACATCCGCTGGTTCAGTGTCAACAACACCATATCACCATCCGATTCTTCCACTCCTGATAAATAGTGACGTTGCTCGAGAAGCAGTGACAACGATGGAGGTACCACACCCAGCCATAACGTTTGCCGATGATGCTGAGCAACATGTACGTCGTGCGATTTCGCGGCACACAGATCTGTTTGCGACTCCTCCTGTAGGAATGTGGCCAGCAGAAGGGTCAATCTCCAATGATGCTGCTGACATGTTTGCTCGATGTGGCCTGCAGTGGATTGCATCGGACGAGGTTGTCTTACGTAACTCCCTCGGTGAAAATGTTTGGCCTACTGCCGCAATGTATCCGTGGAGGGTTCCAACCAAATCTGGTGAAGTCACACTCTTTGCGCGTGATCGTGAACTGAGTGATGCAATAGGCTTTTCGTATGCTGATAGGGATCCAAAGCGGGCTGCAGAAGACTTTGTACGACTACTTGAAGAGCGGCGACGAGCCATTCTTGCTCATGACGGTGAAGAAGCGCTCGATGACGCAGTGATCAGTATTATTCTCGATGGAGAAAATTGTTGGGAGTTTTACCGAAACAACGGTGAAGACTTCTTGTTGGCTCTCGGTGAGAGTCTTTCCAAGGGAGCATACGAGCTTGTTACGTTCGATGATGTTGTTCAGGAACAACGTCGACATACGCTCCCCAACATCGTTGCAGGGTCATGGATCGACGGAACATTTGGTGTCTGGATTGGCTCGCCCACAAAAAATCTGGCATGGTCGTTACTCCGTCGTGCTCGTCAAGCCGTTCGTGACTCGGGCCATGAGACGGAATTCGACGTCGACCGCATTCTTGGTACGGAAGCATCAGATTGGTTCTGGTGGTACGATGAACGGCATGTCGCCCCGAACTCGTCAGAATTTGATGATTTGTTCCGTAGCCGTCTGCGTGCGATGTTCGCAGAGGCAGCAGTCGATGTGCCCCTTGAATGTACGCTGCCGTTACCCCAACAAACGACAACAATGACGTCAGATTCCGTTCATAGAATAGCCGTTACCTTTGGCAGTGCTGCGATGCACACGGCAGACCCACTTATTC
The DNA here is from genome assembly GCA_002344895.1 of Ignavibacteria bacterium UBA2333. Lineage (GTDB taxonomy): Bacteria > Bacteroidota > Ignavibacteria > Kapaibacteriales > Kapaibacteriaceae > UBA2333. Next base: position 89,660 of record DDUR01000024.1, read on the forward strand.
GTTACGTTACACTTGAATCGTCAGAAGGCTGGCAACGTATCGGATTTGAACTTGCACGATTACCCGTCGGCAACGAGCAGATCACGATCGTCGTCACAAGCACCGATGATTTAGAACGTACCGTGCGCATCAATGCAGATGGCGGACAGTGGTGGACACCACTTCACGACGAAGGTTCCGAGTGGAGGGATCCTCATACGTTTGCTATCTACGTTCACAACGCTCATTTATGGCGACTGGCGATCGAAGAAGAGCGTGCCGATGGGGCAATCCGAGTGTCATCACTGGCGATAACACCGTAACAACGCGGTGCACTAGCGTTCGTTGTGTCGTGAAGCAGGGAAGATGTCAACTCTTCTGCTCTCTGGATGTTCCGTCGTACCGGAAGGTAAAACAGTATCAATTCCACGGCCGATATCCCGAATCCGTTCTTCGTCAAGGCCAATCTTGATGAGTTCGCGTTTTACGGACTGTGCACGCTGTGATGAAAGAGTTGTGTTGTACGGTACAGTGCCGAGTTTATCAGTGTATCCCACAATGTCCATATCAATATTCCGAACGTCGTATCGCCGTACGAGCTGTACGAGAGTATCTAACATTTCTCGTGATACTTCTGCTGAAGCACGTTCGAAAAATACTGATGCCAGTGGTCGACGTGTATCAAACAGTCGCACTGCTAAGCGCACCGGCGTTACACTATCAAGCGTATGGACACCGACTAGTTGACGGTGTGTGACATAGAACGGAGATTGTGTGATAACCCGGTAGGTAGAATGAGATGGTAACACAAGTGTGTATGATCCATTGGCATCTACAGTAACCTTCGTTGTATCACATTGACCGCTACGAGATGTATCGACAATACAAATGTTGGCAGTCGAAAGGACGGAGTTGGTGACGGCATCAACGACCATCCCGGAGAGTCGGACGTGGTTCTCGGGCCGCAGTTCAGGTGAGAGTTCAACACTGTACACACCAGTTCGACCTGTTTCAGCGTCCCACGATGAAATGTAGGCAGTGTCGGCTGAGGGTGTTAACGAGATACATGTCTCATCATCAACCGTATTGATACATGATCCGAGAGACCTTGGAGCTGACCACTTTTGCCATGTGTCATCAAGCCTCCTGGAAACGTAGAGATCTGCCTTACCAAGCCTCGTATTCCTACCCGCAGAGGAATAATAGAGGGTTTTACCATCGGCACCTAACCATGGAGCACCATCAAAGAGAGATGTGTTAATGCCGTCTCCAAGAGTTACCGGAAAGGTCCACACCGAACCACACCGACGCGAGACGTAAAGATCAAGATCACCACGTGAATCTGACAACTGAGCTGAAAGAATGAGAGTGTTTCGGTCTTCAGCGACGTGGGCATAAAAGTTCTTTCCAAGAACAATTGGCCGATCAAACTGTAGAACTTCAACATTGGAGAAGAGCTCGGAACCTGTGCCACGGTGCAGAAGTGCCAAGGTCATCATTGTATCTGACCCGCGCACGTCGTATCTGCCTGCTACAAGAGCAGTGAGACCATTACTCGTAAAATTGAATACTATATCTGGCTGGCGCAATGAGCTTTCGACGAGTGTCTTACGTTGTGGTTCCGACCACTGTCCATTGGGAAGTCTCTCACACGTCCAGACATCATCAGGATCACTACTCCCATCTGTATTGTCTGGATGATACTTCCTGTCAAGATAGAGGAACCGTCCATCCGGGGACACGACTGGTAGGGTAGTCGGCTGGAAACGATTGATACGTTCGGGTAACCGCACCTTCGGACAGTTCAGGACCTGTGACTGTGCAAGTTGTTGGCACAAGACACCGCAGAGTACAAGAAGCAGACCGGTGCTCTTACAGTGATCAATCACATTACGAATGGTATCCCAGTCGTAACGTCGATACTGCAGAAATCGAATGAGTGATTGCATACGTTTATCAGGATTGTCTGACGTCATACTCCGAAGTTTCTTTTCGGCAACACGTCGAGCATTATCAACGACGTCAACGTCAAACCTTTCAAGTACATCTGCAACCACACGTTCAGGAATACCCTTGGTGAGTAATGCCGCCCTCATGGCAGGGGGCGAAAGGGGCTTTCGTTCAAGCGAAGCGAGAATAAAGCGTTCCGCATACGCTACGTCGTCAACGGCACGAAACTCACGTAACCACAAAAGAACGTCTTCGATTTCCTCATCCGTCCAATCCTGCTTCCGAAGAGCATCGCGTACCTGACGTTCTGTTCGGGGTTTGTAGGTGACAAACCGCCAAGCTTTTTGCCGAAGAACCATACGACGGTCTTCCGAACGAAGACGCTGCTCCAATTCGGGTGACATTTCCAGCCCCTTTCGTAGCCCCATACCAACAGCAACATCAATGGGACAGGCAGCAAAAAAAACGTCATCCACAAAAATGGAACAGCGTCCACCGTTCTTCTTGTTCCGACGGATGGCCGTAATCACGGGCATTCGTCGTTACGTCCTCAGGATTTTTTTCCGTTGACGGGTGCTCCTGCAGTAGGGATGTGAAGGATTTTCTTCACCTCTACTTCAAGCGCAGCATACGTCGTCGGGTTTTCAGATAGTAACTTTCGCATACCATCTCTTCCTTGGACACGTTCTTCCTTAAACGTAAACCACGAGCCGGACTTGGTAATGACGTTGTGTTCAACTGCAATGTCAATCATGTCACCAAGGCGTGAAATACCTTCGTTGTACATGATATCGAACTCCGCTTCTCGAAATGGGGGAGCGACCTTGTTCTTGACAATCTTTGCGCGTACACGGTTACCTACGATATCTTGTCCGTCCTTAATAACGTCTTTACGACGAATATCAATACGAACGGAAGCGTAATACTTCAGTGCATTACCACCTGTTGTTGTTTCGGGGTTACCGTAAATCACGCCAATCTTGCTTCGCAATTGATTGGTGAAGATGACGGTTGTGTTTGATCTGCCAATGGCTGCATTGAGTTTTCGCATGGCCTGACTCATCAGGCGAGCCTGAGAACCCATCTGTGCATCACCCATGTCACCTTCAATCTCAACACGTGGAGTGAGGGCTGCTACAGAGTCTACGACCACGACATCAATGGCACCGGACCGCACAAGAGTCTCAACAATTTCGAGTGCTTGTTCACCAAACTCGGGTTGCGACAACAGGAGATTGTTGAGATCAACACCAAGCCGCTGAGCGTATTGAACGTCGAGAGCATGTTCGGTATCAACAAAAGCAGCAAGTCCGCCAGCCTTCTGTGCTTCGGCGATAACCTGAAGACAGACGGTGGTTTTGCCGGATGACTCTGGTCCATAAATCTCGACGATACGACCACGTGGAACTCCACCAATACCGATGGCAGCATCTAGTGAGAGGCATCCAGTGCTAATGGCATCGACGTTTATGGGATTATCATCGCTCAATCGCATGATTGAGCCCTTGCCAAATTGCTTTTCAATTTGCTCGATGGCAAGCTGGGCTGCCTTCATCTTGCTGGCAGCATCTGATTTGGGCGCCGAAGTCTCCGTCTTCGTAGCCTTTCCTTCTGAGCTCATGGTACTTCTTTCAAACGGTTGTAAGAATTGGTTTCAATGTCCTTGTGCGTTCACAGGGGGTAAAATGTGACGCGCCGAGCGAAGATATGGAGTCAACAGCAGCTGGGAGCGCAGACGTTATCAACGTCAAACATGATGGTTTCGTACGCTGATTTTCGGACGATTTCTCCATCCTATGGCCGTAGAATTACGTAAGTTGGGCCCGTTCATTTTGCGCATACATTGTTTAGGAGGGGAAGATGAAGGTGTTAACAACATTGCTGGTGCTCTTGGTCGCAACTGCGGCGGCCGTCGCTCAGCAGTTTGGACTCCAGGCATCGTCCGGATTTGGTCCATTTGTCCAAGGGGTGACTGTGAACAATACGTTCACAGTGACAAACATTCCCACTGGCGTCACCGTGACCAAGGTTCGGTTTCAGCTACGGCAGAATACCGGTTCTGGAGGGACGTTCCGAACGTTGGCGGACCAGCTTGATACGCTGAAGTCGATTACATTGAACATGGGGATATTACCGTTTGGACCGGACCCATACCTTGTTGTCACATCGAATTATATCGACGTCGACGGATCACAGCGTGTTGATAGCCGGTTGCAGACTCTCGACATCCGACCACCGAACGTGAACCTCGCCTCGTCTGCAGGTTGGGGACCCGTTGTTGTTGGGCAACGGTTTACCTCAAGCTTTACGGTTACAAACCTCCCCCCGCAGACATCTCGCGTGGAAATGACGGTACGACGTGGTTCCACGGTCGTAACATCCAAGGTAACGACGGGAGTAAATCTCACGACTGCTGATGTCGCCCTCGATGAAGCAATCCACCAACCAGGTTTGTCGGTAACTGCTGACATATCGTATCCGGCACAAGCGCCGCAGACGTATCAGGTACAACGAGTTATTACGGACAGTTTGCCGGTACCAACGATTGCAGCCTCAGCAGGCATGGGCCCATTTATTGAAGGCGTTCCTGCAACGAATCGATTTATCGTCCGCGGCGCTGGTCCTGCATGTACGAACATTCGCTATTACGTGGCTTCTCCGATTCCGTACGTTGGCGGAACAACGGTTCTTTACGACATCACCATACCGTACAGTGCTTCTGGTGACAGTGCAGCCTTTACGTTAGATATGGGAACGATCTTCTCCACGGCCACTCTTACCGTCTCAGCAATCTACGGTCCTGGCACAGGGACACGTCGTGACGTTCAGGTGCCGCTGGTGATTCGTCCCAACACTCGGGGTCCTCATTGGACACCATCTGCGAATGGTCCATTTGTGTTAGGTCAATCACTTGATTACACACTACGAATTGATACACTTCCGGCACGCACCAATCGGCTACGGCTCTCCGTACGATCACAGGTTGGCGAGACACTGAAGGACACCGTGCTGTTTTCGCAGAACGGACTCTTCCTTTCGACGGGACAAATCCGTTTCAACACACGAATACTTCCGGAGTTTACCTCAGTCGTTGTAGCGGAGTGCTTTAATGATGTGAACGCCGATGCAATTGAGTTTCCGTTCTTTATCGACGTACGTGACACAACGAAACCCTATCTCTTTGCGAGTTCATGGGGGCCGTTTATTGAAGGTGACTCAGATGTAGTCGCATTTAGTGCTTCAGACATTCGTGCTACGTTGCAGTCTGGTGACTCCTTGTTGGTTTCGTTTGACGTCACGGATTCAGCACAAAGTCAACCGGCCGTTGCCGCAAGTGTTCCGCAGAACGTCACCAATATTTCCCGTTCCGACACAACGTTCTGGATTGGAAGAAGTGGTAATCGTGATCTCGTATCGACAGCAAACTTCCCGCTTGACGCGTGGGTTAACCTCAGACTCTGGGCAAAACGCGGCTCGGATACTGTTGCACTGAGTTCGTCCCGACATCCGATCTGGATTCAACCATTTCCAGGCCGTCTATCGTCGAATGGTGGATTTGGACCGTTTATCGCAGGACGCGATTCACTTGTAACATTTACTGTCGATTCTTTACCCGCCGATGCTACGTCTGTTACGTTCAGTGTAACAGGTCGGACAAATCCAGCGGCAATTGATAGTGTACGTGTTACTGATCTTTCCAGCGGATCAGCTTCGTTCACAACGAACGTTGGCAGATTGCCAATTAATGCACGATTACTCGTAAGTGTTTTGCGCACTTCGTCAATTGACGGTGCAATCAAGATTCAGCGTCCACTGCGCATTGTTAACGATACACTCACGGCAACGGCATCAATTGGTTGGGGTCCCTACACGCTAGCCTGGAATACCCAAAACAATCGTGTTGTCGCTCCACGACCACAAACGAACACCATTACGATCACACGCTTGCCCGCTCAGGCACTCAGTGTCTCCGTGGCAACAATTGATGATCGTGGTGTGATCATCGACTCTACGTCGATGAATGCCGTGTATCGACTACGATTCGATCCGACATCATCCGTCACGATGAACATTCCAATTCGTGCCATCAACACCTCAATCTACCGCGTTCGGATTTTGACGGATGGTGGCCCTCCAGAGGGCATCACGTATTCGTTACCAATCCAAATCATTCCACCGCCGATGACGGTCGCTGTTTCGCGACTCGACACATTAGGTGACGTCTTGACAGGGGCCTTCCGAACTGGCATGAAGGAAGTTGCCGATATGAAGATTTCCTTTACGGTAGATGCTCAAGGCCAGTTGATTCGTGGTGTGGATGCCGCACATCGTATCGACAGTGTCATCTTCCGCGCTCGCGACTGCTCATGGCGCATCGTTGACACCGTAGCTGTACACCCTGATAATCCTGTTTCGCAGGCACTGTTTGCAGAGTCGCGACAGCTCATCACAAAGTGGCCACTCAACACGGAATTCGTTGAAGCTACCGTTTATGCGCGTTCGCTCACGTTCCCTGATACGGGTCGGACGTTCCGCACAACAGTGGCTATGATTCCGGCACCAATCGTCAGTAATCGATATGGTCACCTGCATCCGACGTTTCGGGTATCCGACTCAATCACGCGGGTGATGTTAGACCGGTATACGATCACCAATCTTCCTATCATTGAGGGACTTGTTCGAATCAGTGCCGTCAACAAGAATGGTGATACCGTCAAGCAGTACGTTCCACTCAATGTGAACGATGGCCGGGTGTTCATTGATATCGACGTCAACGATCGTGTGTATTCACCTGCAAACTCTCCCTACATCATCAAGGTATTGGCAGAGTTCCGGCAGTGTGATACCATCAAGTCCTTCCCATTTACACTGGACACGCTCACGATTCGCAGAGCACTTATCGATAGTGTTCGCAACAACTGGGTCTATTGTTCAACTGGCTGGGGTCCGCACCAACAAGGTAAAAGTGCGCTTTCGACATTCACGATGCGCTTTGATCCATCGCAGTTCCTGCCAAATGTCACAGACAGTCATCACGTCCGCGTGCAGTACAGGCTTGTAAACGCCAACCCGTTTGTGATCGGCAATGTGTTCCGTGATACAACCATCTTCTACCGTAAAAATGGCACCCTGCCTGTCTTTGAACGTGTTGGAATGATGATGCCCATTGAAATTGGTGGTGGGGCACCAGGACTTGTCTTCCGCGCTCAGGTCACCACATCGCGTATTACCGAAGCTGGTGAACAAATTCTTGGCACGGACACACTCGACTATCCGATTACAATGTTGCCGTTCCCACCTCAGCCACTTGTTTCCGATAAGGGCTGGGGTCCGCACGAACAAAGTGTTGTAGCTGGAGCCGGTACACCGTACGTCATGGTAAAGAATCTTGCCATAACTGACAGTGTAGCATCGACCATCATGCGTCGTATTCCACTTCGCTGGCTTGATCATCTGAGTGTTGCAATGCGTCAGGACACGATGATCAAACGAACAACTCCCATCATCCAGGACGATACAGTCTATCTCTGGGATGTTCGCAACGTTGATGTTGCACAGTTCCCATGGCCGAACATTCAGCCGGACTTTCCGAATGCTACGATGGAAATCGGATACTGGTTTGATGGTCCATGGCCAGGTCCAACAGCATATCAACGCCAAACGATTCTTCTACGTCCGCGTGCCCGCTGGCTCAATGGAAACTCCTTCAGCGACTGGTCACAAAATGGCGCTACGGTGTCCTTAACGGCACACACACCGCTTCCTACAGCCAAGTTTGCTCAGAACATGCCGCTTCTGGATACGTTGCCGCTCACGATAGGGCGCGAAGGGGGCAACTTCACATTTGACACCGAGGTACGCTACGACACGGCTTCAAAGCAGTTCTCGTTCGTTGATCCTGAACCAGATGAAGGGCCAGAAGTCTCTGCAGCCATCACGGTAACATGGTTTAATATGGGACGTGAAGCCCAGGTACGTGATGGTGAAACAAAGGATGGCTACACATCATTGTACCGCTTTGAATCTGAAGTATCTCTCAAGGATACGTTACAGAACCGCAACATGCGGGTTCGTAACAAGGTAAATGGATCACTGTCGTACAACATTCTTGGTCCTGTCTTCTTCATTGCCAAGATGGTGGAATTGGCTGCTGGAGGCGAAGTTGAACCAATCGGAGTTGTACCGAAGTTTTCCTTTGCTCTTGGTGGACAAAGCATCTACACAATGAACGCTGGTGTTGGTGACGGGTCACAGTTCCAGTACCTAGGTGCGCCTCCATCTTCATCAACGACGATCACTGATGCTGTGAAGAACAATTTCCCGACAAGTATTGGAAATGCCTTTACAATGACGGCTGGAATCGGAGCCGAACTTGAAGTGGCTGGTGGTCTTGCTGGTGTCGGTATGATGTTCGACAATCAGGTTCTCGTTGGTTCCGGTAACACGTATTCCGGTGCCGTCCAACAGTCCGTCGAGCAGACCTATCACGAAGCAGGAGCATATCGACTCTATCTCTCACTTGAGGCGACAGCCTTCTGGGGTCTCATCAAGATCGAGCTTTGGAAAGGCCTTCTGTACTCCGTGTACGATCCGCGATTTATGCCATCGTTCCGCGTCTTCGAAGAACTTGAAGGTGGACTTCTCGCTGGTGTAAATGGTCGGAAACGTGGTCTGTTTGAAGGACCACAAGCTGAGGAAGGTCTGTTCCGTCGCCCACTTCCTCCTGAGGGGCCATTCTACTACGCAAAGCCGACAATCTCTGGAAACGATTCAGCAATCGTTGCAGCGTGGGTAGAACACTCCTTACGATCAAGGTCAGGCATACTTCGAATCGGTCGCGTCACTGCATCTGAACATCGCTTCGTGGATGCATCAATTGTTGTCGCGAATGACCAGGGTATTCACGATCCCGCAGTTGCCGTTCTTTCTGAGCGCGGTGACGCTCTTGTTGCCTGGGCACAGAACGAACGCTCGGCTGGCACAATCTCTGCGACGGATAACTTGACAATCCTGACACAAACCGAGAATGTTGAAGCGGCCGTCGTCCATGCAAATGGAGCGATTGATCGACTATCGATTGCTGATCCTGGGGGACGTGCCGATGGACGCCCGTCTATTACGGCTAACAGTGCTGGCACACGAGCTGCTCTTGTGTGGTCGGCCCGTCACGGAAATGACACAACAACTGATGTTGTTGCCACAACCATAGATAAAGTTGGAAATCAGTGGATCGCGGCCGAACCTGTTCGTCTGGTACGCGATGGTGGACACGATCGATCAATTCAGGTTGTAACAACGGACACATCATCGTTTGAAGCATTGTGGATTGCAGAGTCGAATGGACGTGCCAACAGACTTCTACATTCACGCTTCACGTCAGGCTCGTGGTCGGCACCATCGGATGCCGTCGCAATTGCCTCGACCTCGACAATTCGCGATGTTGAAGCGGCTACGTCGAACGGTCAAGGAATTCTTGTCCTCGTCGCTGACAATGCCATTGGCAATGAAGTAGTAGACTACTATACACTACGGAACAGTCAGTGGGTGAAGTTGGGGACATTCGACGTAGGATCCGATGTTACGGTCACGCACGTTGAGGCGGCCGTGCATCCAACAGGCAAAGCAACAGTGATTGCTCACCTTGATCGACTTGTAAACGAAGGAGAACGTCGTTCGACGGTAACGTTCACTACGGACGATGTACAGTCTACGGCATGGACACGGATCGTGGATGACGAAGATGTCGCAAACACAACGCATGACGTCTGGTCACATAGCGTTTCGTATGGACCAGGAGGTGACATCTACATGGTGACACAAGAACTTGATACCATTCCTGGAAACCGGCAACAATACGCTAACGGTGTTGCGATTGGTTCTTCACGCGTGAACTCGGTTCTCCGTGGACTTCGTCTGGTTGGTGACGAGATCGAAGCCAAACCTATCGATGGCAGTCCGACAACAAACGTCGAAGACGATGCTGCCGAACTTCGTGAGCGTTTTGCCACGTTTGTTGGCGACGTCTATCCAAGTCCGTCGTCAACAACGGCTGCGATTCCATTCGTCCTACAACGGAATGTCGATGTCACGGTTTCGATCGTCGACCTGATGGGTCAGGTCGTAAAGACTGTTCATAACGGACCAATGTCGTTTGGACAGTTTGATCTTGGCTTCGATGTTTCGAGCCTCCCGTCAGGAGCTTACAACGTTGTCATCATCACGTCGGACGGTGAACGTCTAAGCGCGCCTCTGCGTATCCTTCGCTAAAACGTGCAAGCACTTGAGCGTTTGCACTGAACATTCAAACGGCCGGCACATCATACAACGTGAGTTGTCAGATGTGCCGGCCGTTGTTTTTGGGGTTGGTTCCTTCGTTAACCTTTTCCGAACTGAAGATCACACCAGCGTTTATAGATCCCTGCGTCACGCACAACAAGTTCATCGTGCGTGCCCGATTCAACGATATGACCATCGGTAAAGACGTAGATCGTGTCACACGTTCGTACGGTACTGAGTCTGTGGGCAATGATGATCGTTGTACGATCAGCCATGAGTCGTTCGAGAGCTTCCTGGATAAGGTGTTCACTTTCTGCGTCAAGTGAGCTGGTTGCCTCGTCGAGTATGAGAATTGGTGGATTTTTCAGCAGTGCCCGGGCTATAGCGATACGCTGACGTTGCCCGCCGCTGAGTTTAACGCCACGCTCACCAACAACGGTTAAGAATCCCTCGGGAAAGGTCTCTATGAAATCGAGAGCATTCGCATTTCGTGCAGCAGCGCGAATCTCTTCGACTGTTGCATCAATATTGCCGTAACGAATGTTATCCTCAATCGTGCCGCCAAACAATACAATGTCCTGAGGAACGATTCCAATGTTTGCCCTGATCTGAGCAATGTCATAGTCCGTTGATGGCACACCGTCATAGTATACCATTCCACCTGTTGGCTCATACAGTCGCTGAATGATGGCAGCAGTTGTACTCTTGCCCGAACCACTCGGACCAACAAAGGCTACACGATGACCAGCTGGTACAGTAAGGTTCATTCCTTGTAACACTGGCACGTCCGTACGTCCTGGATACACAAAGTCGACGTTTTTGATGTCGACGGATCGAACGCTGGTGGACGACGTCTTTGTACCGATCTTCTCCTCAGGACTATCCAGCAGTTCCCGTAGTCGTACAGCAGCACCAAGGGATTTTTGAATCTGGCCAAAGAGTTCAGCAAACGATCCCAGAGCTCCTCCGACAAACATTGCATACATCAGGAACGATAGTAACGTACCCATCGTCACCTCACCAGATGCAACAAGGTTTGCTCCGTAGATAATCACAGCTGCTATTCCACCGAACATCGTAAAGACGATAAAGGTCACAAACAAGGCTCGTAACGATGCACCTGAGATGGCTAAGCGTACGTTTTCCGCCAGTGCTGACGCATACCGCTGTGACTCATATTCTTCACGTACAAAAGACTTCACCGACGCAATACTTTGGAGGGTCTCTTCAACAACTGTCGAGGTTTTCGCCAATGCATCCTGGGTCTTGGTGCTCAATTGACGAATGCGCCGTCCAATGACAACGGCAATTCCAACGATGAGAGGTGTGCCCAGAAGAATCGGTATCGTGAGCGGTAGACTTGTTGTTACAATGATGACGATACTTCCGATGAGAAAGACCGACTGACGGAGAAGCTGAAGAATTGAGAACGAGAATGTTTCCTGAATGAGTGATACATCCGATGAGAGTCGCGATGAAAGTTCACCCACCCGATGTTCCGTCAGTACCGACATCGGCAATCGGACGATATGAAAGAAGACGTCCCGGCGTAATGCCGAAATCGCTCGTTCCGTTGTCCGTGCCATTGTTACCGACACGACGTATCCAACAACGGCCTGCACGAGTAACAAACCAAGGAAAATCATGCCGACATCAACAAGATCTGTTGATGTTGACGATGCTAAACCTCCGGATGTGCCGAAAGCCCCTTGTGCCCCTTTACCAACAATTCCATCAATAAGATTTCCCGTCAAGGCCGGAAAGAAGAGGCTTATTCCACTCCCGGGAATCATGAAGAGCAGGGCTAGAAACATTCGTCCGGCATACGGACGATAGTAGGACAGTAAAAACCGTAGGGACGACGAACGAGACTCAGTAGGGGATGCGTTCATACATGGGAAGTGAAGCGCCGCTGATACGACATTCGGGACTGATGAGGAAGGCAATGGTCGCGGCAATACTTTCTGGACGAATCCAGTCGGCATCTTCGCCATTGGTTGCCCACTCAAGATTGGCTTCTGTGCGAATGATACTCGGCAGAATCACATTCGCCCGTATACCAACATCACGTCCATCTTCAGCAAGAGCCTGTGTCAGGTGAACAAGAGCGCCCTTTGACGAAGAATAGACAGCTCGATTGCGCTGGGGATGCAGGACGTCGCGGGCACCAATGGTCACAATGGCACCATTCCCTGATCGAACGAGGAGCGGCCATGTATGCCGAAAAATGTTCATCGCCGACAGAACGTTAGCGTCGAACTGTTGTCGAACAACGGTATCCGCAATGTCAGCGATGCTCGCTCCTGCGGAAATTCCACCAACAAGGTGGACCACGGCATCAAGGTTCTCAATGTTGGAGATGAAGTCACCTACAGATACGTCTGACGTGACATCTACGACATCCCTGTCGGCCGGAATAACCATGTGGCCAGCGGCAAGAAGATATTGATGCACCACACGACCAAGTTGACCGGATGAACCGGTGAGAAGGACAACGGACATAGCCCAGATGCTCTTTCGTAGGTTTGTGAGATTATGATGAACTCGCCGATGCCGATAACGACACATTTGGCGGACAGGCAACGAACGCTGGCCGCACAAACTTCCGTAGCATGGATTCCACGCCAACCAACATGGATTGAACTCCGTGGAAACGATGGAGTTGATCTCCTTCACCGCCTGTCCACCAATGATCTGGCCTCATTACGTGTCGGAGAAGGCCTTCAGACCGTTCTCTGTACCGACAAGGCACGTATCATTGATGTTGTCACGGTTATGCGCGACGAATCGTCCGTGTGGTTACTTGGTTCAGAAGGAACATCAGGACGTATCGTTTCGTGGTTACGAACCTACATCATCGCAGACGATGTTCGGCCATTAAACCGTTCGTCTGACATTGCAGCCATCGAATGTATGGGGCCTCGATCTGCTGATGCTGTTTCATCCATGCTCGATGTAGACGTTCGAACAATGTCCCTTTCGGCCTGGAAAACGGTTGTTGTTGAACACTCCGCAACAACTTCCAGCCCTACGGAACTTCGCATCATCCGCATCCCGTCTCCGTGTGAGCTTTCCTACATCATCGTAGGCCCCAAGGAAACGCTAGAATCGATGGCTGCAACGTTGACGTCATCGGATGTTCCGGAGTTGAGTAGTGCTGACGATACGTGGCTACGTGTCACATCCGGGATGGGACGAATTGGTTTTGAATGGACGGAGTCGTACAATCCTCTGGAAGCTGGATTGCTTCACCTCACAAGCTTTACGAAGGGATGTTATATCGGTCAGGAAGTAATTGCTCGCCTGGATAGTTATAACAAAGTCAAGCAGCGTGTTGTTGGACTTTGCGGTAAGGGGCTTCAACAAGGGGCAAAACTGCTTGCCGATGGAACGGCAATCGGCACCGTAACAACTGTGACTGAAGCGTTTACCTCTGATGACCTGCTTGCACTTGGATATGTGCGCAACGAGTTCGCCGTTGATGGGATGATGCTCGACATTGACCATGAAGGCTCTATCGTCGGCACAGTGCGTGTTACTGCATTACCAATGAAGGACTAACATGCCAACAGTTTTTGTGACAGGTGGAGCTCGTCGTATTGGCAGGGGATTAATCCGTCGTTTTGCAGAACGTGGATGGGACGTGGGAATCACGTTTCAGACATCTGCCGAAGCTGCACTAACAACACGGAACGAAGTACTGGAAAAGGGTGTACGATGCCACATCACCCGCGTTGATGTGTCGGACGCTCCTGCACTGGAACGTGCAATGGCAGATCTTGTTGACGAGCTTGGTATGCCCGATGCAATTGTGAGTAATGCAGGTGTGTTTCCCGATGCAATTGATCCACGACTGTTGGAACCCGATGCCGTTCGTTCGGCTATTGATGTCAATACCATGCCTCTGCTGACACTTGCGAAATATTATGATTCTCTGGCGGAACGTACTGGTTCGCATGGACGCCTGGTAGCAATTGCATCACTAGGAGCATTTGAAATTTGGAAGGACAGACTTGCCTACAACGTCAGTAAGAGTGCACTCGTCACCATGGTGCGGTCACTGGCTCGAAGTATGGCTCCTCGACTTTCGGTAAACGCTGTTGCACCTGGGGCAATTGTCTTTCCCGATGATCCAACAAGTGCTGATCTTGCCGTTTCAAAGGTTGACCGCATTCCTATGGGCCGATACGGGACTGCTGATGACGTCTTCGATGCCGTATGGATGTTCTCTTCTGCATCAACCTACATCACGGGCCAGGTTCTGTCCGTTGATGGCGGTTACGGCCTTACACGTTAGGACATCTGTTTCATGATTGATCTTGACCTTGATGCTTGCCTTCGGTTGTTGGACGATCCTGATGAGACCGTTGGTGAGGCCGTCCGTCAGAAACTCCACGACATGGGCAGGGAAGTACTTCCGAGCCTACGTGCAACAGTTGAATCAACGGAAAACGAACTTGTTCATCAACGAGCCGTTGACGTTGAGCGGGAGTTCCGCATTGATGACCTAACGTCGCTGATTTTGTTAGTCCTAGCCCACAAACGCACAGAAACCGACATCGACCTTCAGGAGGCACTTGTCCTCCTGAATGGATTCGGTCGTCCTGAAGACGATCGTACTGCAATTGCAGATTACCTTGATGCCCTTGCACTACGCGTGCATGAGAAGTTTATCGCGATGCATCCGGCGAATGACCTCACGCAGCTCATGGCCCTCCATACCGTATTGTATGATGAAGAAGGATTCCATGGTGCGGTGGAAGAGTACTATGACACGAAGAATGGCTATCTCTCGTCCGTCATCGCTCGACGGACCGGTGTGCCCGTGTCACTGGCCGTCATCGAACTCCTTCTCGCTGAACGGACGGGTCTCGACATCCGAGGAGTAGCCCTCCCGTATCATTTTGTGGTCTACGTACCCGAAGTAGATATCTACGTCGACGCCTTTCATGGCGGTACGTTTTTGAGTCGTGAAGACTGCCGGACCTTTATCCAGCGTTCGGGATTGACGTTCGACGAAAACATGTTGCGGCCTGTCAAAAACCTTGACATTGTCGTACGAATTCTTCGTAATCTCTCCTTTGCCCATGCACGGGCTGGTGAAATCTGGGAAGCTGAAACACTTCGCAGAGCACTGTACGGAATTGAACAAAAACCTTCGGAAACGGAATGAGCCCCTTTTGCCCCTTCATCAAAATCCTGACGTCGATGTTCTTCGTCGCTGCTGTTACACTACCATCCCTTGCAGGTAGTGTGACCTTTTTGCCGATGAAGCCCGTTAACAACGGTAAACTCACCATTGAGTATCGTCCAGATGCAGGAATGGCTGCACACTTTGACGAGTATAACGACGATGTTCACGCCGTCGTATACTGGTTTACGGCAGAAAATGATCTTCCACGCGCTGCAGACGTAACGCTTACGAGAGATGGTGATCGATGGAAGGCAACAACAACCGTCCCAGCAGATGTGGCCCTGGCTATGGTCAAGGTTGGTGCACATTCAACATATGACACAAATAAGGATCGGTTCTGGAGTGTAAAGGTGTACGACGCGAGTGGCAAGGCTGTTCGCGGTGCACACATGCGCGAGGCGTATACGAATCTCGGAAACCTTCCTGCTCACTTCCGTCGTACACAGGATATTGATGAAGCAGTGACGCTGCTGCGACAGGAAACGTTGTTACATAAGGACAATGTATCAGCACAAATTGCTCTCGCTCAGATGGAGCTCAAAGCAGGTATTATAACACAGGATGAAGCCGTTTCAAGGATTAGCGACGTTGTACATACACCGCGACAAAAAGTGACCGAGGCTGATGCCGTTGCCACTGCGCAAGGACTGCAGATAGTTGGCAAAGCCTCCGATGCTCGACAGTTGATGAAGGACTTTGCAGAGAAGGATCCAACGGGTCGCGCAGCACAGCAGCTGGCGATGGAAACGCTCCAACAGGCAACGTCGGCCCAGGCTTTCATTTCTGTTGCCATGGACTTCCTTTCGAAGTTTCCTAACTCGCCATCACGCCAGAATATTCTCGATGCTGCATTGCAGGCAGGAACACAGGGTGGTGAGTTACGAGCACTCGTTACGTCTATCGACAAGGTGGCAGGTCTTCCTCCAATGGCATATTATCAAATTGCCAATTATGCTGGTGCGAACGATTCACTGCGTGGAAAGGCCATCACCTTCCTTGATCGTGGTCTTCGCGGCGTAACAGATGTGGCCATGCGTGATTCGACGTATGGTGAGCGTGAGTGGAAACGCTCACAACGCAAGTGGACGTCTCAGTTAAAGTTTGTTCGTGGTGCCGTACTGCGCGCCATGGGTAATGAAGCCGAGGCTCTTACTGATCTCCGTGCGGCAATCAATGACGCTGGAGAAGAAGCCGATGGTGGAGCGTATGAGTTGCTCGTAGGTATGCTTCAGACAACGAATCCGTCTGAAGCACAGAAGATTGCAACAGCTGCGATTGAATCAGGCCATTCCACACAAGGTGTTGTATCGGCATGGAGAGCAATGCGCCGTGATGCTGGCAAGGATAGTGTTACTGTTGAGAAAGAGCTCACGTCATTACGTGAAAAAGGCCGTCGTAAATCGATGGATAAGTTCCGTACAGAAATGATGAACCTTCCGCTCATTGATGGCACGTTTGTTGACCTTGCTGGTAAACCATCAAAGATTAGCGACTGGAAGGGAAAAGTTGTCATTGTAGACTATTGGGCAACATGGTGCGGACCTTGCAGAATGTCGTTCCCATCCCTCCAGAAGCTCTACGAGAAGTACCGCAATAATCCTAATGTTGTGTTTGCCATTGTAAATGTCTGGGAACGTGGTGGTGAACGTAAAAAGCTTGTGACGGACTTCCTGAAAAACAACCCAACACTGACGTTCCCGATGTACATCGACGAAAAAGATGACGTTGTGAAGAACTATGGCGTAACGGGCATCCCAACGAAGTTCTTCCTTGGTAAGGACGGTCGAATCCAGTTTAAGGAAGTCGGCGTACTCCCGGAAGAACAGTTTATCGACGAAGCATCGATGAAGATAGACCTGTTACTCGCGCAGTAACAGGTCAACTACACGAATAGGCAACCACTGGAACCGGTCCACGGTTCAGTGTTATACCGTGCGCCCATAAGTTTACCGCGTCCGGTGCGAGCCAAGGACATCACACAGTGTGGTGCAGGTTCGTCATCGGGCCAGATTGTCATCACGCGAATCTCAACGCGGTTGGATCCAAACGGCGTTGGTACGCAGGATGCATAGTCAACACGCTCCTGGAGTATCCATCCCTCACGTTGTTGTTCGGGAATTGCAGCAATATCCGCCTCCGTGGGTGCGACAACAACACCTTGGCCAGCAAATGAATACAGCGGTTTTAACACGAACCTATCCAGGTGGTGAGGTAGCTCACCAATCTCATGAAGCAGAGTTGTTCGTGGTACTGTAGAATGTTGTAACCAGGGCAATACAGCTTTCGAGATCCGGAAGTACCAATTTGGATGTCCGGCCCATTCAATATCCAGATCGTCCGTCCACGCAAAAGGAAGTTGTGTTCCGGACTGTTCGAGTTCGTCAACTATAGCTCTATTAAACACTCGTCGCAGTTGTACGTCACGACCGTCAATCCGTGCAAACAGTCCGTTTCCGCGCTTTACCACGGACCGTATATCGACCGTTGGTAGTCCAATCAGCCGCTCCATTGCTCGAAAGTCTGGTCGTGTTTTTTGATGATCTGGATCTACTTCGAGCAGAGCACATTCATGTGGATCTACGTCGGCAAAGATTGCAGATCGTAACAGCCGCAAGTAATGCTTATCATCTAATCCGCCAAAAAACGGTGTTGTGTCATACAATCCGTACTGGTCACGAATACGACTCGCAAAAACATACTGATAGCCGTAGAGGGACGGGAAACCCTGGAGTTCGATCAACCGAGGTACATAGTCTCCGGCCTCATCTTCACAAATAGCAAAGTCAACAACTGCAAACAATGGTCTATCTGGTTCACGCGGAACAGTACAATCTTTTGGTATTGTTGACACAGTCCGTTGCCGTGCTTCCTCCGTACAACACTGTTGCAGGATGGAGATAGTAGCTTCTTCCAGTTTTTGCCGTAGAAGATGACTCGTAAAGATGGGCATTTCACAGACCCGATACTCGATGGGAAATCCCATCCAGGCATCAAGTTCACGTGTAAATCGGTCATACGAAGCGTCGGTGACGCGTTCACTGAAGGCTTGCTGAAGGTCTGGTCTCATGCTGGATACCTGCGTTTACCGGCCGTAAAGGTAGCCAGAACGCAAGTATCACGAAGCTCTTCGTCTGAACACGTTAAGATATCCCGATCGAGTATCACCAGATCAGCGTCCATACCGACGGCAATGGTACCACGTCGGTGATCCATGTCTGCGGTAGCGTGAGCCCATGATGTAAATGCACGTATTGCATCAAGACGCGAGATCCGTTCATCACCGCACCAAGTTGATGACGAACCATAGGGCATCCGACGCACAAATGCATCGATACCGGCAAGGGGCGAAGGGGGCTCAATAGGGAAGTCAGATCCAGCACCGAGGCGCACTCCGGCTGATATCAGCGACTGCCAACGGTAAGCATCAGCAAGTCGTTCCTGGCCAAGTCGTCGCTCGGCCATTGGAGCATCAGACAAACAATGTGTTGGTTGTACACAGGCAAACACATGTAGGTCGTGCATACGCAACACATCATCAGGTGAAACATGTTGGGCATGTTCAATACGCAACAAGACATCTCCACCGTCGGGCCAAGATCGTACGACCGTGTATGCGTCCAGCACGTTACGAACTGCCGCGTCTCCAATGGCATGAATGGCGATACTCCACCAGCCGGCATCGAGAGCTAATCGGCATTCCTGAACAATCGACTCAATTGACAGCAGCTCTAATCCATATGTGTCGGGAGCATCAGCATATGGATGCCGCAAAAGAGCACCACGGGACCCGAGTGCGCCATCTGCATAGAGTTTAACACCACAGATGCGTAAAAACTCGCCTCCAGCGGGCAATAAGCCCCAGTCGCGCCATTGACCATTATGAGCACGAACAAAACTTTGAACACGAACGGGAAGTCGACCCGATTCTGCGAGCAACCTCATAGGTTCAAGCCAATCAACATCAACGTCCATATCGTGAACTTCCGTGATTCCTACACGCGCACATTCTTCTGTGGCGGCAAGGATCATTACCTCAAGCTCTTCGGCCGTGGGTTTAGGCACAACCGACCAAACGGGTGTCATGTCGTCATCAATCAGGACGGATTCGCGTGCAGAAATTCCAGCCAAGGCTAAAGCGGCTGAGTTACACCACATAGCATGGCCATCAACACGGGTTGCCATCACAGGAACATCGGAACGTACACGATCAAGATCGGCCGTTGTGGGTAGTGTGGGAACGCCCCAGAGTTCCTGATTCCAACCCATGGCTTGAACCCAGCCACCGAGTGTGGAGGCCGTACGAATACGATCTAGGCAGTCTTCGAGCGACGTGGCGTCGTGTAACGACAACAAGGTCAAACGACGTCCGAGGCCGACGATGTGGGCATGGTTATCAACGAAACCGGGTAAAACGTGTCCACCCGGGACAGTCCACGTTTCCGTCTCATTTCGGATAACAGTTGCCTCAGTATTCGGAAGGACGGCACGTATCCGTCCGCGTTCAATGTGGATTTCTGCGAACATCTGCCTACGCGTTAACTACGCAGTCGGATTGTATCGATCCCGTCGAGATAGTCCTTCTTCTTCAGCAGCTGCTCTTCCGTCTCTACATTCTCCGGATCTGGCAAACAACAGTCAACAGGACATACGGCAGCGCACTGTGGCTCGTCGTGGAAGCCCTTACATTCGGTACACTTGTCCGGCACGATATAGTAAAACTCTGGGCTCCAGAACTCGCGTCCAAAGCCGCCGGGTGACGTGCTGTCTTCGTAGGTCGATCCTGCCAGCTCCCACTTTGCCCCAGCTTCATAGATGGCCGTGTTGGGACATTCAGGTTCGCAGGCCCCGCAATTGATACAGTCGCTCGTAATGTAGATGGCCATGGTAGAAGGGGAGTGATTCCAAAAGGGACGTACAAAACTACAAAGAGCCGCTGAGACGCCTTGTGAACGAATACGGTTCGTAATTCGTTTTCTCTGCCTTGCAACTTTCCGTGCCTATTGACGTTTAACGCCCGCCCCACACACCGAGGACAAAAAGGAACACGTGATTACCGTACGTCGTGCGCTTGTCGCCATTCTCACCATTGTGACATGCGCTTCCGCAATAGCAGCTGTGCCAGAACCTATGGCCGGCTCTTCAGTATCTGGTTTTGTCGAAGACTCTGTCACTAAAGAAACGCTCATTGGAGCAACGGTTCTTGTAAAGGGCACGAAGCTTGGCGCGTATACAAACAAGCGCGGTTTCTTCTCCATTTCCAATGTTCCGCCGGGTAAACAAACGCTGACCGTTACAAGTATCGGCTATGAGAAGCGCGAACTCGAAGTAATCATCAAGGAGGATGAGCCGCTCAAGTTGCGAATTCAAATGTCGATGTCGGCATTGAGTTCGCGTGACGTTGTCGTTGAGGCCTCACGTGATGATGAAAAACGACAGATCAACATCTCGAAAGTGAATGTTCCTATGGAACAGATCCAACAGATGCGCATCGGCGGTGAAGCCGATATCTTTCGCGCTCTGCAGATGTTGCCAGGTGTTCTTACATCGTCACAGATTTCAAGCGGTCTCTTTATCCGTGGTGGTTCTCCTGATCAGAACCTGGTACTGTTGGACGGAATGACGGTATATAATCCGTCACACCTCTTTGGTTTTATTTCGGCATTTAACACAGATGCCGTCAAGGACGTTGAGCTCCTGAAGGGGGGATTTCCTGCTGAGTTTGGTGGTCGAATGTCGGCCGTGCTCAACGTCACACAAAAGGACGGGAACAGAGATCATGTTGAGGGCCTCGTCGGTCTCGGCTTGATATCATCACGAGCAAGTGTACAAGGACCTCTCGGTAACGGATCATTCTTCCTGGGTGGACGTCGGACGTATCTCGATCTCATTGTTGGTCTGATTCCTGATGACCCTGAAAACCCGCTCCCGGACTTCAACTTCTATGATGTGAACGCCAAGATCACTCAAGACCTAGGTCCAAATGACAAACTGTCGATGAGCGGCTTCCTTACACGAGATGCTTTGTCATACACACAACAAGGATTGGACTTCTCGATTGGTATTGGTAACAAGGCCGGTGCCCTGCAGTGGTCACACGTGTTTGGTGACGACCTCTTCTCAATTGTCACCTTCTCGGCAAGTACGTACGACAACGGATTTGATGGCAACAATGCTGGCTTCATTATCGATGTCGGGAACGCCATCACGGATTATTCAGCCAAGGTTAACCTGGAATGGTTTGCCAACGACAGACTCACGGTTAAAACGGGATACGAGGGTACACTCTACAATTTTACCTACGAGCAAAACTTTTCCGGAAGCCGAAATCCGCAGAGTTCCGATGCTGTTTTTAATCTCAACGTTTGGGATAATATCCACAGCGTCTACGGTTCGATGAACTACCTCATCACGGATGAGATTTCATTCCAGGCTGGTCTGCGTGGTAACTACTGGACAACAAGTAAACATGTAACAGTTGATCCTCGTTTGGCATTACGTGTCCAGGTAACGGATGGTATCGCCATCAAGGGTGCATGGGGTATTTTCCATCAATACCTTCGTCTGGCCTCAAACCCTGACTTTACCTTCTTTGATACATGGTTACCGACAGACCGTACGGTTCCACCGGGAAGAAGTGACCATTACGTCCTTGCCGTGGAAACACAGCCATGGGATGGTGTCATGTTCAGTGTTGACGCGTATTACAAAACACTCCACAACATCAACGAACTCAATCAAACACAAACACGGGCTCGTGAAGTTGGATCGGTGTTCTACATCGGAGCAGGTACAGCATACGGTGTGGAGTTCTTCCTTCAGCAGAAGGTCGGCAAACTCACCGGCTGGGTTGGTTACGCACTTGGCTGGGTGGAAGGTCGATTTGACAGCGTAAACTTTGGCCGTCCTTTCCGCCCCAAGTTTGACCGTCGCCATGACTTTAAAGCTACAGCGCTGTACAAACTCAACGAACGGTGGGACATCGGAGCGACGTTTGTGTTTCAAACCGGTCAGAGTTACACAGGTGCCACGTCACGATATCAAGGCACACTTCCAGGTTTCGAAACTGGACGAGGTATCATCGTTCCGTCGCAACGCTGGGGATTACGTCTTCCATCGTCTCATCAGCTCAACCTGAACGTCAACTACAACACGACGCTATTCGACCTCCCGTTCACCATCTTCCTCGACATCTACAACGTCTACAGTCGACGTGACATCTGGTTCAGGTTCTATGATCTGAACGAACAGATCCCTGAAGTGACCGACGTACGACTTCTACCCATCCTCCCAACCATTTCCTTCGAAATCAAGTTCTGATCATCATGACATTCCGCCCTGTTTACGCCGTTCTCACTCTTGTGGCAGTCACCCTGCTCACAACAGGTTGTGGTGATCCTGTTCCTGATGACTACACTCCACAAGTGTCCATTGAAGCCATCTTGACCGTTGACGAACCCATTACAAACATTCGTCTGTACCGTTCTGTAGCACTCACAGATTCGTTTTCGTATCGGAATGCGACGATTAGATCCGCCGAGCTGACAATCACAGCATCCGATGGTACGACCCATGTTCTGGAGTTCGTTGAAGATTCGACGGGTGGTTATTATCGATCGCCTGACACGGCCTATCGTATCACTCCACAAGTAAAGTACGACCTCGTAGCTCGTGCTGAGGGGTCAACACTCACGTCTACAACAACAGCCCCCCCGCGGATTGAGTGGACAAAAACCGTTGGTGACACGGTGTTCTATCCTGGACGAGACAAAGAACTCGATCCATCAATCTCAGATCCATACAAGGTCTTCTGGACACGTCCTGAAGGATATTCAGAGTACATGATTGCTATGACATGTCTCGACACGCTGAACTACGGAACGTTTCTTACACCGCCAACAGATGAAAAGAACAACCGCATTCGCGACTCGGAGTTTGATGACGACACACCGCTAGGGAAGGAACGGACACGGGCCGCTTATACAGTCTCTACAGGCGTCTTTTCCTGGAGTGCCTTTAAATGGTTCGGTCAACATGAACTCACGGTGTATTGTGGCGATCGCAACTTCATCAACTGGTTCAAACAGGTTACCTTTACCCGTCAGTACAATACGAACCTTTCGAGTGTCGTCGGTGGTCTCGGAACGTTTTCGAGCGTTTCAAAGGTTTCAAAGGTGTTCTTCCTCAAGAAGAACGCACCATAGAGAGGTTCGACAATCACGAGTAGACGACAATGAACCAACCACATACGACAATCCGCACACTTCTTCTTCTGTTTGTGGTTCTTGTTGTTGTATCGTGTGGTGATCCGGTACCCGATGACTATATACCGGAATTGACAATCGAAGCGACATTACTCGTTGACAAACCGATAACGGACATCAAGATATACTGGTCACAATCCATGCGTGACTCGTTTTCCTATGCTGCTGATATGACAACGACAGCTACGGGATTGATTACAGGATCGGATGGCAGCAGGCACGAACTTGTGTACGTGTCGGACTCTTCCGGAGGTTACTATCGAAGTAGTGATACGGCCTATCGAGTGCAACCGCAGATCACGTACAATTTGGTCGTACAGGATAATGGCCGAACACTCACGGCAACAACGACGTCACCTCCTCGAATCGAGTGGATTAAAACGCTGCCTGATACGATTACGTATCCAGGGAAGGCGAATGAGTTAAACCCTGCATTTAGCGACTCTCTCAAAATCTACTGGACAATTCCACAGGGTTTTGGAGAGTTTCTCATTGGCGTATCGTGTCTGGACACCCTGCGTTATGGCGAGTATCTAACTCCGCCATCATCAGAGCCCAATCGACGTGTTGAACTTGATGACTATCAGAGTACATCTCCACGAAGATTCGAAACAACACGAATTGTCTACACACTTGCCTCCGGTGTGTTCTACTGGGGTGCATTTAAATGGTTTGGGCCGCATGAGGTAACGGTATACTGCGGCGACATCAACTTCACCAATTGGTTCAAACAAGTACAGTTTATTCGCGCCTACAATCCGAACCTTGCGAGCGTAACCGGAGGCCTCGGAACATTTGGATCTGCATCAACGGTGTCGAAACGTTTCTTCTTTAAAAAAGAAATTGGCACGCAGTAGGGAAGTGACGTTGATATGTTTTGAGCAATCGAGACATCCAACATCACTGGCAGCCATTACCGTCGGCTAAAGCTGGCGAGCCGCATACAAATAAGATCCTGCAAGTTCTGTGACATCGTTTGTGGGACAACGATGTTATTCAGCATGATTACAAAGGCCCATTGTTCACCATCTCGTGTGTCAACATAACCAGCTAGCGTTGACACGTTATTCATTGATCCCGTTTTACCACGAATAGCCCCTTGAGCTCGTGTATCGATGAGGCGACGTCGTAACGTTCCTTCTTCACCTGGTGCTGCCAACGACTGACGGAAGGATGCCGACGATGTACTTCGATGCATTGATGCCAGAAGAGATACAAGCTGACGCGGTGTACATAGGTTGAGTCGTGACAATCCACTCCCATCAACGATGGTTTGTTCTGTAGGTGATATTCCCATTTGCCGTAACCATCGCCGCACGGCATCAGCACCTGAGGGAAATGAGCCTTCGCCGGTAACAGCGCGACCAACGTGCTTTAAGAGCATTTCCGCACCGAGATTATGACTCCGCCGATTGATGGTGGTAACAATGTCTGCTAACCGAGGTGAACGTACGTCACCAATTCGACGATACCGATCATAGTCAAGTTGTTCCGACCAGTCATCAACGTCAATCAACGCCGTACGTGCACGAATACCACGACGCATGAGTCCATCACGCAAGAGTGTCAACATATACATCGTTGGATTTTCAACACTCACTGAGAGTGTTACCGTATCCGTTTGACCTCGTAGTCCAATCGTACCCAGAACGTCAATGGTATTGGATCGAAAATCACGATACGGTTCAAGTGTTGTTGGACCGCTACTGTCAACAACGCGTAGAGTAGGTATCACGCGTACATAGTCCGTTGCTGGTACAACCTTCACAAGGGGAAGATCTGATGCACTGAGTGGTGGTATGACGGAAATGCGAACGGAGTTATCGGCAATTGCAAGGCCACCTACCTGTGCAGCATAGGCATAGGCAAGATCATCCCACGACCATCCAGGTGCATATTGCTCATCGTCAAACACATCATCGTCAGCAATGAGTGCACCTCGAATGCTACGAATCCCCGCAGCGTCAATGATATCGATGATACGATCAAGTATGGTATCAACCGGCTGACCAAAACTCGCACTCCACGATGGGTCACCATCACCACGAATGATGATGTTTCCATCGTATTCACCATTCGGTTGAATACTCCCATCGAGGTATATGGATGTTACAAAACGATGTTCCGGTCCAAACGTTGACAGCGCAGCACCGGTTGTAAAGAGTTTCTGTAATGACGCCGGCGTAAAGTACCGATCGGCATCACGCTGATAGATAACCTCACCGGTTTCCAGCGCTACAACAAGGACACCCACAGATGATGAAGACCACTCCGCTGTTGTTAGGATGTTATCAATGTCAGCCCGGAGTTCTCGAACCGGCTGTGGTCGCAATGATCGTCGTACACTGTCACCAGCAACAACACGTTCCGGTGTGCGAATCTGAGCACGTACAACGTTTTGTGTGCACATTATCATGCATGTACAAACAACAAGTTGTACGAGGCGGAATAGGTACTTCATACAGGTCGGAGCTCCTCAATGACTGACTCCAACATGGCTGCCCGTTGTTTACCGCATTGTTCGATGACAACGTCAACGACGTCATACAGATCACGCATGTGAACGCCAACGTGTAACGCACCACGTACGTGGGATAACAGCTGCGTTCGTCGTTGCAGTGCCGTTAAAACGGCAACGACACATACTTCACGTGCCTGAACAGATAAGCCTTGCCGCGACAGTATTCCACCATATCCCTCACGAATCATACGTTCGCTCAGATCGGGTGAGATTCCGTTGAGGCGTTGAATCAATTTTGAGTAGACAGTGCCATAGATCTGTTGACAAAGGTTTTCACCATCGGACTGATACTGATTGAATGGTCTTGGATCCTTGACCAACCATGGTCGTTCAGGCATCAGCTCACACAAAACGCGATCGATCACCACGAGTCCATCAAGTCCTGCTGGGTATCCTGCAAAGAGATAGGTCTGCAGAACTGCTTCGTAGATCTCACGATAACGGTCAACAGTTGTTGCTTGTCGTCGTATGAGTCTAGCTGTTGTTTCAAACTGTTGGTCAACAATCGAGATGACGATACGCACAAGTTCGTTCGTATCTGTGTCGAATACGACATGTGTACCATTACCATCCTGCACATCCTCAGAAGGCGGTGTGAAGTATGGTTGCAAACGAAGAAAAAGATCGTCTGCTGCACGACGCCGATGACTCATCGATAACTTTTTGGCTGTTGGCATTTCGGCATACGTGATGGTTTCACCATCAGGTACAAACAAAGGATCGTATCCAAAACCAAATGATCCACGTTCCTCCGTAATCAAAGCCCCTTTCGAAGCCCCTTCTCCAAAAATTGTCCGGTACTCATCAACGTAACAGAGGACACAAAAGAAGGCAGCTGAACGATGTTGAACACCGTGAAGTTGTTGGAGGAGGTGGGCACGGTTGGAAGCATCTGTTGCATCTGGTCCTGAGTACCGTGCGCTATACACACCGGGTGCACCCTGAAGTGCTTCCACGGAGAGACCGGAATCATCAGCGAGAACGGGATAACCCGTTAACTCGAATATCGTGCGTGCCTTGATATAGGCATTTTCAGCAAACGTTAAACCAGTCTCGTCAATGTCGATGGAACCAAGCACATCCGTCATCGGCCGAAGCGTAACGTTTGGGAGTAACGTTGCTGCAAGTTCAGCCAGTTCCTGCACCTTGTGAGCGTTTCCCGTAGCAACAAGGATTGTTGTCGTCGCTGGTGTTGTATCCGTCATGAATCTACTCCAACACGAGCCAATACAACATCGATCGCCCACAGTAGATCTAACATGTCGGTCACTGTATGATCTCCACATGTTCCAATGCGTACCACGTTGGAGGCCAAATGTCCTTGACCACCCGCAATGAGGATATCAAACTCCCGGAGTAGTGTTTCTCTGAATTCTCGGGGTTGTGCAATGTGAACAGCAGTGACAGCGTTGGACGTAGCACGACCAAACAACAAGAGTCCACGATCACGCAGGCCTTGACGCAGGACATCACTAATGTGACTGTGTCGTTGCCATACGTTCTCGAGTCCTTCTTTCTGAATTCGACTACAAGCAACCGACAATTGACGTATGATGGTGACCGGCGGAGTCCACAAGAAGGTCGCATCCTTTGCTGCCCGTAGAATATCAGCAATGTTGAGTGTTAGGGCGGCCGTACGTACAAGTCGTTCTTCGGCACGCTCCGAAATCCACACAGTTGAGAGTCCTGGAGGTGCCATGAGTCCCTTTTGTGAAGCAGACACGATAATGTCTACGTCCCATTCATCTGCACGTAGTTCGTGCACGGCGAGTGAGGTAATAGCATCAATGCCAATCAGAATGTCCGGACGAATACTGCGAATGACGTCAAGAACAGGACGGAGGTTTATGGCTACTCCTGTTGACGTTTCGCTGTGAACAAGCCAGCAGGCCGTTGCCGTTGGGTTATCACGAACGGCATCAGCAATCACCTCAGGTTCTACGACGTCTCCCCACTCAGCCGTTAAAGGTAGAACATTAGCACCAAGATTTCTACACATGGTGATAATACGTTCTCCAAACCGACCAAAGGCAACAACAATGACCGTTGATCCAGCCGTTATCGTCGATGCAAGGGCTGCGTCCATACCGGTAGTACCACTGCCACTAAGCAAGGCAACTGGACGTGAGCTACAGTGCAGGGCCGATAAATCCGTAAACAGTTTTTCTGCAATCAATCGGAATTCTGCACTGCGGTGATGGAGTGGTTGTAATGCACCAGCTGCGGCTACATCAAACGGTAAACGAACCGGTCCGGGTGTGTACAACCTGCTCATCGAGTTGCCTCATAGAGCAGTATGGATGCGGCAATAGCAGCATTTAACGACTCTGTACCATGCCCGCCAGGAATTGTCACCGACTGAGTAGCGCGTTTACGAAGGATGTCCGACACCCCATGAGCTTCGGATCCGATCACGAGTGCCCACGATGGAAGATCAGCTATTTGGGAAGGGGGCGCTCCGCCAAAGGGCTCGGAGACAAGAATCGGACGTCCGTCAAACATCACGTCTAACTCTTCGATAATGTTCGATCGAAAGAGAGCACCTGCGGCACTTCGGACAACCTTTGGTGCATAGGGATCCACTCCATGTCCGTGCAGGACAATATCGGACACGCCAAACCAGGCAGCCGTGCGGATAATTGTACCAACGTTCCCTGGGTCAGATAATCCATCGAGTACAAGCAGCCGCGCTCCCGGTTGCCGTCGTTCCGGAATTCGCGCGAGAGCCACAATGTCCTGTGGAGTTGCCGTATCGGTGATAAGGTCGAGATCCTTACGACTGCAGCGTACGACATCCGTTGTTGCCTTTGGAAAACGGTCTGCAACAGATAGTACCTCATCCGAGGCACCATCAGCAACGATCACGAGCTCAACATGGAGAGAACTTTCCGAAAGATCGCGGCAGGTGCGTAGTCCTTCCACGATAAACACACCGTGTTCACGACGATCACGGGCCGTGCGGAGGTCACGGAGTTCATTTCGTACCTTGTGCGGGAGTCGGCGTTCGGAGGGATATTCCACGTCACAAAGATACCATGAGAACGAGGCATGAATGACGACAAAGGAATTGTTACGGCGGAAGGCCGAGGGAGCTGCGTGGACACGCGACGAGATGACGTCCTTTGTGCTGGGCGTTGTATCCGGTGCGGTATCAACAGCCCAGGCCGCGGCCTTTCTCATGGCAGCACGAATTCATGGACTCACCACACCTGAAATCGTTGCCTTAACCCAGGCCATGGCCGAATCCGGTGCGCGCCTTTTGCCCCTTAACGATGGCATTCCAAGTATTGACAAACACTCAACGGGAGGTGTTGGTGATAAAGTCTCACTGTGCCTTGTCCCCATAGCCGTCGCTGGTGGTCTACGTGTTCCAATGATTTCGGGCCGTGGTTTGGGGCATACAGGGGGCACCGTCGATAAACTTGAGAGTATAGCAGGTTTCAGAACAGCACTCTCCATAGACGAAATGGATGGGTATCGACGTACGATAAATATGTTTATGGCTGCACAATCGGACAACATTGCGCCTGCCGATAAGATTCTCTATGCACTCCGTGACGTGACGGGTACGGTTGAAGCGATTGGACTGTTAACGTCAAGTATCCTCTCGAAGAAGTTTGCTGAAGGCCTTGATGGACTTGTCATGGATATGAAGGTTGGTTCTGCTGCATTTATGCCAACACTCCGTGACGCCGAACTGCTGGGAGAATCTATACGCACGACGGCTGAAGCAGCAGGTATTCCGACGGACCTTGTCTATTCATCAATGTCTCAGCCGCTTGGTCGGTCCGTTGGTAATTGGGTTGAAGTTGTTGAGGCACGTGATGTTGTCCAAGGACACGGACCATCCGACGTTACGATACTCACCATCGAACTCGCTGCAAGAATGTTCAAACTCGGAAACATTGTGCGAACGGTTGAAGATGGCCGTGACTATGCCCAGCACCTCATACAGAGTGGCTCGGCGTACACGGTGTTTATGGACATGGTAGGTGCACAAGGAGGGGACTGGAATCGGTCCGAAGAGCGATTTTCTACGGCTGCTTTTCGGACAATTGTTGCAGAGAACACGGGATACCTTGCACCGATTGATGCCCGCAGTCTGGCCCTTGCCGTAAATACCGCTGGTGCTGGCAGATTTATCGAAGGCGATACGATTGAACCTGATGCAGGACTTGTCCTCCACGTCGATATTGGCGGAAGTGTACGTCGAGGAGATGTGCTTGCCACTGTCACGGCACGCGATGAGAATAAACTCTCCATACTCTGGAGCGACGTATCTCAGCTACTCAACATTACGTCGGTACAACCAGATCTACGGTCGACTCCGATTATCGCTTAGTACAGGTATCAACACAGATCTGATATGCTCATCATCTTGAACAGACATCGAAGCGTTTGCAGGGTAGTGGTGATAATCGCGAACTCACAGGTGATCGCATTCTCTGCGGAATGACATAACCTGCGCTGAACTCGGACCCAGCCATATCTTGTGAAGCAACCCGACTGACCTAGGTTACGAGGACAATACGAAGCATGTAGACCGTATCAGTGTAGATAGTATGTTTAACGACCATGTACATCTCGACAACTCATCGAAAATCTTCTTTTTTGCCAATCTAGCAAAATCTCGTGAGTCGGAATGAGGCTACTGCTCCATACTTACTGCTACAATGTCGGACATGACACGAATTGGGCAATTCGTAGTTCTCCATTGAGGTTACACGTCATCATCAGAAGTTGTTTTCTACTCTTGATATCATGGTCGGTATTGGTAACCACCGCACATGCCCAACGCACTCCCAATCGTAAGATTAGTATTAACTCATCGCTTGCAACTGGTAGCTTTATGACGGATGAGATACGGATGTTTCAGACCAAGTATCCGTATCTGAGTGTGTTACCGCCGATAACACCATCCATGCCGCTGCCGGTCAAACTTGGATATGTATATCTCGACAGTATTGCCAGATATGCTCATGAGGATTCTATACGATCCTTCCTTCGTAGTCTTTCACCTTGGAACGACACGGTTGCTAAACTATGTAGCGGATACTATCAGCTGGTCGACTGGGATCCTGGAAGATTCTACCAGTATATTCTTGAAACGGCCTTTCGGAGACATACAGACGATACTGCAGCAGCACTCTACACAGTCGTTAACGGCTCCGATGTTCGTCTTGATGACACCACGGAATTTGTGCCCTCGTTGTACCAAACTGATTTGGGAGAGTTCGAGAGGAAACTGACGAAACACGTTGAACGATTTTGGCCGGTACCTACCGAACGACAACGAGTAAGGGCACTACTACGTTCGAGTCAGATATTACGAGTTCGAGTCGATTCATTAGACAGCACGCATAATCGCTTTAACGGAGGTGAGAACTTCAGGTATGCTGCAATCTGTACTGTTCTGGATACCCTCAAAGGCAAGGTGTTTCCTGATTTGTGCTCAGAGAGCGGCAGATATGTGAACCCAATACCAGAGCAACCTTCAAATCACAAGGAGAACGCAACACCGCAATCTGAGGGTCCATGTCAAAAGATTCGATTTGTATACACAGCGGATCATTGGCTTACGGGTAAGCATTCATTCGACAACAGTATACCTTTTACGGTTGACTCGGCCTTTCTCAATGCTGATCAAGACTTTACTCTTGAACCAGGTGACGAGGCAATCGTCTTTCTTGAATACTTTAGCTGGCGTCCTGATGATGCATATGACTACTGGGAAATTATGCTGTCGCGTGTTGCAAGTCAAGGTATTCTTCGGATTGAGAACGATATTGTTTATGATCCAGCACGGATATGGACGGATACTACAAAGGTCCCGTATGCGATATTCCGCACAACGGTGTCAGAGTTACGAGAAAGGATCGTGAGTGGTTGGTAAGATTCTTACGTCACGATCTAAGATCTAGACGGTGGCCGGATTACAGGGCGCGATTTACCGCACCAATAAACTTCGCCTTCGTCATCATACCGATAATCTTCTCGGCAATTTTCCCATTACGATCGATAATGTACGTTGTTGGAACGCTCGCAATACCACCATAGGCACTTGACAGCTCAAAGTCAGGGCTGTCAACAATATTCAGATAATTGATGCCCGTCTTTTCGACATAGTCTTTAACAACTGCTACTTTATTATCCACTCGTTCGAGAGGAATTCCGATCACGACTACTCCCTTGGCTGCCATTTCCTTCTGTACTTCAATAAGATCAGGTATTTCTCTTCGGCAAGGACCGCACCACGTTCCCCAGAAGTTCAGAACAACAACCTTACCCTTGGTGAACTCTGAAAAGCTCACAAGTTTGCCTTGGTCCTTCCACTGAAAATCGACAGCCATACCGGATTGAACCTTCCGGACCGTCTCCACCGTCGAGACCTTACCTAATCCAGGTTTTGTATCATTCTTGCCACCGTACGTTGGTATAGTGATAAGAGCAAGAAGACCAATGGCAAGAACGGAAATGTGTCGATACATTACAATGCCTCAAGGCGGAAGAGTGCTGAGAAGTCCCGAGTGGGTAGGTCTGAGACGGCTGAACATACCACATTATTGGACTTCCAGACAAACATCGTCCCTACTCCATCGCGCTCTTCCCAATGCCATTTGCTTTGCTTGACGTTTTCCGCTACGGCAAGTGGCAGACTCATGGTTTTGTCTTCAAACGACCTTGTATCCACCTCAAAAATGTAAACGAGGTGGCCCTCGGAGGCGTAGACGAGGTGAGCAAACTTGCGGCCATTGTCAACGGAGACAACTCCCCCTTGTAATACGGCATCAATCTCGGGGAAAAAGACGTCGTATTGAACACCTTCTTTACGGAAAAACTCCTTCAGAGCGACCGTATCCGACGTTACCTGAGCTAAAGTTATCTGTCCCTTCACAACGGCATTCCAATTCTCATATGTCTTGGAATGCAAATCAATCGGAATGACTGATGATGTGACGACATCCGGTGGGGGTGTCGCCATAAACGTGCGGTACGACCACACGGCAGCAATACCAGCAACGATAGAAATCAGAATGACAGGGATGGCAAAGGCAGGCCGCCGCAAGAGTCTTGAAGGGCGGGCAACTGTCTTGTTAGGTTCACGAAGGGGGCGCTCCGCTACAGGCTCACTCGCAGCTGCCATTTCACGCGCTATTCCTTCAGCAATCGCTTGGCGTAGTGCTATTGGAACGTCGACACGGAGAGCGTTCGATCGATCACGAACAGTATCTCGCACGGCACGTTCCCATGCCACGGCCGCAGAAAAGGTGGCATCCTCGGCCATACGACGTTCCACAGCCTCACGTTCGGAGGCTGTCAGCTCGCCGTCGAGATATGCCGAAATCATGTCGGCCGAGGGTCCTGTATTCGGTTTGCTCATAAATCGCTCTCCGCTCACGAAGAAGGTGACTCCATGCTGTCGGTTGACCCGGTGCCAACGGAATAGCCACGATTTCGCGCGTATTCCTCTAGAGCAGCACCGAGTAATTTCCGTGCACGGTGCAGTCGTGAACGGACCGTCCCAATGGGACAGTCGATGAACTCTGCGATCTCCTCATACGTGAATCCTTCGATGTCACAGAGGATGATCACCGTTCTGAACTCTTCCGGCAAGGCCTGAATGGCCGTTGACACTTCGTCGTCCAGAGCGTTGTCAAACATTCTCTCCTCAAGCGTGGATGTTGATTCCACAGCTTGAGGCCGAACGGTCTCGTAGAAATCCTCGACGGCGTCGTACTCGACCGTATCGGGTGACTTCGAAGTCTTACGATATCGGTTGATGTACGAGTTCTTGAGAATACGAAACAGCCATGCCTTACAATTCGTTCCCCGTTCAAAAGAATCAAAGAATCGAAAGGCCTTCAGAAAGGTTTCCTGCACGAGATCTGCCGCATCATCATCGTCACGTGTGAGGCGTACGGCAAAGTTGTACAGTGCTGCCATGTGCGGCACTGCCTCTGTCTCAAAGTCCTTCTGACGCTGTTCGAGAGAAACCATCCGTGGTTACTTACCAGGTACGGAGCATGTGTGTAAGGAGACGTACACCAACACCCGTGCCACCCTTCGGTGTATACGGTCCGGCCTTCGGAGAAATTCCCGTACCGGCAATGTCAAGATGTACCCATGGATACGTTACAAAGTGTTTGAGGAAGAGTGCTGCTGTAATGGCACCACCCATCCGGCCTCCAGAATTTTTAATGTCTGCATAATCCGAAGAGATGAGTTCCTCATACTCTTCATAGAGTGGCAGTTCACAGACATATTCATTTGTCACACCAGCAGCAGCTCGAAGTCGATTCTTTAACGAATCGTCTGTTCCCATCATGCCAGTTGTGATTGTTCCAAGTGCTACAACACAGGCGCCTGTTAATGTGGCAAGGTCAACAACGGCCTGTGGTTTGTAACGGTCTGCATAACACAGGGCATCGGCGAGAATGAGTCGACCTTCTGCATCGGTATTGTCAATCTCAGCCGTCTTTCCATTCATAAACGTCAGAATGTCGCCCGGTACAATTGCTGAGCCGCTCGGCATGTTATCCGTTGCCGGAACGAGACCAACAATGTTCTTCTTTAAGCCAAGACGAGCAATAGTATGCATGGTGCCAATCACGGAGGCAGCTCCGTGCATGTCACCCTTCATATCACTCATACCAGCTGCAGGCTTGATGGATATCCCACCTGTATCGAAGGTGACACCTTTACCAACGAGGACTATCGGCTTCTCGGATTTTGGGCCCTTCATGTATTCCATGATGATAAACGTCGGTGGACGTTCACTGCCCTTATTAACTCCTAACAAGCCACCCATCTTGAGTGCTTGAATCCGACGCTTGTCAAGGACGGTTGTCGAAAATCCAGCCTTACGGCCGATCTCCGTAGCACGTTTGGCAAGAGATTCCGGATAGATCTCGTTGTTTGGCGCGTTGGCGAGGTCGCGAGCAATTGTCACACCTTCGGCAATAATCGTCGCCGTATCAACACCTGCCTTGAGCCCCTTTTGTAGCCCCTTATCAGAAGTGTACACTGTAAACTTCGTTACGAGACCGCCGTTTTCCTTACTCTCCGTCTTGTACTTGTCGAATGCATACTGGCTGAGAACGGAACCTTCCGTCACTGCCTGGGCTGCTTCTTCCGTTGAAATGCCCTTCACGACCGGCAGTTCGAGTGCTACGTGACGACACTTCAGCTGTGCGGCACGACGTGTGGCAGCTGCTGCGGCTCTACGTAATGACTCCACAGTCACATCGGAACGATCTCCAAGACCTGCCAAGATAATTCTAGGGGCTGAAGCAGCACTTCCGGTATAGGCGACGGCCACTGAATTCCGCTTTCCGGAGAAATCACCGGACGAAATGAGTGGCTGGACGTGGGGGATCTCAGCAATGAGTGCCTTGGTAACCGACGTGAATTCTTGCTTATCGGCTGCGATGAAGACGACGATGGCATCTGCCTTCATCGATCGACGTACGCCAATGGCGCTGGAAACGGACATCGAATGTTCCTTACGTTGACGAAGTGCGAACGCGTTCTGCTCCAAAGAGGGTTGTGGAGTCGTTGTGGAGTGACTGCGCCCGATGAATCAGACAATTTACGGAATCATCACTAACATCATGAAGTCACGACGGCTTAAAGACGTGATAGAGTCTGAATCCAACGTCTGGTGTGGCCCGCACTGGCAGGCGGACATATCCACCTTTTAACCAGAGCTGCATTTGATCGGCATAGTGGGCATTGAGTGGTTGGCCGGAGACACCTCCCGGTACAACACTGAACTGTATGCTGTCAGCCATGTCACTGATAACACGCATGGAGGCATGGACACGCACGGAATACGGACTCCAGAGTTTCCATTCCGTGTTGTTGATTGTCGTATTCGAACCGCCCATTTCATATGGTCCCTGATTCATAACAGGTGCCATGAGTGGATGTGCGCCAAACTGGTGCTGGAACGTAATGGTGTGTAACGCTCCAAACTTCCATTGCTGAGGCTGATCACTTTGAAACGTCGTTCGTAACTCGCGAATGGCTTCAATAAAACTCCGAACTACGATCCAAGACATCGTTTCTCGTTGAGGTGTCCGGATATCATCGAACAGTATATGATTTGGTTGACGGACGAGTTCTTCCATTCTACGAGTGGGAATGCTCGTGACAAACATGTAATCAGCGTAGAGCTGAGACCCTAACTCATCCTCAAACGTGTTATGAAGCAGTCGTTGCCAGAATACTGCATAGATGGCTGCTGCCGGATCAATACTTGCCTGCGTTCCATCCCACGATTTGAGCAATCGTAATGCCTCTTTTTCCACGGTGCCGTACCGTGATGTTCCACGCTGGAGATCTGGAAGGCAGGCTACCACGGTTGTGCGAGCCGACGGTGATACAACATCCTGTTGCATAACCTGTGCATCACGAACTGAATGGTCACGATAAACACGTAACAACTCGTCAATACGAATCGCTCGCGATGCTGGCTCATACAAAGCTGATATGACAGGTTCGGCGCGACTATGTGTTCGATTATTAGCGCTCGCCACCCAACCTCGTTGGGGATTAACAAGCGTACCAAGTGTCGAGAGATGAAATGTTCCCTTCCAATCTGTCTGCGGATTTCGAGCATCGATTAACGCCGATACATCACCCGTTGCACGAATGGGTGCTACACCTGCAATCACCGTTGCTACAAGCCCTGACTTTGTGCCAACAGAGAAATTGAAGGCAGGGGAGTGCCATGTTTTTACGGCCTGGGAAACATCAGAAAAACGATGAGCCTTGTTGATGTTATACATAGCCAACACTTCGTCCGACGTAGCACGTGCTGTCCACCGCATTGTCAGACAGCGTGCCGTAAGAATGTTTGTTGACGGACGTCGTGTTGTACCAAACAGACGTGTAGGATTACGAAGGAGATGAACATCACTTATCACAAATCCACGTTCCGTTGCGCGGAGATCAACAAGTGAATCTGGTGCATCCTTGACTCGAATAGTATCCCGACGATACTGGAATCGTTTACGTCCCGTTGCTGTGAGATAGTAGTTACCATTCGTAGAGTCCGGTGTTTCTACAACGTAGTCAACATCATCCACCATAACGTTCGTAAAACCCCAGGCTAGGCTGTCGTTCCGGCCCGAGAATACCAGTGGCAAACCTGGGACACTCATGCCGACAACATTAATGCCCGGACAGGAAAGGTGAATCTGATACCACTTCGGTGGCATACTCACACTTAAGTGTGGATCGTTGGCTACGAGCGCAGATTTTACTGGTGTTCGAACAGCCCAGACATTACTTCCTACGGATGATGCCGTCATACCCAGACGTTCTCGTACGTCACGAATACGTTCAGCCAATGAGGTAATCACGTCATGGTCAGGGTGTATCGATTGAAGTACGGACGACGTAGACTGCTGAGCTGTTGGCCCCGTACGAACCGAATCAGGCAATGCAGTACTCACTTGTGCCGTGTCGAGAACGGTTGGACCAGATGGTAATCCGGGGATATAGTCCTTTAGTGCCGTTTTACCACGCTGAGCTGCGATCTGTGCGAACGTGAGATCACTCCAAAACGCAAGTGATAACTCAAATGACAACGCTCTACCTACAATGAGACAATCTTCCGGCAACCAGGGTTCTGGCTGATATCCAAGTGCATCAAATTCAAATGGTAACTCACCACCACTACGCTCAAGAAAGGCATTTACGCCTGCAGCATATGCCGTCAGGATTCGTTTTGTGGTAGGACTTGCCGACTTCCATTGACGTGCAGCGATTCCAGCGATATCAATCGCTCGCATAAACACGTCAACCTCAACTCCTTCCTTACCTATGATCTCGGATAACCGGCCACGTCCAGTCCGTCTCCAGAGATCCATTTGCCACATTCTATCCTGCGCTGTTACGTATCCCTGGGCAAAGAACAAATCATCCTCATTGTTTGCCGTCACATGCGGTATACCAAATGAGTTTCGATACACCTTTGTTGTTTCCGAAACACCACCGGCCTCTTCCGTATATGGATCAGGATGACTTCGAGTAGCGATACGAACGGCAAAAAAGGCAAAACACAGAACCAGGACGATGGCCGTGATGATGAGTCCAATCGTGCCAGATAACCACGACTTCATTACAGCCAACCTGCAGCCTTGTACCAGGCAATCGTTTCGCGGACTCCATGTTCGATATCAATCTCTTGTCGGTAATCGAAATCCCGACGAGCAGCATCGTTTGAACAGATCCAATACTTCCGTGAGATGTCGATTCCTTTTTCGTAATCAAGAACCGGTGGTTTGCCGATGAGTTTACCTATTCCACCAACTATACCAGCTATTCCAAGTACGGCAAAGTGGGGGATTCTGACCGGAAGTACAAAGGACTTTCCTAACACGCTTGCCGTGACCTTTGTGACGGCAGGCCACGTGTAAAACTCGTCGCTTGAAACGAAGTACGTTTTTCCGTTTGCAGACTCAGCAAATGTTGCGTCGACAATTCCGCGAGCAAGGTCCCGCACGTGAACAAGACTGACCTTCTTTTCATCAAAACCAATCATCGGAGCTATTCCACGATTGACGGCCTGAAAGTAGGTCAGGAGCGCAGAGTCACGAGGTCCATACACAGCCGGTGGCCGAACAATGGTGGCTGATAACTCGCCCATAACCGATCGTACTTCGTCTTCGGCGAGTTTTTTTGTTCTGCCATACGCTGTTATGGGGCGAAGGGGGCTATCAGGTTGTGTCGGTTTGTCTTCGGATTCAGCAGGTCCACAAACGGCGAGTGTACTGATGTGGGTATAACGTCGAAGGCTCGGATTATAGGAGCGAATGGCGTCAAGCAGGTTTCTGGTCGCATCCCGATTTCCGCGGAGGAACTCTTCCTCATTCTTGGCTGCGGTGAGACCTGCAACGTGAATGACGTAGTCCACTGACTCAACGGCAGTTCGTAATGATGCCATGTCGAAGAGTGATCCGTCGACACGCTGAACGGGCTTGCCGTCCAGCCAGCGATGATTACTCGTGGCACGTGCCACATATGACACGTCGTATCCGCGTTCGAGCAGAATGTCTACAACGTGGCTTCCAACAAACCCCGTCGCACCCGTTACCAGTACCTTCACGATTCCTCCGATGTTCGGTCGCAAAGATACGAGTGCTACCTCAGCGATACACGGTAAAAGGCACGGATCGTACCGTTATCCCGTTGCGAAGAACGACAACGTAAAGGCCGCTTGCGAGTTGAGATGTGTCAATGTCAACGGAATACGTTGATGCACGGAGTCGGCCGTCGACAGGCGTCGAGCATAATCTGCCGTTGGCGTCGAGGATTTCCAGTCTCGTGCCGTCATCTGCAACCGTTGTGAACACAATCGTCGGCCGCTCCGTACCACTTCCGTTCACCACAAGTGCTGCTGGACTTCCAAGAGATATCGTTCGCACGTCTGCGCCACATGAGGCAAGCATCGTTAACTGTCCGTCGCGATGTTCAACGATGGCATTGTCTGCTGTCACGGAGTCGACATTCAGAACGGTGCTGGTTTCTGTACCGAGATATGTTCGCGCACGAATTCGTCCAATTGGATCACCCTGAACAAGTTCCGTCTGAGAAGAGATGACAACATCTGCAACGCCGGGTCGACGTTCGATGACCGTTCCTGTGATACCGGCAACATTGCTCACAAACGAAAGCGGACGTAACAGGGAACCGTTGTATCGAAGTATTCCTCGCAGGTTGTTTACGCCGCGCCCTGTTAGGATCGAATCGGTGAGTAACGCCACATCAATGTCAATGTCGTCACCAGGATAGGCTGTGACGAGAACCGGTAAGACAATTTGTAGTGGCAACCGCGTTGTGTCTGGCGGTGGTTCTGAAGATGTACGACCGGTTAAGGTCACCGTGTTGACAACGACCGGACAATCCTTCACCTGCATCGTTATCGGAATACGGACGGTGTCATAACGATCGTCACCAATGTGAGTATATCGGAATCTGATGATTGCCGAATCACCCGGTGATAGATCAACGGGTAATGTTGGTGTTGTCGATAAAAAGACCCAAGGTGAGGGGACCGGATCGGGAAGCTGAACCGAGAGGACTTCGGTATTGGTATTCGTTATGACGACGGAGTCTTCCGCAAATGATCCCGCACTTACTAAACCGTAGTCAGACGTGTAACGAACGGTGTATTCAGGATCACGTCGTGAATACGTCACAATCACTTCGGCTTCGTCAGAGCATGGTCCAACGTACATCCTCAGCGTATCCGTCACTGGTCCCGTTGCTCCTGGTGGAATCGTAAATCCAACCATGATTGTCCTGGCCGTATCGTTATCCTGTATTGCAACCATATTGGTCAGTGTGCGAGATCTCAGAGAATCAATTCGCGCTCCTGATTGGACGGTTACAAAGAAGAGGTACGCTGACGACGTACATGTCGTTGTCGTTATGTTATATGTCGACGTTGAAACGCTTACCAATCGAGGATTCTGTACCGTAGCCGTAACAAAGATGGAATCTGAACTGCCACATGGTCCGATATCTAAAACTCCACCATGCCTCAGCTGGCCAAGTCCAGACGTTGGTGCAGAGACTCGAAATGTCCTCGTAGTACCGACCTCCACCGTAAGTGGCAGATCACTTGCAACTATTGTAGCACTCGTTAACGATCGAACGTCTATATCAACGTTACCCGTGTTCGTAATCGTCATAACCGAGTCAAGAGTTGGTCGCAAACACAGAACGACCTCACCATACGATATCGTTGGTGTTTCCACACGATATGAAGGTGTGAATGTAGCTGCACGTAATGTTGCGCGCAACGTATCGTCACACGATGCTCCTTGAAATGGAAAAGCAATCTCATTGATGACGCCGCGATTAAGATCAGCTCCAAGCGGACGATACTGAATTCGAACATCAACCGTCTGACCCGGCTGTAAGACTACCTGCTGGAACTGAGAAATCAGATAAAACGGCGGATCAACTTGAGGTGGTCGGATTACGATGTCCTGCGTTCCGGTATTCGTAATTCGGAACACGGAATCGTTTCGAATGATAACATTCGGGCAGTTTGTATAGGTGCCAAGATCAAGTGCTGCTTGGTCGAGTGTTGCAACGGCCTGATCACGACGTCCCGACAAGACAAGAACACCACTCGAACGACATGGTTGAACTTCAAAACTTGCTTGTCCAGGAAAAGCACCGAGTGCTGGCGGTGCGAAGAGAATCACAACTGTCCGCCGGCTTCCAGGAGCAATCTTTGTTCCGACGGGCGGTGATACAAGGGAGTATCCAACAGGGAAGTTCGCAGCCGTTAAGGTCAGCGAGTCAGTTCCATCGTTAACAATTTCTGTTGTTGCGGGTTTAGAGTTCTCGCATGCTCCAAGTACACCAAAATCGAGTGTTGGTGGCTCAAACCTGAACCGTGTGTCGTACAGTCGTACTCGAACAGCTGGCGATACACCAGGACAGCCCTGTTGAGTTCGTACACGGACAATGTATTCACCCGAAGAACGCGCTACAAACGTTCGCCCCGTTGCCCCTTGCACGATGACTCCGTCACGAATCCATTCGTAGGATGGAGCATCAATTCCTGCTGTAAAGACAACAGAATCTCCTGCACAGATCACCTGTGGCAAACTTGGTGAGATTGGAACATTAGGGGCTGGTAGTGATGTAACGACAAAGTCATCACTTTCAGAAAAACATCCACCTTCGCCCAGAACGCGAAGTCGATATGTTCCTGGCTGTGATACGATGACACTCGTTGTCCCGACAAGTTGTGCAACCTGTCCATCACGATACCACTCATAGTACGTGATTCCCGCACCAACAGCTGCTGATATTGTGAGTGTGTCACCTGAGCAAATCTGAGTCCGAGATGCTGAAAGGACAGGCTTTTGTGGTGTCGACTTTGTAATTGTTTGTGATTGTCCAAACTGGCCGTCAATCCACTGCCGTCCGCGAGCCGACGAATCAGGTGTCTGGCTTGGAAGCAGCAGATCATCTGGACGGAATCGATAAGCATAGGTTCGATACGTATACCGAGCCCCGCAACGTACATTGTTAGAGTCAACAAATCGTGTTCCGTCTCTTGTTGGTACAAACGCTAAGACCTCGGCGGTACCAATTGACTGTCCAACACCAAAATTGACACCGTCACGAATCAAAGCAGAGGGGAATCCGACGAAGGCATTCGTATCACGAAGGATCATCACACCAGTGACACCATCAGCTGGATACACATCCGTCACAGGTGTCCATGAAATCTCGGTTGATCGAGCTGTCTGACTACCGATTGTGATTGTTGGTGCTGCCGACCATGTTGGCTGGCGTAACTCACGCCATAGCAGGTGATTTCTCGAAACAAATCCCTGAAGTGTTCTCGGCAAATCATATTGATTTGGAAGTCCACGTGATCCACCAATCGTTAATGCCGCTGAGTCTCGTGTTCGGTCTGCATCATATGCTGCAAGAGAACGACCGATAATTCCTGGTGCTCGATTTCCTCCAATAACGCCAGTATCAAGCAACACCTTTGGACGTGGAGAGTTAACGTACACCGGGCCAGGATTCCCATGACCAAGACCATGAACGTGCGTAGAATCAGGCCGTAGTATCTCAATGTAGTCTCGATCCTGATTAATGTTTGGTCCATCTGCAGCTAAAAACGGGTCAAACACGGCTGCATCAAACTTGCTGAATTGGAGGAAGCCGTCGTCAGGATTATCGTCACGACGTGTATTAGCTGGCACGTCGCGATGGAAAACAACAATGATCGTACCAGCGCGAACATGGCGCCAGAGAGCAACATCACGAAACGTAAAACCACCAATTCGACGTTCGTGTTGTCCCTCATGGTCAGTGACATGATATCCAACAAGATTCATGTCGTCTTTGATAACGAGAATCTCGGTCCACTCCTGTTCGGGGTTGACTTCGTTAAAGTACTCGCTCACGACGACATCTTGCGCTGATGCAACAGAAAGGATGAAGGTGAGGAAGGGAAGTAGGACACTAATTCTCATGACGGATCTTCCG
This sequence comes from Ignavibacteria bacterium UBA2333, assembly GCA_002344895.1. Taxonomy (GTDB): domain Bacteria; phylum Bacteroidota; class Ignavibacteria; order Kapaibacteriales; family Kapaibacteriaceae; genus UBA2333. Next base: position 132,876 of record DDUR01000024.1, read on the forward strand.
TGGCGAACAAGAACGGGGGAGCGTGCCGTGCATGCTCCCCCGCGATGAACGTGTTGACGCGAAATTACTTGATGACGGAGAGGGGGCGAAGGGCGCGACGACCGTCAACGTTCACAACAACGACATACATACCAGAGGCAAGCATGGACGTGTTTATGGTGCGAACATACGGTCCTGCAGCGAGCTCAGCATCCATCACCTGTACAACTTGCCGGCCAGAGGCGTCAAGAAGCGAAATTGTGACGTGTGACGTACGCAGAAGGTCAAATGAGAACTCTGCAGCATCACTTGATGGATTTGGTGCGAGCGATGTATTCGTTACGACGTCGAGCAGTGCGTCATAAACCGACGATACGAGGGATGTTGCAACTGTTGTTGTGTCAGAGAACGTATCTCCACACGCCGTACGAATTCGTACCCAGTACCGACCTGCATCCGTGGCAACAACATTTGGCTTGGTGAACGTTGGAGCAACTTCACCCGTCAGCTCCGTTCCATCCTTATACCACTGATACTGAAGAGTACCTGCACCGGTAGCTGCGACCGTTAACGTCAGCGTTTGACCAAGTGTGACGTTTGTTGTAGGCGGCAGATTCTGCGTGAATTGCGTAGCAGGATCGATAGTAACAGAAGCCACAGCTGATGTTACAGAACCACATGCTGTTGAAACAACAACGGAATACGAGCCACCTCGCGCCGATGTGCCAACAAAGGTTATTGTGGCAGAGGTCTCATTTGGCAACACGGTTCCATCCTTCGACCATGCATACGTAACCTCGCCGGTAGCTTGAACACCAACAGAGAGTGTTGCTGTTTCACCTTCGCAGACCGACACCGATTGTGGTTGTGTTGTAATCACTGGTGCAGAGGCTGCAGCTACTGTGATGTCTGACTCTCCATACTGTGATGCATCAGCAGTGAGTTCCGCACGAAGGGTGTAGACACCGAGATCAGCATTGTCAACATTGCGAATAACAAGTGTGTCTGCCATTGTTCCCGAGTACTTGGCTCCCTCAACAAGTGGAAGTCCATTTCGGAACCATTGGCGGCTCAATGCAGCACCCGATGGATTTGCGTAGACGTCAGCTATAAGTGTAGCATTTGCACCAACGCAGACATTTGCCGATGAAGAAGCAAACTCAACATATACGCCCGTCGTAAAGAGTCGCATTGCACGTGATGTTGCCGTTCCACAAACACCGACAACTACACACGTGTACCCACCTCCAATGTCGCCAGCCTCAACAGAGAGAATCTCAAGTCGGCTTGAGTTCACTCCACGAATTCGATCGGATTCGCGCAGCGGGTTTTCACCACGATACCACTGATACGAAAGTGCTTCATTCGGGACTTCAGCTTCAACCCAGAGGACGGCACGATCTCCGAGGCGAGCAGCAATGGCTCGTGATGATTGAACAATTTGTGTTGGACGTGCAACGCGAACTACGACGTCTTCGGAACGAAGATCACCACAGCCACCAAAGCCGTAGACTTCACACCAGTACCGACCAGACGTCGAGAACTGTGCATCTTCAATTCGGAGAATCGGAGCGTCTGTTCCAGGCAATGCTACACCATCCTTAAACCACTGATACCGGCGAACAGTACCACTGGCGATAACGAGAAGCTGTGTATCGTCACCAAGGCAGATGTTCTGAGACTGTGGTTGTTGTGCAAGTGCGAGCGGAGCAACAATCACAAATCGTTGTGTGATTGCTGATACATCCGGACGCTCAATACCCGTTACACGAATCCGCACACGATCGTTGTATTGCAGGTCAGAGATGTTCCAAACGGCAGTACCCTGTGAGGCTGGGACAACATCAATTAGCTCCCATGTCAGGCCATCGGATAGGGAATACTCAACACGAACGTTCTGCATTCCACGAGCTGTAAATCGCACCGTAAGGGCATTCTGCGCGCAGACCGTGTCAGCACGAAGAGGGGACTGAATTGTAATGCGTGGAGTTTCGAGGTAGATCGGTGAACTGAATCCTCCGCTAGGATTCACTGTCGATACGCCGTTCCACACACCATCAGGTGAGGTAATGGCGTACACGATTGCACCCGTACGTCCATCACGTTCTTCAATTCGACGTACACCTGTGGGAAGAGTGTTCGGAATCAACGTGGCCCAACCACCATCGGCGTTCTCAACATTTGCATAGATCGTTTCGATCTGTGGCGCTGTCAGGAAACTGCCGTCGTCTTGAACAAGTGCCGAGCTGAGAGGACGTCCAGTACCGGCAACGTTGTCATACAGACAGATAATATTCTTTGGAGTTGACTGGCTTTCAACGTCAGTGATACCCGTTGCCTGATTCGCACCAGTACCGAGTCGAATAACCGTCGACGTATTGGCCAGTTCGTAATACCGAATTCGACGCCCCAGGTTGTCACCAAGGACAACACGCCAGTAGACAGTATTACCTTCGCTGAAGACGGCATTCGTTGAGGCAAGATAGTTTACCCAAACCGTCTTCGACGTTTCACCAGGTCCTGTAGAAAACTGGCTGAATGTGTTCAGTCCCGTGATAGTCTTGCCAATGTCAAACGCATATGTATAAGCATCACGGTTAAAATGGTAGTTCAGTCCTGGTCCCGTTGACGTAAGAATCTGATCAGTTGACCACCCGGTGTTAAACCGATACGTTGTACTCGGCTGAAGATTCGTAAACGTTACAAGGGCAAACTGCGGAAGCGCAAAAGCTAACGACGTCGAAACGCGACTACTGACGTACTGCGGTACGAGGTTGGTTGTCAGTACGGGCGTTGCAAACACAGTAATTGTTGGAAGTGTGTATGACGTCAGTCCCGGACCGTTCACACGCAGAACGTACGTGCCTGGCGCGTCAACACTCACATTGTCAAACGTAGCAACACCGGCAACTGGCGTTACCGAAGACGTAAAGACTACGTTACCAGGACCGGAGACCTTTGTGATTGTGACTACTTGATCGTAGAACGAGTCTGTGGTACCATCAGGACGTGTCGCTAACGCTCGGAATGTTGGGAACGGACTGTTCGCCCAACCTACGTTCTGCACGTCTAGGACGTTAAAGCCTGTAGCACCTTGAAGGACAGTAAACGGATTTGAGTCACCAAAGGCAAGTAGGTCACCTGATGTACGCGAAGCACGCACGACAACACCTGACTGTGCAACGTTGTAGGTGACACCTGACACCGTTACAACACTCTGTCCGGCCGGAATTGTACCAACAAGTGTTCCACCCAATGTGCCCGAGCCACTTACTAAACTGAGCGAGAATGACGTAGCTGCTGCAACATTTTGTGGAATGTTTGAATTGTCAACGGAACGGACTTGAATTGAAAACGGAGCTGCTGTTGATGGGGAAGCAGGAGTGATCTGCGTGATGGCAAGTTTCGTAGGAACACCACCACTCGCAGCACTTGAAACGCTGATGTCATCAACTCCAAGTCGAGGGCGTGCTCCAGAAACCGCTGTCGAGTACTGATAGTACCGCCACATCAGTTGGACATTCGACTGATTTTCCGCTGCAGAAGGAAGTGTTGTCGTAAACGACGCATTGTGTCCAGACGTTGCATTCGCTTGATATTCAACGGGTGTTCCTGCAACATCATTCCAGGAACCAGAGGTACCAATACGATAGAGGAGTCGAACAGCATATAGTCGTGAACCAGTTGCAACCGTTCTCCCCGTCCAGGATACCTGAACACTCGTACGACCGGTCGTATTTATCGCAAGAACTGCTGCGCCGGCAAACGCTGTGTTACAAGGTGTCGAACCGGTGTTGATAAACGAAAAACCATTCGCACCATCACCGTTAATACGTGCACCACTCGAAAGGTTATAGGCACAATTCCAGTCAACAGTAGGAACGGAGGTCAAGTCAGCATCAATTGATGCCACTTGTTGAAAGACCATGTTTGCGGGATACGTTCCTGCCGATGATGAAGCATCCCATGAATTCAACGTGTACGTTCCGAGCGACAAACTATAAGCTGTCGGATTCGACTGGGCAACACTTGAGACAAAACTCAAACTCATCGCCACGACGATGACGAAACAACGGAGGAGTGACCTGATCATGGGCTTCAATGGGTGATGAAACGTCGGTGGAACCAGCGAGGTGGCAATCTTGGAGCTTCGAAACTACGGAGAACAAAACAGGCGACCTAATGGTCGCCTGTAACGTGTCCTTAACGTGGAAATGTTCAGAGGTAATGGCCGTAATGTCTTTCAAGCCAATGTGTTGCGTATGCCGATATGTCGGCAAGTGTGGTGAGTTCGAACGGAGATTTCAGGTTACCTGACCGAACGATTTCGAGAAACGCTTGGCTGCCACCGATATCGCAGATCTTGAGGTAATCCTTAAACGCCTGCGTTCTATCCTCTAGAGATCGCTGCCAGTACTGCAGAGCACATGTTTGCGCCAGGGCATAGTCGATGTAGTAGAATGGGGCTTCAATGATGTGTTTCTGAAACTGCCATTGTGTTCCATGTGCTGCATATGGTACGGACGATGCATCACGCCATGGCATGTACACACCTTCAAGGCGTTTCCATTCGGCATTGCGTTCAGCAGGTGTTGCAGATGGGTTTGCATATACCCAGTGCTGGAACTGATCAACCGCACATCCATATGGCAAGAAGAGCAGCGCGCCTTGAAGATGGTAAAAACGGAATTTATCCGTTTGTTTACCAAAGAAAAGGTCCATCCATGGCCACGTCAGGAACTCCATGCCCATGCTGTGAATCTCACAGGCCTCTGCCGTAGGCCAGAGGTACTCTGGTACGTCGTACGTGCGGCTACGATATGCCTGAAAGGCGTGCCCTGCTTCATGTGTAAGCACCTCAACATCGTGAGTCGTCTTGTTGAAGTTTGCAAAGATGAAGGGAACTCCATACGTAGGGAAACTTGTGCAGTATCCACCCGTTGCCTTGTTTTCACGTGTTTTCAGGTCGAGCAGCTCACGCTGTAACATGAGGTCAAAGAACTCATGTGTTTCCGGTGACAGATCGGCATACATACGCTGTGCCTTGTCCACGATCCAGTCATGGTCTCCCTCGGCGAGAGGATTACCATCAACAAACTGCACACGCTCGTCATGTAGCTCGATCTGATCCAGTCCGAGTCGGCGTGCCTGTGCCTGACGGAAACGGGTTACAAGTGGTACGACATGATCAATTACTGCTTGACGAAAAACAGCGACGTCATTGGCCGTATAGTCCACACGACCAAACTCTTCATACCTGAACTCCGTATAGCTCGGATAACCCAGAGCATGGGCTCGCTCCGTCCGCAACTTGACGAGACGATCATAGATTCCTTCGATACGTTCAGAGTTTTGCTCTAACCACGCATACTGCGCCTTGACGGCTTTCAGTCGCACATCGCGGTCAAGATCAATCTGGAGTTTCAGGATGCTGGAAAGATTATACGTCGTACCATCAACATCAATTTTCGCTGATGCCGTGATGTCACTATACTCCGTACAGAGCCGTGTTTCTTCAACAAGTAAGTCCTTGATAGACGGATCAAACGTTCTATCACCGGCCTCTAGCCTTTTGATGAAGAGGTTACCAAATGCTCCAACAATCGCATCTCGGTGTGGTGATGCAAGAATCCGCTTAATCACGGAAGTAAACCATTCCGTTATCGTAGGATACTCGGCATCAAAGAATTCTTTTTCGCTTTTTGCCTCTGTATCGGCAACATTCTGTGTATAACGGACTTCAGCAAGACTATGCATCGTGCTGAATTGCATACGAACAGAATTCCAGGATCGAATAGCCGCAAGCGTTTTTTCGGCATCAGGAGAAGCATCAAGAGTTGACGTAATGACGTCGATAGATGCCTTCAATGCCGATAAATCTGGCCTGACGTAGGGGAGTTGGGAAAATGTTTGTTCGGAAACGGACATGATGGTTCTCCAGAATGCCTGCGTCAAGCATCACCGCGTAATCGGCGAATACGCTCACGAGCGTCAGACACTAAAATTGAACGTGGGTAATTGACGAGAAGGTTGCCGAGGTGCTGAAGCGCTGATGGAATGTCACCACGCCGCACGGCGATATCTGCAAGGAGCCAGTACGCTCGGTCACCAAAAATACATTCGGGAGCGCGTTCTGTTAGGGGGCGAAGAAGGGGCTCAGCAGTAGTGTCATTTCCGAGCCGCACAAAGCATTCCGCCGCCTCGAGGGAAGAACGATCCTTGAGTTCGCGGTCACGGGCGAGAGTGGCAGCCTTTTGATACTCCCCTGCAGCACTTGTTAAATCATTGGTCAAGTTCGCTGCAAATCCCCTCAAAAACTGTGCTACTCCTGCAGAATCGTCGACGGCGAAGCTGAGCAAGAGGCTCCGTTCTAGAGCATCATTCGCTGCTACCGAACCAGGGTTGGATGCCAACTGCTGATACATTGCTGCAGCGGAATCGCGTCGACCAGTCGCGAGCAGGATATCTGCCAGGAGTAACTCTGCACGATCGCGCTGATCAGTAATGTGGGTCTGCCGTATGCGGGACAGGTCAACAACGGCGGCAAGAGCAGGTTCAAACTGGCGGTTGCTGAGAAAGATTCGTGCCTGGAGGAGCTGCCCCTCGGCAGCAGGTACCGTACCCCGAAAGCCGTTAACGAGTCGTTGTAATGTTTCAATTGCACTTACTCGATCCCCAAGTGGATCAAGCTGGAGTCGAGCTGTTTGTAACAGAGCTTCGGCAGAAAGTCCACTGTTTGGATGCTCGCGTACAATGGCTTTATACAGTTCGATGATGGTGTTCGCTTCGTCTGGGTCTGGCCTATCACCGGCTCGGAAGCGCGCCTCGAGTGTCCTCGCTGTACCATATGCTGCACTGAGGACGGCCCCTTGTGATGCCTGCTGGTGCGTACGAACACGTTCATATGCACGAAGAGCAATATCGTAACGACCATCCGCGCGAGCTCCATCAGCAAAGGCGAGGATGTCCTGCCCACGTACATTCCGTGCTTCGTCGAGGAGGATGGTTAATCGTAAGGCAGTTTCCCAATCCTTGGTTTCCCGTGCGAACCATTGACGTATTGGCAGGATAAGCGTCTCATCTTCTGGTTGCGCGTCAAGGACGGATCGAACGATGTTCTTGGATTCGTCCGTCGTCATCAAGGCACTGATGAGACCTCGTACGTTATTCACGTCTCGAGCGCGCCTGTGATACCGCAAGATCTCTTCCATTGCTCGTCGAACGTCACCTACAACAGTGTACAGCGCTGCGAGTTCACGAGCATGTGTGTCATCGGCACCCACAATATCACGCGATCGAAGAAGGGATGCTATCGCACGATGGTAGAGACCCAATTCACGCTGATCAACGGCAATCATGTCATACACGTCGGCAGCACCGTCACCTAGATCAATAGCTCTACGCCACAACTCTTCTGCTCGAACCGTATCACCTGTTTTCCAGGCAAGTCGTGCAGCGAGGGCTGACGTTCGTGTATCCGGCTGTCGTTGTAAACGCTGTTCAACAATCGGGCGAAGTGACTTCTCTTGACCAAGTGCTATCAGCGTTCGAACGACACCTCGGTAGTAGACGTCGTTTGATGGCTGCGCTTCGTAGAGTTCTTGGTAGATACGCGCCGCACTTCGTATGTCGCCACTTCGTTCGTATGCCTCAGCCATCCGAGCACGTTCACGACTATCCGATTGTGCTCGGTTAACCGTAAACGACAACACCATCAGGACAATTGTCAGGATGGTCTTCATGATTCTATGACGTCCCACGTGTCAGAATAGAGCGGAAGGACGGCGCGTTGAATCGGAGAACTTGGGACAAGGACCGTGCCATCAATGTCGATGACAACATCGATCTCAGTTCGAATGCCGAGGGTGTTCGGAATGTACAATCCAGGTTCAATGCTGAATGTTGTACCCCTGATAATCTTCCGCATGTCATGCGTTTCAAAGTTGTCCATGTTTGCACCAGGTCCATGTACTTCTGTATGTATGTTGTGTCCAGTACGATGAATGAACCGTTCACCCATTCCACTTTGTGCAATTGTTGATCTACAGATGTCGTCGACGTCACAACCACGAACGTCATCGCCATTGGCAAAGGCCTGTTGAACGAGATGTAACGCTGCGTCGCGGCCGTCACGAATGATTTTGAATGCAGACTCTACATCGTCAGGAACAACGTCACCTGCATAGGCCACCCAGGTGATATCAGCATAAATAGCACCAGGTGCATCCTTTTTTGCCCAGGCATCAATAAGTACCACGTCACCGTTTTTTATAACAGATGACTGTGAGTGTGTTGGTGCATAGTGAGGATTCGCTGCATTGGGACCGATGGCAACAATTGGCCCACTGTCAGTTACCAGATCGTGATCACGAAAGACATCATGGATATGTCGTTGAACATCATATTCGGTAACGGTAGAACCAGATAACAGTCGTTCCCGGAGATACCGGAAACCAGAGAACACGGCTGATCTCAATTGGCCGGCAGTGATTGCGTTCGAGACGATCTGATCTTGCGTAAGAACAGCTGTAAACTCTTGGAGGAGATCAGCTGATGAAACAACGTCAACACCAACACTGCGTACGAAGTCAATCGTCCCGGCATCAACGCGCGACACTACCGGTATCGCTCCATTTGGCGAATACTCCATGGCTATCGTGGTGAACTGACCAATGACGCTGCTGACTGCTTGTTCCCATGACTCGGCCGTATCATAGATAACTTCCTTGATCTCGAGATGAGAGAGGGGAAGTCGTTCCATCCGATGAACAATCTTGACGCATTCACCGGTGGCGGGCACAACGATCATCCATCGTCGTGTACAATGTGCATCGTCGGGGAGTTCGAGTATACTCCATGCAAGTGCATTACTCTTACGAAAGTCAAACAGAACCCATGCATCAATTCCCGACGACTTTACGGCTTGCTGCAGACGACGAAAGACGGAGTTCATGGTCGTGGTCCTTCCGATGTTGTTCGGGATATGGTTGTTTGATCAAAGATGGCCATGAGACCACGCGTCGGAGTGGTTGTTTCCTCAAGTACGGCCATGCGTAAATCTTGTACGGCTGAGGCAATCGCCCGGTCATGCGTAACCCAGTCAAGGGCTGTCGAGCGGAGTACAGCTTCAAACCATGATTTTCGTTGGCGACGGCGACGTCGTTCACGCGATGTTGTTCGCTGCGGATCGAAAAACTGTTCCTCTACGGCAAGGATACCGTCAATTCCCGACTGATGTAGGGAACTCACAGCCACAACTTCCGACGTCCAGTCTTCTTCGGCTGGTAACATAAGACGTAACGCAGAACGGTACGTCGCAATCGCCCGAAGTGTCGCATGTTCGTCGATATCGGCCTTGTTTACCACAACAACGTCGGCAACTTCCATAATGCCACGTTTGATTCCTTGCAGTTCGTCGCCTGCCGTCGGCAGAACAAGGACCATAAACATGTCGACCATGTCGGCAACTTCCGTTTCGCTCTGGCCTACACCGACGGTTTCAACGATGACGTGATCGTATCCAGCAGCTTCACAGACGATGATACTTTCGCGCATCGTCGATGTGCCACCGCCGAGTGCCGTTCGCGATGGTGAAGGGCGAACAAAGGCCGAACCTTGAAGGGAAAGTTGAGGCATTCGCACCTTGTCACCGAGGATACTTCCTCCAGTACGTCGACTGCTAGGGTCTACGGCAAGGACAGCGACATTCGAGCCCCTTGTCACAAGCCCCATTCCATAAGCTTCGATGAATGTACTCTTTCCAACACCGGGAGAGCCCGTAATACCAATTCTCCGTGATGTTGGCCGCAAAGGAAGAAGTCGATCAATCAGATCCGCTGCGAGGTAACGGTCTTCGTGAACAGATGACTCGACAAGAGAGAGGCCACGCGCAACTGCGAGCCGGTCTCTGCGTCGGATTCCTTCGACGAGCGATGAAATATCCGCCGAGCCGTTCATTCCACCGTAACGCTCTTGGCGAGATTACGTGGCATGTCCACATTACATCCACGTTCTACAGCGATGTAATATGCCAGGAGCTGCAGAGGAATGGAGGCCAGTACAGGTGTCAGCAAGGGATGTGTCGTCGGAATCGTTAGGACATGGCTAGCAAGTGCAGATATGTGATCGTCACCTTCACTTGCGATGGCAATTACCTTTCCATTTCGCGCACGCACTTCTTGAATGTTTGAGAGTATTTTATCATAACTCTCATCCTTGGTGGCGATAAAGACAACAGGCATGTTCTCGTCAATCAAGGCAATCGGACCATGTTTCATCTCGGCCGCTGGATATCCTTCGGCATGGATGTAGGAGATCTCCTTGAGCTTTAGTGCACCTTCCAGGGCTGCTGGAAAGTTGACGCCGCGACCGAGATAGAGAATGTTGGAGACTCCGGCATATTCCTTGGCAATCGCTTCAATGACATCTGCCTTCTCAAGGATTGCATGAATCTGATCGGGGATTGCATCCAGTGCTCGGGCAATGTTTTTGCCTTCTTCAAGGCCAAGTTGCCGCATTCTTCCAAGGTAGAGTGCAAACTGGGTGAGTACGCAGAGTTGGCTTGTAAAGGCCTTTGTTGACGCCACTCCAATCTCTGGCCCGGCATGTAGATACACACCTGCATCGGTTTCACGCGCAATCGTAGAACCAACAACGTTAACCATACCAAGAACGGTCGCTCCTCGGAGTCGTGCTTCGCGTATGGCCGCCAACGTGTCAGCTGTTTCACCACTTTGGGAAATGGCGATTACGACGTCATCTGGTGTGATGATTGGATTACGATACCGGAACTCACTGGCATACTCAACTTCAACAGGAATACGAGCAAGATGTTCGATGAGATATTCACCAACTAGTCCCGCATGCCATGATGTGCCACAGGCCGTAAAGATGATTCGCTTTGCAGAACGAAGTTTGTCAACAACAGACGTCAGGCCGCCCAAACGGACATTTCCTTCATCAATGAGTAACCGTCCTCGATACCCATCACGGAAGGTCATTGGTTGTTCGTAGATCTCCTTCAGCATAAAATGGGGGAAACCACCCTTTTCAAGCTGATCGAGTTCAAACGTAATCTCGTCGATGACGGAATGTGTTTCTACGTTTGCAATCGTTTTTGTGGTAAAACCGGTTCTCGTGAGAATTGCCATCTCGTTTTCGTGGAGATAGACAACCTGTCGTGTGTGTGCTATGACGGCAGAAGCATCGGACGCCACAAGGAACTCATCATTCCCAATTCCAAGAATCAGTGGACTGCCTCGACGCGCTGCAATGATCATGTCGGGCTCAACAGTGCTAACGACAACGAGACCAAATGTGCCCTCCACTTCGGAAAGTGCCGTACGAACAGCTGATTCAAGGTCTCCAAGCGTGTCGTACAACATTCCGATAAACACAGCGAGCACTTCGGAATCGGTCTCACTACGAAATCCATATCCAGCGGCAACGAGCTTCTTTTTGATCGTGAGGTAGTTCTCAATGATTCCATTGTGAACTAAAGCAATCCTGCCAGACGCATCTGTGTGAGGGTGAGCGTTGACGTCGTTCGGTATACCATGGGTAGCCCAGCGAGTATGTCCCACACCCGTGGTACCCGTCAAGAGCGATATGTCGACATTCGCTTCAAGGTCGACAACGCGGCCGGCCTTTTTCGCAATGTCCAGCTCCGGACTACGAACGATACAGACTCCGGCAGAGTCGTATCCTCGGTACTCAAGTCGTTTGAGTCCGTTGATGATGATTGGGGCGGCCTGCTGCTGCCCGATGTAGCCAACGATTCCACACATAGCGCCAAAGATACGGACGTCCGGTGCGGAGATTGTTATGTCCGTCAGCGATAAATCGGTGTTGATTGTTTTGTTATCTGAAGGTCTCTGAGGATGGACGCATCGGCACTGAAGCGTAAGAAGAATCCACGGTTAAACCCAGATGGAATCCAGTTAAGAGTGAGAATCCAGCAATCAAGCTTTTTTGAGACATCGATCACCGGATTGTTGATGCCACCGTTTACAAGGTCAAAGGAGCCTGATCCTGTTACACGAAGTGTTTCCGTAAAGGACAATGATCCGCGTACGGAGAGAAAAAGTGTTGATACACGGCGGTCGGGGGAGGGATTTGTAAGACTGTAGGCGAGGTTCACATCAACTTCCCACGGTATCAAGACAGGGGACCAACCCGGGTTTCGGTCTCCAAATAGGTCAACATCTTCCTCACGATAGTTCACACGTCGATCAAATCTTGATCGTAAATCGTCTGTCGTACTGTCTCGCGCCATCGTATCTGTTTCCGTCCGCGGAGCAAATCGAACACCCTGTGAGGAGAACCGAGATCCTAGGTTGACAGTTGCCCTCTCCAGCCGAGCGATCCCGCCATTTCCCAAGAGAAACCGGTTAACTGTCCGCCAAGAGGCCGCTCCGGTCTCAGGATTAATTGATTGTACTTGATCGTAGGCGTTAAAATCAAGGTCGGCGTTAAATGACACGGCATCAAGGACAGGGGATCGAAGCGACATTCGAACCAGTCCGAGATTGAGGGAATCGGCAACGGCATTGTAGCTCGAATTCAAACCAACTGTAAGCACTTCAAGGGCTTTGTCGGGTAGAGTATCTTCCTGTCGAACCTTAATTGCAAGTCGGTTGAGTAACTCCATACCGATGTTAAACTGTTCTCTATCACTCGCCAATCGACCGGCACCAAACCGTGCATAACGAACTGCCTCGCCCGTATAGGGTGACGTGTACTCACCATAGAATCCGAGTGACGTATCTCCCTGATTTGGTACATAACCCAGGGATATCCGTGGTTGAATCGTATGACGAATTGCCGTTACACCAAGCAGATCTGTACGAACCATTCCATACAGAAACGTTGATGCTGTGACGCTTGCCGAATACGTATACTCTCGGAAAAATCCTTGCTCTCGTTCGTTGCCAATGGTCGAGTCAGGATTAACAACACGACGGTATCGTTGGAAGTACCAGTTCTCGGAAAATGTCACCGACGGCTGAATGGTAAAGAACCCTAGTCGCGGAGTAACCGTCAGTTGGGGTCGATGTTCGATACGGGAATCCTCAGTCACAACGAATGCATCCGTTACGTCAGATCTTGTTCGCGTGTTCGTATAGAGACCGGTTGTACGATAACTCACCTGAAGTTCCGAGAGCCACGAATCAGCGTCAACAATTCCTCTGAGAGGTTGAAACACTGGTATAGCATAGGCAATTGAGGGACTTTCAGAGGTATTACCATTGATCATGTTCTGATCTCGGACATAACCAGCGTTGAGTGTATGTCCATTATAGAATGTCCGTTGATACGAGATGTTTGAACGAGCATTCTGACGAATACGATCGTTGGGATTAATCGACGTGTTCTGGAAAAGACTTGTTGTGGTAAAGAGCACGTCTGCCACGATCTGTTCCGATGGACGCAGTTTGTGTGTATGTCTGGCGGTAAAACCGAAGTTGAACGCATACGGATCGTTAACATTAAAGCGCGTATACCCAGCACGGATCTCCGTGTTACCGTCAAGGACATCTCGTATACGGTATGACGTGCGTTGAAAAAGTGTAAAACCTCCTTTTGTTGTCAGATCCGCAGTTAGATCGGCATCGACATAGTCACTAACAGCCCAGTAGTATCCAAGCCCTTGAAGGAGGACACCACGATCACTCGTTACAACCGGAGCTGGTAACAAAAGACCACTTCGGCGACCACGTTCTGCGCTAACGAACAAGCCCATTGGCAGGGCAAAGACCGGTATGTCTTCGACATATACAACAAATGGGTCGAGAAATATTTTATCATCAATCACAACCTTCATCTGGGGAGATGAAAAGTAATAATGTGGTCGTGGATGTGGGCAGGCAGTAAAGCAGCCATCTTCAACGTAGAGAGTATTCTCACTGACCCTCTTAATATTCTTCCCCCAATAGTACCCACCATCAACATTTGTCTCACCGAGTGATACCCTGCCTTTACGCGTTTTAAAATTATAGGCAATCACTTCACCGGCATATTCCTCTCCAGCATCGGTGAAGACGGGAAACCCTATGAGACGTCCCGATGAATCACGAGCTCCTTCTGCACGCAGCGTTGACTCATTAAAATCCATGACAATGATTTCGGCTTGGAGCCGCTGCTCCCGAAACTTCACGTCGGACTGTCCACGTAACCGCATTCGACGTGTTCCCACACGAAAGTGAACAGTGTCACGCGCCGAAAACACGACGATCGTATCAATGTCGGATGAAGAGGCACGCACCACAACAGAATCAGATGATTGCGGAGGAAGAGAATCCGCAACTCGTGTGGAATCAATTGTTGTGACCTGTGCCGACACACTCATCGTCATAATAACGATGAGTGTGGACATGAGTGTCAGGGGGCTCTTCGAATGGGGCTTCACCGCGTGGCGACACGCTCAAACGATGGGGGAATGTCGACGATCAGTGCCTCGTCGATCGTGCTGTTCACAATTGCCTCGCGAACAGTAATAGACATTGACTGTTTCCTGTCATCAACGGCAATACTCACTCGATGTGCCACATCGATTCCATCAATTGGCTTGTGGTCATCGAACTTTACATCAACAAGAATTGCCCCTTGTGCCCCTTTACGCTGATACTGACGCAATTGTAAGTGTACGGTATCAACAAGGGCGTACTCCATACCTCCTGACGTATCACGCGCTGCATAGAGGGCGAGTCCATCCGTTCGCGAACCAGAAACAGCAAACCGACGAAGGTCGCCCGGAAGTCGGCCCGCAACGATGGCAAGCATTTCTTCGACCGTGACATTCATCATCATCATACGACTGAGGTCTGATGTACGAACGTTTCCCGAGGCTACTTGACGAGTGAGATAGTTTACGACGATAAAGGTATCTCGAGCCGCGTAGAGACGAGCAGCTGTGGTACCAAATGGTCCACCCATGTTCACGCGTGCCGAGTCTGTGCCCGCAAACGTCGCCGAAAAGGGTAGTCCACTCATTGATACCGACCCGGTAAAGGATGCCGTACCAGTAAGCCGAAGTGTGCTGACGTTGGCTGAGAGGCGATCAAGGACTGACGGCGTTGAATCGGAAACCGATGCCGCGAGGTAGAGCAGGTATGCCAGAATGTGCGTGTTCATCCGCGACAAATATCCAACTTTGTGACGACCCATTCGTCGTGGGGAACCTCGTGACGGTGAACTCTGTTGACCGACACGCCTGAGCACACCATTTTGGCCACCGGAGAAGGACATGATTTTTGTAACGCGCAAAGCGACGTTCTCAGCGGCACATCGATTGTACAATCCAACGTTCACTGATGAACAGAACGAGGCTGTCTTTGACAAGTGCAATAATCCGAACGGTCATGGGCATAATTACGTCCTGGAGGTGACCGTGAAGGGCCTACCGGATGCCAAAACAGGATATGTCATCGACCTCAAGCAGCTTAAGGACATTCTCAACGTTGTCATCATTGATCGTGTTGACCACAAACACCTGAACTACGACGTTGATTTTCTGCGTGGAATCATTCCGACGGTGGAGAATCTCTGTGTGATGTTCTGGCGTGAACTCGAGTCACGTTTACCGAGCGGCGAACTCCATCGGATTCGGTTGTACGAATCGGACCAAAATGTGGCGGACTACTACGGTGCGCCCGTAACGATTCCAACGTATGATCTTTCGTCAGAACGTAGGAACGAACCTAGCTACGTATGATTCATCGCGACAACGACAGTACACGTCCGCACAATCGGCCATCCCTTGTTGACCTTGACGACGAAGAGCTAGAGCACCAGTTTCTTCGTCAGGGCTTACCTTATCCGCGCGTAAGTGCTGAAGGGAAACCGCTCTTTGATGCAAACGGAAACTCCGTGATTTCCGACGAAGAGCGCCAGGAAATGGTCCGCAAACTTGAACAGAAGTTTGCTGAAGTATTCGATGTGTTACGTATCGACCGAAACGATCCGAACAGCACCGATTCACCGTTCCGTCTCGCCCGTATGTGGGTGAATGAGCTGTTTGCCGGCAGATTTACACCACCTCCGCGGATCACGGTGTTTCCAAACCGGAAACGTGTTGACGAGCTTGTGATTTCCCGTGGTATTAAGGTGATGAGCGTCTGTTCACATCATTGGCAACCAATTAGTGGCACATGTGCCATCGGATATGTCCCACGTGACAAGGTGATTGGCTTATCGAAGTTTACGAGAATCGTAGAGTGGTTCTCACGTCGAGGCCAGATACAAGAGGAACTCGGTGAACAGATAGCTGACTTCCTGGTTGACCTACTAGACCCCGTGGCACTGGGAGTGGTCATCGACTCGCGTCATTACTGCATGATTGCACGTGGTGTTGAGGCTCATGACACAGCAACGATGATTACGAGTGTCATGCGTGGTGATCTTGCACATAACAGTGCACTACGCGATGAATTCCTGCGGCTGATCTCAGATCGGTAGTTTTGCAGTCGTGAAGACTGCAACAACAACCCTTGAGGAAAGCTTCTGGTCGTCAGGACACCTCGTCGCGGGCGTCGACGAAGTGGGCAGGGGTGCTCTTGCTGGCCCAGTAGTGGCATGCGCTGTTGTGCTTAATCCCGAACGCATCCCGTCAAAGGTTGCAGATTCGAAGTCGCTTTCTGCCGATCAGCGACAACAACTTGCAGATCAGATTTTTACAGACTCTCTGGCCGTCTTTGTTGCGCAGCGTGACAACGTGCACATTGACAGGGTGAATATTCTAGAAGCGACGTTTGACGCGATGTTTGAAGCCATTCGTGGTCTTCGACAGAGGCCGGACCACCTCCTTATTGATGGCAATCGTTTTCGTCAACATCCCATCCCTTCAACAACCGTCGTAAGGGGAGACGCTTCGTCTGTTTCTATTGCTGCCGCCAGTATCGTGGCAAAGGTTGTGCGCGATACTTGGATGCGTCAGGAGGCAGAATTGATGTGGCCGAAGTACGGGTTTGCGAGGCACGTTGGTTATGGAACGGTGGCTCACCGTAACGCGATTCTTACCCATGGTCCATGTGAGATACATCGCAGGACGTTTCTGAAGAATATCCTTCCGTGACGGAACGCTTGACGCTCACGACTGCGGACGTCCTTGTGATCGGTGTGATTCTTCTGATCACGATCTGGATGAGTCACCGACGTGCCGCTACGTCATCAGATGCTGTAGACTATCTCCTTGCGGGTAGGACACTTACGTTACCATTCTTTGTCGCTTCGCTTGTAGCTACCTGGTACGGTGCTGTACTTGGATCCGGAGAGTTTATCGTCAAAACCGGAATCACAATGATTCTATGTTTTGGCGTTCCATACTATTTAGCTGCAACAGCTTACGCGTTTTGGCTTGCAAAAAGAATCCATCAAAGTGACGCTTTGTCTGTTCCCGACCAGTTCGCAAAGGCCTATGGACAAAACGGCCGCTTTTGGGCTACGGGAGTAATGTTCATCGTATCGTCACCGGCAGCTTACCAACTCATGGTTGGTGTTGTGATTTCCTCGGTAACGGGCATAGACCTCTGGTTATCTGTGCTTCTGGGCACGGCTCTTTCACTCGTCCTCATTTATCGAGGTGGGCTGCGTTCTGATGTTCGCGCCAACGCTGTACAGATGATTGTCATGTATGGCGGATTTATCGTACTTGCCGTGTCGAGTATACAGTCACTTGGGAGTCCGACTGACATGTGGGTTGCGCTTCCAGACACACATAAGGTCTTCCCTGGGACGATCGGATGGGGCGCTGTCGCGGCGTGGTGGTTTCTTGCATTGCAGACGTTTATCGACCCAAACTTCCACATGCGTGTGGCGGCGGCGGCAACCGTAAGGACGGCACGTCGAGGAATTCTGATAAGTGTTGTACTATGGATGGTGTTTGATGGTCTACAGCTCATTACTGGTCTGTATGCCGTTGCGCTCGTATCGGAGTCTCAGGCCCTCAATGCCTACGTTGTTTTGGCAGAGCGTGTCCTATCACCGGTTTGGAAAGGATTGTTTCTCTCTGGTGTACTCGCAGCTGTCATAAGCACACTCGACGGATACGCTCTAGCCTCGGCAGCGTTGATTCCAACACGATCAAGGTCAGTTGCTCTTCTTCTGACAACGGGACTTGGTGCTACTGCTGCAATTCTGTTTCCGAGTGTGGTTGAGCTCTTGTTTGCCGTTGCGAATCTCGCAGTCCCAGCTCTGCTCTTGCCACTTCTGCTGTCATTTACGACCCATGCCCGGCGTATCTCGCACGTTGGCGTCACCATTTTGATGCCCCTGGTTTCCGTTGTGTTGGCCTATGTTGCACCGCAGTTTGGTGTTCAGACGTGGCCACCAATGATCATCGGCTTGCTGGTGTCGGCTGTGATTACAACGTTTCAAATACTCCGTCACGACAGGACTGCATGACAAACGAACGAGCATCAGACCGGTTTTGGACGTGGTCTAACGTCATAAGCTTACTTCGTCTTGTTCTCACCGTACCGATTGTTATCGTTCTGCTTGATAACGATCGCTGGATGGCGTTCTTTTTGTGTTGGTTTGCAGCATTCACTGATTGGGCCGATGGTTTTGTGGCTAGGCGAACGGGAACCGTCAGCGAATGGGGAAAGATTGTCGACCCCATTGCTGATAAAGTCCTCGTTGGAGCAATCGTTATAGTTCTGCTGTATCAAGAAGCGCTGCCACCGTGGTTCGTTGTTACGGTCATCGTCCGGGACGTTGTGATTGTTGCTGCAAGTGCGTGGTTACGTCGGCGAACACCCATTATTCCACCGTCCCTTTGGTCAGGAAAGTGGGCTGTGAGCGCAATCGCTGCCACGGGTGTTACTGCCATGGTAGGCTGGACAGACGTCCGAAACGTCTGTATGATCGCTGCATGCGGTCTAATGGCGGTATCTTTGTATCACTACACACGGCGATTCAATGGGATTCTTCGACAAACTCAAACAGAAAATCGGTAGTGTCGCCGAGGCACTGTCGTTCGACAGGCTCAAAGACGGTCTTGCAAAGACGCGTGATTCTTTTGTCAGCAGACTCAAGAAAGTACTCTTTGCGGGCCGCAAGATTGATCAGTCTCTTCTCGACGAGATTGAAGAGATCCTTATTACCTCCGATGTCGGCGTCACAACAACGTCGAAGATCATTGGTCGTTTACAAGATCGCGTTCGAACGGACAATATTCAGGATGCGTCGCTCATTATCGACGTCCTGAAAGAAGAAATTGCTGCCATGCTTGCTGATTCTCCATCGGCACAAAATGATGCAACATTTGCCGTTCCATCAACACCACATGTGATCATGGTCATTGGTGTTAATGGTGTTGGCAAAACAACAACTATTGGGAAACTTGCTCATAATTATAAAAAGGCAGGACGGTCAGTTCTTATTGGAGCTGCCGATACCTTCCGTGCAGCAGCCAACGAACAACTAGAAGTATGGGCTGAGCGCGCTGGCGTTGAGATTGTCCAACAACGGCAAGGAGCGGACCCAGCTGCAGTTGCCTACGACACCGTCAACGCTGCTCTTTCGCGTAGTTCTGATGTTGTGATTATCGACACGGCTGGCCGTCTTCACAACAAACAAGGCCTTATGCAGGAGCTCGAGAAGATTGGCCGTGTGATGAAGAAACTCAAGTCTGACGCTCCGAATGATGTCTACCTAGTTCTCGATGCTACAACCGGACAAAACGCAATTCAGCAGGCCCGCGAGTTCACGAAGGTTGCGCCTATCACGGGAATAATCCTAACGAAGCTTGATGGGACGGCGAAGGGTGGAGCTGTTATTGCCATCGCTGATGCCCTCGGTATGCCCGTTCGATACATTGGAGTAGGGGAGCGTATTGACGACCTTCAGGTCTTTGATACGGATGCCTTCGTTGAGGCACTTTTTGAAGATCGTGGTGAAACGCCGGATGGCAGTTCAAACTAACCGAACGTCAAAACTCACAAAACGATGGGTGTTTATCATCCTCGTCTTTGCCTCGCTGTTGTATCTCGGCCTTGGCCTCGCGCGTGTCCTCGAAGATGCCAACGCTACCTTTGGTTCGGCTGCACAGATTGACAACGCATCGTTGTCAACGATGGTTGTTCACCGAAATTCGTGGACGCCACCACGTGACTCTCAACTACGCCCATTCCAGATCCATACGTTTGAGCGTATCCTTCGTGCGCTCGACACGATCCCTGCAGACACGACAAACGTCATCTGGATTCGACGGAAAACAATGGCCACCTTGCTGAATGAGCATGGGATGAGTTTAGAGGAATATCGTTGGGTCCGCAGCGAAGTACAGAACATTCTTCAATCAGACTCGGCTGAGTCATCCATATCCGAGCCTACGCTGTCATCACTCTATCGATTGCAGAGAGTACTCCGCCGCGAAGAAGATTCTGAGGCACTTCGGGATACTCTTCGGTGATATCGACCGTTTCCAACGTTCTTGTGATCGCTACGGCAAGTCTAGGACTAACGGCATATGTTTCACATCGGCGATTTGGAGCGTGGTATCATACTCTTTATGCGCTCACTGTTCTATCAATGATTCCTCGGATACTTCTTTCCCCATCGATGGTCCTTCTGCCGATGATTCTCGGTTTAACGTTACTACCGTTGTATCGCGGTGGCAGTAAAGGTCATGTTTTGTTGGGGATGTGTTGTTCCGGTGCGGCGGTATTCGATGTTATGGTGTCCGCGCTGACATAATATTACCTACGGACGCCCACGAGCCCGGCTCAAAACTCTTATACAGCATAGGATGTGCTGGTGACAATCGGGCAAGAGCATCAACAACAGTCGGATAGTGAGTAACGGCAATAATCACGTCAACTGCGCCTTCTGCTGCAATGGACATGAGTCGTTGAACGAGCCGTTCCTCAGTTGTCGAGGTATGCAGATCATCATGGACAATCACGGAATCTGTTCCAAGAGCTTTCGCAATTGCCTGAGCTGTCTCTCGCGTACGATTGCTTGGTCCACAAAGAATGACAAAACTTCCCGATACATGTTCTACAAGTTCCTTTCCCATTTCCTCAGCACGTTTCCGTCCATCGGGGGTAAGTACACGTGCGGCATCTGCGAGGTCAGGCCGCGGGGGTTCAGCCCACGAATGTCGGGCAAGAATGACTTCTACTGATTGACGAAACTCCATTATACAAGCTACGTATTGTCGTAATTGCTGTAACCATCACTAGCACATTTTCACACTACGAAGAAATTCGAACCATGTATGCCATCCCTGTCCTTGCATCGCGATCACCTCAAACGAGTGTTGCATTTTGGGAGAAGCTCGGTGCTTCCTTTGTGTTTGTAACCGACGATCAACGGTATGGTGGCGTACAATGGAGAGGGTTAGAGTTTCACTACTATCACACTGATGAAACACTTCTTCTCGAAAACTCTCTGTTTCGTGTAAACGTGGACTCACAGGACATTCTCGATGAACTCTACGATTTCTTGTTGCATCACAATGTGATCCATCCAAATGGCCACCCTGAAATTAAGCCGTACGGCTACAGAGAGTTCAGTATTCTCGATCCGTTTGGAATCTTGATCACGTTTGCATTTCGGTTGCCATAGAGCAGAGTTCACGTTTCCACCAGCAGCTTTCTGGTCATGTAGTCTAGGTATCGTAGACCCGACTTGTCACATTCTACCGTGATTTTACCACAACGTCGGTATGGAACGACCGATGTTGCGTTTTGCGGTAGTACTCACGGCTTGCGTTACCCTTGGCTTGCTGTTCGTTGAGCGAGATATTCTCGCCGTTACGATTCTACCATGGTTGTCTATCGTGTTTGCTCTGTGTGGAGTTTTCGATGGGCGGCGTGTACGAATCTGGTCAGCTCTACTTTCCGCATCCATCATTGTTTGGAATGGTTCGGACACAGTGGCCGTACGAGGGAAGTCGATTCCCGTTGGTGAACACCTTCGTATTGATGGTCAAATCCAGAATATCTGGCCTGGGAGATACGGAAGTACGATTCTCGTTGACGGTATTCTTGACACTAAACATCTCGTACCATTCCAGGGACGTGTCCTGATCCGATGTAGATCACAGTCACTAGGGATTGGTGACCGTGTTATTGTAACCGCAATCAGTGTGCGGGAACATTCTGCATCAACATTCCGACGGTCGCAGGGTGCACTTTGCAGTGTTCGAGCGGTCACGATGACAGTAAGTCCATCTGAACCTTCGATCCATCAATGGCTCATACAGCGACGAGAAGATGTTCATAATCTCATCAACCGATATCTCTCTGCTGACACGCGACATATCGCTGTAGCGCTTGTCACAGGTGATTCGCGGAACATTGACACCTCTGAGAGGGACGTTTTTATTCGGAGCGGAACAGCTCACATGTTCTCCGTTAGTGGATCACATGTCGCCGTCATCTTTGCCATTGTATTTCTGTTGACGTCTTGGTTGGGCCGGTCGTGGTTACGCGTTGGTATCTGCGTCAGTATTGTCCTCGCTTTCGTAGTCTTTACAGGGGCATCGGATGCAGCTCTCCGTGCCGGAATCATGGGATCACTCTGGCTCGTTGCACGACGACTTGAGCGTACAGCAGACGGACTCGATTGTTTGGCAACGGCGATTGTCGTCATGTTGATCATCAACCCTCTATTTGTATTCTCCATCGGCGCAACGTTAAGTGTCGCTGCCACATCAACTATCATTCTGCTCACAACACGGTGGCAAGCACTCTTTACACGGCTCACACTGCGTCCGAAAAAGTTTCTCACGACGATCCACTCTTCTATCGCTGTGACACTGGCTGCAACGGCAGGTGTCACCATACCAACAGCGATAACATTTGCCATCGTTGTGCTCCTTTCGCCCCTTAACAACATGATCGTTGTTCCAATACTCACGTTCGCCATGATTGCCGTTCTAATCGTCATTGGATGTGCTGTCATTGTTCCTCCGTTAGCCAGTATAGCGGCATGGACGGCAGACAGCAGTATTCGATTGGCTGTGGAAATTTCGTCGGTTATGGCTGGTACGACTCGCGACCTCAATGATACCTTTGCTCGTATATCTGTGGCTGTGATTCTGACACTTCTCTCTACATGGCCATTGATGTCAACAACGTGGGCCGGCTTCTCGTTACGCTGTACACTCTGTGTTGCTGGTGTGGTAATCATTACCATGTTTGCACCATGAAACGTGAAGAACATCAGGACGAGATTCAGTCAAGGGGCGAAGGGGGCACACAACGCTCACAAGTCCTCCCGGACATTCACGTGGTGCCACTTGCTGACGAGGTCTTTGCTGGGTTAACGACAACATCGCGACCGACCTGGAGGCGCTCAGACCTTGCTGAGGTTCTCGACGTGTCGCCGACAGTAATTCGTACACTACACCAGGTCCATGGAACAACGATCGTTGATGCTGATAATGACGATCTCTTCCGTAATGGTGCTGAACCGGAAGGTGACGCACTTATCACGGAACGAGATGATGTGACCTTGGCGGTGAAGGTAGCAGACTGTGCAGGAGTGTTGATTTATGACACCATCACTCGGAGGCGTGCTGCAATCCACAGTGGCTGGCGGGGAAGTGCAGCAGGGATAGTCACCCTTGTGCTTGACGGGCTGTTTCAGCGCGGATCTCTTGCCGAAAACCTTCGCGTTTCACTCGTACCATCGGCATCAGCTGAACGATATCCTGTTCGTGAAGATGTGGCACGGTTTTTTCCGCGATGTATAGTCCCCAACACTGCGGTGAAGGATTCGTGGTTGTTTGACAACAAAGCCGTTCTTGAAGATCAACTTCTTCGGGCCGGAATACGTCATACACACCTCTTCATTGATCCGGCATGTACGATTGCCGACAAATCGTTTCATTCATGGCGGCGAGATGGGGAACGAGCGGGACGCGGACTCGCGTTTCTTACGGTACGACCATACCGGAGAGATGAAAATCCGTAGGTTTGCAAGACTGTACCACAACATGCGACGGTCGCTTGACCATGATGTCGATGAACAGCGCATATGTCGATGAACTTTACTTCGACTACTTGCGCGACCCGGACTCCGTAACGCCTGAATGGCGTGCGTTTTTCGCCACGTACCGACCGGAAAAGACCAACGGTGACGCTGTCTCAGCGCCACCGCCGGCGCCGTCGTCGCCGGCACGAAGCACAGTAGGGTCAGAACCAGCTCCTGTGCCAGCGCCACCGACGCCAGCCTCGTCCGTCAATCCGTCGACCATACCGACAGGACAGACACGACTACCGTCGCTGTACCAGGGTGATGAGCTCATTCCGCTCTCGTCGATCGGAGGGAAGATCGCCGAGAACATGGAGGCCTCACTACGGGTGCCTACGGCGACATCCTTCCGTGGTGTCCCTGTTAAGGCTCTTGAGGAAAATCGCCGCATCCTCAACAACTTCCTTTCGCGGAAACGTTTACCCAAACTCTCGTTTACGCACATTCTTGCGTGGGCCATTGTTCAGGCCGCAGAGAAGTATCCCGCACTGGTAAACACGTATGGCCTTCACGATGGTGTGCCTGTAAAGGTTCGTCGGCATGGCGTTAACCTCGGCATTGCCGTCGACACGACGCGTAAGGATGGATCCCGTGTATTGTTGGTACCAAGTATCAAACAAGCACAAGATCTTACGTTTGGTGAGTTTGTTGCTGCGTTTGATGCGCTTATTAGCAAAGCGCGAACAAATAAGCTTACACCTGAAGATTTGACGGGTGCAACGATTACCCTGACAAATCCAGGGGGAATCGGCACGGTAATGTCCGTACCTCGCCTAATGGAAGGTCAGGGAACGATTATCGCTGCCGGTGCTATTGAGTATCCAGCCGAATTCCAGGCAATGATGCCGGACGTTCTGTCAACACTCGCAGTGAGTAAGGTTGTAACGTTAACGTCGACGTACGACCACCGGGTGATTCAGGGAGCAGAATCCGGAGAGTTCCTCAAGTATCTCCATGAGCTGATTCTTGGCGATCACCGGTTCTACGATCAGATCTATGCTGCCTACGAGATTCCGTTTGAACCTTTGCGTTGGAGTGTAGAGCGTGGAACGAGTCCGTTCCTGCCTGCAGACCAGCCGGAGATCATTGACAAGGAAGGCCGTGTTGTTCAGCTGATAAATGCCTATCGCGTTCGCGGTCATCTGAAGGCAGATATTAATCCGCTGGGACTTGAAGCGTATTACTATCCCGAACTCGACCCTGCTCATTATGGCTTTACCATCTGGGATCTCGACCGTGAGTTTGATACAGGCGGACTCGGAGGAGTAAAACGAGCTACCTTACGTGACATCATTGACACGCTTCGTGATGTGTACTGTGACCAGATCGGCATTGAGTACATGCATATTCAGGATCCTGACCGCAAGGATTGGATTCTGCAACGTGTTGAACATTCTCGATTAAAAACAGCACTTTCCGTTGAGCAAAAGGTAGACACCTTCCGCAAACTCGTGAAGGCCGAACTTCTTGAAAACTTCCTACACACGAAGTTTCTCGGAGCTAAGCGATTTTCACTTGAAGGTGGCGAAAGTGCCCTGATAATTCTTGACGAAACACTGAACTGCGCAGCGGAAAGTCAGCTTGCCGGTGCAGTGGTGGGTATGGCCCACCGTGGACGTCTGAACGTCCTCGTTAACATGATTGGCAAACCTCTCGGCAAACTCTTTAACGAATTTGAAGGTCAACTCGATCCTGAATCTATTCAAGGATCGGGTGACGTGAAGTACCACCTCGGTGCCAAGGGCACGTACCGGGCGGCTACGGGTAAGGAACTTCATCTTGTTCTTGCACCAAATCCCAGCCACCTTGAAGCGGTGAATCCTGTCGTTGAAGGTATTGCACGTGCACTTGAAGATGAAGTAGGCGATGACACACATACACGTGTGATGCCTGTGCTTATCCATGGCGACGCTGCCTTTGCCGGGCAGGGTGTTGTTATGGAAACGCTGAACATGGCTCGCCTTAGCGGCTACAAAACAGGCGGTACCGTACACATCGTTATCAACAACCAGATTGGTTTTACCACATCGCCGGAAGACTCGCGGTCAACGCATTATGCAACGGCTGTGGCTAAGATGTTGGGTGTACCTCTGTTACATGTAAACGGTGATGATCCTGAGGCATGCCGGGCAGCTGCGCAGTTTGCCTATGCCTATCGAGAGCAGTTTAGTGATGATGTTGTGATTGACATGTACTGCTATCGTAAGTACGGTCACAACGAACAGGACGATCCGACGGCTACACAACCACTTCTGTACAAGCGTATCAAAAACATGGTACCGGTGCGGAAGCAATACGGAACACGTCTTGTCAACGAAAAGGTGATCACGCCTGAAGGCCTTCAAGGTATCGTCGAAGAGGAGTTAAAGGTACTTGAGGCAGCATATGATGCTCGTTCTACGGGTGTTGGCACTGCTCTTCCTCCAAAAATAGATTACAACATCTTTTCGGATGTAAAAACGTCGGTTTCGAGAGAAATCCTTGACGGCATTGTCGACGTTATCTGCTCGGTGCCCGATGGTTTTGCAATTCATGCAAAAGTGAAATCGGAAGTTGATAAGCGTCGTCAGCAATACGCCGACGGAATCGTACAGTGGGGAATGGCGGAGGCTCTCGCCTTTGGTTCGTTACTCATTGAAGATCATCCGGTTCGAGTATCGGGTCAGGACAGCGGACGTGGTACATTTAATCACCGTCAGGCAGTTCAAAGTGACATCACGACCGACGCAAAACTCGTTCCACTGAACAGGTTGCCAAACTCACCTCGTCGTCTTCACATCTACGATTCGCCCTTGAGTGAGTATGCCGTACTCGGTTTTGAGTATGGATACAGTACGATTGCAAAAAATGGAATCACCATCTGGGAAGCTCAGTTTGGCGACTTCACAAATGGTGCTCAGATTGTCATCGACCAGTTCATTTCGTCAGCCGAAGAAAAGTGGGGTCAACGTTCTAACGTTACCCTGCTCCTACCACACGGATACGACGGACAAGGACCAGAACACTCGAGTGCACGGTTGGAGCGTTTCCTGCAGCTCGCAGCGCAGGACAACATGTTTGTCTGCAACTTCACGTCGCCGGCGAACTACTTCCACGCCCTTCGTCGTCAAGTAAAATCCGAATGGCGCAAACCTCTCGTCATCATGTCGCCGAAGGGTTATCTCCGGATATTCTCATCGACCATCGATGAACTCGTTAACGGTTCATACCGTGAAATCCTGGACGATACGACGATCGCTGATCCATCGACGGTTCAGCGTGTGATCATCACTACGGGTAAGGTGCACAACGAACTTGTTAAAAAGCGGACGGATCTCGGAATTACAACTGTTGCTCTCGTACGCCTTGAACAAATCGCACCATTCGATGTTGACGGTATGCGCAGCATTTTGTCGCGATATCCTCAGGCCTCAGAGATTATCTGGTGTCAAGAGGAGCCGCGTAACATGGGCGCGTGGTTCTATGTTCAGGAATACCTCAACGATCTGTTACGTATCGGACAAAAGTTGCACTACGTGGGACGTCCTCCTGCTGCAAGTCCAGCAACAGGATCAGGCAAGGTACATGAACGCGAACAAGATCAGCTTTTAAGTGAAGCTTTCGCCGTGCTGCGATAGGACTCAGCGCGACGACGAAACACAGCTACTCGATACAGAAACAGAAAAGGCGCTACATGGCGCCTTTTCTCGTTATATACTCTGTCGACTCAGCGTCCTGACGGACGGAACGGACACGTTCACTGTGCCGAATCGATCGTGTCAGTCTGTACGCATGGAGGATGATCGTTGCACCATTGGAAGTGGTGTGCTGGTTTCACGCAGAAAGAATGCCTGTGCTGTGTAGTGCAGTCGTTCATCACCGTTTACCACTCTGAAACATTGTTCGGAGAGAGCAAGAACGATGCCTGTGCGTGTATCACGTTGCACCTTTGTGTAGGCTACAAGGTGCGTACCACTTGCATTACGTCGGTCTGTTTTCATCGACATAAACGCTGTTTCACGTCCATCCATCATTTCAACCGAATCAACGGTTGACGTTCGGTACAACGTATCCATCTGTTTTTTCCAGGTCACACTTTGGCCTGGTCGAATACTCGGTGTTGCTTGTACACGTGAGACTACCGTAAACGTATCAACCCATACGTGCGCAACGCTCGCTCCGTTCGGATCCGTCGTTGACGTCGGAAGAATGAAGTTGAGAATTTCAGGGATCTGTGTGGCGGACTCATCTCCATGAATCTGTGACACGTCCATAATCTTCTGTTCATTGCCTACAGCATCCACTTCGTCAAGGACGGGTTCACCGTCAGGAACTACACGAGCACTCAGAATCTTGCCAAAGACATCCATGACGGCATCGTAGGCGTTACCATCGGACCACAGTCTACGGCCTGCCATCGTTCTTTGAATGCGACCCTTGTTTGATTCCAAGCCGGTTGTATCCGCCTTGATCTTGATTCGACACCGTGTGTTTCCTGCAAAGTCGCGAGCCAGACTACGGAGTTCAAACAGTGTTTGTAATCGTGCCGTACGATCATTCACAACCACTTGGTCGGTTACAAGACGATACGCGTAGTGAGTACCTGGCTCAAGGTTGTACCGCAAGGTCACCTCGGCCTGGATGGAGTCTCGACTCCGCTCTCCAGCCCCCGTGGCTATGATGCCACAGCTGAGGAGGACGATACAGGCAGCGAACCCCTTCTTCGCGACCTGTTGAATTGACGATTTCATGACTCATGTGCCCGACGTGAAAAGTACCCCCTGCAGGGGAAGCGCAAAGATCCGGATCTCACAAGGGGCAGTCAATACAAGGAAATACCTCACGGAAAATAGGTAGTCGCATTGCGTAGTGATTGATTCTTAACGACTTAGAACAACGTAAAACTACCGAATATCCCAAAAATTACTGGCGATACCATACCGAAGACCACGTACAGAAACGGTCACAGAAGGGATCTTGTATCGCTCCACTATCGTGGAGAGAATCGTTGCCCCAACCGGAAGGATATCGGCGCGCCGTGGATCAATACACGATAGATCATCTTCAGTCAGTGGTGTTGTCGACAAACGAAACGCCCAGTCATGAATGTCTTGTGCTTCTAACACATATCCATCAATTGAGGCAGTATCAAACACCGACATTCCTGATTGCAGCATAGCCAAGGCCGTCGGCGTGCCCGCTACGGCAAGAGCAATGTCGATGTTTATCTCGGCTGGCATTGACTGAGCCAGACGTTCCAGAAAATTGTGACGCACGGTTTGATAGTCATGGAGGGTAAGGGGCAAAAGGGGCATCGAGCGCTCTCGATCACGAACAGCACCAATGTCAACACTTGTTGTTGAGAAGACGTCACGTCCGTGGCCAAGGACAAGCTCTGTACTCCCACCACCAACGTCAATAACTGCAACACGTGCCGGTGTGTGATCTAGCGTGCCAATGGTGCCGATGTACGTCAGGCGTCCTTCATCTTCACCGTTGATCACAACTATAGGGACACCTACGATTGACGAAAGCTCAGAGAGAACCTCTGTTGCATTCCGTGCGTCACGCATAGCTGACGTCGCACCAATGCGTATCTCCTCGACGTTCAGACGACGGCAGAGGTCGTCAAATTCGATCATCGCAGCCTTGGCACGTCGTCTCGCAGCGTCCGTAATCGTACGATCTGCGTCAACACGTTCGCCGAGCCGTACAATTCTATGCTCGTCCTGAACGACCTGCATCGAACCGTCGGACGATACATCAACAATGACGAGCAAGATCGTATTGGTACCGATATCAATAGCAGCGCGACGTATCATCGACGACGCCCGCTACGTTCGATGCAGTCGAGGACTTCTGATGCAGCATCAAGAATGTTTGTACCCGGACCAAAAATTGCGGCAACACCAGCACTCTTGAGTTCTTCGTAGTCTTTTGGAGGAATAATTCCTCCGGCTACAACAATGATGTCACTTGCACCGCGAGAACGCAGAGCAGCGATCAAGTCAGGTATCAGTGTCTTATGTCCTGCAGCCTGTGAACTCACACCAACGACATGGACATCGTTGTCAATCGCCTGGCGAGCACATTCATCAGGTGTTGAAAATAGCGGACCTATGTCAACATCGTAACCAACATCAGCAAAGGCCGTCGAGATAACCTTCGCACCACGATCATGTCCATCTTGACCAAGTTTTGCAACGAGGATTCGTGGCCGCCGTCCATGACTCTGTGAGAACCGTTCCGTTCGTTCGCAGAGAGCTGCAAACGCAGGGTCGTCGCCATAGGCTGCCCCATATACCCCTTCAATTGTCATTGTCCGTGCCTCATAGCGGGTAAAGACTTCGGCAAGTGTGTCGGAGATTTCTCCTACTGTACATCGTGCTCGAGCACAGTCGACGGCAAGGTCGAGAAGGTTACCACTGCCATCTTGTGCCGCTTGGCGAAGTGCAGAGAGTGTCCGTTGAACGTTCTCTGCATCACGTGAAGCTCGAATCTGTGCCAGACGTTCAATCTGTGCTTCGCGAACGGCTGTATTATCAATGTCGAGGACGTCTATCTCATCTTCGTGCGCAACACGATACTTGTTGACACCGACGATAACCTCTTCACCACGGTCAATTCGAGCTTGACGACGTGCCGCTGACTCTTCAATGCGGAGTTTGGGAATACCTGCTGAGATTGCCTTTGTCATTCCGCCAAACGTTTCCACTTCTGCGATCACGGCGGAAGCTTCACGAACTAATGCATCGGTGAGCGATTCAACGTAGTAGCTACCGCCGAGTGGGTCAACTACCTCCGTTACGTGTGACTCCTCTGCAATGATAAGCTGAGTGTTCCGAGCTATTCGAGCGGACATCTCTGTTGGTAGTCCGAGTGCCTCGTCGAATGAGTTTGTATGTAACGATTGTGTGCCTCCAAGAACGGCAGCCATTGCTTCAATCGTCGTTCGTACGACATTGTTCATTGGGTCTTGAGCGGCCAGGGACCAGCCCGACGTTTGACAATGTGTTCGTAACAGGAGTGATTCTTTCTTTTTTGGCGAGAATGTTTTCATGGCCGTAGACCACAGTATTCGTGCTGCACGAAGTTTGGCTACTTCCATAAAGAAGTTCATACCGATAGCAAAAAAGAATGAGAGTCGAGGTGCAAAGGCATCAACATCCATTCCGCGTGAAACAGCCGCGCGAACATATTCCAAACCGTCGGCAATGGTATAGGCGAGTTCCTGAACTGCAGTAGCGCCCGCCTCCTGCATATGATAGCCGGAGATGGAAATCGAATTAAACTTCGGCATCGTGCGGCTCGTTGACTCAATGATATCGGCAACGATTCGCATGGATGGTTGTGGAGGATAGATGTACGTATTCCGTACCATGAACTCTTTGAGGATGTCGTTCTGAATCGTACCACTAAGATCTGCTCGTGATGAGCCTTGTTCTTCGCCGGCAACAATAAACATAGCTAGTATCGGAAGAACAGCACCATTCATTGTCATGGAGACACTCATCGACGAAAGGGGAATTCCGTCGAAGAGGATCTTCATGTCCTCAACTGTGTCAATTGCTACACCGGCTTTCCCGACGTCTCCTACGACTCGTGGATGATCACTATCATACCCTCGATGTGTTGCAAGGTCAAAAGCTACAGAAAGGCCTTTCTGTCCAGCAGCCAAAGCCTTTCGATAAAACGCATTCGATTCTTCTGCAGTACTGAATCCTGCATACTGTCGGATTGTCCATGGACGATTTGTATACATCGTTGCATACGGACCACGAACGAACGGATCTTGACCTGGCAGGGAATCCAGGTGTGAAACATCGGCTACGTCGTTTGATGTGTACAACGGCTGCACGTCGATACCCTCTGCTGTGCGGCGTACGAGTGTAGAGGGATCCGTTCCGCGTAACTCTTTACGAGCTAGCTCCAACCAGGGAGTGATGTCGATGTTCATACCACAAAAATAGGGAAGGGGCCCGTGGGGGCCCCTTCCATTTCGTGCAATCGTTGTGACTGACGGATTACTTGCAGGTTTCGACGACGCGTACGGCAATTCGACGATTCTGCTTCCGTGCCGATTCAATCTGATCCTTGGAGCCCTTCTTGGGCTCTGGAATTGTCGGACGTGATGATCCGTATCCAATCGTGCGGACAATACGCTCAGCCGGAATGCCCTGATTAATGAGCCATGCTTTTACGGCATTGGCACGCATTTCTGAGAGTTCCTGGTTCCGTTTTGCCTGGCCTTCACTTGAAGCGTGTCCTTCGATTTCAACACGAATGTCCGGACATTGATCCACAAGGGCGCGGATCTTATTGAGGCTTTCCATCGTTCCCGGAACACTCATATCGAAGTTGTCCGTGTTTACGATAAAGAGCACACCAGGGAAGTTTGTGACCGTATTCGGCTTTGGTTTCGGAGGACAGCCATCTGGCGGAACACCGGCAATGAGTGGACACTTGTCAACATTGTCGTTGATCGTATCCTCATCAGTGTCCTTCTTCAATGGACTCGTCCTTGTCCGGTTCACTTCATCACCGTCCGTTAACGTATCACCGTCCGTATCGGCCTTTGTTGGATCCGTCTTGTGATCAGTGACCTCTGCACCATCTCGCAGTGTGTCTCCATCCGTGTCAACGTTCTTCGGATCGGTAGAGTACTTTAGGACTTCGTCACCGTCCGTAAGGCCATCACCATCGGAGTCCTTGTTTGAAGGATCTGTCTTGTGCGTGTTTACCTCGTCTCCATCCTTGAGGCCATCCGTGTCAGAGTCGTCAACAATTGGATTTGTCTTCCACTTGTTCACTTCGTCACCATCGGACAAGCCATCGCTATCGGAGTCGGTTTTATTCGGATCTGACTTGTAGGTGCGAACTTCATCACCATCGGACAGTGAGTCACCGTCAGAATCCGGATTAGATGGGTCGGTTTTTGTACGGTTTACTTCTTCACCGTCGTTGAGTCCGTCACCATCAGTGTCTTCCTTCGTTGGATTCGTGCGGTGGGTATTGACTTCAGCGCCGTCCTGCAAGCCATCACCATCCGTATCGGACTTTGTTGGATTCGAATTGTGCTGCTTGACTTCATCACCGTCCGAGAGTCCATCCGAATCAGTGTCTGCTGTTAATGGATCTGTTTTGTGAGCATTCACTTCATCACCGTCAAGCAAGCCATCACCATCCGTATCAGCTACAAGCGCATTTGTTTTCCGTGCAATCTCTTCGTTATCACGAAGGCCATCGGCATCGGTGTCAGCACTCGTTGGATTTGTCTTGTGCACGAGAAACTCTTCGCGGTCGTTCAGCCCATCGTCATCCGTATCCTGCTTCTTTGGATCTGTGCGAATGGATGTTTCGGGAAGAGCATTGATCTGCTCGGACGTAAAGCCGTTTGGTACCTTTCGTGAACCGAGGTACTCGTATCCGTCTGGAAGTCCGTCACCATCCGTGTCAGGGTTGTTTTCGTCCGTACCAATCTGACGTTCTTGCGAGTTCGTGATGCCGTCACCGTCGTAGTCAGCATTTCCAAAGACGTAGTAGGTAAATCCGACACCAATCGTTAAAAAGGCGTCGTTTCCACCAGCATCCACACCATTTGGTAGGGGAGCCGTTGTCGATGTGTATCGTCCGGTCGCGTTGTCGAACGTCCGCATTGATCCCGGATTATAGTCATCGAGGTACGGAGTAGTCGTAAAGCGTAACGTTCCACGACCGTTAAAGACAAGATCATCCGTGAGGTATAACTCAAATCCTGCACCAACAGGAATCACAAGTCCACCATTGATACCACTCGTCTCATACAATCCTGCTGCCTGTCCCGGCAGAATGCCGACACTGCGATTACCCGCAGCATCAACACCAAGACCAGCACCACCGGACAGGCCTGGACGTACCTGATACGACATCAGGCCGATACCCGCGAAGACGAAGGGATTAAACTTCTCACCGGGTAGCAGATTGATTGCAGCTAGGATCTCATATGAGAAGATCCGTGTGTTGTTTCGCCGTTCTTCGGAATCGTCACTGATAAGGGTTCCATTCGGAAACCGATCACCAACATTTTTTGGACTACCGTCGGGGTTAAGTCCAAAATAGTCCGTGTACTTGGCTACGGCGTTATCAACGTCAACCCTGTATCGAGGGTTGGCATAACTGAACTGCGCCTGAAGCGAGAGCCAATCGAGTACGTTGTAACGGAAGAAGATGTCTCCGCCTAACCACCATGAGTTGTCGGAGAACTCACCGAAATACTTCGCCCCTCCAGCGTTAAAGCCAAAACCCGCACGGCCAGCCTGGCTTTGTGCCTGGGCTATCGGTGTAGAAAAAATGAGTACGAATCCTGCAAGCACAGCAGGTAAAAATCGTAGAGGTCGCATGTCTCCCTGCCCTCTTCAAAATGTGAAACTTCCGTCAAGCTATCGGCGCAACCGACTGCGAAGCTAGCCGAATTGTTCCACGCAACAGGCTTATGAATTCATGATTTCGCTATTTGTACGGCGATCTCTTGTATTGTTCAGCTTGTGCATGAGAACCACCATAGTCAGTCCATGACAGGACCTTGTTGTATTGTTTGATGGCAAGATCTCGTTTGCCCTGAAGATCGTAGATCTGTCCGATCTGAAGATTGGTTCGAACCATAAATCCTGATGGATCTTCGTCAAGAACTCTACTACCCTCATCA
The DNA here is from genome assembly GCA_002344895.1 of Ignavibacteria bacterium UBA2333. Taxonomy (GTDB): domain Bacteria; phylum Bacteroidota; class Ignavibacteria; order Kapaibacteriales; family Kapaibacteriaceae; genus UBA2333. The sequence continues at coordinate 167,500 of DDUR01000024.1, forward strand.
CATTTATAAAAATATGTCAGTGCCATGTCAAGACTGCGTTTGCGCATGAGTGCTACACCAATATAGTAGAGTGCCTCACGTGCAGTTTTACGTTCATATCCGAAGTGTTTGTCCAGGCATCGTGTGAGAATCACTCGCCACTCTGCTTCCATTGAGTCGATAGATGACTGTGTCACCAATCCTTTCGCATAGTATCGATGAAACACAGGATTATCCGGATACCGAGCATGTAGTTGACGAGCCCACTCCATGGCCTCAGCGGGATTCTTTTCGAACTGATCATACACTTGATACAACACGTCCATGGCCTCGATACTTGCATATCTGGCACTTTTAGCTGCTGCTCGTAGTTGTAAGAGGCCAAGTTCTTTGTCACCAGATGGCAAGAAGACAAGTAGGGGGCGAAGAAGGGGCATCTTTTCTGGGATAGCCTCGGCGAAATAGTTATAGATACCAGTTCCTAACATGATATCCTTATTTCCAGGGGCAATCTTCTGACACGCAATAAGAATGTCGAGTGCATCTTTACCATCTGTTGCTGCAGAGATATAGTTCTCACGAATCACGTTGTATCGTCCGCGAAAACCGAGGGCACCGCCTTTAAAAAAGAGTGCCGTCACATCACGTTCATCCTTGGCGAGGGCGCGATCACAAACCGCAAGTACACGATCGATACGACGTAAAAAATCGGCGTCGTAGGCACGGCTCATTCGGTCCATGTTGATTCGCCACCATTCCACCATTGCATCAAGAAAGTATCCTGCAGGATGATCAGGATACTTCTGAATCACCGAGTCAAACTGCGTTCTAGCACTATCAAAGCGGACGTTATAGATGTAACCAACGCCCTTTTGCAGCAGCACTTCTCCATCGGTGTGAATGAAGAAAAATTGAGCCAGTCCTGGTGTAGATACGACGCAGAACAGACCGACACAAAGCAAGGAACTAATGAGGTTCATGGTTGCAAAAATCGGCCCTGGAGTCGATATCGCGATGCAGCCACGGTGGCATCGTACTGTCGACGTCGCAGGAGGTAGATGGTAGACAGGATGAGTACGATGATACAACCCACTCCTGATTCTACACCATAATCAGTACCGAACCACACTGTGGCCGATGGGTCAACAATGACTCGTGTTCTCCAACCAGCAAACTGGTGTCCACTTACTGGTCCAACAAACATGCCAACAATCAGATTCCAGCCGATGTGAAGACCAATAACAAGCCATAGACTTCGGTTCCCTATAACAGCCGTACCAAACCATATCCCTGCGAGAATTGTCGTTACGACAGTAACTATGCTTGCTGACGGATTAAACCCATGGAGCAGTCCAAACGGAATTGCCGTTACAAGTACGGCTGTGATACCACCCCAACGCTCTCGAACAGCGTCAAAGATGATCCCGCGAAACACAACTTCCTCCCACACAGCAGCTGCAATGATGCCGATAATCGTCAGAACTGTTGCCGAAAGGGTACTTCGTCCAACATCAATGACAGACCACGGCAATATTGGTAGAACGATCAATGCAACCATGCTGAATGCAATGAACAGGCCCAGCGCAAGATGTCGGACACCGAGACTTGACATCGGTAATCCCAATGTAATCTCATTGCCCCCTGTGCCCCTTTCCAGAACGACTGACCAGAACACGACAACCGAAGCTAACACAGTGGACGTCATGGGCGCAGGTAACGATGTGCTCATGATCTGAGCCATCGCACCAGAGACGGTGATACCGATCACCATCCCCAAAATTCGTATCCACCATGTTCGTGGGAGCTGTTTCATGAAGGCAAGGGGGTACGATGACGACGAAGGTTACGTATCGACCGAATATCGATCATCGTCATGAGTCCAAGAAACAGAAGTGTATAACTCGGTACGATGAGCGTCGTAACAAGTGGAAGTGTTGACACAGCTCCTGCTGCAAGTACGGTTGTTACAGCAATACGCATTGACGGTCCAAATCCAACTCGAGCCATCCAGTGACGGATATAGAGCCCCAAAACAAAAATTCCAACGTATCCGGCCAATGTCAGTGCAAGGACAATCGTTGGATCGAAGTCATCAAGAAATGCAACCACGATTGCATATATCAGCGCTGACTCGACGAGGAACGTCAACAACTTCATCAGACGTGGAGGCACGTCACCATAGATGATAACCGTCGTTGCTGTGACGTCGTGAATAATCGCTCCCGAGATCATTGCCAGCACGACAACGAGCACTGCAGGGAAGTACGTTGATCCAAGGTCTGGAACGACAAGTGAGCCGACAATCACACCAAAAAGGAGTACAATGACGGTGATGGCCAGAGGATTCTCACGTCGAAGGAAACGGAGGTACCGTTCCTCCCTTGGTCCTACGTCAGTGAGCTTCGGTTGTAACGGAGCCACTCGATTTGAGCGAATCAATATGATCGAGAACGACCTTCTTCATTGCCTCTTCAACCTCTTCATGAGCACTACCTTTAATCATGATAGCCAATTGTGGGCAGTATGAAGCATAGTCAGTTTCACCGCGGCGGCGGATAAGAACTTCATAGTCGTTCGGGTCAAGGCTTGTCGGCGTATTCATGGTTTACCTGTTTTTCTGAATCTTTTCTTCTAGGTACGTTCTCTCTGGATCCTTGCGAAGTGCCTCTTCCCATGCGCGAATAGCACGATCACGTTCACCGAGAGATTCGAGGATGTCGCCATAATGCTCAAAATGCGTAGCATTACCACCAACACTAATTGCGCGTTCAATGTAGGTACGTGCGCGATCCGCATCACCTGCACGGAAGAGAACCCACGCATAGGTATCCAAATAGGCTGGATTGGTGGGGTACTGTTGAACAGCTTTCCAGGCCAGCTCACGAGCACGAGGAATATCCGTACCACGAACTGTCAGGGCATAGGCAAGATTGTTGTTCGCAAGATGATTCTGAGGGTCGATCTTCAGAACTCGTTCGTAGGCTGCTTCACTCGAGTCGGGCTCACCCTCATGATCATATTGGAGTCCTAACTGCAACCATGCTTCAATCATTTCAGGATCAATGATCGTTGCAGCTTGAAAAAATCCGATGGATTCTCGGATACGCCCTTGCTCCTGTGCAATTGCACCTAGCATAAACGGAAAGCGGCTATCGTTCGGAAACAATGTTCTTCCACGCTGGGCCACGATTCGAGCAGATGTAAAGCGTCGGACGGATATTTGTGTGGATGCGATTTGCATGAGTGGTTCTGCTGAGCCACGAGAAACATGCATAGCGCGCACAAACATTGAGTCGGAAAGCACGGAATCTTGAATGGCCTGGGCAAGAATACCACCCATCGAGAGGAGTTGCCAGGAATCCGAGAAACGGTTCCTGATCGTAACAGCCACAGCTCGAATCGTATCAGGATACAGTTGCAAGAGTAGACTATCACCCAGGAAACCTGACACGGCAGCAGCCCAAACACGCTGTGTACCATCATCCACACCATTCCATGTGTGTAGGAGGTTCATCACATTGTCAAGTTTGCCTGCCTCTGCATAGGCAACTACAAGATCCTGAGCTATGTCTGCATCGCGTCGATCTAATACGGCAGCACGTTCGAGAGATCGTAACCTGCCTTCCATATCGCGAAGCCGTCGATAGAGATCAGCTAAACGAAGTAGTACACCCTCATCTGCCTCAATAGCCATCAATTCTTCGAACACATCGATTGCCTTGCGAGCATCGCGTGGTTCATAGAGTCTGCCGAGTGTGTAGAGTTGACGTTTGGAAGGATTCAGACCACGAATACGCTCGTAGGCCGCAAGACCATCATCATACCGTCCCATATCTACAAGCATATCGGCCTTGAGCTCCCATGCATCGGCGAGTCGTGCATCCCTTCGGAGTGCTTCATCAACAGCATCCATGGCTGCTTCTGTACGACGTAATGCGTAGTACGACCGAGCCATCGCTGTGAGGATCGTTGCCGACGAATCGTATCGAAGTGCCTCTTGGAACTCGAGCACGGCCTCAGCGTGACGTTCACCTTGTAACTGTAACGATGTACCGTTAATGAAGGCCTCGCGTGCTTTTTTCTTGCGAAGCACGGAATCTTCCTGGGCACAAACCACAATGGGGAGTGCCGTGAGGACAAGGGTGAGGGTTACGAGCGAACGAATGACGTGCATCAGGGGCTGACGACGAACGAGACGCAATCTTCGTGGTGAAATGGAAACGAAAAAAGGTCGCACACGGCGACCTTTTTCGAAATGTCTAACGACTCCTTACTTCTGCAAACGCTTTTTCATAGCCGTGTAGCCAATCTTGTCAAGCGTCTTGAGGGCGCTTGCAGTTGCTTTCACGGTTACCCAGCGGCCTTCTTCAGGCACCCAGATACGTTTCTTTTGCAGATTGGGGAGGAACCGGCGACGCGTGCGGTTATTCGCATGCGATACATTGTTGCCGTACATAACGCCAACACCGGTCAGTTCACATCGACGAGCCATTGTAATGGGACTCCAGGCCAGAAGGGGTTTGAACAAGACTTCCAAATTACGGAATCATTTGACACTAAGCAAGTGCCATGCCAAGATGGGTCGAACCTTTGAGTTCGGTAGTTTTGTTGCTTGCCCTTCACCGTTAGCCCCCTTATGCCCCCTTCCTCACGAGTTTCCAAGCCGCCAGAATCAACGCCAGAATCGATGAAAAAGACGTCCGCAACCGGCACTAAGCGGATGATTGGCGTTCGTGGTGCGCGGGTGAACAATCTGAAAAATGTTGACGTCGACATTCCTCGTCAGGCTCTTACGGTAATCACCGGACTCAGCGGTTCTGGAAAGTCGTCCCTTGCCTTTGATACTCTCTATGCCGAAGGACAGCGCCGGTTTGTGGAGAGTTTGTCGGCATATGCCCGACAGTTTCTCGATCGAATGAATAAACCCGATGTTGACTCGATTACAGGTCTTCCTCCAGCCGTTGCCATCGAGCAGCAGACGTTTACGAAGAATCCTCGGTCGACGGTTGGCACAACGACGGAAATCTATGACTATCTGCGGTTGCTCTACGGAAGAATTGGTGTCGTCATCGACAAGGATACAGGGGAGGTTATACGGAAGGATTCGCCAACATCTGTAGCCGAGGTGCTGTTTCAACTAACCGAGGGGACACGTCTGTACGTCATGTATCCGTTACCAACGGAACATGCAGATGTAACAGATGTGCGTGATGGACTACGTGCTCGAGGGTTTTCGAGAGTCGTTGTTGGGGCGTCAACGACACCAACGGACCTCGACGATTTTATCGAAATCGGTGCAGAAACGGTCTATGTACTTGTTGACCGATTTGTGATGCGTCATGATGATGAATCGCGTACACGGCTGACGGATTCGTTGGAAACGGCATTTGAAGCCGGTTCGGGAAGAATCCTTATTCGTAACCTGACGTCAGGTGAAGATCGCTGGTTCTCATCGAAGTTTGAAAGCGCACAGACGGGTACACAGTATATCGAGCCGGAACCACGCCTTTTTTCGTTTAACAATCCCTTTGGTGCATGTCCCGTATGCCAGGGATTCGGACGAAGTGTTGGTATCGATGAAAATCTTGTTTTTCCTGATCGGTCGCTGAGTCTTCGTCGCGGTGCCATTCATCCCTTCCGGGGTGAAACGTATGGGATGCACCTGCGATCCTTGTTACGGGAGGCGACACGACTTGGTATACCAGTTGACAAGCCGTTGTATTCCCTGACGGAGGCGCAGATGAATACAATTATGGCAGGCGCTGGTGAATACATCGGTGTAGATGGATTTTTCCGCATGCTTGAAGAAAAGTCCTACAAGACACATTACAGAGTGATGCTGAGTCGATACCGTGGTTTTACACGATGTCATGCCTGCCATGGCTCACGACTCCGCACAGCTGCACGTCAAGTTTACGTTGGTGAACTCAACATCCCTGCAGTTGTCAACTTGACCTTGGCTGCAGCCCGCGAACACTTTGACTCACTTCAACTATCACCAACAGAAGAGTTAACGGTAGGGCAGATTCTGCTGGAGATTCGACGTCGACTTCAGTTATTGTGTGATATTGGTTTGGAGTACCTCACACTTGACCGGTTATCACATACTCTCTCTGGTGGCGAATCTCAGCGTATCAATCTTGCAACGTCTCTCGGTAGTGCTCTTGTTGGTACGTTGTATGTACTCGACGAGCCGAGTATTGGACTCCATCCGCGTGATACGGACAGGTTACTCAATATCCTGCAGCGATTACGTTCACTTGGTAATACAGTTGTTATTGTTGAGCATGACCTCGACGTCATTCGTACGGCTGATCACGTTATCGACATTGGGCCCCTTGCCGGCGAAGCCGGCGGCTCCATAACCTTTAGCGGATCGATTCAGGAGATGATGTCTCATGGAACATCGCTCACTGCTGACTACCTGACAGCACGTCGTACGGTCAGCGTAAAAACTGCATACCGTAAGGGTAACGGCAAAGAAATCGTAGTACGTGCTCCGGTACACCACAACTTAAAGGGAGACGACCTTCATGTTCCGCTAGGAACAATGACGGTTGTAACCGGGGTGTCGGGATCTGGTAAGTCTACTCTTGTCCACGACGTCTTACACGCCGGCCTGCAGAGAATCTTTGGCGGAGCTACAACGGAAGCTGGCACGTGTGCGGGTATCGAAGGGTATGATGCGATTGATGGTGTGGAAATGATTGACCAGTCTCCAATCGGTCGGTCATCGCGTTCAACTCCTGCGACCTATACCAAGACCTTCGACCTGATTCGTGACGTGTTCTCTTCAACACAAGCAGCCAAACAGCTGGGCTGGAAAGCAGGGCACTTCAGCTTTAACGTCACGGGTGGACGTTGTGATACGTGTGAAGGTGCGGGCACCGTCACCATTGAGATGCAGTTTTTGCCCGACATTGAACTACCATGTGAAGCATGTGGCGGTAGTCGGTACAAACGAGAAGCAAAACAGATCCTTTACCGAAATGCTTCAATCATTGACGTTCTGAACATGACCGTCGACGAAGCAATTACACTTTTTGAGGATCAGAATCGCATCGTCCAGAAACTGAGCATCCTCCGCCAGGTTGGCCTAGGGTACGTCAAACTTGGTCAGCCATCAACCCACCTTAGTGGTGGGGAAGCACAACGTATTAAGCTGGCTGCACACCTTGATGCAACGTCGGACGGACCAAGACTCTTCATTTTTGACGAACCAACAACTGGCCTTCACGTCCACGATGTATCGGCCTTGTTAACAGCACTTGACAACCTGGTTGATCGTGGCCACTCTGTTGTCATCATCGAGCACAATGTCCACGTTATGGCTCATGCGGACTGGATCGTTGACCTTGGTCCAGAGGGTGGAGCACGCGGTGGTAACATCATTGCAACGGGTACACCAAAACAGGTTGCAGGTACAACGGGATCTCACACCGGTGAGTCCCTGAAACGATTCTATGCCGAACACGGCATTGGTGTACAGCGCCGTCGCACGGCGAAATCAACGTGAGAGCTCGCCACGTTATTCGAGTTTTACTTGCCACAGCTGTACTCATTGGAGCGCTATGGTGGGTTCTGTCGGGTGTAAACCTGTCCTTAACATTTTCTATCATAGGCCAGTCTGATGTAATCATCATTTTACTCTGTGTTCCCATCATCTTGCTGAGTCACGTTGTACGCGCATCTCGCTGGCGTACAATGCTCACCGAATCATCACAGAGTTTTTCTTTAGGAACGGCCTACAATGCCGTGATGATTGGATATGCTGCGAACACGATTGTACCTCGGAGTGGGGAAGTGATCCGTCCGTGGGTCTTTGCAAAACGCTCCGGTATTTCCGTGTCAACATCTCTGGCAAGCGTCATCGTTGAACGACTGCTTGACGTCTTAACGTTACTCCTTGGAATTGGCCTTGTCCTGCTCTTTGAAGGGGCACAACTCTCCGCTGCAATACCATCTCTTTCAACAGATGTAATCACCTACGGTATGGGGCTACCCGCCCTGGTACTTGCTGTCATCGTGGCAATTGTTGCCTTTACGGACGCGGGCCAGCGTGTTGTAACGCAGTTGTTGCGTCCGCTGGGACCTCGTGTCACAACAAAAATCGTGTCAGTTCTTGACGGACTCCACCGGGGAACGTCGATTTTACGCCGTCCTTCTCTGTGGTTACGCGCAATTGTAGAGACCATACTGTTATGGTCACTCTACATCTTACCGCTCTACATTCTGCTTCAGGCAATACCATTTCAGCCAGAACTTCACACGACCTTTCTTGACGCTGCCGTGATGCTTGTTATCATTTCGGTCGGCGTAACGATTGCACCAACACCGGGTGCTCTAGGAATCTATCAGGGTTTTGCCCAGGCAGCTCTCGTACGGATTCACGGCGTGGATGACAGTTCAGCGCTCGCCTTTGGTGTCCTGGCCTGGGTGGTGAACTATGGTGTAGCACTCCTTGCCGGCGGCCTGTCGGCCTTCCTTGAAATGCGAAACGGCCTCTCATGGTCGGACGTTCGGGAATCCTCAACGTCGTAACTTTGTTGTCTTGCCCATTCATCAGAACCACCACCTGACCATGTCTGCAACACACTCTACGGATGTCATAATCATCGGCGCGGGCCCTTGTGGCCTCTTTTCTGTTTTTGAAGCCGGTCTTCTCAAGATGAAATGTCATCTAGTTGACTATCTGCCAATCCCTGGTGGACAGTGTGCCGAGATCTATCCGAAGAAGCCGATCTATGACATTCCCGGTTATCCGAGTGTCCTTGCCGGTGACCTCATTACCAATCTGATGAAACAGATTGAGCCGTTCCATCCTGAGTTTACACTTGGAGAACGAGCAGAGACGATTGAGAGACTCGATGGTGGACGTTTTCGGGTGACAACGCACCGTGGAACGTCGATTGAAGGATCAACCATCCTCATCGCTGGTGGACTTGGTTGTTTTGAGCCACGGAAGCCGATGATTGGGAATATCACAGACTTTGAAGATCGCGGAGTTGAGTATATCATTCGCGATCCGGAGTTCTATCGTGGCAAACGTGTGATTATTGGTGGTGGGGGAGACTCAGCACTTGACTGGACAATCGTGCTCGCAGACATTGCCTCGGAGGTGACACTTGTTCACCGCAGCCAATCATTTCGCGCGGCACCTGATTCCGTCTCTAAGGCACAAGCACTTGCTGATGCTGGAAAGATCCGAATGCATACCGATGCTCAGGTTGCCGGGTTAATCGGTGATGGACAACTTCAGAGTGTTGTGGTTGAGAGAAATGACAAGTCAACCTTTGAGATGGACGTTGACCATTTTATTCCACTCTTTGGACTGTCGCCAAAACTTGGTCCGATCGCCGACTGGGGACTTTCACTCGATAAGAATGCCATCAACGTTGATCCTACAACGTATCGCACAAATGTTGAAGGTATCTATGCCGTCGGTGACATCTCTGAGTATCCTAACAAGCTAAAACTTATCCTGTGTGGATTCCATGAGGCCGCTGTTGCGCTCAATGTAGAGTATCAACGCCTGCATCCCGAGAAAAAGCACGTCCTGAAATACACCACGGTTACTGGAATTGCCGGGTTGTAAACAAGCAGAAGACCACGGAACTATGATCACAACAGCCAATGTGCACTACATCCTGTCCGTGATTCTGGGTCTCGTTCTTCTGTGTGCGTGTACACCGTCGGAAGGGGAACAGCGACGTTATGTTGATCGACCTCTCCGGTATGAGGACACCGTTCACATCAAGGGCGTAACGGTAGCAGACGACTTTCCTGACTACACGTCAAAGGAAGCTCAACAACTCTACGACTCAGCTGCTGCTGCGGGCGTTGAGTGGGTTGCCATCACGCCGTGTGGTTTCCTGAATAACATTGACGACACTGTTGTTGCCTGGACACGATGGTCACGGCGCGATTACGTCGCTGGAATACGTGCTGCGAGGTCGGCCGGACTCCGCGTCTTTGTGAAACCCTACATCTGGTCGATGGACTTCTGGTCGAGAAAGAAGTGGACAGGTGATATTGTCCACAACGACAGTATTCGACGAGCTGCCTTCTTCCGTTCGTACACGCAGTGGCTATGTGATTGTGCTGCATATGCGCGCGATGGTGGAGCCGAGTTGTTTTGCATTGGACTCGAGCTACCAAAACTCAGTGGATATGCAGCCGAATGGAGGCGTCTCATTGATACACTGCGTACGGTCTACAAGGGTCCAATCACGTATGCATGTCACGGCATCGACGAGGCAGAAACACTTCCGTTTGCAGATCAGTTATCGGTTATTGGTGTGAACATCTATCCATCACTCAGCAGGGCCGATCATCCAACGGACGCTGATCTTGATAGCGGATGGGCCAACGTCACACGTCGACTTCAGAAACTGAGCTCTCGCAACAACCGGCGTATTGTGCTCACGGAAGCTGGCTTCCGCAGTATGGAGCGTACGACGTGGGCATCGTGGGAATGGCCAGAACATTCATCTCGACGTACGGACACATCAGCGCAGCGACAGGCCTATGAAGCGTTAGCTCGTGCCTGTTATGGTCAACGGTGGTTTGCAGGAATATTCTGGTGGAAGGTCTACACCGATCCTCGTAAACAGAACGAGGGCCCAGACGGCTTTAGTCCACAAGGTAAACCAGCATGGTCAGCCATGTCGCGTGGGTTTCGGGATTGGACAACACGTACGCCGTAACTCGATAAGGTTGCCCCTTTGGCCCCTTTACTGTATCAAAGAACTAACTGGCACGAATAGGATCCATCAACCAACGAAATGCAAACGTAGATTGGTTGAACGGCTAACGATTTTGTGGATAGGGAAGTCGTCATTGTGTCGACATTCTGCGTTATGAGCTGTTCGCCGATAAGTGTATACACGGCGTACGAAGATATCTTTACACTAGATGATTGTATTCGTAGTATACCGTCCTCTCGGCTGATGTGAACTGACTTCGCTCCATCGTCTCGCGACGGAGGTAACGTATCATTTGATGATGCTGGCAATGTGACAACTACGAACTCACGCCCAATAAGCTTTTCCCGGGCATAAGGGGAGTATCTGTCAACTACGATTAAACACTTTCGGAGACTATCATACACGCATACTATCTCGTATGAATATGATACGCTGTCGTCTTCTTCAAGTATAAACTCGGTACCTACCACGTTGACATTCTTTGTTCGAAGATCTACCTTCGTGCAACGAATGACGGTAGAGCCATCAACAACGTTTCGGTCTAGTGCCAACGCTTTCCCTTGTCCAAATGGATACATCATAGGAGATCCGATAGGCAACGTGACGATTGAACTATCTGGATCAACAGAGATCGTGTGTTCTCCCCAGGATTTGCCTCCATCAAATGTCGACCTCGTCTGAGAAGTTGTCGCGATTCCGGACCAAATGGTATCGTCAAACCGAAACACCTTACATCGGAGGGGATTACTCAGTATTTCCATTGAAATGCGATCTACAATTGAATCGGTAAACCAGAATGTTGCTCCATAGTTTTTGCTCACGAGCATATAGGATGTAATTGCCTCTGGCTGATTGCCCTCGCCTGACAAACATGGTTGGTATCCAACAATAGCGAACGTTGTTGTATCAATTCTGTGCACACGTGCAGGATTCTGTGCTTGAAAGAGTAGTCTATTACATCGGAGACTGAAGGATCGGTTTGGACCATACTCAGTTCCCCATGGATACAAGTAACTCAGATCAGACGTCAAGAATTCTAGCACACGAGATGACACTTGAAGCAGATCGTCGTGGTGATACAGTTCTCGCAGTCCAATGCCAAACGGATAATCTCCACATGCGATTGAGATCCACTTTCCTGTGTCTCGCTGGCCGATTTCCGTCCACGTTTGACCACGATCACCGCTGCTCATTGCATATGTGATCGATCTCTTAGGAACCTCGTCAGAACGTGGCATGAGATATCCCACAATAACAATCGAGCCATTCCTAAACGTATCTAGATCTTGCGGAACAAAACGATGTGTGCTGTCAACATTCGGAGGTTGAATTCGACGCCACGTGGACCATTCATTTGCCGTTTGATAGACTGATCCTGTATCATCCAGAAATACCCCTTCACCAGTCGTAAACATTACGACTGATGATACCGATGACAATTCGGGAACGGGATAGGTACGAACAGACTGTGCGCATACATCGTGGCTTTCAAACATGATACCAAGACCAACGACAATCATGGAACGTACGAAGAATTCAATCAGCAAGTCACACAGGCGATATATTGTAGAATTATGGGACATTACTGAATTAGTCTTGTAACGACCGTTCCATCAGAGAATCGAACATTGATGATCAACGGTAGATTTCCAACGTCAAACGTCTCAAGAGTGTATACCTTTTCACGCTCAGAGTGAAGTATCGTGCTCACTCTTTGACCCAGGAGCGTATATACAGCAGCATCCTCAATACCCTTGTTTTTGGCTATGATTTCCACGACGTTTTCTCGACGTGAAACAATGGGATCGTTCGTAACTGTATCTTCATGAGAATTTGTCGGCTCGTCAAAGTGAACAATGAGGAAGTCTCTTCCTTCGAGCCTGTATTCACCAAACGGAGTATACTTATCGATACCAACAATGCCTTTTCGTCCTTGATCATACGCTGTTAACCACCTAAATCGGTAGTAGTGCCTGCTATCGTATTCCCACACATTGTCTACCGTAAGTCGATCAGTCAATTGACTTCGCATATTAAACCGAAGGAACCTCATTGTTTCGACACCATCATTCGTGACGAAATCCATAATGAGAATCAAATTATTGCCGAGCGGATAGAGTGAGTGATTCCCGATCGTTGTTACAACATCCCGTTGCTCGTAACTCCAACGCAACTCATGAGTACGCCATGTTTGTCCAGCATCCCGTGTCGAACGATACGCTTGTGGGAATACCGTACCGGACCATGTGTGATAGTTATACTTTCGGGCTTTCACATATGGAGGTTTCATATCGCGGTAAACCTCGTTAGCGTTACTTGCACCATCAGAGCGGAAAAACTGACGCCCATAGTCTCGTGATACGAGGGTATACATCCACATTCCCGACGAGCTGAACTCAGAGTGAATCAGACACGGAGAGAATCCCGTGATGACAACAGTTGAGTCGTCGATATGGGCAACATGGGCAGGATTCTGCGGATATCGATTGTTAGAGGTAACACAGGCGCCATTAAACGTGCGTTGTTGACCATACTCATATCCCAATGTGACACTGTCGAATTGTAGGTCGTGAATCAAAACACAACGTGCTGAGACGATTCGGCTTAATGGGGAATAGAGCTCTCGAAGTGCAACTCCTGTGGTATCTGAGCCGAATGAGATTGAGTTCCAGCGTCCAATATCTCTCTCGCCAATCTCAACCCACGTCCGGCCTCGGTCGGTACTTTTTATCGCGTACGTAAGGGTACTATCATAACTCCAGTTGCCGCGTTTCCAAAGCAGTCCAACGATAAAGACGTTTCCGTTTCCTGCTGTATCAATATCTCGTGGAACGAAGACAAAGTTGCTGTCTACATTCGGTGGAACGACTCGTTCCCAAGTGAGCCACTCGTTCTGCGTAACATATGCAGACCCCGTATCATCAAGAAAGACTCCTTCTCCTGTGTCAAACATCACCATCCATCGAGCATCTGCTCCGTCCGGTACAGGAAGGACGGAAGATGATTGGGACCTAGCTGCTGTGACACTCATCAAACTAATGAAGAGGTTACAGACAGTCCAATAGAGTACGTATGAGATACGATTGGACGTCACACCCAAACATAACTCTCCTAGACTTGTCAATTCCAACCGCTACCGACTACTTCGGTAGCACGTCACGTAGTCTTTGTTCTTTAGTCTACGACAGATCCAACCGTCTGACGTAACTCAAGACAGGTTCGTAGGAATCAGTGCGTGCTGCGTTGTGCCACGGCACGCTGCACACGACGACGAATCAAGGCTGAGGCTCCGAACAGGGCAGCCATAAACATCCAGGTGGACACAACACCGTTTAAGAGGAAGTTGCCTGAGTTCTCGTAGAATGCAAGGCCAGCGGCGTAACACATTGTAAGACCAGATAGATCCTGCGAGTACATTGAACTTCCGTACCATACGCCGAAGTTCGTAATGAGGAAGAATAAAACCGAGGCAAGTGTGCCACCAACGAGTGTTTGGCGCATTGGTGAAGTATTTCGCATGGACCATCCGATAAACGTTGCAAGTGCAACGCTACCATAGACATACAGTGTTGTACCGTGCCATGCCCAGCCGTCACCATACACAAGACCGAGGGCAAGGTCACTGAGGACCATGGCAGCGAGTGGAGTGATACTCGCTAACCAGCGCTTCGATAGCAGAGCGCCACCAACCAGAGCTACGGCCACAACGGGCGTAAAGTTTGGCCAGTGTGGAGTGAGGCGCGTAAGAGCCGTAACGATAATCACGGCCAGCATCGAATTCGTGTAAAGCTTGTCGGTGTTCATCGTAGGTGTCCGCGCTAATCGGTCAGGTGCAGTGGTAAATGGTCGGGTCAACAATCAGGGGAGAGATATCGGCATTACGTACTTTACATAATGCCGATTATATCCGCTATGAAAGGGGCTGAAAAGGGGCAGAAATGCCGCTAACCAGTAGCTTACGCTACTGGTTGCTTCGATCTGCTCAGTGCTACCGTTACCTTGTCGGCTGCGTCCTGGAGTGTTGCAGCAACGAGGAAGTCGAGTCCAGACTTGCGAAGGATTTCCCGTGCTTCTTCGGCATTGGTACCATCCAGACGGACGATAACGGGCACGTCTACCTTCACCTGCTCGAGGGCTGCAAGGATTCCATTGGCTACACGGTCACAACGGACAATACCGCCAAAGATGTTGATGAGGACGGCTTCAACGTGTGGGTCCGACATCATGATGCGGAAGGCGTTAGCGATACGCTCAACATTCGCTCCACCACCCACGTCGAGGAAGTTGGCAGGCTTACCACCAGCCAGCTGAATGATGTCCATGGTGCCCATGGCAAGGCCTGCACCGTTCACCATACAACCCACATTACCATCGAGCTTGATGTAGTTGAGGTTGTACTTACCAGCTTCAACTTCAAGTGGGTCTTCCTCCGATGTGTCACGGAGTTCAGCAATGTCAGGATGACGGTCGAGGGCGTTATCGTCGATGTTAATCTTGGCGTCCAGGGCGATAAAGTCTCCACCCTTGGTCACAACAAGAGGGTTTACTTCCAACATGCTACAGTCAAGGGCTTCATACGCTGTGTACAGCTTCTGGATAAACGCTACAAAGCTCTTAAAAGCAGCACCGCTGAGTCCAAGTCCAAAGGCCAGCCTACGTGCCTGGAAACCACGGAAACCTGTGAGTGGATCAATCCACTCCTTGATGATCTTTTCCGGTGAATGTTCGGCAACCTCTTCGATATCAACACCACCTTCGGTGGAGACCATGACGATGTTCTGGGAGGTTTGACGGTCGAGCAGGATTGAGCAATAGTACTCGTGACCGATGTCACAACCTTCTTCGATAAAGACGCGACGAACGATCTTGCCTTCTGGACCGGTCTGAATCGTTACAAGCTTGTTGTTGAGTAATCCATCAGCAACTTGATAAGCACGGTCTGCAAGGTTGCCTTCCGTAATCACCGTCACACCGCGGAGCTGCTTACCAAAGAGCTCAATCGGAGCACCCGTTGTGGGATTCTCAACTGTCCCCTTTCCGCGACCACCGGCATGGATCTGCGCTTTGACAACAAGGACGTTAACGCCCTTCTGTACAAAGTCATTATAGGCAACGGCGCCGGCATCGGCAGCGCTGAAAACAGCCTTGCCGCGAAGTACTGGCACGCCGTGGCGTCGCAGAAGTTCCTTAGCCTGGTATTCGTGAATGTTCATGATGTCCTCAGTGATGAACGGCGATTCGTAGGTTTGTCTACTTCAGAGAAGCCACGAAAATACGAATGTCCCGCCTCTACCTCACCATCCTCCTGCTCGCCCTTGGCTGGCTCACGATTCGACCACTGTTTCATGATCGATCATTGGGCTCGGCCGAGAACCCGATTCGTGTGATGCTGACGCCGTCAGTTGACGCGCGTGAGATCATCCAGAGTGGTGACGTTCTTGCACGGTATCTGACCGAATCAACGGGATATCATGTTCGCGTGACAGTTCCCAATGATTACATCGCCGTTGTCGAGTCGTTCGGTACGGCACGCGCCGATGTGGCCATTATGAATACGTTTTCCTATCTACTCGCACACTCAAAGTATCGTGCTCAGGCCCGACTCAAGGTGGTGCGACGGGATGGTGAACAGAGTTACCGTGGTGAATTCATCGTGCGTGCCGACGCTGGTATCCACCGTATTGAAGATCTACAAGGGAAGTCTATTGCCTATGTAGATCCATCTTCAACAAGCGGCTATATCTATCCGAAGGAGCTGCTGCGTAAGGCAGGTGTAGAGCCGGCTGAAGAAGTGTTTGCGAAGGGACACAATCAGGTTGTGTTAAAGGTCTATCAAAAGGATGTTGATGCTGGTGCTGTGTTTTATTCACCACCAGATAAGATCACCGGTGAGATTCTTGATGCACGTGCCAAGGTCTCAAAGGAATATCCCGATATCTTCTCCACAGTGAAGATTCTGTCGTTAACGGAAGAGATTCCCAACGATCCTGTTGTGGTTCGTGCCGACCTACCGGAGGACATGAAACAGAAAATCATCGCTGCCCTACTCGCCTTTCAGACAACTCCACAAGGTAAGGAGTCTCTCATGAAGATTGCCTCCGTTGAAGGCTTTGTACCGGCACGCGATATGGACTACGATGAAGTCCGCGTGTTAGTCAAAAAGTATGGCGTCAAACTCGAGAAGTAGTCACGAGATGTAATTACGAGAAGTAATTCGCGTTACGACGCACCGAGTTTCCGGATAAAGGTTGTGATACCCTTTACTGTACCGGCAAACAGACCCGTAATGTCATCGATTGGCCCAGCAACCTTTGCCACTACGCGCTGTTCGATGGCGCGGACGTCTTCTGCAATGTCCTTAAACACATCAGCACCCTTGCCAACCTTGTCGAGCTGAACATCAATTCGCTCCAACGTTTCCGTCGTTCGGACAAGCGTTGTCCGTGCTTCTGTTAACACGGGATCGAGCGCTTTCCGTAACTCGCTGATGTCTCGACCAGCCGATTCCGTTACCGTTACAACACGGGCCAGCTGTCGTTTTGCATCAAGCAAGAAGACAACACCAACAATGCAGAGTACGGCAACGGCAATGAGTGTAACGCTGCCGAGAACGAGAAAGATGGGATCCATGACTTACAGTTCGGATTTAAATGCTTCGGCTCCTGCCTTGGCTGCATCGGCAACCTTGTGGGCTCCGGCCTGAACAGACTCTTTCATTTGTTGCGCGCGGCCCTTGGCGTCACGCAGAACTTGTTCGGCATTTGACAGGAGTGACTCTGCCTGAGCACGAGCACTGGTCACGATACGCTCAGCACGGATACGGCCTTCGTTGACCATGTCGTCTGCACGTTCTTCTTCCTTTGTGAAGTACTTCTGTGCCTTGTCGTACAACTCTTCACCACGGTCTGCAATATCACGACGTAATTCGCGACCACTTTTTGGTGCAAAGAGTAAGGCAACAACGGCTCCGACGGCTCCGCCGACTACTGCTCCGAGGATAAATCCCTTGGCATAGGTGTTTTCGCGTGATTCCATGTCGGACTCCTTCATGTGAGTGGTTATGTCCAGTTCTAATGTTACGACCAGTTCTCTGTGAGCGTCACCGGGTGACCGTTTGCGGTGAGAATCATCTCGGCAAACTCCCGAACTGCTCCATGCCCGCCCCTTGACGTACAACAGACGTGTGCCGTGTTTCGGATAACGGCAGCTGCATCTGATGGACAGGCCGTTAAACCACAGAGGCGCATAACGTGTTCGTCGTTCACGTCGTCACCAATATACGCAATGGATTCAAGGGCTAACGAATGTTTGCGTGCAAGTTCCTTTAAGGACGTGGTTTTATCGTGTGAGCCCCAAATGACGTCGTCAATGCGAAGTTTTTCTGCACGTTTTTGTGCTATTTGACTCTGCTCACTTGTGATGATGGCCAATCGGTATCCAGCACGCCGAAGTAGCGTGAGGCCCATACCATCTCGGGTGTCAAACCGTTTCATGGCTTCCCCTTCTGCAGAGTAGTACATAGCGCCATCGGTTAACGTGCCATCGACGTCCATGACGACCATGTGGATTTTTCGTGCGCGTTCACGTTGTTCTTCCGTCATCGCTTCCTCATAGATTCGCGTCCCGCGAGTTGATCACCTCAGCTCATTCGTTACGAAACTACTTCCAATTTCTCTCGCCATGATCGATATCCCTTCATTACTTGCCTCGGAGTTCCGCCTTCAACCGTGGCAGGTTAGCAACACTCTTGCGCTGTTTTCCGAAGGAGCAACAATTCCGTTTGTTGCTCGCTACCGGAAGGAAAAGACTGGTGAGCTCGACGAGATTGTGTTGCGAACGTTAAAGGATCGGTTTGACTACCTCACTGAACTGGAAGAACGTCGGAGTACAATTCTCGCCTCGATTGAAGAACAAGGGAAACTCACTCCTGAGCTCAAGGCCAAAATCTTGGCGACGTCTTCGAAGACGGAACTTGAGGATCTTTACCTCCCCTACCGACCCAAACGTCGAACACGAGCTACGATCGCAAAGGAACGTGGACTTGAACCTCTTGCCGATCAGATTCGACAAGCAAATGTTATTGACGGTCCAGCTGTTGATCTGTCGGCCCTTGCTGCCGCGTTTGTAGATCCTTCGCGTGACGTTAACGACGTATCAACGGCTCTCGCCGGCGCTTCAGATATTCTCGCAGAAGAACTCGCCGAACGTGCCGAGATTCGGCAAACACTTCGCGCAGTCATCGTACGCGATGGTGTCTTTGTTTCCAGGAAACGCTCAGATGTTCCCGAAGGCCCGACCAAGTTTGATGCCTATGATGGTTTTCGTGCTCCTGTCGCATCAATTGCAGCTCATCAAATGCTCGCTATGCGCCGTGGTGAGGCCGACAACATCCTTGTTGTTTCCATTGAGATTGATGAGGACGCTGTTCTCGACTATCTGCGCACCAAGGTTATCCTTTCGCCCCATGTGCCCCTTATCGAATTTCTGTCGGCTTGTACAAAGGACACGTGGCAGCGTTTGTTAAAGATTTCGCTCATCACCGATGTGCGGATGGATCGCAAAAAACTTGCCGACGAAACGTCGATCGCAACGTTTGGTGCGAACCTGCGAGAACTTCTGCTTGCTCCACCAGCAGGTATGAAGCCCGTCATTGGTATTGATCCGGGGTTTCGGACTGGATGTAAGATTGCCGTTGTTGACGGGACGGGACGGTTTGTGGAATATGCTACCGTCTTCCCTACTGCCGGCAGTGATCGTCAAAAACATGAGGCCGCCGTTACACTATCACAGTTGATTTCCAAGTATTCCATTGAACTTATTGCTGTGGGAAATGGTACGGCTGGACGTGAAACACAGGCCTTTGTTGAGGAGACACTTTCTGCGCTTCCAGAAGGGACATCAAAACCGGTCCACGTTATGGTCAGTGAGGCCGGCGCGAGTGTCTACAGTGCCTCCGAAGTTGCGTCGGCTGAGTTTCCAGATCTTGACCTCACAATTCGAGGAGCGATCAGTATTGCCCGTCGTCTTCAGGATCCGCTGGCAGAACTCGTAAAGATTGATCCGAAGTCGATTGGAGTTGGACAGTATCAACACGATGTTGATCAAAAGGCCCTGAAAAATAAACTCGATGAGACCGTGGAATCGTGTGTGAACTATGTCGGTGTTGACCTCAACCTGGCCTCACGTGAGTTGTTATCGTTTGTCTCTGGTCTTACGCCATCACTGGCCAAGAGTATTGTTGACTATCGTAACGCCAACGGTCCATTTACGTCTCGACAAGATTTGTTAAAGGTTCCCAAGTTTGGTCCCAAGACCTTTGAGCAAGCCGCAGGATTCCTTCGTATTCGAGGTGGATCGAATCCCCTTGATGCCTCGGCCGTTCACCCGGAACGGTATCAACTCGTAGAGCGAATCGCCAAGGATCTCGACGTTCCACTGGAACGGATTACGTCGGTTCCAGAGCGAATTCGCTCCCTTGATGTAAAACGGTATGTTGGTGACGGTATCGGCGAGCCAACGTTACGTGACGTTGTGGCAGAACTGGAAAAGCCCGGACGTGATCCTCGGGCTCAGTTTACGTATGCACAATTTGCCGAAGGTGTGAAGGAGATAACCGATCTCACCGTTGGTATGGAGCTGGAAGGTGTGGTAACGAATGTTGCCAACTTTGGTGCGTTTGTCGACATTGGAGTCCATCAGGATGGTCTCGTCCACATTTCCCAATTGTCTAACCGATTTGTGAAGGATCCTAAGGACGTTGTGAAGGTTGGTCAGGTTGTGCGTGTACGGGTTGTTGAAGTAGACGTTCGACTTAAGCGTATTGCTCTTACCATGAAGCTCGAGGCCGAAGGACGTGACCGTGGAAAAAGTGGCGGAAAACAAGGTCGTGACCAGCGTCCAACGTTTAGTGTTGATGATCTTAAAGCTCGTTTCTCCCGTTGACCGTAGGTTTGCCCCATGACACGATACGTCCTTCTCAGCATTGCCATCCCCGAAGAACAGTTTGAAGTTGCCACAGCCGTCTTCTCCCTTTGGCCCGTTATCGGCGTCGAAGAAGCCGTGGATGAACTCACGATATGTTTGGACCAAAAGGATTGGCACGACGGTGATGAGGCAGCCATCGTTGCCGATCTCGAAGCCGCAGGCGTTCGTGCACACATCACAAAACTCGGCACCGAAGAAGATCAGAACTGGAATGCAGAGTGGGAGAAGTCTGTTGACCCCGTAATCGTTAATGAGCGAATTGCCATTGTGCCTGAGTGGCGAGCTGATGAAGTCGACGCTCCACTTAAACTGATCATCACGCCGAAGATGTCATTTGGTACGGGACATCACGCTACGACGCGTATGATGTGTCGGCTCATGGAGAAATACGTTCAGAAGGATGATCGCTGGATAGACGTTGGCACAGGAACGGGTGTACTCGCCATTCTGGCTATCAAACTAGGTGCAGCATCAGCATGGGGTTTCGACAATAACGAATGGTCTATTCTGAATGCCCGTGAGAACGTTGTACGGAACAATGTAGAAGAAAAGGTTACCATTGACCAGCTGGAACTCCAGGAGACAACACTCACTCCGTGTGACGGATTGGCAGCCAATCTGTATCGCCATCTTGTCATTCCGTATGCACCGGCCTTTGTCCGTAGTGTTAAACCAGGCGGTGTGATTCTTGTCAGCGGTATTCTCAAGTACGATGCTGACGAAGTGGAAGCACCCTTCCTTGCTCTCGGTTGCACGGTACTCGACGCTTTACAGGAAAGTGAGTGGTGTGCCATTGCCTTCCGCACACCTACGGCATAAGTGATGTCGCAGCAACGCAAGAACATTGCCATTCCCCTTCTGACAGTCTTCTTTATAACCGTCATGATTATCCTCTTTCTGAACGGAGGAATGTGTGAACGTTATGAACGAAAGATGGAACGTCAGCGTCACATGAGGTCGTACATCGACAGTATGCGACGTGTAAAGGAATTACAAAAACTGGACCAACCCAAACAGGATTCAGCACCTGATCAGCGATGACCGCTGGCCGCAGGGATCAGTTATACCAGAACTGGGGACTGAAGTAATAGACGTCGTGACCGTTTCGACCTTCCGTGACGAAGGCAACATCACTGGTACTACGTTTTTCGAGGTAGTCTCGCGCATCGTCTTCCGAGATCTCGGCAAAACTTGCGAGTTCGCTCACAACAACGCGGCCACCGTTGGATTTAATAAGATGCCGGATAATGGCATCTACACGCCGACGTTCGCGGCGATAGTCACGAAGACTAGCGATAAGCATCCACGATCCGCCACCCAGGTGGACAGATCCGAGCACAAAACACGTCAGAATATCCGTAAACGACGCGTCACCCATGTACCACCCCACTCCTCCAAAGAGGAAGTAGACCATACTGAAGATGGTCACCATGCTGCCGAGAAGGTACTTGATGCGGTACATAGATGGGTGAAGAACTGAAAACGGGCTACAAAGTTACGCACTTTCGGAAGTGCGTAAGTTTGTAGTCTTACGCCAGTCGTTAGCCACTCGCTGACGACCTTGATCGCCATTTTGTTCGCCACCTTGTCCCCTACAACGTGCCGCCCACGCGAAACGACTACGAAAAACTGCTAACCATCCTTGAACGGTCAAACGACGTGCTGACCGTTGCGAGAGCATTATCAGAACAGCGTTCGGTCTCGATGAAGACCGTCGTGGGTTCGTCACGAGCACTCGTTATCGCCTCCCTCTGGCGTTTGGGCTCATTACCGTTTGTGGTTGTCACGCCTGATGACCGCGACGTCGACGACATCTCTCATGACCTTTCGGTGTTGCTCGGTCGTGATAATGTGGCCGTATTACGTCCCCTTTCCACACGCAGTGCTGTTCGTGGAGGTGCCCTGCATCATGATCACATCGATGCAATTCAGCGTTTACATGGGACGGATCCCTGTGTGCTCGTTACAACGGCATCCATGTTGTATCAGCATGTCCCGTCAGCAGATGGACTCACGTCGGCCACAATGTCATTTAGTAAGGGAGATGTTCGCGACTTTTCAGAGCTGACAACAGAACTGTCACTTCGAGGATTTGAACGCACAGACTACGTAGCCCAACCTGGTGACATTGCTGTGCGCGGTGGTATCATCGATATCTTTCCAAGTGGCTGGGATAATCCACTTCGGTTAGAGTTCTGGGGTGATACCATTGAGTCGATTCGTGAGTTTGAACCACTGTCACAACGGTCCATTCGCGAACTCGAAACGGTCTCCGTCCTGGCACGAGTGTTCCATGAGGATGACGGTGTTCTGGAATCCATTGTCCTCGATCACCTACCTGATACTGCCGTTCTTGTTCTGGAACGACCTGACGTTGTTTCGGCTGATATCTACGCACATTTTCCCGAGGCAGATGTCACACGTCTGAGCGCAGGAGCTGTACTCCGGCTCAATGCACTTGGTGAACCTGACGTTACCGTTGAGACACAGATGCAGCCGGGTTTTGCTGCAAGTATTGAAGCGCTGTTAAAAACGTCGGACGGTCTGTGGCGACGTGGTACGGAGATATGGATTGGTGCCGATGGTAAACAGAACATATCACGTATTCGTGAACTGTGTGAGAATCTTACCGATCATCTCGACGATGAAGAAGCAGAACGTGCAACGGCCTATCATAAACTTATCTCATCGATACGATGGGTTGCTTCGGCACTCACCGATGGGTTTATGTGGCCGTCGTTACAGCTTGCTGTCTTTACGGAACATCAGGTATTTGGTCGCCAACGTGCACAACATCGTGTTAAACGTCGTGAAGGTGGTATCTCCCTCCGGGAACTCCAACAGCTGCATCGTGGTGACTACATTGTTCACGAAGACAAGGGTATCGGCCGATTTGACGGGTTAGAGACGATTATCATCGGAGGTAGTGCTCAGGAATGTGTGAAGATGACATTTGATGGTGGAGATCACCTCTATGTTCATCTCAACTACGTTCATAAACTCTCCAAGTATGCCAGTGAAGAGGGCTCTGTTCCTAAACTCAGCAAACTCGGATCTGCAGAATGGGAACGTCGGAAAGCCCGGGCGAAAAAGCGGATCAAGGACATTGCGCGCGACCTTATTCAACTGTATGCTCGCCGCAAGTCCATGCCAGGTTTTGCCTATCCTACGGATACCGTCTGGCAAAAAGAGTTTGAAGCATCGTTCCAATACGAGGATACCGTTGATCAGGCACGTGCTACGGCCGAAGTAAAACACGACATGGAGTCACCATCACCTATGGATCGGCTGATCTGTGGTGATGTTGGATTTGGTAAGACGGAAGTGGCCGTGCGTGCCGCGTTTAAGGCTGCACAGGCAGGACGTCAGGTTGCAGTGCTTGTACCAACAACAATTCTTGCCCAACAACACTTTGTTACGTTTTCTGACCGACTTTCTCGATATCCTGTGAAGGTCGACGTTCTTTCGCGGTTTAAGTCAAAAGCCCAACAAAAGGAAACGCTGGAACAACTCGCCAAAGGAAATGTTGACATCATCATCGGAACACATCGATTGTTAAGTAAGGATGTTGTGTTCCGTCAACTTGGGTTGCTCATTATCGACGAAGAACACCGATTTGGTGTTGCTGCCAAGGAGAAACTTCGTGCCTTACGAGCGAGCGTAGATACGCTGACACTTACAGCTACACCTATTCCGCGTACACTCAACTTTTCGCTAATGGGTGCGCGCGACTTGTCCGTGATTGAAACACCTCCACGAAATCGTCTGCCTGTTCAAACAGAAATTCTTGAATGGGACGACGAAACAGTACGTGAAGCACTCTTACGAGAACTCGAGCGTGGTGGCCAGGCATTCGTCGTAACTGACAGGATCAGCGAAATTGAGCGTCTATCTCGTAACCTCCGTATGCTCGTTCCAAGTCTTCGGGTAGCCGAAGCGCATGGACAAATGGAGTCAGAGCACCTCGAGAACGTGATGGAAGGATTCCTTGAGCGCCGATTTGACGTCCTCATTGCCACCAAGATCATCGAATCCGGCCTTGACATTCCGAATGCCAATACGATGATCATTCACAATGCCGACAACTTCGGTCTTGCTGAATTGTACCAGCTTCGTGGACGTGTTGGACGGAGTAACACACAGGCATACTGCTTCCTCGTTATCCCACCCGTCTACACCTTGTCGCGCACATCGCTGCGTCGCTTACAGGCACTTGAGGAGTTTACCGATCTCGGCAGTGGATTCCAGCTCGCCATGCGCGACATGGAGATTCGTGGTGCCGGTAATCTCCTCGGAGGCGAACAGTCCGGCTTTATTCTCGATATGGGATTTGAGCTCTATCAGAAGATTGTCGACGAAGCCGTGGCAGAACTTCGTACGGAAGAATTCTCCGAGTTGTTTGGAACTGCTGTTAAGGGGCGAAAGGGGCACAAACCGTTTGAGAACGAAGACGTATCGATAGAACTCGATCGTGATGCGCTGTTACCGAAGTCCTACATCCCAGGTGACACGGACCGGTACGATGCCTACAAACGACTGTTTAATGCCGAAGACGTCACGGAAGTTGACACTGTCTTTGCCGAACTCCGTGATCGGTTTGGAAGCCTGCCTCCGGAAGCCGATGAACTGCGCTTTGCCGTTGAGATTCGAATTGCAGCATTACCACTTGGAGCTACACGTGTAACGTTACGTGATACGACGTTACGCATTGAATGTCCACCAGACTCCAATACGGCGTATTATGAGGGTGCCTTCCCAAAACTGTTACCCATTGTTACGTCGATGCGGAATGCACGATTTGTACAGCAGGGTAAACGACTCTTTATTGAAGTTGAACTTGCTCGACGTGACGACGCACCCTTTGTCCTTCGTGACTTCTCGGCAGCACTACCATCATGACCACCATTCTTGCCATTGAAACAACGGGTCTCACATGTGGTGTTACGATTGCAACACGTGAATCGGATCGTGTGAGTTTGCTGAGTGTTGTTGATGTACTCCGGCAGAACATCCATGATGAAGTCCTGTCGGTGATTGTCCAGGACGCTCTGCGTCTTGCCGACGTCACTTTATCATCCGTCGACGTCGTAGCGGTATCAGCTGGACCTGGTTCATTTACCGGTACACGTATTGGTATGTCGTATGCCCTGGGACTTACCCAGGAATTACCTGGCAGTCCACATCACATACGTCATGTAAACGTGTCAACCTCACATGCACTTGCACTCGTCTCCCGAGAAGTCTGTGTAGCCAGTGGTATGATGGAAATCCTCGTTGCCATCCCTTCACATAAGGACCTACTCTGGGTTCAGCGGTTTACACCGAATGGAGATCCCGTTGAAGACGTTCAGACAAAAACCATTGAGCAGACTAAGCCCCTTTGTAGCCCCTTTACCATGGTTGTCGGCCCAGGTGCTTCTCATCTGACGGCACGTCCTATCAGCGGGCTTACACGACTGAGTTCACGGTTTATCGCCGTTGCCTGTGCCCTGCTTGACGAGAATGGTGACGGCGGGCCAATGCTCGGTTAGGACCACCATAGGTTGGTCATACTGCACGCGCTCCAGAAGACGTCCGGATACATCATACACAGTCCACTGACCGAATGACGGTAGGACAAGAGCGTTTCCAGACATTCTGGAAAACAATACGACATGATTGTCTACTGGTCCTGACTCACCTGCTGTTACAGACGACGTTGAAGCATACTCAAACGCACCAATACTTGGTGGCTGTGACCAGGCTCGGCCTGAAGCGTCGGTTGTGAGAAACCCAAACGACGTTCCGGCACCACGTAACGGACTCTGGGCTACCAACCGACCATCACGATTCACGATACTCTGAATCTGCGGATCCTGACCCGACACACTACCTGTCTCTGTTACCGGCAAACTTGGTGTCCGCGTTGGATTGTCAACATCGTACCACCAGTTTGTCTGAAAACGAAAACTCTCGGCATCGGTATTCGCACCAACATTACAATGTGTTACCATCGATCCATCGGTTACGATGAGGTTATTCGCGAACGTATTATCTCCACACGGAACGAACCGTGTAATATCAACCGTTTCCTGGAGAATTCGAAGAGCCCACCGTTGTGGAAAGAAGATAGTGTTGTTTACTACCTCAACACGGGTAGACCCGACGTAGGCAATCGGAGCTACACTGCCGATAAAGACATTTGCGTGAACCTGGATATCAGCGGCTTCATAGGTAGCATCGGCTGGTCGGAAAAACTGCAGGCCCGTACTTCCACCAAGATTAAGGGCACGTTGCCCACAATTCGTGAACAGATTTTGTGTGATAACAATGTGACTCGTTCCGCCCTTGGCCTGTATCGCATTTGAACCGAGGGCAGTAAACGTATTCTCGCGAAACACACCTTCGTGGCAGCCCACCAAATCGGCCCCTGAACCACCTGCTGCTCCATTCTCAAACACACATTGCTCAATAACGAAGGTATCGAGTCCGGACAACTTCAGGAGATCGTTATTCCCTGTTGCATTCATCTCCCGGCAACGAACCTGACGTACCGTAACGTGATGTGACGGCTGCGTAATCGACCCACCGTCGTCGATATTGATACCGTTCCCTGTCTGACCTTCAACTGTAAAGTTCTCGAGTATTACCCACGATATCGATGACAACTGCATGGCCGACGTCCCTCCGCGGATAATCGTCCGGTCCATATCCACACCACGAATCACGATTGGAGCGTCGGGCAGACCATGAACATTTGACGCAAATGCCCCACCACTATGAACATCTGCCGACAGCACAATCGTATCCCCTGCCTGGACAACAGCCAGGGCCGACGACAAGGTTGTATACATCTGTGCTGGTCCTACCGGCAGTTCTCGTGCCGAAACACGGCTCATTGGAACGGCAAGAATCATCAGACCAGCCAGACATCCAAGGTGTCGAAGAAGTGTCATAACAGCGCTGTTTCGGAAAAGGGGTACCAACAAACTACAAAGTACCGTAGCGGGGTCAAACGTTACGAAGCACTGCTGACACGAGCATCGAGATCAAGTGTAACATTATCAATTTGCTCGGTGCATGTGTGCGCCGTCCTACCAATACCAATGAGATTCCAACTTCTGAGCGCATACTGATTTTGTCTATTCCGTATGCGAGATAACCCACTTCAATTTTTTATTTGCATTTGCCTACTCCTTTTGCTATGTTGAGGCAGAGCATTACGGTATTGTGCATGATATCGTGCGGCTAAGGAAGTTGGTTTCTGATTTAGTTACCTACATAACTTCCTTCTCCGAGTAAGACATTCCCCATTCGGATTTCGATTGGGATCATTCACAATCACTTGTTGGAGGTGTTATGCGTGCGTTATATGTTTGTTTGTTCATTGTTTCAGGCATGTTTTTTTGCCTAGAGGCACGAGCGCAAGGGGTTCCGCTTTGTCAGTGTCCTAATGGTGACACGACCATACAATTTGTGCTGTGTATCGGTGGGGGCACCGTACCAGTAGAGGTTACCCTATGTCACAATGGCCAAGATCCGAATTTGCGAAATCCACCGTATGCAGAGTTATGCGACAACAGTCTTCGCTCAGACTATCGAACTGCAATCAAGTCAATCTGTCCAACAAATACATCAATTCCGATTGCCACTCTTGTGGCAAAGCTCAAATGCGAGCTATCACCCTGCGGTGGAAATGCACTCGGAATGGTTGTACCATTTGGTCCCACGCTGTTTAACTGCTGGGAGTTCATTCAGCCAAGATGCTGGCAACTCGTGAACGGCTGTTGGGTACAGTGTCCGTCTGATCCGACGTGTTGTGTAACGCGTCAGAGATACTGGGTACTCAATGGTCAGTGCCAAGTACTACCAGGCTCGTACATCACCTGTCCAGGAGATGCAATGTGTGCTCAAGGGTGTGACCATACGTCATGTGCACCTGAAGATGAGGATGACTGTTGTCCATAAGGAAAACAAGCGAAGTTTACGGCTGGCCGTGTTTCTGAATGACGTGTTCTGAACATGCACTCAGATCCGTTATGTTAGAGCGCGGTCAGCCGAGTGTTTCAGATACATTTAATGTAACCGAACCACTGTTTGCCTCCCCCAATCACTGGACCTAACACCTCAAGGTACTCTGCAACAAACCAGACTTTCTTCCATGCGAACACTTTATACGATTCTAATCTTGTTTTCCGTCTCACATTCTATTGTTGGTGCACAGGTGTCGGAGTTACCGCGCACCTACAGGTTTACAGCGTATTCATTTTCAAGCCCAAGTACTCGTACGGCATCAAACGACTTTAACTTTCGATTTGCACTATCTCGTCAGAGCAGTCTATTGATCACTCCTATTTCAGGCAGACAATTCAACGTACCGGTATTCACCACCGATCATGGTATGACATGGAATATTCCATCGCCTCCAGAGGCCTTGTGGCCGCCGATCTTTGGCGGTGTCGGTTTGTTTGGAGAGCGGGTATTCGTCACATATACATCAACGTTTGACAACAAGTTTCATGCATGGCTGGCTGATTCAGCTCGTGCAGCAACATGGCAATCTGTTCGTTATATGGATCGACCGTTTGAGTACCCTACTCCAGGTCTTTCCTTCATACATGACAGTGTTGTCAAAACAAGCAATCCGGTCGATACGGTCACCTTCGAGCATGCTTTCGGATTTTTATCTGGGAATGACATTACGTGGAAAAAGCATCTCTGGCTAGCAGCGCCAAATGAGTTTCTCACCACGAACTATTCGTATCGTTTCCCCAACGATTCTATCGTGGAAGTAAGTTTTGATTCGTTACAGACGTGGATCGACACAATTGCACCGAAACGGACAAAACTTCTGAACTTTTGCGACACATCGACGATCATCGCAATCATTGGCGGTAGATCTAGAACACTTCAGTATAGTATTTCACGTGATGCTGGTAGAACATGGTCGAGTCCCTCAACGATCGTTGTAACGAACTCCCAACTTGATACCTCAACCGCTCATCCTGTCTATGGAGCCCGTCAACGTGATGGATATACCATCGTCCTCAGTGATGGTCGTGTTCTCTCCACATCTGACTGTGGTGAATCGTGGATCGAGCGGGGATCCGTAGAGCCATATTCATCAACAAGGATTGTGAGTAACAACATTACGAGGAACTACAAAGGTGCACTTTCACAAAGTGGTAACACGTCGTTTTCGATCATTCCACCAACCATCCAGGATTCAACCATTCGAGTGAACAGCCGTGCTGTTTTCTCACCGACGGTATCAGTGAATTGGGGTGTTCAGGTTGACTCAGCCATACTTATGAGCACTCTTTCCGGTATTATTCGTTCGTCAGATCTCGGCGCAACGTGGTCTGAGGCCGGGGTAACATCTATTCCTGGGTATGAGGGTATCCTGCCGCTTCAACGTAGCCGAAGTGTTGGCCGTACGACGGATGGAAAGGTTGCCCGTTGTGTGGACGCACGACGCCTGCACATACTTGAGGGAAACTCGTGGCAAATAGCTCTCTCGAATACATGCAACACTCTTGACAATATTGATGGTAATGCTGTCAAACCAGATGATCTTGTCCGACATGGCCTGATGGTTCCATCCTTAGATCCTGGTAAATGGATTGTGACGCATCCCAACACTGTTCGATCTAGTTCAGATGATGGAACCACATGGAAGGTCTGGAGCAATGATCGTGCTGTTTTTGCCGCATTTGTTAACGACACTTCACTGATGACCTTTGTTGACGATCGCGATTCACTGAGAATTCACTCAGCTTCAGGTGTCACGGTATCAGCTGATTCCGGCCTTCCACGAGCACATGGAAAGCTCTCCACGCCATCAACACTCACACGTCTGCACAACGGTACTCTTTTGCTCGGCTTTCGTGGTTTGTGGAAGGACTCTACAGACGGTACCACCGCGGATCGTCACGGAGGTATCTTTCGATCAACAGATGGTGGAAGGTCATGGCAAGCGTCTGGTGACGGACTAGGTGACGATAACTTTGTTTACTCGATTGCTGCAATTGGTGATACTGTTATCGCGGCTGTGTCGAGAGTATCTGATAATCGTGAGTTTGGTTCCACGGGTAATCCGAATATACAGATGTCAACGTCGCGCTTGTACCGCAGTACAGATGCCGGTCGATCGTGGACACCTGTGTTCGAGGAAGTGTACTCTGCTGGACTTTTTCTTGGAAGCCGCAGGGTTTGTGCTCTTG
Organism: Ignavibacteria bacterium UBA2333; assembly: GCA_002344895.1. Lineage (GTDB taxonomy): Bacteria > Bacteroidota > Ignavibacteria > Kapaibacteriales > Kapaibacteriaceae > UBA2333. The sequence goes on from DDUR01000024.1 coordinate 198,371, forward strand.
GCAATTCCTCATTCGTTCACGCATCTATTCGGAATGGTCTGATGATGAGTATGGATGCCGGCCAGACGTGGCAGTCAGTCTATCCTGAACAGTTCCTCGTATCCGATATCGATGATATCCATGCAAGTGAGCAGGAAATCATTGTGGCATCGGATTCCGGAACGTTTGTTGTATCGACGCCAACGACTGTCGTACACAATGATCGCAGTAGACGATATCTTGATATGTCCCTTGCTCCCGTTCCGGCCAATGAAAACCTCTACGTAGACTGTTATAATATTGATCTGGGATCGTCGCGACCTACACTAACCATCTGGGATACCGAAGGCCGACGAATCGCCGATCTTTCATCACTGCTCACAAACCAACCGGACACACGCCATGTTCGCCTAACCATACCTGTTACTCACCTGCATCGCGGTGTCTACATCCTGCATCTTGATGGTGGATCTGCACGACGTACCCTCAAGTTTGTCGTGAGTCCATAGAAAAGTACCTTTTCCCTCTCCCCTCTCCCCTCTCCCCTCTCCC
>DDUR01000081.1 GCA_002344895.1 Ignavibacteria bacterium UBA2333
TGGGGGAGGATGAGGGAAGATGGGGGAGGATGAGGAAAGTTGGGGGAAGATGGGGGAAGATGAGGGAAGGTGGGGGAAGATGGGGGAAGGTGAGGGAAGGTGAGGGAAGATGGGTAATACTATACTTTGAGTGTGTTAACAAGAGACTGCAAACAAATAAAAAAAGCGCTCAAAAGAGCGCTTTTTATCAAAATCATCGTAGGGTACTCACCCGGCGTAAGCCAGCGTCACGCAAACTGCTCGTAGTTCTTCGCGAAGAGTTCAACGAGGTGGGCAGCTTGTTTGTCGTAGGCAGCAGTATCAGCCCAGGTATTACGTGGATTGAGAACCTCTGATGGAACACCTGGACACTCTGTGGGGATGTCAAGATCAAAGAATGCATCCTTAACAAAGGCTACGGAGTCGAGTGCGCCTGATAGTGCAGCACGCAGCATGGCGCGTGTGTAGGCAATCTTCATTCGACTACCAACACCGTATGGGCCACCACTCCAGCCTGTGTTCACGAGCCACACCTTTGATCCATGTTCTGCAATCTTCTTACCGAGAAGATTTGCATACACCTTGGGATGGTGAACCATAAAAGGAGCACCAAAACAAGTTGAGAATGTTGCCGACGGTTCCTTAACTCCTGCTTCCGTTCCTGCAACCTTTGCTGTGTAGCCGCTGAGGAAGTGATACATCGCTTGTTCTGGTGTTAGGCGGGCAATAGGAGGCATAACACCAAATGCATCTGCCGTCAGGAACACGATGTTCTTCGGATGGCCACCGCGATTGCCGGGGGCAAGATTGGGAATCCGCTCACGTGCGTACGACGCGCGTGTGTTTTCTGTGTGCGTCTGCGCATCGAGGTTGATTACGCGTGTGTCCTCGTCGATATCAACATTTTCGAGTATCGTGCCAAACGTGCGCGTAAGTCCAAAAATGATTGGTTCGGCTTCTGCATTAAGGTTGATAACCTTTGCATAACAACCACCTTCGTAGTTGAATACGCCGTCGTCACTCCAGCCATGTTCATCGTCACCAATAAGGGCGCGATCCGGATCTGCTGAGAGTGTTGTTTTGCCCGTGCCAGAGAGACCAAAGAACAAGGCAGTATCGCCGTTAGGACCAATGTTTGCCGAGCAGTGCATGGACATTACGCCAATCTTCGGCATCAAGTAATTCAGCACGGTAAAGATTGACTTCTTATTCTCGCCGGCATACGACGTGCCGCCAATAAGAACCAGCTTCTGTGAAAAGCTGAGGATGATAAAGCACTCTGACCGTGTACCATCGATTTCAGGAATGGCCGTAAAGCCAGGCACTGTCACTACGGTAAATCCAGGCAGGAAGTTCGCCAGTTGTTCAGCGGTTGGCTCGATGAACATATTCTTGACGAACAATGAGTGATAGGCATACTCCTGGATAAACCGAACCGGAAGTGTAAACTTCGGATCCGATCCTGCCATGAGATCCTGCACATATACATCTCGGCCTTGGAGATAGGCAAAGACGCGTGCTTTAAGGGCGTTAAATCGAGCCTCGTCAAAAGGCTTATTTACCTTGCCCCACCACACATCGCCCTTACTCTCTGCTTCCTCGACAACAAACTTGTCTTCGGCGCGGCGTCCTGTATAGGGGACGGAGTTCACGGCGAGAGCACCATGCTCCGTGAGCATACCTTCACCGAGAGCGAGGGCCTCCTCGTACAGTGCTGCCGTGTTGAGATTGTGGTAGATTTCGTCGACGTTGATGAGGCCCATGGCCTCAAGCTGTTGGCGTACGGAGTCCGGTCCGGTAGTCATTAACGACTTCCTCTCTTCTCAGAAACGTGGTGTTGAAGGCGCAAATATCGCTGTTTTTGTCTCGCTGTCCCATGAGAATCCTGTCATGGAATCAATGATTTCCGAAGTTTTGGCGAATTCTTTTCATGACACTGTCGTACAAGCTGACGAAATTCTTCGGAATTACGGGTCAGATCCTGTTCCTGCAGGAGTAGATAAGCTCCGTCAGATCTTTCCGACCATCTCGACATCAATCCTTGTCGACTGTATTCTCGGATTACGTTCGGCTCAACGCCTCGGGAAGTACATTGATGGTTGGGTGTTCACAAAAAAGTCAGCAGAACAGTCAACACATCCTCTCATCGCCGAACATCACGCGAGAGTACTTACAGGGGGAACGGCTGGTGGCCATGTGCTGGAGATCTGTACAGGTGCAGGACTTGATGCTCGCGCACTTGTTTTGGCCGGAAACAGCGTGACAACGTATGAAGCAGATACGATCTTAGCAGCCATTGCACAAGGGAACATGAATCGTGCAGGTCTGTCGGCACACGTTGTACACTCCCCATGGTCACCCGGAGAATACAACAAGGACACATATACTGCAGTCTGGGCAGACCCTTCACGACGTGATGATCGCACGCGTCAGCGGTATAGGTATGGAACTGACTATGAGCCGCAGTTACAGTCAGTACTTCAGCTATCGCCCCTTCTGCCCCTTGGAATCAAAATCGGCCCTGCTGACAGGATAACAGACGAGAAATCTCCTGGAGAAGGGAATTCTCCGGGAGAGTTAAACTCTCTGGGAGAAAAGAATTCTCCGGGAGAGTTGACTTCAGAATGGATTGGTCGTCGAGGTGAATGTCTCGAACGAATTCTTTGGCGAAATGTGCGGCAGCGCCCTGGTCCGTCACGCATCTCGATTATAGACGGAACAACCTGGTATGAACGAGAGATGACGCGTCCAGCACAGGAGTTAAACACAATCGAGCTTCGTTCTGGTCTATGGTTAATCGAACCACATCCGGCCGTTATCGCCGCTGGTGATGTGTCAGGACTGTTTCGTGAAGTCGGTGCAAATCCTTTTGATACAGCGATTGCCTATGGACTCGTTGAGCGTGATCCTGGACCGTCGAAGTGGTATCAGAGATTCTTTGTTGACGCTGTTGATCGCGGTGTGTCGGAACGGAGGATCCGAGAACGGCTTATAGAACTCGGCCGTTCGTCCCACACCGAGTTTAAAAAACGTGGGTGGGATCGTGATCCGGAATCATTACGACGGCATATGAACTTCGTAGAAAACGGCACAGCCGGTGTCGTCCTCATTGCAAGGCACGGCACCGGCCATGTTACGATTCATGCTCGACGTGTGGAAGAATAGCCCGAAAACGGTCTATCCTTAAGATCTCTTCAGTGCATCGCGAATTTCCGTAAGCAGCTTGATTTCATCTGATGGTTCGGCAGGTGCTGCTGGGGCTTCTTCTTTTTTCCGCTTCATCGCATTCAGCGCTTTAACGACAATGAAGATGGCGAAGGCGACGATGACAAAGTCGATGACCGTGTTGAGGAAGATCCCCACGTTCATGTCAACGGCTGGCGTGATAACTTTTTCACCCTCAAGGACGGCATCCTTGATGTGGATCTTCACATCCTTAAAGTCGACACCACCAAGGAGTGTCCCAATGGGAGGCATGAGGACATCGTTAACAAACGATGTTACGATTTTGCCAAAGGCAGCGCCAACGACCATACCGACGGCAATGTCGATGACATTACCGCGAACGGCAAAGTCTTTGAATTCGGAGATGAGACCCATACGACCCTCGAATGTGTTGTGAAGTTCTCTCGAGGGCGAACATAGTCACTGGGGTCGACTCAACCGCGTCGCACGGGCAAGTTCCGCCTTCAGGCGGTTCCGTTGTTCGTCCGTGAGATTATCGCACATACTCTGAATCTCACGACGGTGTCGTTCACATGTGGCCTGATGTTCAGGAGCATCAGTCTGATCGTCGTCCGTTAACTCCGTAACACTGTCAACCTCGGATCTCGACATAAACCGAGCCTTCCAGGCCGTCTCGACTGTGGGAACAGAACGCGCAGCGCCGAGACGGAATCCATATCGGACGGATACAACGGCTACGTACACAAATGCCGTGATGCCTGCCCCTTCGAGGAAGGTCAGTTGCCGAGGAGCCGTTGTAGATTCAAGAACCACATTCCAAATCACAACAACGAGGACGGCATGAACGGCCAACAGCCCGCCGATGCAGCAGAGGTAGATGATCGTGCGGGCTGTTGGTGACGATGTTGTCGACATGGTCGACGCAGGGGGGGGGGATTAGGGTCAGTTGCTTTCGAGTGCGTCGTACAGCTCCTGCATTTTCTTGCGGAGGTAGAGCACTGCGTACCGTTTGCGTGCAAGGAGGGTGTTAATGTTAACACCTGTTTCCTCAGACATCTCTCTAAACGATACACCCTCGAATTCATTTTTGACGAAGACCCACTTTTGCTCTGGCGGGAGTTCTTCGAGGTGCTTCAGAACCGCTTCCCAGATTGTCTTGCGAACAAGATCTTCTTCCGGGTTATACGAGAAATCGCCGAGGAAACGCTCGACATAGTCCAGACCCTCGTCCTTGGAATCAGCAGAGCCGAGATCGGCAAAGCTGTCCGTGCGTTTCTTGCGATAGGAGTCGATGATCCTGTTGCGTACAGACGTAAATACCCATGAAGCCAGATTATCAATCGGCTTTTGGACGTCTTTAGACGCTGCGAGGACGTTGGCGAATACATCCTGAAGGATGTCTTCTGCTTCTTCCTGGTTCCGGACGCGTTGCCGGATAAACCCAAGGTACTTCTTCCGATCGTTGCGGAAGAGTTGTTCGATCTGCAGGGCAAGATCCATGGCTTCCCTACCTTCTGACAGTGTATGGTGGTTTCGAACCCATGCCGATTGGACTGGTGTAATACCGGTCTTGCGGCGGAACTCAGCGGCCTTCATGGCACCTCCTGCTACGAGATGTGATAACTGACCTGACATTATGTCAGGGGAGTTGTAAAAACGGCGTAGCAGTTATGCCATTCTGTCCGGGTTTGTTCAGGATTGTGTGTGTCGAGGAGGTAGCGGTATTTCTATGCCAAATTTCCCTGCGTTGTGAAGTGCTCGTTCGTAGCCTGCATCGGCGTGACGCAAGATACCCATTAGAGGGTCGTACGTCAATACCCGTGCCAACTTTTCTTCAGCCTGAGAAGTTCCGTCGGCCACCACAACCATACCGGCGTGAAGGCTGAGGCCCATTCCAACACCTCCACCGTGGTGGAGAGAGACCCAGGTTGCACCGCCGACGGCATTGAGTGCGAAGTTCAAATACACCCAGTCGGCGATAGCATCAGAACCATCAATCATCGATTCGGTTTCACGATGTGGAGAAGCGACGCTTCCGCAATCGAGGTGGTCGCGGCCGATGACGATGGGTGCCTTTACTGCTCCGCTACGGACGAGGTCGTTAAAAAGTTTCCCTGCACGTGCGCGTTCACCGTATCCAAGCCAGCAAATTCTGGCCGGAAGTCCTTGATATCCAATATGTTCGCGTGCTTCAGAAATCCAGTTGTGGAGTTCGACGTTGTCGGAAAAGAGATCCATAATGGCCTCATCCGTTACACGAATATCCTCCGGATCACCCGATAGGGCTACCCATCTGAAGGGGCCCTTTCCGTCGCAGAATAAAGGGCGAACAAAGGCAGGTACAAAGCCGGGGAAATCAAAGGCATTGGAGATGCCTGCCTGATCTCTCGCTACACCGCGGATATTATTACCGTAGTCAAAGACAATGGCGCCGGCCTTTTGAAAGGCGAGCATCGCAAGAACGTGTTCACCAATGCTTGTGTATGAGGCCGTCAGATAAGCATCGGGATCAACCGACCGAAGTGTATCTGCGTCGGACTTTGTGTATCCAGCCGGATAATATCCATGTAGGGGATCGTGAGCCGACGTTTGATCTGTGACAACATCTGGTATGATGTTGCGCCGAACGAGTTCCGGGAGAATTTCTGCTGCATTCCCGACGAGGCCAATGGAGATTGGTTCTTTCCGATCGACGTATTCCCGGATGACGGCAAGTGCCTCATCGAGATTTTCCATCTTCCGGTCAAGGTATCCATCATGGATTCGTTTATCAATTCGACGTTCGTCGATTTCGATGCAAAGGGCTGCGGCGCCGGCAATCGTCGCCGCAAGGGGCTGAGCACCACCCATACCACCGAGACCAGCCGTGAGGAGGAATCTACCGCGGAGTGTTCCGCCAAAGTGTTCGCGAGCGCATTGCGCAAACGTCTCGTAGGTTCCTTGAACGATTCCCTGTGTGCCTATATAGATCCATGATCCGGCCGTCATCTGGCCATACATCATCAGTCCCAGAGCGTCAAGACGGCGAAACTCGTCCCATGTAGCCCACTTCGGAACAAGATTTGAATTGGCGATGATCACACGAGGAGCCATCTCGTGTGTAGGAACAACACCAACAGGTTTACCACTTTGGACTAGTAACGTCTCTGTTGGTTCAAGTTCACGGAGACAGTGCAGAATAGCATCAAAACTCTCCCAATTACGTGCGGCCTTACCAAGTCCACCGTAGACGATAAGGTCTTCCGGTCGTTCAGCATTCTCAGGATCGAGATTATTCTGAATCATCCGGTAGGCTGCTTCAATCTGCCAGTTCTTGCACGTGAGTTCTGTACCACGCGGTGCGCGGACGATGCGGGATGTTGAGATGTCATTCATGCTTACGAAATTACGTCCTATGCTGTTGCCCCATTCGCCCCTTGCCCTCAAAGATCTGCGAACTGGAACCGTTAATGATCCACTCCGAATACTTGTGAGTGGATGTATCATGGGATGGCCCGTTACGACGGACGGGACCGATGCTGGATTAGGGGGGTCACTCCAGGCCTTATTCGCACTACCAAATGTTGTTGCCGTCCCATTCTGTCCGGAGGATACGGGTATAGGCACACCTCGAGGTATGCCCGATATTCACGGCGGTGATGGATTTGATGTACTTGATGGTCGAGCCCGTGTGCTTGACCAGCATGGTAACGATCTGACGGAGATGATGATGTATGGAGCGTCGAAGATGCTCGAGTTTGCCCTCGAACAACGTGTTGACGTTGCCGTTCTTACTGATATGAGCGCAGCTTGCGGCAGCCAGGTGATTAGTGATGGTTGTCGACTCGTGCCCGACAGAACGTATCAACGTGGTGTCGGTGTAGCAACGGCGATGGTGCTTCGTGCTGGAATACCGGTGTTGAGTGCTCGGGATTACAAGACACTCTATGCCATCATGCGTCGGCACAACGATGCGTTACCACATCGTGACGACCTCCGTGATCATCACGAAACTGATTGGTACGTATCGTACTTTGGTGATACGTCCTCATCAACCTGACGTACGTGGTCTACCCTCGGCTTGGCAAGAAGGGGATCAAGCTCTGGGCAAAGTGACGGACGTTTCGTGTTTGCATCCACAGCGTGCCTGGGCCGGTGAATAGACAGACAAGACCCTCTCCGCTGGCAAACGATGAGAAGAGTCCTCGCGAGGCCGTCTTGATGGAGTAATGCATTCCATCTGTGAATGCTACGATGTGGCCCGTGTCAACGATATAACCTTCACCAGGACGTAGGGTGCGCGAGTAGATCGCACCAAATCCATTGAGGAACAATGGGCCGCGGCCACTGATGACACTCAGAAAAAGATCGCTTCCGGCAACAAGACCCTTTAACGAACCACGAGCACTGAGGCTGAGATCAGGGTCGCCAGCGAGATAGGCACCTCCATAGGCGAGAATCGTTTCGCCCGTGAGATCTAGCCGCATAATATCGCCCGGTGTTGAGGGAGCAAGGAGAAGCTCGCCGGGACCGTGAACAGCCGTAAAAATGGAGGCAAAGATGGACTCACCCCCAACGGCAGCCTTGAGTGTACCGAAGAGTCCTTTTCCTGCCGATGTTGTTTCCAGTTCAATAGACTGGCTCATTGACAGCATAGCACCGGGTTCTGCACGGAAACGCTCGCCCTGATTCATGTCAACACGCAGAGATGCGTAGACGGGTCCGTGTTCGATGGTGAAGTTCATTATGTCTCCGAAGAATGGTTACGTCATCGCTGTACGAGAACATCGCCGAAGGTATCGGCAGCTTTCTCGAAGTCAATGGCGACACGGTACGTGCCGTTGGTGAGATCGGTTACATCAAGTTCATACATGTGAACACCGGCCGTAACCTTTCCTGAAAACAACGTTCGAACTTCCTCGTTTGAGGAACGGAGCAGACGCACACTCACATTCTGAGTTTCCGGTACGGCAAAACCAAATGTTGTCAACCGGCTCACTGGGTTTGGACATGCCGGAATACAGCCAACACGCTCCGGCTGTACCTCAACAGTTATCTCACCACGTCGTAACTGACGTACCGCCGACGTCGACATCCTCGGTTGCCAGTCCTGTGGGTCGTCTTCTGAGACTAAACAGGCATCATCCGTGCGCGCAATACCCGAAAACGTTGTCGTAGCTGGATCAGGGCAGCCAGTCAGCAAGAGCGACGTTACGCCAAGGGCGACAAGAAGGAATCGGTTCATGATGTTCCCGCCGAGAGTTGATGGTCGATGTTCGACAGAGTTTCTTCCGATAGTCGTTTTGCTTCGAACACCGCTCGCAGCATCTCCCAGGTGTAGATTCCACTGCTATGACCATCCTTCCACTCGGCCTGGACGCCGTAATTACCGACTGGTTGAAGGCGTTCAAGTTCGTTCATGCCAGGGGCGAACGTCTTAAAACCCTCAAAAACCTTCTGACCCATAATTTCTTCCCCTGTGCAATAGGCGCATGGACAGGCATCACGAAGGTCGGAAAGAAGGATGCTGCTTTCGAAGCCGTCGGCCCAGACACTTGAAAGCACAGCTACGTTACGTCGTTTGAGGGAAAGGGGCTTGGTCATGGGGCAAAACTGCACAATCCGCCGTGATCGCCATACAAGGGTCAGTATTCATCGCAACACAAGAACCAGGCATTCGTCCCCGTCGCGCGTGGTATCTTAGGGGTTACCACATTTTCGACACCCAACGTTTCAAACTTCCATGATGTCCCGCTACAAATCCTTCGTCACCATCGAAAAACTCACCGACCATATCGGGGAGACCGTGACCCTGAATGGTTGGGTGTACGACAAGACGGAGAAGGGAAAACTTGCCTTTATCAAGCTTCGTGATGGCTCCGGCATCGTTCAAGGTGTCGTGTTCCGTCCTAACGTTGGAGACGAAGTCTTTGGACGCGCTCAAGAGCTGACGCAGGAGTCGTCGGTCTCTATCACCGGTACGGTTCGTGCGGAGCAGCGTGCGCCAGGTGGAGTTGAGGTTGACGTAGCTGACATTGTCATCCATCAGATCAGTCGTGACTATCCGATTACTCCGAAGGAGCACGGTGTGGAGTTCCTCATGGAACACCGCCATCTGTGGCTCCGAAGCACACGGCAGCATGCCATCATGCGTGTACGTGCAACGGTTATCAAGGCGATCCGCGACTTCTTCGACGGTAATGGTTTCCGTCTGATGGATTCGCCAATCTTCACGCCAAACGCTTGTGAAGGTACGTCCACCCTCTTCGAGACGGACTACTTCGATCTTGGTAAGGCCTATCTCACACAGTCAGGGCAGCTCTATGCCGAGGCAAGCGCAATGGCGCTTGGTCGTGTATACACGTTCGGTCCAACGTTCCGTGCCGAGAAGTCCAAAACACGCCGACATCTCACAGAGTTCTGGATGGTGGAACCCGAGATGGCGTATTTCGATCTCAATGATGACATGGATCTTGCCGAAGATCTCGTGGAATACATCGTACAAACGGTTCTCGAAACAAACGAACGTGAGTTACGCGCCCTTGAACGCGATATCACAAAACTTGAGAAAGTTCGCCGACCGTTCCATCGCATTTCGTATACCGAGGCGGTTGATTGGCTGCGTGCAAACAACATCAAGTTGAACCGTAAACAAGCTGATGGTACGGAGATTCAGATTGACTTCCCGTGGGGTGAGGACTTTGGTGCCCCACAAGAAGAAGCAATCATGACGCAGTTCGAAAAGCCATGTATCATTCACCGGTATCCGTCCGAAGTGAAGGCCTTTTACATGAAGCGTGATCCTGAGAACCCCAAGACGGTTCTCGCCATGGATATGTTAGCACCAGAAGGTGCCGGGGAGATTATCGGTGGTTCTCAAAGAGAGGATAATCACGATGCGTTACTCGAACGACTCCGCCACGAGAACCTTCCGGAAGATGCGTTTCAATGGTATCTTGACCTTCGAAAATTTGGCTCTGTGCCGCACTCCGGTTTTGGACTGGGTGTTGAGCGGACAGTAAAATGGATTACTGGTGCAGAGCACATTCGTGAAGTCATTCCATTCCCGCGTATGATCTATCGGATTGTTCCGTAAGACTGTGCGCCATTCCTAAGCCCTTTCATTCACTCTTTCGTACAACACCGATATGTCGTCCTCAACCTCGCAGACTGGTGCGGAGAACATCGTCTGGAATCTCTCGGACCTCTATTCGTCCGATACGGATCCAGTGTTTCTTCGTGATCTCGACTCCATTGAATCTGTTGCAGACGCTTTCCGAATGCGGTGGCACGGACGTCTTGCCACAATCGATGATACGATGTTTGCGACGATGGTGGTCGAGTATGGTGTAATACTCGAACAACTTGATCGATTGGGGTCGTTTGCCTATCTCCAATGGAGCACGGATACGGATAATCCGAGCTACGGCCGAACACTCCAGAATGTGCGTGAAAAGTCAGCGGCAGCTTGGCGGCATATCGTCTTTGTTTCTGTGAGCATTGCACAGCTTCCCGAAGCTCGCCTTCTTGAATTGTTGGCGTCGGCCCCCTTGGCCCCTTACAAACACTGGCTTCAACAAGCTGTTGTTCACCGTCCACACGTGCTGAGTGAAGAAGTAGAACAGGTGTTGTCAGAGAAACACCTGACGTCTCGTATGGCATGGGTTCGATTGCATGATGAAGTATCGGCACAGCAGACGTTTCATCTTAACGGACAAGAGTACACCGAAGCATCGTTGATCTCGTTGCTCCATGAGCCTCATCGTGATACGCGTCGTGCTGCTGCCGAAGCGCTGACGGCAGGGCTGAAGGAGCAGATTCGTACTCAGGCCTTCATTTTTAATACCGTACTTGCTGATAAGATGATTGACGATCGGTTACGGAAGTATCCGACGTGGCTGTCTGCACGGAATAATGAGAATGAAGTAAGTGACGCGTCAGTCCAGTCACTCATTGATTCCGTGACATCACGATACGATATTGTTCGCAGGCTCTATGCCCTGAAAAAGACGGTGCTTGGTCTTGACACATTCTACGACTATGATCGATATGCACCACTTTCCACGGAAAAGGAGAACATATCCTGGAGTGATGCACGGTCGCTCGTAACATCGACGTACGCAGACTTTCATCAGGAGGCAGGAACCATTGTCAAGAAGTTTTTCGAGAACAATTGGATTCACGCACCAGTCCGTAAAGGCAAGAGTGGTGGAGCGTACTCGGCTGGCACAATCCCGTCGGCACATCCATATGTCTTTATGAACTACACGGGTTCAGCGCGCGATGTACAAACACTCGCTCATGAACTCGGACATGGCCTTCACCAGTACTTGTCTCGCCGGCAAGGCATTCTGCAGATGGATACACCGCTCACTATTGCTGAAACAGCATCAGTGTTCGGAGAGACAATCACGTTCCGCAGACTTCTTGCAAATGCAACTCCAGAGCGAAGCCTCGCCTTACTCGTTGCGAAACTTGATGATACCGTCAGCACAGTCTTCCGTCAGATTGCGTTGAATCGATTTGAGCATGCTGTCCACTCTGCACGTCGGAGTGAAGGTGAGCTGAGCGTTGACCGTATTGGCGAGATCTGGATGCTAACACAGAGAGATCAGCTTGGTGACGCTGTTGTGTTCTCGCCCGGATACGAATACTGGTGGTCCTACATTTCCCACTTCCTCCATACACCGGGATATGTGTATGCCTATGCTTTTGGCGAACTACTCGTTCTCGCATTGGCAGAGAAGTACCTCGCAGATCCAGATGGATTCCCAGAAAAGTATATGGATCTCTTGCGTGCGGGCGGTTCAAAACGACCATCAGAATTGCTTGCTCCCTTCGATATCAATATCGATGACCCGGCATTCTGGAACATTGGGTTGAACGTTATCGAACGTATGCTTGTCGAGGCAGAGACACTGGCTCGTACATCTTCGTAAGGAGTACCGTCGTGACACCGAATGACACACTCGTCCATGCGTTAACCAGCTTACAAGAACGAGGATTTACGCGAGATTTTAATCTTGCTGATGCCTGTATCGCCTGTGCCGAGCTTGATCTTCGACTCCATCCAGGCGATTTTGACGTGGTGGAGACCATCCGTTTTGATGCGAATACGGATCCTGATGACAGTACAGTGCTGTATGCAATCGAAAGTCGCGATGGTGTCAGAGGCACACTCGTAGTTCCGTACGGACCATACGTTGATGGTGCAACGGCTGAGACCATTCGTGCACTTGGCCTCGGTGCTTAACGAACCTTCTTTGCGAGCGTGAGTACAGCATCAACGTATGCCGTGCTGTTGTTGTAGTGGTGGACGGCAGCGCGTTGTGATGAGTCGGCATCAGACCATCCATTCGATCGCAGATAGTTTCCTACACTGTGTGCTGCATCTGCAACGCTATAGAGATCGATTTCACCATCGGCGTTACCATCAACAGCCCATGAGAGGTAACTGGATGGTAAGAACTGAGACCATCCGAACGCTCCTGCCCAGGAACCATAGAGGTTTAGAACGTTAATTGTGCCCCTCCGCTGCATCGTATCAAGTGCACGGAGTTGTGCCATTGCCCACGTTACCTTCTTCGTTGCCCGTTTTGTGATATTGTCGCGCAAGGCATCCACGTTTGTTGTGTCACCCTTTGCCACCGCCTCAATATTGCGGTCAATGTGTTCTGTCTCAGCAGCCAGTGCTACGCTGAGATAAACACTGGGTACATGATACTTGCCGAGAATGGTGCCACACTTTGATTCTACCCAGAGGATGGCGGCTACAACTTCGGCAGGAACACCTGTGGCAGTGGTTACAGATGATAATAGAGAGTCATGATCGTCCATAAACTTCTTGACCATCAGCACACTACGCGCATTGTGGTTGTGCGAGTAGTCGGGTGAGGATGCATAGTTCGTAACGTTGATCTTGACGGCCGACTCAACAAACGTTGTATTCGAATTCTCGAGCAGGGACTCGAGAAACATACTGTCTACACCATGTTGACGTGCAATGTCAGCCGCACGTCGTAGTGGGCTTTCCTTTGTTGTTGCACTACCGTCACCTGCCTTAATGTTAAGGGGCGAAAGGGGCACCACCGCTCCTACAATGATGGTGGTGACCATCATAATCAAGAGTGCGACGGATCCTCCAATGAGGATACGTGCATGGTAGTGGCGGTATGGCGAAATGTCATTCACGGCAAAACAAACGTACGACGCTACGTCGTCGTGTAGCGCAAGGAGTTATCAACCGTCATTCGTGTTACCGTCGACGAGCAACACAGTCAAGTTCAACACCCGTAAGGTCTTGCCATGTACGTGCCAAGTAGTCGTATATAGGCCTCGTAGGCATTTCCATTTCCTTGCGAAACACGGATCGAGCAAGTCGATATGACCGACGTGTCAGAAGAGTATTCGGACGCTGTGTACGTAATCGTACGATGTCAAATCCTGCTGCTGTAACAACACGATGTAAGACGCTGGTCGTGTAATGAACAACATGGTGATGCGGTTGAAACCAGATCCATGAAGAGCCTAATAGTCGAGATGGGAGAGAACCTGCATCTGGCACTCGAATGCGTAACACCCCATCTGGTGACATTCGATCGTGGATTTTCGTGAGAAATTCAAGAGGTGTTGGAATGTGCTCCAGAACGTGCCAAAGCGACACGATGTCGTACGTGTCGGTAACATCATCAAGTCTCTCAAACACGTTGAGTCCAATCTCTTGCGCGTACCGACGTGGCTGCTGTGCTACTTCAACACCAGCTGCAGTGTATCCATATCTACGGACCTCATCGAGGAAAAAGCCATGATCACAACCAACGTCGAGCCATCTCCGTGGTGCAGGAGCAATCTTCTGAACGTCTGCAATGAGTTTGATGTATTCCGGAAACCGAAAATGACGATGATACTCTGTCGACGCGCGAACGGTGGCTGTGAGGCTGTACTGTGACGCGTAGTACGACTCGTCATGCGCCTCAACAATCTTCACCGGTGTGAGGACAGCCGTGCACGTCGTGCATCGTTCCATGGCGACACGGCCGACTTGGTGCGAGACAACTGTGGTGGAGTTGCAGACTGGACAGGTACGTTGCGACATCTCACGGGCAAGTTACCGATATTGCACGATGCAATTTGTCAGTCTTGTAAGTATTCTCGTTCTGGCATCTCTCACAATCTACGCTCAACCGCGAATTGTAACGGTTGATACCGTACACTGGGGTCGCGTGATTCCTCGTGGTTCAACTCCTGAGGCGCAGAAGATCACGTCCCGCGTGGCAATACGTAATGAGGGAACGCAGAATCTTGTCGTCACAAACGTCCGGCCACAATGTGGCTGCACTACAGCTCCACTTGATAGTCACATCATCCCACCAGGTGATAGCACAATGATGACGGTGACGATAAATCTACCGTTAGGAAGCGGGTTGTTCTCAAAGTATGTATCAATCGAATCAAATGACTCCGTTACACCGGTTCGACCTATCTACCTCATTGCAGATATTCAACGGCCACTACAATTATCAAGTAGTTTTATACCGTTTAATACTGGCTCACCAGGTGATACCATAGAAGGGCGAATCAGTGTTACGCTCTTGGCAGATACAACGATAACAGTTCAGATCGGTGAACCGTCAAAAGGACTTCTCATAAAGACTCCGAATGTTTTTGAGCTGCGACAGAACGATGTAGCCGAACTCATCGTTGCCTTCGTTCCACGTCAGCCGGGGGCCTTTCGTGGCGAAGCCGTGATAAAAACGTCCTTACCAGGCTATGAGACGATTCCGGTTCAGGGTTTCGGAATGACAAAATAGTAGACAACGTGTCTGTTCATCCTGCAGCGAATGGCATCACGTGATTTGTATTACTGTTCGATCAATTGTCACGACGTACAAAGAAGATGAATCCGCCGTGTTCGCGGAGAACTTGTAGTTGTGGTTCGGCACGCCATCGTTCAGCATCATTTACTCGTGCTACAAAGTAGGCTGGAGCATCAAGTTTGGCCGTGAGTAACCAAGGCTCATACTCATCCACGGTGAGACCTTTGGCCTGTGGTGAACGTTCAAAGGGTTTGCGTGAGTAAAAAAGGTGAGCATACGACTTAAACGTCAGTGGCTTGACGTAGACATCCTTACCGATAAGTGACTCGTAGAATTCAAGAGCGGCGCCTTGTGTGTACCGTTCAATTCTTGGAGCAACAAGCGGAAGGAATGTTGAAATAAAAGCAGCTGTCGACGCGGCAAGTACAACCGTTGCGACTAACTCCCGACGGCGTGCAAGGATGATGTATACAACAACTCCAACAGCAATCCATACTGCTGACCATGGTTCCAAGCCCGTCCACACTACATGCTGTTGTAGGCTGGAACGCAGAAACACGTCTCGAAACGTAGGGAGCTGAAGCAGCTTGTCGGAATTCATGAACAACAACGGCACAGCAGCCGCGAGCGCTGTCCACACTGTCCCGAGAATTGCCACACCAGTTACTTGAAGTCGTGATACAACCCTGCCTTCGCGCAAACGGCGTTCAATAGCTGTGGCGGCGATATAGGCCAGGGGGAAGTACGTCATTGATGAGTAATGAACAATCTTCGTTTTTACGAGGCTAAAGACGACCAGGACAACTGAAAAGAGCACAATCATGGCGCGGCGCACGGACTGTTCTTGTGTTGTCTCTGAAGACGACGAACGGAATCCGCCGAGGGCGTAGATACTCAGCGGGAAACAACCAACAAGAACAACTACAGGATGATACCAAAACGGCTGTTCGTGGCCGGCATCACCCGTGGTGAGTAATCGCACTTGATAGGCCATGTTCTCTCCGAGAAACCTAGGTCCGTTTACGACAAGGTCTACACCATACCACAGAGAAGCAACTCCAACCATCATAACCGTCATTACAACAAAGTCGGCAAATGGGAATGACCTTTGTTTTCTCTCAATGATCCACCAAACGAGTCCTGCGAGTCCTACAAGTCCCCATCCCACTGGCCCCTTTGTAAGTACAGCAAGTCCGGCAGCTATTCCCGAAAGAACATTCATGTGCCAGCGTCTCTCTCTACCCTGTACAGCACGTACATGCCACCAGAAACTCAGCGCAATGAACAGGTTAAACAATGGATCGATAATTCCACTACGCGCATAGAAATGTGGAAGGAGAGATCCCGCATAGAGTACAGCCCAGATCAGACCAAAACGACGACCATTGACGTACGTGCCAATCGTAACCATGACTACTGCAGTGATTGCGCCGATAAGGGCATTCGGAAATCGAGCTGCAAACTCATTGATTCCGAAAATCTTCATTGATACAACCTGCATCCAGATAAACAGCGGAGGTTTTTCGTGGAACTCCAGAAAATCAATGCGCGGATGAAGGTAGTCACCCGTAAGAATCATCTCGCGGGCACATTCGGCAAAGTTGATTTCATCCCAATCAAAGAGTCGTACCGATCCTAAGAACGGTACGTAGAGAAGGAGAGCAGCAACAAAGACGACGAGTCGTAGTGTTCGGTCAGTCACGTTGCGAAAATATCCAGTGGTCGGCCAACCGATGCACTCCGGCCGCCGCAACGGTTGGTATGAGGAGTCCCAACATCACCGGGAGAGTCGTAGATGGAGTAATCGGTGTAAGCTCATAGAATCCAGAGATAAGGTCTATACCCGGAAATCCATTACATAACAGGACACCCACAAAACCAACATAAACAACGAACCCTGTTCCAGCTAGCTTGCGCCGCAAGATCGTGTCGCGCTCGGCAAAGATTGCCGACCCACACATGGAGCCAAGAATCACTGCAATGATGACCATCGGTGATGTTGTATGTGGGAAGTACGACGTGGACACGAGAACACTGATCACCGACAGAGACGATGCAACGGTGGAGTACCGGATCACGTGTTGCAGAAAATTCCGAACTGGAGTGGCAGGCAGACCAAATACAGTAGCGGCTAGGACAGGTATGGTGACACATACTACGCTGAGTAATGCTCCTCTACGGGGCGAAAGGGGCATATAGACACCAAGAGCACCAAGGATTGACATGAAGAGTATCATGACGTTTTTGGCGATGTAGAGGGAGGCCACAAAAAGAACTGTTCGTGTTGTCCGGCGTCCTTCCGTGATGACGTTTGGGATGGATAAAAATCCATTGTGTGGAATGACGATATCGGAAGAACCTATAACAACGTCTGGTGCACCCAGAAGCCCAACCCCCACGTCGGCACGTTTTATTGCAGGCACATCGTTAACGCCATCACCAATCATTACAACATGATGCCCTTCATGTTGTAGATCTTCAATAATCCGCTCCTTGTCACGCGGTGTGCACCTTCCGTGAATGGTAATCGAAGCGTGGTTCAGCCTGGATACAACATTGGAGACCGAGTCTTGACTGTCACCAGATATCACGTGGAGTGAAACACCCATACGGTCATATGCTTCTAATGCCGTTGATATCCCGTCGCGAAGCTCCTCGCCAAACTCATAGTACCGGAGTGGCTCAATGGTGTTGAGTGACGTGTGTAACGGATGTGAAAACAACAAGGCACAGGCCACGACACGGCCGTGCAGTTGGTCTGCTACGTCATGACACTGAAAAACATCAGGTGCGCCAATCACAAACCATGTTGTTGAATCGGCAAGACGTGAGGCAGACCATCGACGTTCAGAAGAAAACGGCACGACCGTATCGTTGTCATATGCAGGCAATGCTGCATGGGATGTAATGCCAACATGACGTCGTAAAGCCTCATCAACATCCGTAAATGTTGGTGCTCGATCCAAGTGATATCGTATAGCGTCGTCAAGAAGAGTATCAACGTTCTGAACAGCGTCGTGAGGTTGCCCCTTCTGCCCCTTACCATCTAGAACGTTTCTCACGACTGATGTACCGGTCGTTATCGTGCCAGTCTTGTCAAAACACACCGCTGTTGCTGAGGCGATACTCTCTAATGAAGAAAGTTTAGCGACGCGAACACCGGACGCTGCGATACGAATAACTCCACCAACCATAGCAAGGGTGGAGAAGAAGACGAGTCCTTCGGGAATGAGGCCTATCAGAGCGGTGAATACACGTCGTACATCGTCGATGTTCGTGAGAATTTCAGGACGTAGAGCAAACTCAAGAACGGTGATAAGAATTGCCACACCAAACCATAACTCAAACAGGCGATTAACTCTTCGTTGTGTTGGTGATGGTGAAAAATCATAACGACGCGCAGAAGCGACGATATGTGCCGCAGCAGTGTCGGATCCAAGTCTGGTAACTCGAATACGTGCACTTCCCATCGTACAGATCGTACCTGCGTAAACGGACTCTCCAACAGTAGGCTGAACATCGGCTGATTCGCCAGTGAGGATGGCAGCATTTAGCTGAAATGATCGAGACTCCAGAACCTCACCATCGGCGGGCAGAATATCTCCCTCGGCTACAAGCAGGACGTCGTTTTCGGAGATATCGGTAACCGCAACATCGATAAACCCAGACGGCCGTTCTACACGAGCACGTGAGTCTGTGTCAACATTCATGCGCTCAAGCAAACGATGTGTTCGCACATCTCGTACAATCGATATCGTCATGTTGATAACGACGACAAGAGCGATACCTATGCAGTCATATAACAGCCTTACATCGTTATAATGGACGTAGGCACCGGCGAGGACACCGAGAATGACAACATTCAACAACGTGAAGACATTCACCACGTTTTCGAGGAGAATTGTCGAGAGCGGGCGCGTTGTTGTCGTCATCTTCGGCAAAACTATGGCGTGAAGCACACTTGATGCTGGTTCAATGGCGGCATATCGAGAAATGTTTACAACGCATCAATACGACTTCACCGTCATGTAACATGACGATCAGAGATTTGTACATCACGACGGTCATTACCATCATCGTTATTGTCGCTGGCGCATCAACACTCTTTCGAGTACTGCGTTATGTAACAACGCCCTTGTTGCGGCGAATGGGCATCTATCGTTACTGGTCGCCACTCTTTCTGACGCAGAGGTTCGGAGCACGGACACTTGAAATGCACTTGGGAACATCATGGGACTTTCTGCGGCAGCGAGATCTCACACAACGACGACTTCTTCGACATGTGTCCGATGGACTCATGGCCTTGCTTGATGAGGCAGAGGCCGGAAGGATTCCATGGAGTTTCCGGTTGCGCGGTACAATGTCCTTTCTTACAGAAAAGACGTCACGATCTCTCGGATTTACAACACGACGTCCGAATGCACTCGAATGGCTGGCCTTTGCCCTGAATTGGCCTGAACTCTGCCTGCTTCACAGTGTAGCCCGGAAACGACTCTCCTTCGTGGATATCCGTCGAGTACACATCATCCATGCAACGATAGGTGACCTACTTTCGATGCGGCCTCGACTTTCGGCCCTAACGTCGGTGTACCACCTGTAACGCGGTACGCCAGAACTGGTATCTTCCTGCGTTAAACCCGAACAGCGATCCAAAACACTGAGGGCCTGTTCGATAACGCAGGGAGAAGAAACATGGCAGAACTCGACCCCTATACAGGGCCGTGGACGCGGAGAGAAGCGTCACACCTCTTACGACGAGCCAGCTTCGGCGCTTCACTGGCAGACATAGACAAGGTTGTTGCCGATGGCCGGGCAGCGTCGTTAGACGTGATCTTTACGCCACTACCAGCACCGGCTGACCCGATAGACCCACTAACGGGGCAGCCGTATACGACTGGACAGCTCGATCTGAGCCGAGGCTTCCAGTATTACAATCGAATTACGAAAGCTTGGTGGCTTTCATTGATGTATGGAACAACAAGAAGTATCCACGAAAAGCTCACGCTGTTCTGGTCGAATCATTTCGCAACAGAAATGACCGTAGTTCAGCAGCCACAACAATCGTTACTACTTCTGAAGTATCTCCGTACAAATGCCTTTGGCAACTTTAAGGAGATGGCTCGCCAGGTAACAATCGAGCCAGCCATGTTGCGCTACCTCAATGGAAACGTTAACACGAAAGGTAGCCCCAACGAGAACTATGCTCGAGAACTTCAGGAGCTCTTTACGATTGGTAAGGGCAAGGAAGTTGCACCTGGTGACTATACAACCTTCACTGAACAGGATGTACAAGCTGCAGCTCGTGTTCTAACGGGCTGGAGAGATTCGCGGATGGGAACGACGGTGCAGTTTGTTGATCGCCAACACGATACAACAGACAAGGTCTTTTCCCAGCGATATGGCAATACAGTGATAAAGGGGCGAACGGGGCAAACAGCCGGTAACGCTGAACTGACAGACCTCATCAACATGATCTTCGACCAGCCTGCGACGTCGAAACATGTCTTGAGAAGACTCTATAGGTGGTTTGTCTACCATGAGATCACCGAAGATGTTGAACGCACAATCATCGAACCCTTGGCGGAGCAGCTCCGTTCCGGTGGCTGGAACATAGGCCCAGTTCTCAAGACGTTGCTAAGCAGTGAGCACTTCTTTAGTGCCAACATGATGGGCAGCCAGATCAAAAGTCCAGCAGACTTTCTTGTTGGGACATTAAAGGCCATAACAACGTTCACACCGCCAACAGATGCAACACAGAAGAATCAGTTCTACGATGCTCTGTCGATCTCTATGGCAGCCCTGCAGATGGACCTTAATGATCCACCGAGTGTGGCCGGATGGGAGGCCTACTATCAGCAGCCAGACTACGATCGGATATGGCTTACAACAGCAACCCTACCGTTACGAAATGGTGCGACTGACAGCATTCTTGTGAACTCGCGTGGACTTGGCAGACCAATACTCGACACCATTGCGCTCACAAGAACATTCACGAATCCGGAAGATCCGTACGCACTTGTTGATGAGATGAACATACGCTTCTTTGCTGTGCCGTTCCCTGATGCAACGCGCGAACGACTCGTGCTGGAAGTGTTACTCGGTGGAAGTGGACTTGCCTATGACTGGACAACAGAGTGGCAAGCCTTTCTCAGCAATACATCCAATACGCAAGCGCGTCAGCGCGTAAAACTTAAACTCGACACATTGTATCGGTACATGTTCCGCATGGCCGAATTTCACATCGGTTAATCGTTCAGGAGCATTACCATGAAACGCCGTGACTTTCTCGTCCGCACCTCAGGCGCTGTCAGTGTACCGTTCCTCTTGAACGGTATACCACTAAAGGCTTTCGACGGACCAGTCCACCATCGACTGTTTGGTGGTGACATGGAAACAGATCGTGTACTTGTCCTCATTCAGTTAAACGGCGGTAATGACGGGCTCAACACTATCATTCCACTGGACCAAGAAGAACGTTATCAGAGTTTACGACCAGGAGTTGCCATTCCGACGGCAAAGGCAGTAAAACTTACTGATGTCGCTGGACTACATCCTGCTATGACTGGTGTGAAGTCCCTGTGGGATGAACGTAAGGTTGGAATCGTCCAAGGTGTGTCGTATCCCAATCCCAATCTTTCACACTTCAGATCAACCGACATCTGGATGTCGGCCTCTGACGCCGATAAAAATCTTTCCAGTGGCTGGCTTGGCCGATACCTAGGAACCGTCTTCCCGGACTATCCAACGGGTTATCCCAATGCCGTAACACCGGATCCAATAGCAATACAAATGACGGCAACGGTTGGTCTCACCCTCAGTGGTCCACAGCAACAGGCGATGGGTATTGCCCTCCAGGATCCCGAGTCCTTCTACCGCCTCATTGCCGGTACGGAGCTTTCGTTTGACGACTTGCCGAACACTGACTTTGCCCGTGACAACGTGATGTACGTGCGTGACATTCAGTCACAATCAATGGAATACTCCCAGGTTATCAAAGCAGCTGCGGATAAGGCTGTCAACAAGGTTGAGTATCCAGCAACACAGCCCAATCGGTTGTCGGGACAACTTCAGGTTGTGGCGCGACTCATTGCCGGTGGACTTAAGACCCGCGTCTATGTCGTTCAACTTGGAGGCTTTGATACACATGCCTCACAGGTAGTGGATGGAGAGCCCGAAAACGGAGGTCACGCATCACTTCTCACATTCGTTTCGGAGGCCGTTACAGCCTTCCAGCGTGATCTTGAAGCTCATGGTGTTGCAGATAGAGTGATTGCCATGACGTTCTCAGAGTTTGGTCGTCGACCAATGTCGAACGAGTCGTTAGGGACCGATCACGGCACTGCAGCACCAATGCTGTTTTTCGGAAATGCCGTCCAGGACGGAATTACTGGGACCTCTCCGGACCTCACCAATCTTGAGAGGGAGAACCTGCACATGCAGTTTGACTTCCGTCAGATCTATGCCTCTGTTCTTGAGCAGTGGTTTGGGGTGGACCGTCAAACAATAGGGGACATCCTTATGGATGACTTCCAAACGGTACGCGTGATTAAGGACAGTTCAACGGATGTATCCGAGACAATCATCAGAGATACATTCACGTTTGCTCCTGTTGCCCCGAATCCGGTGAAAACTGCTGCAACGTTGCGGTATGATCTTACAACGACGTCGACTGTACGTCTTCAGATCTTTGATAGTCTCGGTTTCCATGTGAAAACGCTCGTTCATGAGGAACAGACCGCCGGCACCTACAGTGTCCCATTCGACACTACCGGACTTCCCAGCGGAACCTATGCCGTTCAGGTAAGCGTCGGTGTTCAAAAGGCAGTTCAAATGTTCGTTATCGCTCGGTAACAGCGTCAACCTCGTCTATCGGTATTGGTTATCAATACCCCAAAACGTCAGGGATCGTAGAATGGGTGCCATTTGGTGCCCATTCTGCGTTTATGGCCGTAACCTAACGGCGCGACTAATGTTATGACCTTTCGTAATGCTCCGAAAAGACGTAAAATTTCTCAATGGGAAATGGGGCGAAAAGGAGCTAGGTTCGTACAGGTTTTTTCAGGAGGGTTTATGACAGTTCGCCACATTCTCATGTTTGGCGTTGTGCTCCTCGTTCTTGGAGCATCATCTGTGTCCGCTGCAGACTACGTACGATTTGATCAACAGACCAACAACGGTCCCGTTAACGCACGTGAGTCGCGTAACATCCGTTACGAGATGGTTGGAACATCGCTGGCGATAACCGTCATCCTTGATTCGACTGATCCCGCTTCGCCACTCTATATGAAGCTCACCTTCCGGAACTACAACGGCGTTGGCATTTATACGCTCGGTAGCGGAACACTATGGCGGTACGGCCAACGGTCTGACCAAATCTTCACGTGCCAAAGTGGTCAGGCAGAAGTAACACGGATTGACTCTGTTACCAACCGTATTTATGGAACGTTTGACTGGTATGGAACGGCAACATTACAGAATGGAACGGATCTAACCGTTCGTATTCGTGATGGTGCATTTGATGTTCAGATCAAGCCAGAAATCCAACTGGTGGCTACTCCAAAGGCAGGAACAACGTTAAAGCCAAAGGAAACAGGTGTTTTTGTCATAGCCGCGAAAAAGCGCTTTACAAACACAGTCGTTAGCGGCGTGAAGATCGCCCTTACCTATCCGTCCAACATTTTTGAAACCGAGCCGACTGATCTCGTGACCGCAACAGACGGTACAATCAGACTCAATCTGAAGGTGAAGGAGTCCGTGGTAGACGGTGAGTATAGAATTATCGCCAAGGGATCAAAGGACGGATTTCTCGACGGTGTTGGCGATACGATTACCTTCAAGATTGATGCATCCGGACGGTACTGGTTCGCAAAGTGTAACGGTGTGAGTTGGCTGGTGTTCGATGCCGGTGCAGACAGCGCGTGGGAAGACGGAGGTGCACCATATATCGAGGCCGACGGACCAAACGTTATGATAGGAGAGATCTTTAAGGTTTCTGGTCTCGTTCGCATTGACACAACGGCATATTCTATCGTGGGCAACGGACGAGTTTGGGTATCCGCCCTTGGTAAGGACTTTACGTTCTACGACGGGCCATTCTCATTTCGTATCGTTCCATGTGGCGCAGCACTCGACTTTCTGTCGGCTGCACTCGTCGAAAAGTTTACTGGTGGACTCATCAAGGACACAAAGTTCCTCTTCCAGGAATCGAACGGTAGCGTGGCCGGAGGCAAACTCACGTTTACCGTTGAAGGTCCGGAGAACTCTTCGCAAGGTTGTAATCCTGATCCGAAGGGAGCTATCTGGACGCCAAACAAGGACCGGTCGTGGCCGATGGAATTGGCATTCATGAAGGTTGATGACAAGTATGAGATATCAGCTAACATTGGAGTCAAGGATCTGAGCCTCGGACCGAGTGTTTGCTTAAACAGTGCGTCGCTGTTCTACAACTTCCAAAAGGACTCGGCGGTATTTAATGCCGAAATGAAAACGCCGTGGTTTGAAAAGGGAACGTTGGGTGCAACGGTGAAAGACGGCAAACCACATTCTGGTAAGGTAGGTCTTACGTTTAACACCTGTCTGCCGTTACCAGAGACGCCGTTCTGCTGGAAGGGCGGAGAAGTCACAATCGAAAACTTCGTGAATCTCAATCCCTTTGCAATGTCGATTAAGGGTCTGTTCGAAGTAACGGGTAAACCTGATATCTGCGAGTTTGATGTAACGGTTGGAACAAAATTCCCACCAGTTATCCTGACAGGTGATGCGTCGGTACGCTTCCTGAAGTTCGAAGCCGTTTCTACAGAGAAACCTTGGCAAATGGAATCGTCTGTGGGAATTGAATTCGACATGGACAAGATGGGCATTACGCTTAAGGGTACAACCAAGGCCTTTCATCTTGGTGGTGAATACATGATTGAGGGCTCGGAAACACGATCCGTCAGCTTCTTTAACGGACTTCACATTATGGGCACACTGGATGCCCAGTTGAAGGTTCCCAACCTTTCCAAGGAGCTCGAATCAGAGATGGGGCTGTTTGGTCGATTTATCAATCAATACACTCCACTCAACATTGGTAAGGTCTCGGCCGCGCTAAATCTTGTTGAGGCGGGCGAACAGACAATGTCCGTGAGTTACGACCTTAACAATGCAACGGCGGGTCTTTCCGCTGAGGCAGCGGCAATCATGCGTCGTCTGGGCAAGGGCACAATGACGATAGACTTTACGAAGCTCCCATCGGCCTCTGCCGTGTCACTTGACGCTGGATTTGCCGAGCTTTACAAGGCAATCTTTGGCGAGGTTGAATCACCTAAGGGTGATGATGACGTTCAGGCTGTCGTCACGCGTGAGGTGAATGTTCAGGATGGTGCGGAGAAGCTTGTCGTTGTGATATCTGCTGCAGATGGTTCACTCACGTCAACACTCACGGCTCCGTCAGGAACAACCTATACAGCGTCGGACGAGTCAGCAAACTTGTCTTACATCGTAACGCCAAATGGTGAGATTGGACTCTGGGTTGTTGATGAGCCGGTAGCAGGTCAATGGACGATATCCGTGACGGATCCGGGATCAAATGACTCGATCGTTGTCTATGCTCGAGAACCTGAACGTCCGTTTGCGGTAGCAGCCACACAGACAGGTCGCAGAATTGTTGCCACGTGGGATTCACCTGGTGCTCCGTCATCAAGCACCGTAACAATTGTTGCAACCGATGTAGCCGGTGAGCGTACTGGCACACCCATCATGACGGTGCCGGAGTCGCAAGGTCGAGCTGTGATTGAACTCACAGACTCCACGGCCGGCTGCGAATTCCACATTTGGGCACGTCGAAATGATCCTCGCTCGCCAGCGGATGCTGACGTTAGTGGCACGTTTACGAATCCAAAATCGCGACTTACACCGCCAACAGCGGTTACGGCCACAACATCTCTTGATGGACGTGGAACCGTCTCATGGACTTCATCGCCAGATCAGACCATCGACATGTATGCCGTTGTTCTGCGTCGTTCCGATGGTTCCGACACCGTGATTGCTTCTGCTTACGGTGCCGATAATCGTGCGACATTTGAGACGGAAGACATCAATGGTTCAACAATTTCCATTGTTGCCTACGACGCTACAGGACGTGCAGGTTGTCCATCGCAACCGGTGAGTCTTGTTGTGGGTGTTGAAGACCTTGTGCAATCAACATCAGACTTTGGTCTTGCACCAAATCCTGCAGGTGATCGCTTCAGCATTGTCCTCAAGAAATCAACATCGGCACAGATTGATGTTGTTTCCACACTCGGTGGTGTTGTTGCTTCATTCAGCACAGAGGCAGGTGTTACGAGCCCGCTGACGGTGAACACATCAACTTGGCCAACAGGAACCTATCTCGTTCGCGTTACAACGGACGGACAAACGACTACTGCTCCCTTGCTCATCATCAGATAACATGAACGTCCATCGTACAATCCTCGCCCTCTTCTTCGCAGCAGTTGTTTCTGCAAGTGCAGGAGAGCCATCATGGCAAAGGATTGCTACGCTACCTGTAGCCGTCGTATCCCATGTAAGTGCAATGATGCCTGATGGTGCCGTCGTTGGTGCCGGAGGCCTGGACGGAACTGGGACAACGACGGCTACGGCATGGATTCTCGATCCATCCACAAGCGCCCTTCGCCCCTTACCCTCGATGTCAACACCACGATCCCATTCCGCATGGGTTGTGGTGCGGACCTCATCTGGGGCCGATCTATACGTCATTGGCGGATACACAGGAAGTGGCGGAAGTTTCGCAGCTACTTCAGTGATTGAGAGATTTCGTTATGACTCCGCGAGTCGGTCAGGACAATGGCGAACGATTGGTAACCTGGATCTTGCTGTAGGTGAGTGTAGAGCCGTTCAGGGTCCTGACGGAAACATCATCGTTACTGGTGGACGAACGCAGACATCAGGTGCTCCAGGTTCCGGAACGACGGAGCGACGTTCGTGGGTGATTAATACGGCCACTGGTAGCATCGTGCGGTCCGGTGATCTTACCTCTACCCATGCTGCTCACGTTACGCTGCGATACATTGATCAGTTAGGGAGCGCCGCCATTCTGGCGGCTGGGGGCGAAGAACCTCCGCCGACAACCGTAACGGAGTTGCTCATTGGTGGTGTGTGGGACGCTCGTACGAATCCACCACGCCAGTGGCGACGGGATGGAGTGGGAATTACAGATCCTGCTGACATCGCACGTGTTCTTGGCGGTGCCGATGCCACTGGAACGGCTACAGCTGCCTGCGAATGGTACGATCCGAAGTCTGGCTGGCGTGCTGCTCCACGAATGGCCAACGAACGGCAACGACATTCAGCCGTTGTTACCGCCGGTCCTCGAGATACTGCCGACTATGTGCTTGTCACAGGAGGGCAAGGTCGCACGGCACCGACGTCAACAACGGAACTCTTTGCATTACCATCAAGTGGTGATCCAACGGGTACGTGGTCATCACTACCGAGTTTACAACACGCTGCAGATGCGAACTCACTTGCAATGTCAGCCTGGAATCTTCCTGTAGCAACGGGTGGACGTTCTGGAAATGTTGAGAATAGTGTTCAGATGTATCGACCTCTACGCACAGTTGGGGTCACAATGCCATCAACTGAGGTAGCATCGATCAGTGATAGCGTTGTTATCAACATTGAGAACACGTGGGTTCTCCCGGTTACCATCGACAACATTGTTGTTGAGGGGTCTGCAGAGTTTCTGGTAACATTTGATACAACACGACCAGTTGTTGGTGCAGGACAGCGGAAACCCTTACGTGTTTGGTTCCGGCCTGCTGCTGAGGGACTCCGTAGAGGACGAATTGTACTTTCGATTGGTCCCGTACTCGATACGATAAACATCAACGGCATCGGTCTTCAATCGACCGTTGCACTGACAACGACTGGCGTTGATCTTGGTGACGTTGTTGTCTCGACCGCTCGAGATACATGTATTAATCTTGTTGTGAATAATGGATCCGACACGCTTCGAATCGATTCGATTTCTGTTGATGATTCCGATGTTACGGTTACATCTCCCTTGGGACGTCCACGTGTAGCACCTGGGGATACACTGCGCGTGTGTTTGCGATTCCGTCCGTCAACACGACGAACCGTATCGACATCAATGACCTTTGCTATTGGCGGACGACGTCTGCCTGTTGCGGTGATCGGACGTGGTGTCCGCCGTTTCGCTGTTGTCAACTCACGAGTAGACTGTGACACGATTTCGGCTCGAGTTGGTGATACAGTTCGACTCGTAGTACAGATCAGTAATCCAAGTGACAGACCCGTGACGATCACGGCGCTTGGAATAAATAGTACAACGCAGGGCACGGTAGAGCTTTCACCACTTGTGACATTCCCGATTGTCATCCCACCGAATGGCAGTGTACCTGTTGAACTTTTGCAGCACGTCCTTCGAGAAGGTCGTGAAGACATCATCATTACCACGACAGATGATGGCGACACTCTGGCACGAGGCACAATTTGTAGTGTTCCTCGTACCACGGCTCCTCAACTATCTATCTCTCGACTTGACCTCGGAACGGTGTGTGCTGGTGACATTTTCACGACATCACTTCGTATCGAAAATGCAAGCTCACTAGAGACAATGACCATTGATGCCGTCCGCTTCAGTGTTCTTTCGGGAGTTACAACAACGACATTCCCCGTAACACTACTTCCTCGAACATCAGTCACTGTTGACCTCACACTGACAATTCCGGATGTTACTCCGCTCGACGGACGCATATCGTTCGACGGATCATTTGGGAGTGCTGTGGCAATTGTCACAGCCGATGTTGCACCAAGTGTGCGGCTTGCATTAGAAGATGGCAGGTATGTCACAGGACTCACGGGAGTACTGCCATTACGGGCGACATCGTCTATGTCGCGCATGCTGTCGTTTCGACTTCAACACTCAGCTACCTTACTCGCACCGCGAGCCATTCTGGCTGGTGACATCCCAATCGTCACGTCGTCATTTGTTCGTGAGTCGGCCACTTCAACAGTCGTAACCGTTGAACTCGCCGCAGACCCTGATTCGAATGACGTCGTTGTACGCGTTGAGTGGGATGTACTTCGTGGTGATGCACCAACTACGGACGTTGTCATCCATGGAAGTCCTGCACAACCATGTGTGCTCGTGGATACAGCAATTGTGTCGATCGACCCTCTCTGCGGAGGCGCGTCGGGATACGTCTATCTCACATCGCAGCCAACGATGATTGCAACACAGACAAACGAAGGAATTGTTGTTCGTCTGCTCAACGTCAGTGCCGATGGTATGCTACGTGCAGCTGATGTGACGGGACGAACAATTCTTTCACTTCAAACAGCTTCAAACGTCTTTACGATTCCTCGGCCGGAACACCACACAGGTCCGCTCGGGCTAACCTACATCGATGCACACGGCATCGTTACTCGGACCATCGTTCACGTTGTTGAGCCAGGACAACCATGACTCTACGTTACCTCACTCGTTCGTTACCACTCGTTTGTGTTCTGACAACGATTCTCTCCGTAACTCCCACAACGGCTTTCACACAGACAACAAAAAGTGATGGACCGGAATGGAGGGCAGGACTATTCGGCGCAGGCACACTCAACATCCACAATGGTGAGTTCTCATCGTACGAGGGTCTCCAAGGATGTGGAACGTTCTCAGATGCTATCACACCAGGATGGACGCTTGGTAATGTTGTAGAAGCACGTTTACGCAGTGGCTGGGGCGCAATGGCTCGTATCGGATTCTGGCAAGCCGACGGTTCCTTCCAAGATCCAGCAACGCTGTCTCCGCTCGTTGCCTTACCTGACGGTTCTACTGTTCGAATGTCAACGGAGTATGAACTCGAAACGACACTTGACGTTGTGACGATGGATCTTCTCGTGACATATGGAATCACAGATCGACTTCGAGTTGGACTCGGCCCACAAGTTGGATTCACAACACGGGCAAGCTTTGAACAACATGAAACGATTCTTGAGCCATCCATCGTACGTTTTGCAAATGGTGCTACGTCTCGATTGATTCTTGCTGCACCATTCGATCAACAAGGTGCTGTGGCAACGGAACGAATGTTACGTATCGGTGCGACACTCAACCTTTCCTATGACATACCGATTGCCAAACGACTTGAACTCTCTCCGGAGATTGGCGCGACGTATGCCTTCACAAATGTGCTTTCGTCCTTTGATTGGACGGCACACATGGTTCGAGCTGGTCTACGGCTGAGTTACGTCTTCGGATCAGACGATGTGCCCCCTCCGCCCCCTTCACCAGAACCTCAGCCAGCACCACCAGTTGTTATGGCTCCTCCGCCACCATACGTTGACGTTGACGTGCGCGGTAGGGATGAAGATGGTGCCATGGAATCTGTCTCCGAGATTGTCTTAACAGATGCTCGTACCGTTGATGTTGTACCGCTACTTCCGAACATCTTCTTTGACAGCGTATCAGCGACACTCCCACAGCGGTACACATCCAGACAAGGACAAACAGCTGACTTTATCCCGGAAGAACTGTCCGGTGACGTTATTGACGTCTACCATGATATTCTCAACATTGTTGGTTATCGGATGAAACAACGTCCGTCATCAACGTTGTCAATTGTCGGTCATCGTGAGCCAGCTGACGGTGAGACAGACGTAACACTCTCGCGTCGTCGTGCCGAAGTTGTTCGTGACTACCTCGTCTCCGTCTGGAATATTGATCCATCGCGACTTACAATTGGTGAACGCGAACTCCCTGCACGACCATCAAATCGTACACTAGCAGACGGACGTGCGGAAAACCGTCGCGTTGAACTTTCACCATCTGATGCTTCCGTTCTAGCACCGGTACGTCGATCGTTACTTGATGGACGAATTGTACCTGATCCGCTCGTTGTTGCCCCACAACTCGAAAACGTGACAAATGCTGACGTTCGAATCACATCAACTGATGGAACAGTCTTTGCAGAAGAGAACATCGCATCCGGCGCTGCGCTGACGTGGAAACCCACAACAACACTCGTTCGGTCACTCCTTGCTTCTGGACAACGTCGGATTGTGGTGACGGCTGCAGCCGGTGAAGAGAGTACACGCCGAGAGGCACGACGGACAATCACTCTGCGACGCAGTGTTCTGGCCGATGGAGAACGTGATACAATTCGTGAGCGACATCGTCTGGTATTCTTCGGATTTGATGACGATCGTATTAGTGCTATCGACACGCCTCTCGTGGAAGCAATCCATGGCCGGTTGCGTACAACGTCGAAGGTTGTCGTCACAGGATACACAGACCGTATTGGAGATGTTGGCCATAACACCTCACTCTCCACACGTCGTGCTGGAAGTGTAGCCACGTCGTTGCTCTCGCGAATCAAACCGACACGTTTAGATCAGCGTGGTGCAGGTCCAGAGGAGATACATGACAACAACCTCCCTGAGGGTCGGATGTACAACCGGACCGTTGTGATTGATGTTGCCACGCCACGTGACGTGGAAGCGGGAGATGAATGATGAAACGTTGTATCCTTCTTCTCGCCCTTCTCTTTGCGCCTGTTTGTGTATCGGCTCAGTCTCTACTCACGATCACCGACGCACTTCCTCCGTACGATCTTTCTGCATGGTTGCTGAATAACGGACACTTTGCAATCGGCACGTCCTATACCGGGCAACCCAAACCACTCATCTATCGAGAGGACGGTACAGGAAACAGACCTGTTAACTACACTTCTCACCTTCACATCAAGGTAGATGGTGTAGTCTATAAAATGGGCTATGAAGTTGACGAAACAACAGGACAGCCACCACCCAATCAGATAGCTGTCCGCAGACTCTATCGTGATACAGTATCTGGCCGACCACGTATCAATGCCGATATGCAGATCCTTCACGGTCCTGGTGACACGGTAAACGTCGTCTTTACCATGGAACCTGTGCGAAGATCAACAGGTGGCTTTATACGTATGAGTGTCGTTGCAGAGAACAGAGGCAGAAGCACACACAACATTGGTGTGCTTTTGCTCATCGATACAAAAATTGGTGACAATGACAGGTCGCCGATTGCAACGTCATTCGGATATCGAACGGTCGAGACAGAATACGATGCATCAATTCCTCCGGGTATACCCGACTATTGGCTTGCACTCGAAGGAAGTCCGGTTGGACCGGGCTTAACGGCTCGCGGAAATCTAATTGAATCCGAACTCATCCGGCCAGATCTTGTCATCATTGGTAACTGGGTTGACGATCCTTCACGCGGCACCATTGGTCTCCGTCTTAACGAGTGGGATGAACGTCGAGCAACAGGTTTTGACTATAGCGATAGTGGGGTTCTCCTTATCTGGAATCCGGCACCTGTGACCGTTGGCCAACGAGTTCTCCGTGCGGCAACAGAGTTGGGCATTGTTGACTCGTTACGTGTGAGCCAGGGCGGTGGAGGTGGTGGCGGTGGAGGAGGAGGAGTTGTTGTTGCCGGACCCGGAGGTGGTAATGGCTGTATTGTGGCCGATACCGTACGCGAGAATCCGTGTGGCGATCCTACATGGCATCCGTACACGCCTGATACGGTCCAACCACTCTTCCTCATCACGAACGTTGAAGGACGCACACTCACGAACGTCTCCGTTGATGTTGTAGGAACGGAGCCAGGTGTAGACATAGTATCGGCATCAACACCCGTGATTCCGTCAACGCTTGCCGATGATCAGACAGGTGTTGGTTCCGTAACACTCGCTCTTCGTCCACGTTTACAACCAGCAACGTATGCCATTCCAATAGCTGTCCGTGCTGATGGACTGAGTCCGAGTTACGTTGATACACTGTGTATCAATGTGCCTGGGTTACAGGCAACCATCGATGCTGTTGATGTGAGTACGCCGCCAATTTGCCCGACAATCACCGATACCATCGCTCTGCGTGTGAGCGTCAACGGAGTACGATGTTTACCACTTGTAGAGTTTACGGTTCTTGATGTCACAACGGCAACGGTAAGCTTATTAGCACCATTACCGGTTACGTTATCATCGTCGGGACAAACACTGCTTCCGCTGGCCGTTACACCAACGGTGGAGGGCAGTGTTCCGGTTCGTGTACGCCTACGTGTTCGTGAGTATGAATCGTTGGTCGATGGTGATACAACATGGGTCGAACACATTGATACCGTTACCGTCACAGTAGTTGGTAAACATGCTGAGTATACGATTCTTGGGACAACGGACACACTCGACCTTGGTGACATTTGTGTTAACGATACACTCCGAGGCGAGACGATTCTTCAGAACATCGGTGGCTGTGCTCTTGACATCTCAGCACTAACGTGGATTGATGATGTAGGGGGCCGCTTCGCTATGGGGCAAGGCTCAACAACACCAATAACAATTGAGCGTGGTGACAACCGGCGAGTACGCATCACCTTTGTATCGCCAACTCCTGGTGACTTTGTTGGTACGCTGGATGTTGTGAGTGTTGCTCGACCTGGAACGAGGAGGATTGCCGTCAAAGCAAGTGTCGTCACGCCGCAGCTTTCGGTCGCCGATACCATAGATCTAGACACGATTTGTCCAGACGTAGATGTTGCGGAAATTCTAAGTGTATCAACACCTGTTGAGTGTCCAGTACTCGTAGATACAATCGAGTTCTCTGGCAACTCTGTTTCGTCGACATCAACATCATCATTTGTTGTACCGGGTCGTAGCAGGGTGAGTGTACCACTACGAATTCGTCGTACAGTTGACGGACCGTTTTCGGAAAGCATCATCGTTCGAAGTGTTGCGGCAGGTGATCGTACCATTGTTGTTCGTGGAGTTGTTGGTAGTACTCGACTTACTGCACCACCTCAGGTAGATCTCGGTGATGTTCGTGTTGGGACATCTTCGACGTCGCAGATCACGATCACGGCAAATGGATCAGCTCCCGTTACAATTGTCGGTTTTCAACTATCTGGACCATCGAGTACAGAGTACGTTGTAACGGCTGTTGGACGTACCCTACCCTTTACGATTTCTTCCGGAGCAACGGTAGACCTAAACATTGTTGGTAGTCCGACAGACATCGAACGTCGTAGTGCATTGTTGACCATCAGGGTCGCACGGCCACTCTGTGAACCATTACCAGACATCGACCTAACGATGCGTGGAATTCGACCACTATTGTCCGCCGACAGACCATCCATCGAACCTGGCAGACTCTGCGTAGGCGGAACAAAGGATACAACACTCACACTTCGCAACCGTGGTAACGCCCCACTGACAGTAACGGCGTTGACATCATCATCACCAGAGGTTACGGTTACAGCAACACTTCCTTACCGACTAGAACCAGACGATACGATGGCTGTGAGTGTGGCCATAACTCCATCACAACTTGGGCGGGCGGTATCGACCATTACTGTTACGCACGATGGCGAATGGGCTGTTGCTGCTGACTCTACCATCACAGCTGTATGTCATGGAGTTGTCTGTGGTACGATTGCGGCAGATACCATCGTTGCGACTGTTGGTGAGCGCAGATCGTATACGATACGCTGGATTCCACGGTCCGACGCTCCGCTGAGCATCAACGACGTCGTACGGCTTGTTGATGGTGGAGGACGACCAACAGAGTTAGCTCTTCGGCACGACGGACTTGTGTTCCGTCCATCCGGAACACTTGGCGGATCCATCAATGATGGTACTGCTACTGTCGTTTTCGCTAACGATACTACGTCTCTGCGGTCGGATCGACTGGTGACGTCAAACGTGTTTGCCGAGGTTGAAATTGACGTACTGCGTGGTGGTCCTGATCGAACCGTTGTACAACCCGTGGTACGTGACTTCGCAGGTGGAGACGCCGACGTCAACGTTTTACCAGGCCTCGTTCGGAGTGTCATGTGCGCCTTTGACGAACGTGGTGTCGTTGTTGGCGGACAGGCTATTCTTGGCCGTGATCCTACAACAGGTGACGTTCTTGCAATTGGTGTTGACACGTCAACGACCGTCGACGTATTCACCATCGACGGTCGACTACTCAGACGTCTCAATTCACTTAGCCCAGACAACGGAGTCCTACGACTTCGTATCAGTGACCTTGACGTGCGTTCCGGCTCGTACGTTGTTGTCCTCCATCATCACGGGCAAACACAGTCGATCGTAATCACCCAGGGGCAATAAGAACATCACAACAACGGTCCTTTTGCATCCTTGGAGTGATTAGCGACCGAGGCGAAAGTTTACCGGAATTGTCACGTAACAGGCTACTGCTTGGCCGTTCTGACGAGCTGGCGTAAACCGAACATTCTGGACTGCCTTGATGGCAGCACTTTCCAGCATAACATTTGCGGATTGCAGGATGTTCGTTCGTGCTACAGAGCCATCGGCGGCAATCAAAACACGGAGTACAACCTTACCCTCGATACCGTACTGACGTGCCAGCTCGGGATAGACAACGGATCTCGTAAGGGCAGCATAGTCAAACGTCGGCTCTTGTTCGACGGCGATAAACTCATCATCGGGCAACTGTTCCGTTCCAGAGCCCCCTTTGCCCCCTACCGAAAATCTGTCACCTTCTCCGGTGCCGTTCCCGGTACCCTTTCCAGGTCCATTACCTGGCCCGTTGCCAAAACCTACGGAATCATGTCGGTCGACACCATTTGGCAGATCACCGTCAAACGTGAGAACGTCCGGCGGAATATCGGCGGGTGTTCGTGCATCTGGTACCTCCATCCGGAAGACGGGTACAGCTGCTTCAGACGTGGTTGGTGGCCTCTGTTCACCGGGTGAACCACCTCCGGTTGAATTCTCCGACATGGGTGGGAGCTGAATCGGCTCAAACACCCGCATAATCGTAGTTGTTGATTGCATCACTGGCTGCAGTACACGCACGTAGGTGCGCTCAGGGATAAGCGTCGTAGCTGCGGCTACGAGCAGCGCGCCAAGTGCGACAGAGAGTCCGCGGATGGACTCAAAGGAATTGGTATACAGGCGGGATGTGGCGGCCATGACGTCCTCCAAAAACAAAGTGTTCAGGAGGAGAGGCATTCACATCAGACTCGGTTACGCCCGGCCCTTAGAAATTTGCTGTTCGCTAAGCTCAAACAGTGGCGTAGCTCCGCGCTCAACCGTATCGCCGGTGATGATACACTTCCGCACGTTACGTTCATCGGGGAGATTATACATGATCGGAATCATGATCTCTTCCAGTACGCCACGAAGAGCACGAGCACCCGTCTTACGAGCCTTTGCCTTATGCACAATTCCGAGTAATGCTTCCTGTTCAAACTCCAGTTGAACACCTTCGAGCAGAAGCAGCTTTTGATACTGCTTTACGAGAGCATTTTTCGGATTTGTCAGGATATCGAGCATTGCCTCGTCGGTAAGAGGATCAAGAGCTGCGATGACGGGGAGACGACCGATAAACTCAGGAATAAATCCGAAGCGCATAAGGTCTTCGGGTTCAACATATCGAAGAAGGGCTGATGATTCTTCGACCTCAGCATCAGAGATTGACGTGAAGCCAATTGTGCTTGGGCGGAGTCGGCGTTCAATAACCTTCTCAATACCCTCAAACGCACCACCGCAGATAAACAGAATGTTGCGGGTGTTAACGTAGATCAGTGGTTGTTCTGGGTGTTTCCGGCCGCCCTTAGGTGGAATACCGGCAACAGTTCCTTCAAGGATCTTGAGAAGACCCTGTTGAACACCTTCACCTGACACATCGCGGGTGATTGAGGCTGAGTCTGACTTGCGCGTAATCTTGTCGATCTCGTCAACATAGATGATACCACGCTCGGCACGTTCAACGTTGTAGTCTGCATTCTGAAGCAAGTTTACGATGATCGATTCAACATCGTCACCTACGTACCCAGCTTCTGTTAGCGTTGTTGCATCGGCGATTGCAAAGGGCACATCGAGAATACGAGCGAGTGTCTGTGCCAAAAGGGTCTTGCCGGTACCCGTTGGTCCAAGCAAAAGGATGTTACTCTTTTCAATCTCGACGTCGTCGAACGGTGAAACGAGTTCTTCTGCTTGTATACGCTTGTAGTGATTATAGACAGCTACGGAAAGGACTTCCTTGGCCGCGTGCTGACCGATAACAAACGAATCAAGTTGTTTCTTGATTTCAGATGGACGAGGAAGGGAGCGAACATCCGTACGAAGTGACGGAGTCGGCTGATTTTTCCGAAGAATTTCAACGGAGTTCTGAACGCAGATATCACAGATGTAAACACCCTTACCGGCGATCAGGCTTGTGACTTCACGTGAACTTCGCCCGCAGAATGAGCAATGAAGTTCTTCCGGATGTCCCGTCGTATCAGTTGTCATGTTCGCTCCCCTTCCCCTGAGGCAAGTTCCGTAATTACAGGCGCTCGAGAATCTTGTCAGCCATTCCGTAGGCTACAGCCTCTTCAGCCGTCATGTGATTATCACGATCCGCGTCGGCCTTAATCGTCGCATAATCCTTACCGGTATGCTTTTCAATGATGCCGTAGAGGGTGTCGCGAATTCTCAGCATTTCCTTCGTGTAAATTTCAATGTCAGCGGCTTGTCCCTGCGTGCCACCAAGTGGCTGATGCATCATGATCCGCGAGTGCGGAAGGATGTATCGTTTTCCCTTTGCACCTGCGCAGAATAGCACTTGAGCCATCGAGGCTGCCATGCCAACGCAGATCGTTGATACGTCAGGCTTGACAAACTGCATCGTGTCGTAGATGGCGAGGCCGGCAGACACGCTACCGCCCGGAGAGTTAATGTAGAGAGAAATGTCCTTTGTTGGATCTTCACTCTGCAGGAACAGCAACTGGGCAATCGTCAAACTCGCTACATAATCATCAATGGGCGTGCCAATGAAGATAATGCGTTCCTTGAGCAGGCGCGAGTAGATGTCGTAGGCGCGTTCTCCTCGACTCGTCTGTTCGACGACCATCGGGACGAGCTGGTTAACCATGGGTGGGTTATCTCCTTGTTACAGAACGGGTTGTTGTTGGTCGACATCGACGTCATTGACCACTGCATAGTCTACGAGTGTCTTAACAACCTTCTCGGCAAGAAGCTGAGCTTCTACATTCCGATTCTGGCGCATCACCATTCGCAGCTGGTCCTCGGTCAATCCAACCTTACCAGACATCTCAACAATGTCCTCATCCGTAACGGACACATTTTCCGCAGCGGCTACCTTATCACGAATCAGTTCCCACTTCACGATACGAATCGCTGATGGTTCAAGCTGTTCTTCAAGGTCGTGCGCTGTGAGTTTCTCAAGTCCTGGTGCACCTTCATTCCGCTTCTTGAAGTCCTCAAAAAGTTGATGGACAACAGAGTGAACAAGGGAATGTGGCACTGGGAATTCATGTGCCTGGACGAGTTGCTCAACAATCTGATTCTCAACGGCAGACTTGGCTTCGTTCTCGTAATACGACGTGAGCTGTTGGCGAATGTCGTCCCGCAGTCCAGACTCCGAGGAGATCTTACCGCCGGTGATCATCGAAACAAACTCGTCGGTAAGCTCTGCCGGAACAACCTTCTGAACGTCGGCAACCGTAACACGGTAGGACGGAGGTTGTTCGTTGGCATCCTTTGTTTCGGCCACGTAGGATATTGAGTCACCGACACCAAGATCGCGGACTGAGTTTCGGAGGTGCATGTCGACGTTCTCATCTTCGAGGAAGATGCGTTCTTCCTTTGCCTCGGCACCAATGATGGGCATACCGGTTTCGCGATCGAGCTCATTCATGGTGAGCGTAACCACATAACGTGTGCCATCGACCTTCTCGGCAGGTTCAAAACTTGCGGCACGAAGGCGAATACGGTCGATCTCTTCCTCAACGTCTTCGTCGGTAACATTCTTAACAGGGCGTTGAACCACAAGATTGCGATACTCGCCCAGTGTAAAGTCTGGCATCACCTCAAAACGAATGGTAAACGACACTCCACCACCGCCCTTGGCGATATCTGTAAGTGCCGGTGTGCCAACAACTTGTTGCGGTTCTGCCTTGAGAAAATTCCGGAACTCTGCATCAGCAATTGTTTCGAGGGCCTCGTTTTCGATATCGCGGCCAAACTTCTGTTTGATGATAGCTACCGGCACCTTACCCTTACGAAAACCCGGCAGGGAAACTCCTGCTTGGGCACGCACATAGGCTTGATCAAAGTGAGGCCTAAGTTCCGCCTCTGTAAGGGAGAGGCGTACTTCGCGCTCACATCCCTCGAGAACGGTTACCTGATGTTCCACTGTTCGCTCCAAAGTTCAAAAGGAGTGCGGAAGGAGAGACTCGAACTCTCATGGGTTGCCCCGCCAGATCCTAAGTCTGGTGCGTCTGCCAATTTCGCCACTTCCGCGTAGCCGGACAAAATACGGGATTTCCGGATTCTGTTTGGTGCCTCACATCGAAGTAAGGGATCAACGGAGGTTTATCGCTACGTTCAGGCCAGCCGAACGCCGTTCGTGACGGACATGTCGGGTACGGCGAGGACAACGGAGCCATCTTCTCGGTAAAATCCGCACGTCAGCACCTCACTCAGAAATGGTCCGATCTGTCGTGGCGAAAAGTTCGTAACACAAATAACCTGTTTGCCCACAAGCATTTCCGGTGTGTAGAGATGAGTTATCTGGGCACTACTCCGTCGGACGCCCCCTTCAGCCCCTTCACCAAAATCAATCCAAAGCTTCAGGGCGGGTTTTCGCGCTTCAGGGAATTCTTCGGCGCGAATAATGGTGCCAACACGAAGATGGACCCTCTCAAAATCGTCGATTGTTATCGATGTTGTTTCCATGGCAAAAAATACCTCCGATCTTTGTTCCATGCAGCCCCACATTGTTGTAGCCGGAGCCGGATGGGCGGGAATCTCGGCTGCCATCCATGCCGTGCGCCGTGGTGCTCGGGTAACTCTTGTAGAAGAACGGCCTTATGTTGGAGGACGTGCACGCTCCGTCCTGGATAAAACAGCCAACGTCATGGTGGACAACGGCCAACACGTTATGATGGGCTGCTATTCAGATGTCCTCACGGTGCTCAATGAGCTTGGTACAACCAATTTTCTTGAACGTCAGCGAGCACTTCAGGTAATCTTCGCCGAGAGAGGTGGCACAACGGCCAAACTTGATGCTTCGGCACTGCCCGGCAAACTTGGTGTTGTGTATGGCCTGTTGAAAATGTCCGGACTCTCCTTTGCAGCTAAACGAGACATTATCCGATTGATGGTGCGTATTCAGAGGCGAGTCGTACAAGGATCGGGCCGAACGTGTTACGAGTTACTCCGCGATGAACAACAGCGTGAAGCAGCTATAACGAGATTCTGGGAACCCGTTGTCCTTGCCACTCTGAACATGTCAGTTCGGTCGG
Organism: Ignavibacteria bacterium UBA2333; assembly: GCA_002344895.1. Classification (GTDB taxonomy): domain Bacteria; phylum Bacteroidota; class Ignavibacteria; order Kapaibacteriales; family Kapaibacteriaceae; genus UBA2333. Next base: position 40,267 of record DDUR01000081.1, read on the forward strand.
CAGATGCCGATCTCTTGCTCACCGTAATGGCGAGGGCCTTTCTCGGAAGTCGGGACGACGCTGCAATGCTCATTCCCCGACAAGGACTTTCCGACTTGATAGACCCGATTGGACCGTGGCTACAGCGGCATGGAAGTGTGATGCAGCTGAGTACGTCTGTAGATCGGTTGCACACTCTCCCGGAGACAACAACGACCGACGCTTCCACGCACAGCACCACTCTCCGGGTGAATCGTGTTGTGATATCGGATGGGACAGAACTTGATGTTGATGGTGTTATCCTGGCTGTTCCGCGGAAGGCACTCGATCGTCTGCTTCAGAACAGCAGTATTCCGATAGAGTTTCCCGATCCGCCAGCGCAGAGCCCAATTGTGAGTGTCTATCTCCACTACGATCGACCATGGATGCCAACAGACTTTGCGGCTTGTCTAGGTACAACAATTCAGTGGGTGTTTGATAAACGACGACAACGACCGGGAACCGTTGCCCTAACCGTAAGTGCCGGTGACAACATCGTTGCAGCAACGTCGGACGACATCATCAAACTTGCTGATAGAGAACTCCGTGACGTCTTCTCACAGCACATGTCTGCTGTTCAACTCACCAGCGGCCTCGTTATCAAGGAAAAGACGGCAACTCCTGCCTTTACTCCCGTCACTGCGCGACAACGTCCACCGGGAGACGCACTCCGTAACCCCGGTATTCGCAGAATGAACAACGCTGTAAACAACGTGAGTTTGGCGGGAGATTGGTTGGATACGGGGCTTCCAGCTACGCTGGAGGGGGCTGCTCTTAGCGGACGTCGTGCCGTGGAGATACTTCTTGGTGAGCGTTTGACCGGCGATCGGCCATCGTAAACAGTCGAGCAAAACCATAACCAACACAACATCCGATGAGAAAGCCGGCGACAACATCGGATGGATAGTGCACACCAACGTAGACCCGCGAAATCGACACGACAACGGCGATGGTCCACCACAACCTGGCAAAACGCGGTAAAAACACCGTGTTAACAACTGCTGCTGCGGCATTGTTTACGGCGTGGTTACTTGGGAATGAACCACCGCCACTCTCAACAAGTTTATAGACGTCGCCTAGGACCAGATAGGGACGTTGGCGAGCGATTGTTTCCTTGAGAAAATGATGACTCAGGGGGTCGAGAACGGCTACGGAAACGACCAGTGCTCCGAACCATCGGAAATACCGTGTCGATTTCGACTGTCGGAATTCTCTGACACCTAAAACCAGTAACGTCACAAGGGCCACGGCATAGATCGGGCGCCATGTGCTTGTAGACGTGATCACGGGCATAATGGCATCAAGAAACCCAGATTTCCAGCCGTGATTGACGGCATAGAACAACCAGATATCAGTATCCATGCGCCCTACGGAGAATTACGGAAAGCCTCATGAGGCTAATCTACCAATGTGAATGTTTCACCACACACTACGATTGTTTTCCACAGGAACCTTTCGAGGTTGCTACGAGAGTACAGAGGGCCTAATTTGGCACTGCTTCGAGACGCTTCGCAGCAGCAGTGAAGAGGAAGTATCCAAAGAAGCGGCCAAGTCTTTCAACTCATTCGGTGGGTGGTGTCGTCACCACGTGTCGCCCGGCAACATGATGTACGAATAGGCCTCCGCACTGTGATCACCAGCGACTCGTAGCTCGACTTCGATTAATTCTCCGTCTGCTCATGTTTTTTGAGCGGAAGGGGAGCCGTCTCTCCAACCGAAATTTTGCGTTGGTGAATTGATCGACGTCGGCGACTGGTGGGGGGAAACCACTGATTGCAACAGTAGACCGAAAGAGTCTGGGAGGACAGCATGAAGATTGCGCGTCGTTTTACCGTAGCGGACAAGAGTCCGTACGAACTTTTTACCTATGTACTCCGCACGTCGGAGCTCAAGGGAAACGGTAACAAGGTCATCTTCCAGATGGATGACGTTGAGGTACCGGAATCGTGGTCACAGGTGGCCACGGACATTCTCGCGCAGAAGTATTTCCGCAAGGCTGGAGTGCCACTTGTTGACAAGGATGGCAATCCGATTCTTGATGAAAACGGTGTGCAGAAAACCGGTCCAGAGCGTTCCATTCGTCAGGTTGTTCACCGTCTCGCCGGTTGCTGGCGATGGTGGGGAGAGAAGTATGGATACTTCTCGACGGCCGAAGACGCGCAAGTGTTCTACGATGAAATCGCCTACATGCTGCTACATCAGATGGCAGCTCCGAATTCACCGCAGTGGTTTAACACCGGCCTTCACTTCGCCTATGGCATTGAAGGAAAGCCGCAGGGACACTACTTCGTTGATCCAGATACAAAGCGACTCAAACAATCAACGGATGCTTACTCCCATCCGCAGCCACACGCTTGTTTTATCCAAAGTGTTGAAGATGACCTCGTAAACGAGGGTGGCATTTTTGACCTGGCAACACGCGAGGCCCGCATCTTCAAGTTCGGTTCTGGAACGGGCTCAAACTTCTCAAACCTTCGTGGTGAAAGTGAACGACTCTCAGGCGGCGGCGTATCGTCTGGACTTATGTCGTTCCTGAAGATCTTCGACCGTGCTGCTGGTGCTATAAAGTCCGGTGGTACAACGCGTCGTGCTGCGAAGATGGTTATCGTAGACGTTGACCATCCGGATATTGAGAAATTTATTGAGTGGAAGGCTAAGGAAGAAGAAAAGGTTGCCGCACTCGTCGCAGGATCAAAAATTAATGCAGTGTTTCTTCAAGCGATCCTCGACGAAGCACTTGCAAATGGCGCGGATCCTAAAACGAATGAGACTCTCGACGCATTGATCCGTCGTGCTCTGCATCGCGGCGTAACGTATAACTACATCAAGCGCACTCTTGCTCTTGCGGAACAAGGTTATACGTCCGTAAACTTTGCAATGTTCGATACGCAGTACGAAGGTGAAGCGTATCAGACAGTATCGGGTCAGAACTCGAACAACTCCGTACGTGTGACGAATGAGTTCATGAATGCCGTTCTGAACGATGGCACGTGGGACCTCGTTTGGCGCACGGATTCAACAAAACGTACAACGGTTCGCGCACGTGATCTTTGGGACAAGATCAACATGAGTGCGTGGAAGAGTGCTGATCCTGGATTACAGTTCGACACCACCATTAACGAGTGGCACACGTGTCCGAACGACGGTCGTATTAACGGCTCAAATCCATGTTCGGAATACATGTTCCTTGATGATACGGCATGTAATCTGGCCTCGCTCAATCTTGCACATTTTTATAATGAGCAAACGGGTGAGTTTAAGATCGACGACTACCGTCACGCAGTACGACTCTGGACGATCGTCCTTGAAGTATCGGTCCTCATGGCGCAATTCCCATCGAAGGAAGTTGCGCAACGCTCCTACGACTATCGAACACTCGGCCTTGGATATGCCAACCTTGGCACGGTCCTCATGGTGATGGGTATACCGTACGACTCTCCAAAGGCTCTAGCCTTTGCCGGAGCTGTTACGGCCGTTATGACGGGGGAATCGTACGCAACATCAGCCGAAATGGCAGAATGTGTAGGACCGTTCCCGCGCTTTAAGCAGAACCGCGACGCAATGCTCCGCGTCATTCGTAATCACAGGCATGCAGCATACAATTCCTCGAAGGAAACCTACGAGGGACTCACCATTACACCGATGGGGATTGATGCGGAGCACTGTCCGGAGTACCTTGTGAATGCTGCTCGTACGGCTTGGGACAAGGCTCTGGACCTTGGGGAACGTTATGGTTTCCGTAATGCACAGACTACGGTAATTGCGCCTACGGGTACAATTGGACTCGTCATGGACTGCGATACAACGGGAATTGAGCCAGACTTCGCTATGGTGAAGTACAAGAAGCTCTCCGGTGGTGGATACTTCAAGATCATCAATCAATCCGTTAACAAGGCACTCCGTCGTCTTGGCTACACAGATTCACAAGTTGATGAAATTGAAAAGTATTGTATCGGCCACGCATCGTTGATCGGATGTCCCTACATCGGCCATGCAGAACTCCGCGCAATGGGCTTTACGGATGAAGAGATTCTCACGCTCGAAAAGGCCTCGGAGAATACCTTTGATCTGCGCTTTGTCTTTATGCCAGGTGTACTCAGTGAAACAACACTGGATCGACTTGGAATGACGAAGGAAGTTCGTTCGGAAGCTGGTTTTGACATTCTGACATCGCTTGGACTGTCGAAAAAGCAGGTTGACGAAGCGAACGAATACGTTGTGGGCACCATGATGATTGAAGGTGCTCCGCACATCAAGGATGAACATCTTCAAATCTTCGACTGTGCCAACAAGTGTGGTCGTCGTGGACAGCGATACATCCCATACATGGCTCACGTTCGAATGATGGCCGCTGCGCAGCCATTTATCAGTGGTGCCATCAGCAAGACGATTAACATGCCCAATGAGGCAATTGTAACGGACATTGAAAGTGTCCATCTTGAATCGTGGAAACTCATGGTAAAGGCAATTGCCTTGTATCGTGATGCTTCAAAACTTTCGCAGCCGTTGAATGCAAGTGTTGATGACTATGACGAAATGGTGTTGTTGGGTGACGAACCGGATGACATCAATGAAGTCAGTCAGGAAACCATTCAACAAGTCATTGTTGAAAAAGTATATCACCGTGCCGAACGCCGACGTCTTCCAAAACGTCGTCACGGTTACGTACGCGAAGCAAGTGTTGGTGGCCACAAGGTCTACCTCCGTACAGGCGAGTTTGAAGATGGCACACTTGGTGAAATCTTCATCGACATGTACAAGGAAGGGGCTTCGTTTAAGGGGTTGATGAACTGTTTTGCCGTGCTTGCTTCGAAGGCACTGCAATACGGAATTCCTTTGGATGAACTCGTCGACACCTTCACCTTTACACGATTTGAGCCAGCGGGATACGTTGAGGGGCATGAGGCCATCAAGAATGCCACAAGTATTCTTGACTACATCTTCCGCACCTTGGGATATGACTATCTCAATAGAACGGACTTTGTCCATACGCCCGTCATTGATGAGAAGACAGCCTCCTCCAAACCGGATCTCACGGTAAATCCTCCAGACGTTCCGGACGGAGTTTCACGAATTCGCCGTGAAGATGCCGAACCCGTCGTCTACATTGGTGAACCAGGAGGCCGCAACGGCTCTAACGGCGTGAATGGTAAGGCAGTTGGGACGTCATCTGCAACAAATCCGGTCGTAACAAAGGCAAACGCAGCTGAATTCGGATATACAGGCGAACAGTGCAGCTACTGTCAATCTGCCCGAGTACGTCGTAATGGCTCCTGCACCGTCTGTGACGACTGTGGAGCGACGAGCGGCTGCAGTTAACAGAAGAGAACGTTCGGACAGCAACTCATTGTCGCAAACAGCACGTGGCGGTGAATGTTGTCCCGTCGGACACGCAAAACACGGAACGGGACGGCCAGCTAACAGGCCGTCCCGTTCACCGTTCTGGAGTAAAGGCAGGGGCGTCATTTGTCCCATAGAATCGTCAGCACAGAGTCTGTAGACATTCGCAAAAAACCTCACGTCCATCGTTCGAGTAATACACGAATGCAGCCCATGTAAACCCGTTCAAAGTAGTAACATGGAACCCTGATAGGTTCAACGGGTAGAAGCCTCTACCGGCTGTTCTGGCTTTTTTCTTGCAGAACTCGGGCACAAGACCTAAATTGATCGTCGGTTTTTTCCGTCAGGGACACCACATACCGATTTTCAGACAACATCGATGAAGACCATGAAAAAACTCATGCTTGCGGGACTGGCCATCGTCTGTGCCGCAGGGTTCGCCACGGCCGGAGTCCTCTGTGAGGAAAAGGCTGAAAAATCGACATCGAAAAAGGCTTCATGCTGTACGGTTAAGGCTGGTAAGGCAACCGCACACGCAACAGCTGCGAAAAAGGAAGATTGTGACGACGAAGGTACTGCTTCCTGCAGCACAACGAAGAAGGGTAAGGCAAAGGGAACGGCTGCCAAGGGAGGATCGTGTTGCTCAACAAAGTCGATGACAACGAAAACCGCATCGACGGTGCAAACTGAAGAGCAAGGCGCGGCAGTCAGCACGGTGGTACCGGCACCGGAAACGAAGTAAAATCGGGGACGATGAATCTGCGTCTGTGTAGTACAGATCGCAGAATGTTGCGAGGGACAGGGGCGTCTAGGGCTGCCCCGTTGCGACCACACCAGTTCGGAGAATGACATGTCGAAGGGCGGAGCAGGTAAAGTTTACTTCGTGCTCTATTTGGCGGTAATCCTTGAGCTCCTGATTATTATCGTGGAGCGGGATGAAGCTGAAGAGCATCTTATTCGGAAGCAGAAGGAAGCCGAGGAAATCGTTGAGGCCGTTATGGCCCAGCTGAATACCGGCTCCGGCTCTAGTGGCGTGAACGCTCTTCCACAAGATGAAATCACACTTCTCGATCCTCGCACAATTCAAGGTGTCGCGGAAAAAGACAAGCCGAAGGATGAGCGTACGTATCAGATACGCGTGTCAACGGTGCGTGTGAAGGATATCCTTGGTGATGCTCTTCCCGATGAAGCTGTTGCTAAAGAGAGGCGAATCGAAGAGATTATTCGATTGTTTAACGTCTCTAACCTTACGCTGATAGACTCATTAAATAGCACGTCTCTTGTTGAGAACCTGACGCTAGACCTTAACAAGGAATGGCTCAAGAACAAGACAAAGGAGATCATGGGTAAACTGGGGGGTAAAAACACGATTACCGATATCCCAGAGTACAAGGACGGTCTCTCATTCCTTCGAACTATCGTACCGGATTCGATGGACTATACATCGAATTCGACAATGCTAACATTCCGTTTTTCACCGCACTTGACGTTGTCCGACAAGTCGCAGTTTGAGAACGGAATTAAGGTGTTTGAATACACCTTCAAACAAACAAATCCTGGTCTCTTTAAGGTTATGCTCCAGTCGAAAACCAATAACATTATTGGTGTTTCTGGCTTGGGTAAAGAAGGGGAAGGTTCCGAGAACGACGTCGTAAGTATTGGTACGATTCAGCTCACACGGAAACAGCTTGCAAAGGTTGCCAAACGACTACGTTCTACCCTTGGATCAACGGTCGAAACCATCTGTGACAAGTTCGCTACGACGTCAGAGTACAAGTACGTGCAGTTCAGCAAGGATCTTGAGGAAGCGATTGAGAAGATTAACCACGAGGATATTGGCCTGCCTTCGAAGTCAGATAAGATCCGTCGCGGTGAGCTGCTAAAAAACATTACGGTCCTTCTCCATGGTGATGCAAATCAGATGGAGCAGAACAATCCGGTGTTCCAGTTTGAGATCAACGTTAAGAAGCCAAACATTGCCACGGCTGATCCATGTATTGCTGACCTTGTAAAGGCTCAACGTGTTCTGTCCGGCATTAAGAAAGTTGTGATTCCGCTAACGGTAAACAACTTCCGTAACGAAACTCCGCAGGTTTCCATCACACCGAGTGACGCAACCGTTCGTGTTGTACCACTAGGTTCAGGAACGAGTTCTGGTTCACTTCGTAATCAACCGTTTGAGATCCACATTGAGGGTGTACGAACGGGAGATGCGAGGAAGGATTACACCGTTAAGATTACGAATCTGAAGATGTGTGATGACACTGAACCATCAGCAGTCGTCTCGGTCTTCCCTGCAGATCTCAAGAACAAGTCGTCGATCGAATCCGTCATGGACAAGCGTGTCATGATCGGTAAACCGGTTCGTCTCCCGATTGAGCCGTCGTCCGGTGGTGACATTCAGTCGAACCAGTTTGTCCTTTCGTATACACTTGACGGTCAGAAGACGGAAATCCCAGGCACAACACCACTTCAGATCACGGTGCCATGTGTTCCTAAGAGCATGTCTTCACTAAATGTTGAAGTCAAGTGGGTATATCGTCCACTTGGATCACAGTACACGGAAGAAGTTGTACTCTTCCAGAAGTCAGTAGCATCCGCTAAACAGTCTTCGCCTGAAATTCTCATGACGGGCACAACAGAGCTGTTTGACGCGAAGGCACTGAAGTTTACGTTGTCGGGAATTGAAGTCATTCCTCCACGTGTGGACTGTAATGTGACGGCTCAGGAACGTGACGTCAAGGTTGACGCAAAACTTGATAAGCCGAGCGTTGGCAAGTTCACGGTCTTTGCCACGACAGAACCAGAGGGTGGTGGTCGTTACCGTGTTGTACTCCAGTTAAAGGGACCAAAGATGAAGTTCCCTGGAGAGAACGTCGACATTACGATCACAGCAACGGTCGGTGGAGTTTCCATCTCGGAAACAAAGACTGTTACGATCCCTGAATTCCGATGATTCCGAACAACATGAAGAACACAACAATGAAGCATCGACTCGTACGCGCCGTCAGCTCGGCGGCCGTCGTGGCGCTTTGCTCCTTACCACTGGCAGGTCAGACGGATGGTGCCTATGTGGGTAAGTTTAAGAGCGTACTTCGATCACTTTCGAACTATCGATACGGCGACATATCAGTCTTTCGTGTAGAAGGACAATTGTTTGCCGATCTGCAGAGATACCTCAATCCACCACCGGTTGATAAAACCGGTTCGATTGAAAAGCTGCAGCAACGCGATGCTAACCTCCTTGATGAAATCAAGAAGGCCGTTCGTAGGTCACAGCTCTACGAACGTATTGCTGAGTCGCTCGAGAATGCCGGCTACGCACCGAACGATGTTGCTGATCGTGATGTTCAGAACGTGATTCAGTACTACCTCGATGAGCGTCAGTATCAGAATGAGCTCTTCACGGGTGCCTACCTCGTTACCTCGAAGTATCAGCGCGGTGAAACAGGTGAAGGACTCGTTGTTGTTGGCCTCATGAAGACACGTGTAAAGCCAGCCGGTAATACGGTTCGCGACCTTCGCGGTGTGAATCCTGGTGATATCATCACGCGCTACGAACTCACGAAACTTGATCCGCCTCCAACGTCATCAAAGACGTATGAGGACAAGATGTACGGTTACCTGAAGGATCAAGTCATTCAGAATAACGTCACCAACGTTACTCTGGAAGCACAAGGTATTGACGACCCTGAGACGCGCTTTGTCCCGAAAACATTCGGTAACACGGTACTTATTCCGGAAGATGATGTACAACAGTACATTAAAATTTCCAATGGAATTCCGGTGCCTTACTACGGACCGAACGAGATCACGTTGTCTGCGGCCGATCTAATCTCCTACCGTAGATATCGTCCCGACCCAACACCAAAACTCATTACTCGCATCGAAAGAGATTCTGCAGGTAATGAAGTTGAAGTTGAAGAAGAGGTGATTACCTACAACAGCCGCCTTCCACTGTATGGTGTTGAACTGCGGTATGGTATTGAGGACATCAACTATCCGTCTGTGTGGAGTGAAAGATTGGCTCTTAATGCAGTGTGGAGCCAAGCTCGCCTCGGAGTAATTCTGCCAACTACAGGATGGTCATCACTGTCAACTTCTTTAGGCAGTGCACGAACGATGACGAATGCAGGCTTCGGTGTCAACACAAGTGTTGAAGTACCGGTTAAAATCATTGCCGAATCAGGTGTCTTTAACTTTGCGGCGAGTTATGTTTTTGACGACGCTGTAAGCACCGATCACAAACGATTCGACACAATCGCACGCCGTCCTGTTGATCACCTCGTTCGATTCCATGCATCGATTCAGTACACGTTTGCCGTTGCTATCGACGAGTACAACATGTTCCGCCTTCGCCTGGGTGGAACGGGTTACTCGATGGAACGCTGGTTTGACAAGGACACAGTCATTAACGGTCGGAATGAAACATCCTTCCGCAAGTACGACAGCGAGTTTATCGGAGGAATTTCTGGTCGTATCGAGTTCATGAACACGAATTGGAGCACACCACTCGGAGCCTCATTACAGTACTTCGACGAAGCCATTCTTGCTAATCTCTGGCTCCAACTTCAAGCATCACAGAATCTTGGCTTCCGCATTGATGCCAACTTCTTCAGTCCAGTCTTGAGAGACGCGCGACTGTGGGAAAACAACGCCGTCTTTATGCCATCAGTTCGCGCCATCCTCAACTTCTGACATCACCGACAATGACGAATTTCCTACGCCGTTCGATTGCCTCTGTTCTGCTGTTTCTTGCAGTTAGCGCAGTAGGTACCATCCGTGCGACTGCTCAGGAGTCCGACTCGTCGGTCTTCACACGCCTCACGTCCATCGATCCGGAACTCCTTCAGTATTTCCCACGCTGGTACGTCTGTGAACCAGACCTACAAGCAAAAATCTTTAATGCCTTTCGCGTATTGGGGTATCGCCGAGAAAACCTCAATCAGCAGCAGGTCGTAGTAACGGCACAGCCAACACCAAACGATGAGGATCCTTTTGAAATCCTGATTGTCGAGTGTGGCACGGAAAGAATGACAGCACAGGAAATGTCAACAAACATTCCGAATATGCTCACGCGTCTTTCCGAGCGTCGTCGTGCTTACTGCTACACGGAAATCCCTGCCACGCGCCCACCAACACAATCGCAAACAGAAGCCATCGTGAGCTTTATGCGTCCATCAAATGTGACGCATTCGTTTATGCTTTCTGCTTTCGAACAAACGTTGAAGATTGGCAAGTCCGGTTTCTGGATTTCCAACATCCTAGGAACAGACCAAGCTGGTTATCATTTCTGGAATGCAGGTGAAGGAAAGATTGTCCTTCAGCGGCCACTGTATGAGAATAACGATCCGGCTACGCGCCGCGCGATTCCGTATCTCATCAATGCTCGTCTTGGTGTTGGATATCGTCTATCATCCGATCCTTCTTCGTCGAGCTTGCTTGATTTTATCCCGTCACGAAGACTGGACGCCAGTTACGGTGGCAAGTTTGTTGGTGGATTAAACTTCCACCTTCCAATGATGCCGGAATTTGGTGCAAGTGTCAACATGGAATTGCCACTGCGTTCAATAGATGCTGGGCAGACGATTAATCCAACGACGTATACACAAAACGAAGTTCGCCCAAGCGTCACTGCTCCAGGATTCGAGTCAGATCCAATTGCAACCGTAAATCTGCTTCGTTCGACCGGACAAGTAACGTTCTTCTACAACTGGTGGGTGAATCCAAAGTTTCCAGAGAACTTCTTCCGGTTCGACCTTGGTATCAACTACTTTGAAATCCGAGAAGCAGCGGTGTTTCGCGACACAGCTGAGCGCACTTCCTTCCTCGCCATTTCAGGCGTCCGTGGCCTCCGTACATGGAAACCAAACGAAGTTGGTGACTGGGTGTATGCTAAGCTTGAGTACCGTAACCAGAACGCCTTCCCGTTTGGTGTGAGCGTTCAGTACGCCAATCAGATTCTTCTGGCTCACGCCTACCTGCCGTTGCTTGGACAATGGCTCTACATTGAAGGCAAATACGCCCAACCACTACGTGGTCTGAGGTCGTTCGAACGCGAACATGTCTTTATGATTAGTCCTGTATTGCGTTTGAACTTCTGACGGCACAGACGCCGTGTCGACGGCTTTACTACTTCTCAGCACCTTGTTGTTTGTCACTGCGCCCGCCATCGTGCGGGCGCAGTCGCAAGATTCGTTACTTGAGGAACGCCGCAAACTTGCGGAACGGGCTCGAGTAACGTCTGCTATTGATAGTGTCTCATTAACGATCCAAAACGTTACGATTGGATCGTTTCCCGAGATCGGATTGGTCGTTGAATGCGGTCGTAATTGTCAATACCTTGATACCGTAAAACCTTCGAGCCTTCGGGTATTGGAGAATGGTGTGCTCCGGCCCGTCGTTCGAATTAAGAAGATCGACGTAACGGAGAAGGTGCCCGTAGACTTCATGTTCGTCCTTGATGTGACTGGCACGATGCAGCCATACATCAACGGTGTTCGGAACAATATCGAAGCTTTCGTTGACGCATTAACGAAGCGCGGTATCGACTATCGACTCGGTCTAGTGCTGTTCAGTGATGTCGTTGAAGAGGTGTACGAACCCACTGACTCTGTTTCGAAGTTTCTGAAGTGGATGACGAAGGTGTCTGCCTTTGGCGGCTTTGATGAAAAAGAGAATGCCCTTCAAGGTCTTCATGACGCTTCGAAGGTTGCCTTCCGACCCTGGGCAAGTAAGGTGCTTGTCCTCGTTACTGACGCTGGTTATCACCAATCGGGTGAGCGAGGAAACGGACGTACGCGTTTTACGACAGAAACAATCATCGAACATCTCAATGAACGAGGTCTTCGTGTGTTTGCCATCGTACCAAAGGGACTGAAACAATACGAACGTATGGCTGACGGTACAAATGGTGCCGTATACGATATCGAACATCCATTCTCAAAGATCTTGAGTCAGTACTCTGAACAGCTCACCAATCTGTATACCGTATACTATCGAGGTGATTCAAAGCTGCGAAGTGATTCGATTAATGTGGCACTACTTGACGAGCAAAAACGGGAGCTTGTCAAACAAATCATTCCTATCGTCGAGATAGGACGGAAGTTTATTATCGAGAATCTGTTGTTCGAAACGAGTAGTGCTGTATTGCCTGACTCTGTTGAGGAACTTGAGGTTCTCTTTGATTTTATGAAGAGTCGTCCGGCCGTTAACATCCGCGTTGAAGGCCACTCTGATAGCCGTGGAAACCCAAAATCAAACAAGGTGCTGTCTCTTGCACGTGCCGAAGCCGTGCGTGGCTACCTTATCAAACGCGGTGTCGATGCCAAACGTATCCAGACCGTTGGATATGGCTCAGCTCGACCAATAGCCGATAATGCTACAGAGTTTGGAAGATCTCTCAATCGGCGTACAGAGATTGTAATTATCTCGAAGTAACCGTAAGCCCGGCCGACTGAAAGATTGATATGTAGTCAGTGTGTGTTGCCGACGTTGTTGGATAAAGATGATTGACGATAGAAACCGGACCGATCACGTCGTTGCGGAGTTTGATTCCAGCTGCCGACTGCTGTGTTCGTGAACGTACGCCGCCAAGACTATCACCTTCCAACGTGCCCAGCAGGTGTAACGTTGCGGGCTGCTCGGTCTTGATCAGCAGACCCGCTACCATACTCATGATCTGTGTCTGTTTACCTAGCGGTGTCTTACGAGATTCCGTAAGTGCGCGACGGAGGTTCCGACGATACTCGCTCACGTTTGCGCATGATGGGTCGACAACCGTCGACCCAATAACAAGATCCGTGGTTGCTGTATCCGGGATCGACGCAAGCACACTGTTGACGACTGAATCGACGAGTTCCGGTGGAATAGCACTAAACACGATGGCATACTCAACGTGTTTTGCCGAGCGCTTCCGAGCCTTGTTTACAATGTCGCCGCTTTTTGGGGCCTCGCGATACAGAATGGAGAGTGTGAGGCCTGTAACTGCAAGAAGGGCAAAGGCAGAGAAGACAAGGATCCAGGCCCGTTTCCGCGGCCGTGGTACTCCCGGCATGTCGCCATTGTCGTCAGATGTTGTCATGTGATGTGGTGAGTCAGAGTTCTATCGAGAGTTTATCCGCATGTACGTCAATCTCAATCGGATAGTCACCCGTAAAGCATGCTGAACAATATCCGGTTCCCGGTGCATGTGGTACGGCGTCCATCAGTCCCTGAACACTGAGGTAACGCAGGGAATCAACACCTAACTCTTTGCCAATCGCCTCTTCATTATCAAAATGGTTGGCAATGAGTTCTTCCCTACTTGGAAAGTCCATGCCGTACATACAAGGGTGTTTTACGGGAGGAGACGTGATGCGCAAGTGAACTTCGCGTGGTTGAGCCTCACGAATCAGTGAGACCAGAGCCTTCGATGTTGTGCCGCGTACAATTGAATCGTCTACGACAACAACTCGACGGTGTTCTAGGACACCACGGACAACGTTAAACTTCGTTTTGACTTTAAACTCGCGAGTGTTTTGTCCCGGCGCAATGAACGTTCGCCCAACATAGTGCGAGCGAATGAGGCCAATCTCGTATCGTGTTGGATACGTTTTCTCGTTCACTCGCGCATATCCAAGTGTTGCCGTGTTGCCAGAATCAGGAACAGCTACAACAACAACCTTATCGTCCTCTGTTCCCGCAACTGGACTTTCCTCAGCTAACGTCTTGCCCATCTTGCGACGTACCTTGTCAACCTGATGTCCGAAGATACGGCTGTCAGGACGGGAGAAGTAAACGTACTCGAAAATGCAATGACTAGACTTCTCCATGGAGTCGGAGATGTAATGCGACGTGAACTCTCCGGTGCGAGCCGTGTGATCGTCAATAACGAGGATCTCATTATGCTCCACATCACGGAGATACTCTGCACTGAGAATGTCAAGTGCGCATGACTCTGAGGCCACAACGTAGGCATAGCCCTCATCATGTTTGATACGGCCAATGCAGAGTGGACGGAATCCGTTTGGATCGCGCGCAGCATAGAGTGCATGTTCAGACAACATCACGAGTGAGTATGCACCTTTGGCAGTACGTACAGCCTCGCGAATCCGTCCGATGGCATCAGGTTGTTTACTCCGTGCAATCAGGTGTAGAAAGATCTCCGAGTCAGTTGTCGACTGGAAGATGGCACCTTCGTTTTTGAGAGATTCACGTAGCTGGCGTGTATTTGTGAGATTGCCATTATGCGCCAGCGAGAACAATCCCTGAGAGTAACTGAAGTGAAACGGTTGGATGTTGGCGAGTGAATTACTTCCGGTGGTGGAGTAACGATTATGGCCAATTGCCGAACGCCCTTTTAAAGTTGTCTCGAACAGCTGGTGATCGCGGAATACATCAAGGACGAGACCTTCACCCTTGTGAACGCCAAAGCGCGCCTTATCCCGTTCCTCATCACGATACATCGTTACAACTCCAGATGCCTCCTGTCCACGATGCTGTAAGGCGTGAAGAGCGTAATAGGCGAGTACCGATGCTCGCGGATGGTTAAAGACGCCAACGATTGCGCACATATCTTAGTTGTCGTTCATGTTGTGGAAGACATTTTGTACGTCGTCATCCTCTTCGATTCGATCGATGAGTTTGATGACGTCTTCTGCTTGTTCGTCTGTTACCGTGACCGTTGAGTTGGGGATCCGACGTAACTCACCGTTGGAAACGGTAACGTTGGCTGCTTCAAGTGCACGCTGCATCGTGATGAAGTCTGTGAACGACGTATAGACGATGAGATCGTCTTCCTGTTCCTGAATGTCTTCAGCTCCGTTCTCAATGAGGAGCATTTCGAGGTCGTCACGGTTCACGCCCGCCGTGGGAATGGTAAACACTCCCTTACGCTCAAAAATGAACTCAAGTGAGCCCGTGGTGCCAAGAGCTCCGCCTGCTTTGTTGAAGTACGACCGGATGTTAGCAACAGTGCGTGTGTTATTGTCGGTTGCCGTTTCAACCCAAATGGCTACACCGTGTGGTGCATACCCTTCAAAGTTTACTTCTGCAAGATCAGCCGCGTCCTTTGCCGATGCCTTCTTGATGGCATTCTCAACATTGTCCTTCGGCATGTTGGCCGCCTTTGCGTTCTGCACAGCAGCACGTAAGCGCGGATTAGTTTCCTGGTCCGGACCACCTTGTTTGACGGCGATTGAGATTTCGCGGCCTAGACGTGTAAAGGTCCGGGCCATGTTTGCCCATCGTTTTTCTTTCCGCGCGCGGCGGAATTCAAATGCTCTGCCCATGGTTACAAGCTTTTCTGATACAGTCGGTAGGTGCGATAGTGCCGTGCCTTCATCGTTTGTGTAAGGCCACGAATCATCATGACATTGTCCTCAAGTATCCACGACGCCTCAGCCGTTCGGATTCCCTTCGGATAGGCACGTCGCCCGATTTCATAGTACAGTGCAGCATCTGCTCCTGTTTTCTGAAACTCTGGCAGTACGCCGAGGACAATGATGCGAAGTCGATTGATGCTTTTGCGTTTTGTGAGGAGATGCCAGACTCCTCCAATGATGCCACCACTCTTGTTATGAATGAGTGCCTGGTTGATATCCGGCAATGCCAGAACAAAACCAGCCGGCACTCCCTTAATCTCCATGATGATGGCATATTCAGGATCGGCGACCTGCTTGAGGTCTGCAGCAAGAAAGTCAAACTCTTCGTCCGTCATTTTGACGAATCCCCAGTTTGGCTCCCATGCGCGATTGTAGATGTCCTTGAGAATCGCAACATCTCGCCGAAAACCATTCTTTGACTTAAGGTCGACACTTCGAAATGTGATGTGATTTCTCTGTGTGATCACGTTTGCGAGTCGAGCAAGCTTGTCAGACATCCAGTCTGCTGCATCAAGGAAGTAGGCGTGCAGGTTCTTCACAACGCCAAAACCCGAGCGCAGAATGAGGTTCTCGTAGTACGGCGGGTTATACGTCATCAGGATAACTGGTGGGCCATCATCACCACCAACGAAGAGTCCTGTCTCATCATTCATCGAGGGATTTACCGGACCCCGCATGTCCGTCTTACCCTTCTTCCGTAACCATTCTGACGCTGCGGCAAAGAGTGCATCCGCCGTTTCCTGGCGATCCTCACATTCAAAGAATCCAAAGAAGCCAAGTGTATCGTGATGAGTCTGATTGTGATTGTCGTTCACAATCGCCGCAATTCGTCCCACAACATTCCCATCACGCTCTGCAAGAAACAGCTGCATGTCGGAGTGCTTATAAAACGGATTCTTCCGCATGTTGAGGAGCTTCTGCCGATCCATGAGCAGCGGTGTCACAAAGTTTGGATCGTTCTTGTAGAACCTCCACTGTGCCTTGATAAACGGCATTGTATCGGTGGCCGCCAAGGCTCGGACGCTCAGACTCATGCAGACTCCCGGGGTGAGAAGTGACAAAGATACGGAGAGGGCTATCTTCGCCCCATGAAGACTCTGTTTCGACTGCTCGCCCTGACGGCGTTTGCCGTCCTGCACTGCACATCCCTCTCCGCCGGAGAGGTTGCTCAACGTCATACACCCACCGCCCAGAAGCTTAAGGCTCTGTGTGACGCCGATACCACGCTGTGGCCGCTGATGGCCGAATTCTGTGACTACTTCCCACGGCGGTTGTCAGGGTCAACCATGCTCGATGAGAGCCTGACCTGGCTGGAACGCCGGCTCACGGCCGAAGGCTGGACGGTGAAGTCTCAACCGGTGATGGTTCCAAACTGGAAACGTGGCCAGGAATCTGCGCGCCTTCTCGCCCCCTACCATCGAAATCTGCCCATGCTCGGACTCGGCGGAAGTGTTGGAACCGGAGGTAAACCACTTCGTGCCGATATTCTCGTTGTAACCTCGTTTGATGATCTTCGGAAAAGGGGCTCGCAAGCGAAGGGGCGAATTGTGGTGTGGAATGTGCCGTTTACGACGTATGGGCAAACCGTGGCCTATCGTTACAACGGTGCAAGCGAAGCTGCTCGGTATGGTGCCGTTGCCTCGCTGGTACGCAGCGTTGGACCGTTTAGTATGCAAACACCCCATACCGGTGGTATGGCTTATAACGATTCACTACCAAAGATTCCAGCCGCCGCCATCACGATGGAAGATGCTCTGTTCTTTCAGCGCATGCAGGATCGTGGAGAACAATTGTCTGTAGAGCTCGTGATGAATGCAACGTGGGAACAAGACGCACCAAGCCGCAACATCATCGTTGAAATTCCGGGTACTGAGTTACCCAATGAAGTTGTTGTGATGGGTGGTCATATTGATTCATGGGATGTTGGTTTTGGTGCCATGGATGATGCAGGAGGATGTATCGTAGCGTGGCGAGCACTGCGACATATCCGTGATCTTGGTCTGAAACCAAAGCGCACTATTCGGATGTGTTTCTGGACTAATGAAGAGAACGGCCTGCGTGGTGGTGTTGGATATGCTCGACAAACTGAACAAGAGCGCCACGTAATGGGTATCGAGAGTGATGGTGGCGTGTTTAAACCAACAGGATTTAGTACGTCGGCCAAAGGCCCATTACGCACCTATCTCGAAGATGCAGCACTACTTCTTGCACCGATTGGTGCTTCAACACTTACCGACGGTGAAGGTGGTGCAGATACGAGTCCGCTTCATGAAAAAGGTGTACCTGTCATGGAGCTGGTCACGGATGGTCCATACTTCTGGTACCATCATACCGATGCCGATAGTCCGGATAAACTCGATCCGAAACAAATGGCTGACTGTACCTATGCCATGGCGATTATGGCATGGGTGTGCGCACAGCAGTAATTTTCATAAAAACGTTGTATGAAGGCGACATCACCGACCGGTGAGTGTCGCCTTCATCGTTACAGACTTTCCGTCGCGTAGTACTGTCACGTTTACAACATCACCAGGGTTCTTTGATGACATCGCCGCCGTGAGATCGTAGATGTTCTTGATCGTCGTACCACCAAAGGCCGTGATAACATCGTCGGCCTTGAGCCCAGCCGATTCTGCCGGAGATCCTGGTTTAACACCGGTTATCCGCAATCCCTGAGGATCATCACTATAATCCGGGATAACACCGAAGGTGACCTTAAACCCTGCACTGCTGCTGCTACCCTGTGTTGAGCTCTGCGAGTGTTGCGCTGTAAAATCGGGGCGTGCGGAGTTTCCAGCAACATCCTGAACAACACGTTCAACCATCGTCAGAACGAGCAACATCGCATCGTAATCAAGTTTTTCATACGTATCTGTAGGACGATGGTAGTCCGAATGCAAACCTGTAAAGAAGAACAGTGTTGGAATGTTCTTGGCCGTAAACGACGAGTGGTCACTTGGTCCAAAACCATCGGCAGTTGTTGAGATCTTTAGTCCCAAATCTTTCTGTGCACGTTCGAGTACGTCCTTCCACGACGTAGATGTTCCTGTCGCCTGAACGTTGAGTTTGTTATCCTTCATCCGCCCGATCATATCCATGTTGATCATGGCAACAACACGATCAAGCGGTACCGTTGGCGTGTTGGTCCAGAACTTCGACCCCACCAGGCCTTTCTCCTCGCCACTAAATGCCATAAAGAGTACAGACCGTTTAGGTGGATTCGCCACCAGCCGTCGTGCTACTTCAAGCACACCGGCTGTACCCGAAGCATTGTCATCAGCACCCGGATGAACAACATTTTCGGCTTTTGCATGCAGCGAGTTTTCGTCACCCATTCCAAGGTGATCAAAGTGCGCTCCTACAACAATAAACTCATTTGATAGTGACGGGTCTGTACCTGGAAGGATAGCAAGTACGTTGTTGGTTGTGCCTTCCACAGCTTCAACAGAGGTAGTAATCGACACCGATGTGTTCTTCAGTGCAAAGGACTGTGGTTTTTTTGTTGACGCAATCTTTTTCTCGGCAACGAAGAGCTGTGTTTCTTTTGGAGGAAAGATCCGAGCACATGGTGTGCGACGCACCTGAACGGCAACAATTCCAGAGTTCCGTCCAAGCCGGTCCATACCAAAACGTGTGAGCACGTCACTCGAGTCGCCTTCCTCATTCACAAAACACACAGCAACAGCACCCTTGTCACGTGCCGTAGTAGCTTTTGTACGAAGAGCTGCAGCAGCTTTGAGTGATGGATTTGACTCTGCCCATTTAGGCAGTCCCTTTATCACGATAACAACAGCGCCCTTCACGTCAACGCCGGCATAATCATCATAACCCTTCGTTGAAAGGCCATAACCAACAAATACAACGGGCCCAGAGACGGTTGCTGACTCCGTCCAACCATAGGGTTGATAGTCGACACCGAGTTTCCATCCGAACTTTGTGGGTGTCGTCTTCTCAAGTGGAATTCCTGGTTTTTCAACGATGGTGCTAAATACAACTGAATTTGAAGCACCTAGTTTTAGTCCCATGGTCATAGGGAACTTCTGCAGGTAGTCCGATCCTGCTCCGGGCCGCAAGCCGAGCTCCACAAAACGTTCTTTCAGCCAGGCAGCAGCCTTGTCATTACCCTCAGTGCCTGGCGCACGGCCAGCTAATTCAGGCGATGCAAGGTATTGCACGTGCTGTAAAATGCGCTGCGATTCCGGCGTCGTGGCATTCTGTGCCGAGACGGAAAGGATGGCAAGGGGCAAAAGGGGCAGGAGGCGGAGCAGAGAATTCATACCCACAAAACTACATCTCACCCGGAAAGCACCCGTCGGCATGTGCTATTTTGCCGAACTCATGGCATCGTCCTCCGCACGCATCCGCAGTTTGGCCTCCGATACCTTCATCTACGGCATAAGTACCGTTGTAGGAAGGTTTCTGACGTTTATGCTTACTCCGCTCTACACAAACTATCTCACCCAATCTGAGATAGGAAGTGTGGCAGCCCTGTATGCGGCCATTGCCTTTATCAATATTGCCTACTCGCTTGGTATGGAGCCGGCGTTTATGCGATTTTATGATAAGGATGATGATGCAGCCACAGCGTCGGCCTTTACGATAGCCTTTCGGTCTGTCCTCGTACTGTCCGCCATTGTAACAGTAGTAACAGTGGTCTTTGCCGATTCAATCGCATCCTCGCAGTTTCTCCAGTTAACGTCGCCTGATGCCGGATGGCTGGTCTGTATTGCCTCCCTGATTCCCTTGGGAGATGCTCTCATCCTGATGCCCTTCGCTCGCTTACGGATGTTACGTCGTCCTCGACAGTTTATGGCTCTGCGGTTGTTGGGAATCGTTGTGAACGTAACGTTGAACATTGTGTTCGTCGTTGTTCTTGACTGGCGTATTGAAGGTGTATTGTGGGCCGGAGTTGCTGCACCAGCGTCAATTCTACTGTTTTTTCTTCGCGACATTTTTGTTTGGGCTCGAGCTCGCTGGTCGCAGTCGTTGTTTCGGGAGATGCTGACGTTTGGTATGCCAACTGTACCTTCGAGTCTGAGTGGCATCATTGTCCAAGTAGCAGATCGACCGATAATGCTGATGCTGGCCTCGTCTGCACTCGTTGGTGTCTATCAAACGAATTTCCGTCTGGCCCTGCCGATGATGATGCTTGTCACCGTCTTTGAGTATGCCTGGAGGCCGTTCTATTTACAACATCGCGACGACGAGGATGCACCAACACTGTTTTCACGTGTATTAACATTGTTTACGGCTGCAAGTGGTGTTGTCTTTCTAGTGACGGCTCTAGCGATGCCCGACATCGTTCGCCTGCCGTTTATCGGAGGAAGGCTGGTAAATCCTTCATACTGGTGGGCACTTGACGTTGTACCGATTGTCCTGTTTGCCTATTGGTGGAACGGTGTTGGAATCGTCCTTGCCGCAGGATTTAACATCCGCAAAAAGACAGCACATCTGCCGTTAGCCACCGGGGCAGCTGCCGTTGTTAACGTGGTTATGACGCTACTGCTTATCCCACATGTAGGTATCACGGGCGGCGCTTGGGCTAAGGTAGCCGCCTACATAACGTCTGCCGCGGTACTCTTTGCACTTCTGCCGCGTGTCTACCCTATGAAGTTCGATTGGCGTAACATCATCGTCATTGTCATGTCGTGTTCCGTTGTCTACCTTGCACTTCGCGAACTTCTCGGCTCGACAATCCTTTCGGCCTTTGTTGCCGTCGTGACCTATGTTGCCCTCCTCTTCCTAACACGCGTTTTTGGCACGTCGATGTTCTCCACGTTACAAAGTCTGGTACGCCGCAATGGATAATCTCCCACGTCTTCTATCTGTGACTCTTGTTGTTGTTGTAACCTTAGCGGGTTGCCGATCAGGATCGCCACAGGGTGATGCGAGTGTTACACATCAGGACCGAAAGGAATACGTTCGTAAGAAGTATGCCGATCCAGCAACGGGCGTGATACCGGATGGAATTGTCGGACGGTCATTAGACTTTGCTCGGACATTACCCGGTAGCAGAACACGACAAATGAAGGGGCTTGATGATGTCCAGGCCGACAATGTACTTGCACGTGGCCCATGGAATGTGGGTGGGCGGACACGTGCGCTAGCGCTGGACCTCGGTGATGAGCGGATCATGTTTGCTGCAGGTGTAAGCGGAGGTCTGTGGAGGTCAACAAATTCAGGTATCACCTGGACAAAGATCACGCCGTCTGACGAGCTTCACAGTGCTACTGCACTGGCACAAGATCCACGACCTGGTCAGCACAACGTGTGGTATCTCGCCTCCGGTGAATCATATGGGAACTCAGCGCAGATCTCCGGGAACGGAATTCGCAAAAGCACCGATGGTGGCATTACATGGACAACGTTATCATCAACAGTTGTACCATCAATCAATGCCGGTCATGCCTTCGCGTATGCATGGCGTATCATCGTAAGTCCAACAACAGGTGCTGTCTTCGTTGCTACAACGCGGAATGGCATCTTCCGTTCAACGGACGGTGGTTCTACGTGGACAAACGTCTTTGGAACCGACAGCTTCTTCGCTGATATCGTTGTCTCGGCCGACGGTCGACTCACTGCCGCGCTGAGCGCATTTACGGGTGTACAGAATGGTACGGCCCGACGTTCAGGCATCTTTGAAAGTACTGATAACGGCACGACATGGTCGAATATCTCCCCACCAAATCTGCCCGCTAACGTCAAACGAATCGTGCTTGCCCTGGTTCCACAGCAGGAATCCGACGTTATGGCCATTGCCGAAACTCCTGGTGTCGGCACGTTAGGTGTGTTTCGTTTGCGTGACGGTACACGTGAAGAATGGCATTCCTTGTGGAAACGAACTAATGGCCAGTGGCAGGATCGTAGCGCTGGCATTCCACTCTTTGGTGGACGGAGTGGTGACTTCTTCTCACAAGGTGGTTACGACCTCGTCGTAAAAGTTCACCCAACCGATTCAAATGTTGTGGTAATCGGCGGAACAAACCTTTATCGCAGTTCGGATGCATTCCGAACAAATCAACAACTAACGTGGATCGGTGGATATGGACCTCCGAGTCCAGGTGAAGTCTTTCCAAGTTATCCGAACCATCATCCCGATCAACACGACGTGATCTTTCTACCATCAGATCCTGACGTCATGCTCAGCGCAAATGATGGTGGTGTAATGAGAACGGAAGACATTCGCGCGAACAACATCGTGTGGACAGATCTGAATCGAGGATACTTGACCACTCAACACTATGCCATTGCTATCGTTGACTCACCAGGGGATAGCCGCGTGATGGGTGGAATGCAGGATAATGGCACATGGGAAGGAACGAGTTTTGTAACGTCCGACTTCTGGCAACGCCGCGGAGGAGGTGACGGTGCTTACTGTTTCTATGCTGATTCAGGACGAACGCTCTTCGTGAGTACGCAACAAGCGCGCATTCGTCGAGTGCTCGTCGACGAAAACGGTATTGAAACGGCACGCACTCGAATCGATCCGGTTGGCGGAAAGGATTATCTCTTTATCAATCCGTATACCGTCGATCCTAAGGACGAACGCGTTGTCTATCTCGCAGGCGGCCGAATTGTATGGAGGAATAACGACGTTTCGTCTGTTCCACTTGGCCGCGACGACTCTACATCTGTTGGATGGGACTCACTCCAGTCAACACGTCTAGAGTCCGGTGAGATATCTGCCATCGTTGCAACTGCAACACAACGTCGATCACTGTTGTATGGCACGTCGACGGGACGAATATTCCGCCTGGACAATGCCCATCAAGGTCTGCCGGTACCGCAAGAGATAACTGGCGTTGACATGCCAAAGGGTGCCTATCTCAACTGCATCTCGGTCGATCCTTCGGATACGAACACTATCCTCGTCTGCTTTTCGAACTATAACACACAAAGCATCTTTGCCACCGACGATGGTGGCGAAACGTGGTCGGCTGTATCCGGAACACTTGAAGAGCTACCGAATGGTGGTGGAAATGGTCCAGCCGTAAACTGGGTGAATATCCTACCTTTGAGTAACGGAGCAAAGATCTATCTCGCTGCAACATCTACGGGCATGTACGTCACAGGAGAACTGAATGGCATGTCCACGGTATGGACGCAGTATGCAGCAGAGACAATAGGTAATGTTCCATGCGACATGGTACTGGTCCGTCCATCCGATTCACTTGTCGCTGTTGGCACACATGGTGTAGGTGTCTACACTGGCACTGTCACGGCAGCTCCAAATCGTCCTGCGGCACCAATACTACTCACTCCGGCGGACCTCAGTAAACACATCGGAACGGAGACCCTACTTCGGTGGCGACCTGCGGCAGGTGCTGTTCTCCACAATGTTGAGATTTCAACAACACCTGATTTCACAGCAGATGTGCAAACGGTGGAAGGAATTCGCGGTGATTCTCTCCGCGTGACTGACCTTATACAGGGCCCTGTCACATACTGGTGGCGCGTAACATCCGTGGGAGGGGGCGGAAGGGGCCCTTCCTCAGAGTCATTTACGTTCTCTACACACGTGCGTCCACCCGCGCTTCTTCAGCCTGAACAAAACGCAACAAATGTACCTGGCAACCCCGTGAGTTTTGTGTGGTCAAAAGTCGACGGAGCAACTTCCTATGATGTTGAAGTAGCTACAACGGTTGCCTTTACAAACATCGTTGCATCGGCACAGAACGTGGTGGATACTACCGCGGATCTCAGCCCACTGCTCTCTGAGCGCCGTCACTTCTGGAGAGTGCGTTCTCGTGAAGGAGATACGGCTGGAGTGTGGAGTGATCGCCGAGCATTTACAACGGCAACACTTGTTGGAGTATATGAACTTGCTGAGTCGTCGATCTCGGTATCACCAAATCCGGCGAATGATCGACTGATGATCAACATCGGAAGTCGCATCGACCTTCCGATATCCATCATCATTGCGCAGTCAGATGGACGAACGGTGGGACGTTGGACAGTTACGGAGCCCGTTTTGCCCCTTGACCTGAAACAATGGGCACCGGGATCCTACACCATCACGAATGCCCGCACAGCAACAAAACTCGGCAACTTCTCCATTGTTCGTTGATGGTGCTGGGTTCTCAGCCACCAATCTGCGCAGCCACACCGGGACCAAGCGGTAGGCCAACGTAGATCCAGGCAATGAGAACTATCGTCCATACGATGAGGAAGGCAACTGAGTAGGGTAACATGAGTGATAGCAGAGTACCCATGGTGGCATCGCCCTTGTAACGGCGGACTGCCACGATGATAAGCGGCAGGTATCCGAGCAGGGGAGCAATCATGTTTGTGGATGAGTCACCCACACGATATGCTAATTGAGTTGCTTCGGGTGAGAGCCCCATCATCATAAACATTGGTACAAAGACAGGAGCCATAATGGCCCACTTGGCTGATGCGCTGGCCACAAGGAGATTGATCACGGCAGCAACGAGGACAAATGTTCCCAACAGAAATGGTCCCTGCAGATGGAGAGATTTTAGAAGTTCTGCACCATTGACGGCCGTTACAAGACCAAGATTGGACCATCCGAAGTAGGATATAAACTGTGCCATAACAAAGGCAAGCACAATGTAGCTGCCCATTGTGGCCATTCCATCACCCGTTATAGCGGCAACATCACGGTCACTGCGAATAGACCGCGTCACAATTCCATAGACGAGACCACAGACGAGGAAGATGATCATCAGAATGGTCACAATACTCTGTTCAAGGGGCTTCAGTGTTCCCTGTGCGTCACGAAGAATAGCGTGTTCAGGGAGTGATACGGCGAGTACACCAACGATACACAGAACAAAGACAAAACCAGCCCATAGTAGCCCTCGGCGTTCAAGCGGTGACAAGCGTTGAGCTACGTCGTTCGACTCGAGTGATGAAGATGACTTCCATTCGCCAAGCCTCGGCTCCACAATACGATCACAAATAAATGTGCCGATGACTGTCAGCAGAAACGTACTAAAGATCATGAAGTACCAGTTTGCTGCTGCGCTTACCGTATATGTAGGTTCAACCAGTTGAGCTGCGGTCTGCGTCAGACCACCAAGCAGGGGGTCGAGTGATGTAATTGACAGATTGGCACTAAAACCACCCGCAACTCCGGCAAACGTCGCTGAAAGTCCGGCGAGAGGATGGCGGCCTACCGCAGCGAAGATGACGGCACCGAGGGGAATCAAGACGATATAACCCGCGTCAGCCACAATTGACGAGTTAACACCCGTAAAGACAAGTGCTGCCGTGAGAAGCGGTTTGGGAACGGAATGTACCGTTGTACGAAGAACAGCCGTGATGAGGCCACCCCGTTCTGCCACTGCCGTCCCGATCATGGTCACAAGGACAAGTCCAAGCGGAGGGAAGTTTGTGAAGTTCTTCACGGCCTCGGTAAACATTCGCTGGAGTTGATCTGGAGCGAGAAGATTAACAACAGACACTGCCTGTCCCGTCCCAGGATGAACAACCGATGTTCCGAATCCTGCCAGAATGGCAGAGGCAGCCACAACTGCTGCTGCAGCAAGCAGGAACATTGTTAACGGGTCTGGAAGGGCATTGCCAGCACGTTCCACGACGTCTAGGAAACGGAGTACGGGACTTTTCTTCATTGTTTACTGGGAGTTATTGTCACGGCCTTCATTCAGGCGGGAAGATAGGAAACCTTTTCGCCGGTACGCTGTTGTTGCATTTGGACGGACATAACTGAATGGGAATGGGAGGACATGAGACGAATCTCTGTACAATGGATATTGATTGTAACGACTGTCGCATTGTGTGCAATGGAGCTTCCTGCGCAGGTGGATGATACAACTATTGTAAAAGCAACGTGGTTACATCGAATCCCTGATCTTGACATCTGGAGAAGTCGTAACAAGGGTGGATTTGGTAACTGGCTTGTGGCAGATACCTTACGCAATAGAATCCTCTACTTTGGCGGAGCGGATCAATGTTTCTGGACAACAAAACCTGACTCGCTATGGACACCTATTTATAATCTCGAATGGGATGTAACGCCAATCAATCTGTTCTGGATTGATATGCGAGGTAACTATATCTTTACGGGTGAAACAACACATTGGTACTATCGAACAACGATATCAACAGATGGCGGTGATACCTGGCGTATCTATGAACCTGACTCGTCGTTGTTTAGAGCACTAGGAGTAGAATGGGACGTCCTTGATAGGACTGAGGTGATGGTAACGGAAGCTGGTGGACTACCCGTGTGGGACTACTCATGTCGTTATCGTGCTGTAGTCTACTCTCTTGATGATGGTTTGACGTATGATTCGATCTTGATGCCGGAATCGTACCTGCGAACAAAAACGCAGTCGGGTTACAAATCATGGCCTCAAACAACACCTGAACCCTTCTATAGCGCTTGGTATGGTCCAGATAGTGTTTGGCGCGAATATGATCTACGAACTAAGGACGTAACCATACACAGGAATTGGCCACAGATACAACACTATCGTCGACTCGAAGATGGTACAATTGTAGCCGCACATGGAGGCGTTATACGAATACGAACCTCCGATGGCAGATGGTCTGATTGGCCAATTCATCAGGTGCGCGCGAGCCGTGCCAGAAAAAATGCCTCGCTTCGCGAGATTATCAGGTTTAGTGACACGACGGTGTACGTTGTGTACGAAGGTGGGCATGTGTTTCGGTATGATGTCGGACAAACAGAGCCTCAAACGGTTCTCAGCGTAGAACCTCGCAGCGGTGATGAAGCGTTTGAGGATGTTGGCATTTTTGGTGACATCCTGGCATTCGCCGTTGTCCGTCAATCTGGAAGACTTGATGAGACAACGACGTATGGATTCCTGAATATGCGAACGGCCGAGATCGATACTCACACAACACGTGGATCAAGGTCGACGACATGGAAGATGATGTATCATCACAAACTGGTAATGGGGCCATCCTTCCTTGCAATGCCTAACAAGACGGTTGTTCGATTACAACCTCAGATCCTTGGAGAGGTCTCATACTCGCTGAACAATGGCCGCAACTGGTTTCACGTGCAGAGGGTTGATCGAACTGCTCGTGTTCCGTATGAGTATCACGATGTTCACACCGTGAAGTCGTTAAAAGACGGTAGAATCCTTGCCCGCGTTGTTGACCAGAGAATCATCGTTCAACCTCCGTCGCGAGACACTGTCTGGCCGATCATCTTCTGGGAGGCATCTCCGTTTCGGCATCCCGCTTCTCATCCTAACTTCAGGAATAACAGTGGCCAGATAACCTATGGCAGACCTGAGGTGTACCTCGACGAAGATGATCACCTAGTTG
This sequence comes from Ignavibacteria bacterium UBA2333, assembly GCA_002344895.1. Classification (GTDB taxonomy): domain Bacteria; phylum Bacteroidota; class Ignavibacteria; order Kapaibacteriales; family Kapaibacteriaceae; genus UBA2333. The sequence goes on from DDUR01000081.1 coordinate 68,271, forward strand.
CCTGTGGTGATGTGATGACACGCTGGGACCTGTCGGGCAATTTTCTGGATACTCTACTCGATAAACGATCATCATTCTTTGCCGTGTCAGAATTCTCAAAGTTATACGCTGCCGGCGCCGACACACTCTGGTTATCATTTAACAAGGGTGAGGAATGGCAGGCCGTAAATCTTGGAATGCCGATGGGCATGGATACCATTCGTGCAACCGTATCGAGCTTTCTGGAGCTGCCGAATGGTGATCTTCTGATTGGTTTGCGTGGACTATGGAAACAGAAGGGTGTTGAGGATATACGTGATTCATGTATCGGTGGCATTTGGCGATCTACAGATCGTGGTGATACGTGGGAACTAGCTACTGGTGATCTTCGGTACGATACGTACGTGACGACCATGTTTCGGAATCCTCGTACCGGAACACTGTACGCTGCGGCGAGCCAGATGGTTGATGAAGGAGAATTCTATAACTCGTTGTTCCGGCCATATCCGGGAGCAAAAGACAACTACGTTCAACATTCGTGGAGAATGTATCGGTCAACTGATGATGGGTATACGTGGGTACCTACATTCTCACGCGGTGGACTCGGTGACGATTTTGCACTTACACTCGCACATGCATTCGGACCGTATGGCGACATTAACGTGGCAGTACCAAGAACGCAGTACCTTCGTTCATTCGATGATGGAGTATCCTGGATTGTCCCATATACAATCGGCCTTGATACGGCGTATCTTACGTCAATGACGAATACGCCAGACGGAAGACTGGTCTTTGGCACAACAAAGGGGATTGCCGACGTTGATCTCACCGTCACGTCCGTAAACGATGACCATACCTCGTCGTACCAGTTACTCGCACAACGGAATGGAGACGGTATCAACATTACGATGCCAATGTCGGGCGCATGGAACGTCCACGTAACTGATCTGCTCGGTAGAACAGTCACAACGGCGTCTTTTGACAATTCTTCGACAACACACATACAGCTCCCTGCAACGGCTCAAGGTTTGCTCGCAGTAACTGCGTATGGACCGACATTTTCCATTTCAACTGTCGTATCGCCATGAAACAACATTCATATCATCAGCACTCCGGGATCAACGACGTCCACACATCACGGTCGGATGGGACGGTGTGTGTGCGGCGCCCCGGGGTGCTGATGGTAGGGATCGTTTGTCTTCTTGTAGCGGTGAGTAGTCTCAGTCAACCAGCTCAACTGTGTGCGCAGTTTACCGACACAACAGAAGTGAAGGCAACATGGATGCATCGTATTCCCGATCTCGACATCTGGCGCAGCCGTAAACTAGGTGGATATGGAGATTGGCTACAGTATGATCACGTGCGGAATCGTGTTATCTACTTTGGTGGTGCAGATCAGTGCTTTTGGACAACGGATCCAGCAAAGGCATGGAATCCGATGTATAATCTAGTTTGGGATGTTACTCCAGGAAATGTATTCTGGGTTGACATGCGTGGGAACTACATCTTTTCCGGAAAAACCACCCATTGGTACTATCGCACGACAATTAGCACGGATGGAGGGGAGACATGGAATGTGTATGAGCCTGATTCGGCCATGATGCGGGCTATCGGTGTAGAGTGGCATGAAAAAGATTATAACGAAGTCTTTGTCATGAACATCGGTGGTCTACCAGTTTGGGATTATTCTCGGCGATATGGTGCATTGATGTACTCACTTGATAATGGACGTACCTACGACAGTCTGTACTTCCCGACTACGTATAAAACGGCTTCTGGTCCTAAGTCATATCCATCCACATCTCCTCAACCATTTCGCGGAGCGTGGTATGGTCCGGAGAAATTCTGGAGAGAATTTGATCTGCGGACAAAAGAAACATGGCTGCATACGGATTTTCCACTCATGGGTTCGTGGCGACGGCTGCACGATGGTACCATCGTTGGACTCGGTGACACATCTGTTCTCATACGAAAGGGTGGATCAACAGAATGGACAAAGTACTCGTATCGGCAAATGAATCCATCCGCCAGCGACTATCCCCTCTACTCACCCGTCGAGCTTCACAGATATGATAGTGCAAACGTCTACGTACTGAGCAGGTCCGGTATACTGCTTACATACAATGTTACCAGTGGTACGCTCCGTGAATGCGTTCGCCCTTCATTTGAAACAGGTGATGAGACTGCTCAGGATTGGGGAGTATCGGGTAAACTCTTTACGTGGACGGTAGTTCGGTTCAGCGGCATGGTTAACCGTGGCTGTACGTATTTCACGTATGACCTTGAGAAGGGTACAATCGACTCCGTTACGTCAATTGGACCGAGATCAATGCCGTATCGCCTCATCATCGACTATAAACAAGTTCACGGACCCGGAATTCTTGCATTACCTGGCGGTAAACTTGTCCGCAAACAACCGGACGTCCTTGGTGAGCTCACACATTCTACGAACAGTGGTAAGGTATGGGCGCACGTTCAAGCAATCGAACGAACAGCCCGTGTTCCGTATGAGTATCATGATGTACTTACCGTTCGTGCACTGAATGACGGACGTATCATGGCTCGTGTGGTCGACAATCGTGTTATTACACAACCAGAGTCTCGTGACTCAATCTGGCCAATTTCGTACTACGAGGCCTCTCCATTTACGTTCCCTGCTTCTCATCCAAACTACGACTACCTTGGTAGACTTGCATACGGACTACCGGAGTTCTACATCGATGATGCAAATCGAGTTGTAGCATGTGGTGATGTAGTACTACGATGGACTACAGAAGGGGAGTTTATCGACACAATTCTCGACAAACGCGCGATCTACTTCACGGCAACAGAGTTCTCAAAGCTTTATGCTGCCGGTGGTGATACCGTTTGGCTGTCGTTCGACAAAGGATTGGAGTGGCAGGCTGTTAATCTCAATATTCCTATTCCCGAAAAAGGACGCCGTGCTTCTATGAGTTCCTTCCTTGAGTTACCGGATGGAACTCTCTTACTTGGCCTTCGTGGACTTCGTAGAATGAAAGGAATTGAGTTTGTTGAAGACTCTTCAACAGGTGGCGTGTGGAGGTCGACGGACCGTGGAGATTCCTGGGAGCTGTGGAATAATGGTATGAAGTACGACACCTACGTCATGGGTATGTACCGTGAACCGCGCACCGGAGTACTCTTTGCAGCAGCTTCTGAAATGATCGACGAAGCAACGTTTTCCAATCGGATCTATGCTCCGCCATCGGGTAATTATGTACAAAAATCATATACTATTTACCGATCAACGGATGATGGCGAGAACTGGAAACCAACGTTTACGTGGGGGTCACTCGGAGATGACTATGCGCTAAACTGTTCGTTTGCAACGGGCTCATACGGCGATCTGAACTTCGCCGTTCCTCGAACACAGTACATCCGTTCGTTTGACAATGGTGTTACGTGGATTGTACCCTATACAATCGGACTTGATACAGCGCTCATCAACGGTATGTGCAACACAACCGATAACCGACTGGTTTTTGCGACTTCAAAAGGTATTGCGGAAATCGATCTGACGATTTCGTCCGTACCAGATGATGTACTTGCTACGTACCGACTTGATGTTACCAATGACGATGGAGAAATTGTTGTGAGGTTACCTCGCGATGACGCGTGGCAGGTAACGATAACAGACCTTGCTGGGCGCACCATCGCAGAGGGGACAACACAACATGGATCTGAAGTGCGTCTGCGTCAAGGGGCTGCTGCGCAAGGGGCACTCGCTGTGCGAGCCATGTGCCGCGACTTTGCAATAGGAACGGTCATCAGCTCACGGTAACATCAACATTATATGTTGACTGTACAAGTCCTGATGGAAATGAACGACTTGAGATGTGCTTCATGTGAATATCGCGATGAACATCACCGAATAGTGGTCGGCCCGCTCCTAACAGAACGGGAATGGTTGTGATGACCATGTCCTGAATGAGACCGTCGCGAAGAAATGATTGGATGACCTTTCCTCCATCCACGTAGGCGCGATGAAATCCATCTCGTGATAGCTCCATCATAAGATCACGCGGGGCTGCATGTGAAACTCGAACCTTGTCACGAAGATGGTCAGCGATGTCAGCTGATGATAATGTTGATGACACTACGATAACCGGCTTGTCGTATGGCCATAACTCAAACGAGAGAGCCATTTCAAACGTACCGCGGCCCATGACAATACAATCGATTGTTGAGATGAAGTCGTGATATCCATGATCTTCACCCGCTGTATCAATCGACATTAACCAGTCAATGGCCCCATCAGGTCGAGCAATGTATCCATCCAGACTTTGAGCAATGAAAACGTGTCCTGTTGTCATGATGAATCCGTTGATTAGGTCAGGGAAAGACGAGTGATGATGTTTGTATTAGGGGCGCAGTGGACGTGTATTCGCTATTCTTCGTGTGGCCCCCTTCGCCCCTTTCAGAACTATCTTTGTGCATGGAAACGTGGGATGTGGCAACTCGGCTGGGTGATACAACGGCACGTATCAATGCGGCATGTGAAGCAGCAGGACGTGATCCGTCAGCCGTGCGATTAATGCTGGCAACAAAAACCCAGTCGGCTGATACGTTGCGATCGACATATGCTCTTGGGCCGACACTTTTTGGCGAGAATCGAGTACAGGAGTTTGTTCGGAAACACGAAGAACTCGCCGACCTTTCCATTGAGTGGCATTTTATTGGCCACCTTCAAACGAACAAGGTGCGTGATGTTCTTGGCCGGGTACAGTGTATTCAATCTGTAGACCGACCATCTCTTGTAGATACTCTTTCCAAAGAGGCCGAACAACGAGATCTGAATGTGGACATCATGATCGAAGTAAATGTAAGCAGCGAAAAAAGTAAACATGGTGTATATCCAGAAGACCTTGTGAATCTGCTGAATCATGTTCGGCAACAACCACGTCTTCGTGTAACTGGATTTATGACAATTGGAGCCAACGTTGAGGATCACGATGTTGTTCGCAGTGGGTTCAGGCTGCTACGTGAACTCCGTGATGATGCACTGCAGCGTGGCCTTGTTACGGAAGCTGCAACTGAGTTATCGATGGGAATGTCGGGTGATCTTGAACTGGCAATTGCAGAAGGATCAACAATTGTTCGTGTAGGTACGGCCATCTTTGGAGAACGCTGATGCATCCATTTGCTTTCCTTGATGAAATTGCACTTATGAGTGTTGCGGCCGTCAGCGTCATTCTCATTTTTAATCGTTTTAAGATTCCGCCAATTATCGGTCTTATAGCAACGGGATTAATCCTCGGACCATCGGGACTTGCCCTCGTTGCCCAAGACGAAATCATCGCCACGGTAAGCGAACTTGGTGTAATCCTTCTTTTGTTTACGATCGGACTTGAGTTCTCACTTGATGATCTCAAGCGACTTAAGAATATTGTTCTTGTTGCAGGTCCGCTTCAGATTCTGTTCTCAACTCTTGTGATTGGAGCAGGGGCAACGATTGTTGCAACTTGGACAAGTGATACGATCGGGACAAAGGGTGCCATGCTTATTGGAATGGCAATGGCCTTGAGTTCTACAGCAATCTGTACGAAGATTCTGAAAGAACGGCGTGAGCTTGGTTTGCCGCATGGACGTGCTGTCCTTGGAGTGCTCATCTTCCAGGATCTGGCCGTTGTGCCGATCATGATCATCGTCACACTTATGTCGCCTGCCGCTGCACTCTCCATTGGAGATATCGCTCTGCGGCTCGTAACACTTGTCGTGGTTACTGGTGGGTTAATTATTGGTTTACGGCTGCTGTTACCGCGCCTCATTCCGTATGTAACACGTGTATCAACACCGGAAGTACTCATTCTTGGAGGGTTGGCAATCTGTTTTGGTACGGCCTATGTATCGTCATCACTAGGTCTATCCATGGCCCTCGGAGCGTTTTTAGCGGGAGTAGCAATTGCAGGAGGTGAAGAAGGACATGCCATTGGACGTGTCCTTGAACCGATGAAGGATGCATTTACAAGCATCTTCTTCCTCTCCGTTGGCCTACTCGTCAATATTGATTGGGCATGGATGCCCGTGAACATTGCTACGGCTGTTGCTATCCTCATTGCCAATGCCGTTGTTGTGACAGCAATCCTGATGATCATGCGTGTGAACTTGCGCACGGCTGTTATGGCTGGAATCATACTCGCTCAGGTTGGAGAGTTCAGCTTTGTGATTGCACGAGCAGGCCTTGACTATGGAGTTATTACCGAGTTTGGATTTCAGAATATGCTCGTCAGTATTATCATCACGATGATTGTTACACCAACACTCATAACACTAGCACCGAGGCTGGCAGAGCGCGCAGCACCGGCAATCTGTTTTGTGCCACTCGTACGTCGATGGTACGGTCAGGAGAATGACGACGAGATAGAACTGAACAGGTTCGCTGGTGGTGAGGATGGACCGGTGGTGACGATTATTGGTGCAGGTGTACTCGGAAGGAATGTGGCGAGCGTCCTTCGGCGCACGGCTATTCCTTATACAATGCTTGAACTCAATGGTGAGACCGTTACGGAGTTACGTCGGCGTGGTGAACCCGTCATCCAGGGTGACATGACGGACGAACAAACGCTTATCCATGTCGGTGTTCGGAATGCATCTGTTATTATCGTTGCCATCAGTGACCAGACTGCTATTGCACAAGGCGTGTCATCTGTACGCAAACTTCGACCAGATGCACTTATCGTTGCACGGACACGATATGCTAAGGAAGCCGACATCATCGCAAGTCGAGGTGCTGATGTTGTTGTAACGGAGGAATATGAATCGAGTATTCAGGTCTTCGTCACTGTGCTCGAACATCTTGGTGTTGAGCGCGACATCATTTCTGCACAGGAGGAAGTGATGCGACTTGATCATTACGGTCTTCTTGGTAGGCTTCAAAGAAGTCAACAATAGCGACGCCGAGGAAACATCAGCGTGGCACCAATGTTTCACCTGACAGTAATTCACGCCGCCAGGACGTATGTCAAATGCACAAATAGAAAACGCCGCAGACGATGAATCATCTGCGGCGTTTGTAGTTGGCTGAAAAGCAAGAGTCAACGGACTCAGCTCATCACAATGTCGATCAATTGATGTAGAACGACAGTGTAAAGGAAAGTGGTGCAACGATAATCGTAGCATCATTTCCGTTTGTTACAAGAATACCGCTTGGTGCGCCGAGGTAGATGGACGTGTTTGATGGCCCATCCGCTTCAGTATCACCGGATTTTGCTGTGCTGCTAGACGTCATAAAGCCGAGGCCGTACTCAACACTCAGTGAAACGTTCTTCCACGGGAACCACTCGGCGCCAAGGAAAGCACCAACACCAATACCAGTTGAAGATGTCTCTTCCGTATTGTTGTTGCCGGATGTTTCCGCCTTCGTTGAGGCCATACCGAACATCACTTGTCCGCCAACGTATCCAACAACGTTTGAGTTATTGGCAAGGTTAAAGCGAACACCTGGCGAGATGTTTATAGCTGTACCAGAAACTGTTGTCTCTGGGTCCTGATTGTCACCTTGGGAAGCAGTTGCAAATCCAAGGCCAAAACGTAGAGCCACATCATTCGCGAGATACCACTGTGCTCCTGCACCACCGTTATATTCGCCTGCGCTGAGGTTGTCAAGACCGTTCAGCGTGAAGAGTAGACCGAAGTCATTCTTCTGATTACGTACGTCTTGAGCAACGGCGACAGATCCTGCTGCTACAACGACGAGTAGAAGTGAAACAATGCGTTTCATCCCATTCCTCCCAAAAGGTTGTCAAAATGTTCTCCGGGAGTGCTGCTACCCGGAAACCATCCAAACCTACAGAGAAATATCTCACGTTGTACACAAATCAATACTGAAACTCGAACCCGCCGTTCTTGTCAAAACTCGATGTTTGGTGTAGAGATGCCAGTTCTATGACGTCGTCGATGTCTCGTGCCAGTGTTCGCATATAGTTCTTGTTGAAACTGATGGTCATGTTCATCGTTGGAGCCACTTTTGCAGTTTACAACTCTATCGGAGCCTGAATGATGCTGGGGAAATCGTTATGCATACTAACGGCGTTGCTGTTCATTGCTCATGTGGCCACTGCACAATCGCCTATTGTATGGTCAGGTACGGTCGTAGACAGCGCAACAGGTGAAACGATTAATGGTGCTTCAATTCGAGTAGTCGGAACGACGAAGGGTACGTATTCTCGTTCGGGCGGATCGTTTCGGTTACCCCTTGATGATAGTAAGTCATGGAAAATCGATGTTCGGTCGGTTGGATACTCGGAACGCAGAGTTTCCCTCGATCCGAATGTCCGAACACTTCGAATCGCATTAGCCGCCTCGGCGACTACGACGAATACCGTCGTCGTAACATCCGAAATCAGACCCGAAGAGGTGATACAGAGGGCTATCCAGAAAAAGGATGAGAATGCCAAGCGGTTAAAGTCACTTGTCTATACCTTGTACTCGAAGGTTCGCGTGAAGACAGACCTTCGTGGTATAGAAGATGACACGTCGGACGTAATTATGGAGACATTCTCTCGTGTTCACGAACGGCGTGGGGATACACCGCAGACGGCCGTACGTATACTCCAACGACGTCAAACAAAGAACATGCCAGCCGGATCGAACCTGGCCGTATGGGACAACTTCTTCGACTTTACGCTTGACGAACTGAATATCCTCAATACGCGCCTTGTTACCCCTCTCGGAAAGGATGCACTTGATGAGTATGAGTATCGAATTGTATCTAAAAAACCACTTGGATCACTCATGGTCTACGAAATCGCCTTTGAGCCAAAAGCGAGGATCTTTCCAGGGTTTGAAGGATCGTTAACTATTGTTGAAGGTACCTATCAGATTATTGCGGCTGATTTTGCTCCAACACAACAGACGGCGATACCATTTCTGACGGGACTCCGGTTTGAACAGAGATATGAACGCCATGATGATAGTGTTTGGATTCCGACATTTCAGGTGTCATCTGCGTCTGCAGGTGCAAACATTTTTGCTGGAATTGCAAGTTTTGGTCTTCGATTTTATGCACAAAGCTGGGTAACAGACGCTGAAGTCAATGTTGACATTCCTGATAGCATGTTTGTACAGCGACGCGATACGAATAGCTCCGTAACCGTCGAAACCGAGTCGACAACGATGTCGATAAAGACAACTCGTCTCGTAACTGTTGACTCGCAGGCTGATAGCACAAAGTCAGAGTTCTGGGAGACACATGCCTATGCCGAACCCACGTTGGAGGAACGTAAGGTGTATGCTCACCAGGATACTGCAGGGCCAAAAGAGATTGAGCGTCGCGAGGCGCGTAAGCGTAGGGATAGCCTGGCATCCGAAGGCGTTAACGAATCTGAGTTCGGTCTTTTTAGCGGCAAATTCACGAAGGACATTGGTTGGTCCGTTCTGCCGATGCTCGACTTTTCACATATCACAGATCTTGTTTGGGGTGGGAAGCTCACACTTGGCTCACCTCGGTTGTTTGTTGAAGGAATGTTGGGTTTTGGAAAGGCAGAAACACGCGTAGGAAGTGCTGGAGTAACCTGGAAAGCCATTACAGGGAAGGACTTTCGTATGGATCTCAGGCTTTCGGCGTTTTCTCGGCTGGCTACCATTCAGGGTGCACGTGCGTTTGGCGCAAACTTCTTTGAGCTGAGTGTCGAAAACCTTGTCTACTCCGCCTGGATGGACTACTACCGTCGCGATGGATTTGGTGTGGAGGCAGACTTCTTCATTCATGGAATCACAGCAGAACTGAGCTACACGGAATCGCGTCACATCGTTATGCCCATTATCAATGCACCGAACGGCCGACAGAGTCTAAGCGCTGAAGCGGGCGCATGGAGGACTGTTGTTGGAAGTTTTGTCTATGGCGCAAAGTCATTTCTTGAGGATATGTTAGGAAGTGGATCGCCAGTTCGCGGTGGCTTAGACGTGCTCTATGCGCGACACATGATTGACACCGATCGTGATGCCTGGAGACTTGTTGCAACAGCGGGCGCAACCATTCCCACGTTTGCAACAGGGTACAATCCAATGACGTTGGACGTTGATGTTACTGCCGGCCGTGCTGACGTTGATGCACCAATCCAGTATCAGATTGCTGGACGTCGGCGATATCCAATTTTTCAACGAACAACACATATGATGACCGTGCCGGTAAACGCCTATGCGGGTACGGAGTTTGTCACAGCACAGGCAGAACACAATTTCAGCGACATGTGGTGGCGTCTACTTGGTCTGCCAACGTATAACGGGCGCGGTGTAGATCTCATCGGTATCGCACGCGGTCTCAACATGACTCAACGTGCCGGCGCTGTAGAAGCAGGCCGGATCTACGATAGTACTCCTGGCTGGTATACAGAAGTTGGGGTCGGAATTGGCCGGATACCAACCTTTATCTCGGACTTTCTTTTCCTTCGTTTTGATGCTGTCCTTCCTGTTGGACCGGTGGCAGCACCACGCGGCAGTTTTGGCTGGGCACTTACCCTAAGTAGTCCTATCATGTAAGAACTGAAGTATGATGCTGTTGATCTTCCAGCAAAGTAAGTCCCTTCGTTATTCATGATGACGAAGGGCCCTACCGATTTCGGACCGGGACGTGACATGGAGTTTTTTATAGATGTTACGAATGTGTGATCGAACCGTATCAATGCTGACATTCATTGAGTCGGCAATTTCCTGATATGATCGTCCCGACGTAAGAACGTGTAAGACCTGTTGTTCTCTTGCAGTGAGAACGCCAATTTCCAGATTGGGCTTAACAACGGTATGAAAGGCATGTAACACTCTGCGGGCAATCGTACCACTCATGGGCGATTCACCAGCCGCCGTCTGCCGAACCGCGGCACATAGTGCTCCGGCTGCATAAAGTTTACTGAGGTATCCAACAGCACCTGCAAGAATTGCTGCATAGATCCTCTCGTAGTCTTCATAGGCACTCAGAACAACGAATGCTGTTTCGGGAAGTGCCGGTGCAAGTTCGGCGATGATGGAAGTTCCCGAACCATCTGGTAGGACAAGGTCAATGAGCGCTACGTCTGGCCGAGTTGACAACAATAGTGACGTTGATGAAGCAGCCGTACGCGCCGATCCAACAATTGTGATATCGTCAGCAACCTCGAGCTCCTCAACAGTTGAAGCTAGCTGCCAGCCGGAGTCCTCAACAACAACAACGCGAATCATACCGTGTCTCCTTTGAAGGATAGTGTTGCTCTCGTCGTGCCGCCTTCATCAAAACTATACTCAAGCCGGAATCCAGATCGATCTGCCCGATGTCGAATACTCACAACTCCATTACCATCTGATGGTGTATCTGATCGCTGCGTTAAACCGCCGGCAATATGTAGGTCTAGGTAGACAGTTCCCGTTGGATCTGTCCCGACGCGTATGTAAAAACGCTCGGGAAGAGCATGTTTTGTTGCGTTCGCAATGATTTCACGCACGATCATCAAGAGGTCGCGAGCTCGAGTTGGTGATATTGTAATCGAGCGCTCATCAAGGGCAACCTGCACGTCAGCGTATGCACCAATGTCATCCGCATGTTGGCGGACATACTCGATAATGATGACACTTACCTGATGGACATCATGGACATCGCGTGTTGTCGACACAAGGTCGCGCAGCGATCGACCCGTGTTTGCAATGAGATTCGAGAGTTTTGTGCGTTCATCACCATCAGATAGTCCACGGGCCACCGCTGCGAGTCTGACCAGGTCTGCACCAATCATATCGTGTACATCTCGTGCGATTTCTAAACGAGCATGAGCCGCAGCCAATTCGACGGATCTCTGACGTTCCCGTCGTCGAAGTCTGTAGGCGATGATGACAACGAAGATGAGTAATCCAAGGAGAAGTAGAGCAAGGATCCGAAAGATCGGAAGCTCACTGAGTGACCGTGCTCGTGTGATTGTGATGAACGAGGATGCATTAGTTAACATCGACCGAAGATGTAGATGTGACGCGGGTTGTTGCTGAATATTCACTGACATTGTTGCATGTCGAGAACCGAAGGTAGACGATGAGCCATCAGGTAACGTGAGACGAACATCACTCCGAAACTGCGCTGGACGACCAGCGAGTAAAAAACCCACATCAACAAATGAGGTCGTTTCCGTTGTAACCAGCGTATCTCCGTCATCCATGAGTCGGAAACCCAATGCACCTTCTTGGCGGACCAGTGCACGACATGTGCCCAAGGCCGATGACGGTTGAAATGTACCAACGATACAACCCGTGTCGTGACCAATGAGTACTCTTTCATCGTGGACAAGTATTCGAAGTGGCATGTGTACGTTGTGGAGCACGTCTGGCTTGTTGAGTATAAGTACCCTACCTGAACGCACGTTGTATGTCACAATGTCATCGCGTCGAAGGATGAGACGTCCTTGTTCCGAGACGGTAACAGCGATACCATACTCATCATAGGATGGAGGAGTTGTACGACCCGTCTTGTATAGTGTATCGTGATGTTCTGTGTTCCACGGCGTGTCGCGAGGCAACATGTGGTGTAACAATAGATCTGGTATTGCAGAAGAGACGGTTGCCGAGCCATAGTCAAATTCGCGGAAGCCTTGTATTCCTTGCGTAAAGTTCACATCGCCTTGTACTGATAGAGGGAAGACTGTAACACCACCATATGACGAAATGATCGCCAGTCTTCCATCCGTTCGTGGATAGATGCCGTCTACCTGATGATCATCAATGAAGTGAGAGTTTGTACGAATCGTCTCAATCTGACCTGTTTGAAGATGAATGATACCAAGACCTCTCCGCATCCCACAAAGAAGTCTGTTACCAGGTAACGAGTAGAATGTTCGAATCTGCTTATTGCGTGCTATGTCCAATACGGATTGTATCACCTGGTGATCCGTATGACCGAGAAACTCCATCATGATGCTTAACTCATTTTCGCGTCGTGTTGATTCTGAAGTTGCCTTTGATGTTCCTTCAGACGTGTATGTGCTTGTCAGCGCGGGAGCCCAGGTTACGTCAAGAGCCGCACTACTATCGTGTAACGGCTGGTTGAGTGACCTAGACCGAGATATTGATGTCCATTGCCCATAATATGATTGCTCGTCAACTTGGTGTTTTGAAACCCGCACTGTGTTGGATGCCAGATGTACGTCTGCTCCTGGAGTATCTAATCGATAGAGGAAGGCGCCATTTCGAACATAGGTTCCAAACACCGTGCATAACCATTCGTTTCCTTGCTCATCACGTGTTGGATGGCGAGAAACATCGTCGTGTATAGATAATGTGAAAGGAATTGTTGACTGAAGGAGAGAAGCCGTTGTGTAATCTCGTATATGTATTGAGAACTCAGATGAAGGGGCAGATGTGTCTGTGGGACGACCTGTTGTTGCCGAGTGTGCACTTCCTTGATTCTGTTCGTCGAACTCTGCCGTGATGGTATGCCACGAAGCTGGAAGGTGATTCTGTGCGGCCACGAGTATACTTCGAACAAACTGGTCTCGGCCGGATAGAGTGTCATACAGGGCTTGTAATCTGTGTGACAGTATTTCTGCTGCTCGTCTATTCGCAGCCGTCGGGTACTTCGTGAACGTGTTCTGTGCTAGAATGAGTGCTGTTGTTGTGAACCAGGCGGTTGATCGAATGTCCAGCCCCTTTGCCCCTTGCAATAATGAATCCCACTGACGTAGATGCTGTGTTGCCAGCGTGTGGTGTCCAGTAAGTGCGTATAACCATGCAGCGTTTGCATGTGCATCTCGTGCGAGAATGGTGTTCGACGATCGTGAAGCATGTGTATACCAGTGTAATGCCTTTGTGGTATCACCAATCTTCTTGAGTGCATGCGGCAGAAAGTTTGTTGTTAACGTAAATGTTGCGGTTTGCCGACGTCGTAAGAGAACCTCAAGTGCAGCTGCATCTATTGCAAGAGCATAGGCCTTTGCATCGAATGCTGCATTGGCAACAGCTGCATAGTATGCGATTGTGACATCAACAGGAAGTGATGAGTCTAGTGAGGTCGACAGAGAATCAAGAATGCGTAGAGCCGTAGTAGGTTTACCTCGATCAACGAGTTGAATTGCGTCTCCAATACGAAGTATGACGTTGTCAAACGATCGCGCCGAAGAATCTGACGATTGTATTGTATCACAACTAAAACTGATGAGCAGAATCAGAATGTTAATAATCGTACAGCGTTTGTGATAACGTTGTAGAACGGTTGATGCATGATGCTTCAACACTATTGACATTGATGTGAGCAGAACTTCAACATACCGCAAGTATACTCCGATTTATGATGAGAACTTTATTGTCATGTCTAGTAGCATGAATATCACATTGTAGAGAATTACATGTGTCCCTAGGTTGACCATCGTTGAAGGAGATGTTTAAACGTATCTGGGAGAGGTAGTATGAGGAGAGGTTGTGTTGCCATGGTGACATTCAGTCTGTTGGTCATTGTATCAGCAGCATGTTCACATTCTGAGCCGCCCTGGAAGGAAGCGGTAGTGCTGTACAAATCGGCACTGTGTAAGAGTTACAGTGCTATGAAGAATCCGACAATGAATCTACAGGAGATTCAACGGCGTTCTGCAGAGGTTCAAGGCGAGGTTGAACGGATGAAGGAAAAGCTCGAAGAGTTGAAGTCCCAATTAAGCGATGATGAAAAACGAGAGTTCCTTCAGGCGATTGCGGACGCCACACGAGACGCCGGTCTTGGTAAATGTTCAGATTAACAACACAACGTGAAGAGGTACACCATGATAACAATCATTATCTCGCTGTTGTGTTTTGCCGTTGCATATGCCATGATGCGATTCGGCAGAACACATGTGGCCTCACTATCAGCAGCATCATTCCTCGTAGTGGCCCTTGGACTGTTATACACGCTTGCATCCTTCTTTGGATTCGAGCCCGGAGTAGAGTCGTACGGCATCGTGTTTGGGCTCACGATCATTGTCTATCTCATCTCCAAACTTGCAGTACTTGGCTTATGGACGGCATACTGGATCACTGGAGTTGTCTTGCTTACAGTCTTCTCGGCAGCATCTATACTGAACGGAGGCACAACTTTTGTCAGTACGACTAGTGTGGCAATCGTGTTCTTCGGAACGTTGCTGGCAGCCTTCCTTACACGGAAACAGGCAAAGGCCATACTTGCAGGAATCTATGCCGGAATTGCGGCTGCAAATGGCGTTGTCGTCCTTCTTTTCACCTTTCTGGGTGTTGAATCACTTGTTACGGCGGCCTTTATCGGTTCCTTACTCATCGTAGCCGCCCCTGTGGCCGGCATCATTTTCCAACTGCGTTTGGCTCGAACCACTCCGGTGCAGGAAGCGGTGTAACGATGGCTTGTTCCCATGGCGTATCGTGGCGGCGATACGCCAAGGACGGCGTCACCGTATCTTTGTACCATGTTCGAACCTCAAAAACAACGGATTTCGGAACTCCGCGAGCGTGTGGATGAATTGCGGAGGTTCCTTTGACATCGATCGTAAACGTGATGACCTCGCCGAGCGCGAGATGATGTCGCAAGCGCCGGACTTCTGGGAAGACCAGCAGAAGGCGCAAAAGTTTATGCAGGAGATATCTGGTCTGAAGGACTGGATCGGTACGTGGGAAGAGGCCGGATCAGCCCTCGATGATGCCCTGGCCCTTATCGAGCTCGCCGAAGAAGTTGATGATGCGGCCATGGAGGCCGATATCGACGCCGAGGTGGAACGAGCCCGTGCCACCGTCGATAACCTCGAGCTTCGCAAGATCCTCTCTGGTCCCGATGATGACCGTAATGCCATTCTGACGATTAACGCCGGAGCGGGTGGTACCGAGGCGCAAGACTGGGCAGAAATGCTCCTGCGTATGTACACACGTTGGGCAGAAAAACGTGGTTACGAGGTCCTCCTGGCCGACGAACAGGAAGGTGAGCAGGCCGGTATCAAGTCCGGTACACTCGAAATCAAGGGTAAGTATGCCTACGGTTATCTTAAGGCCGAGAATGGTGTACATCGCCTTGTTCGTATCAGTCCGTACGACTCCAATGCCCGCCGCCACACGTCCTTTGCCTCCGTTTTTGTCTATCCTGAAGTTGAAGACGACGTTGAGATCGAGATTAATCCGGCAGACGTTGAACTCGAAACATTTCGGTCAGGGGGCAAAGGGGGCCAGAACGTTAACAAGGTTGAAACAGCCGTCCGTTTGCGCCACATCCCCTCGGGAATCGTTGTTTCCTGTCAGCAAGAACGCTCGCAGCTCATGAACCGCGAACGTGCCATGAAGATGTTGAAGAGTCGACTCTATCAGAAACGACGCGAAGAAGAGGAAGCTGCCAAGGCAGCCATCGAAGGCACAAAGAAGAAGATTGAATGGGGTTCACAGATTCGTTCCTATGTGTTCCAGCCATATACGATGGTGAATGATCATCGTACGGAAACGAAGGTTGTTGATGTTCACGCTGTGATGGATGGTGACATCGACGAATTACTTCGTGCCTATCTCTTGCTTGAGGACCAGCTGAACTCATGATCCCTGCCGATGCTCTCACACGATTGAAGTCAGCGCGATCCATCGCCGTCCTCACAGGCGCTGGCGTCAGCGCTGAAAGTGGTGTGGCAACATTTCGTGATCCTGATGGTATCTGGGCAAGGTTTTCGCCAACAGAACTGGCGAGTATGGATGGATTTATGGCCAATCCACAACGAGTGCTAGACTGGTATGCACACCGTCGTGCCGTTGTTGATGCTGTTGAGCCGAACGCCGGACATACGGCACTCGTTGCTCTTGAGCGCTGGATAACACAACGTGATGGAACGTTTACACTGATTACTCAAAATGTTGATCGTCTTCATCAACGTGCCGGCAGCCGCAACGTTCTTGAGGTTCACGGCAATCTTGTGGAAGACCGTTGCTCTGTTTGTGAAGAGATTCACAAGGGCGAACAGCAGCTTGATGCGGCTGGTTTGCCAGTGTGCACAACGTGTGGTGGACGTCTACGACCAAATGTTGTCTGGTTTGGTGAAGACCTGCCACGCGACGTCTGGGATGCTTCTGAGCGTGCTGCGCGTGACGCTGATGTGTTTATGAGTATCGGCACAAGCTCCGTTGTGTGGCCTGCTGCAGGACTTGCACATACGGCACGATCACGAGGTGCTGCCATCATCGAGGTGAATCCAACCTCAACGGATCTAACACCAGATGTAACGTGGCACATTGCTGCCCCAAGTGGTACAGCACTTCCTCTCATTGTTGCGGCTCTGGAGGCAGCATGACGTCTATCGTTGGTATAGGCACAGACATAACTGACGTTGCGCGCATAAAGGCATCCTACGAGGAGTACGGCGAGCGTTTCCTGAAACGTGTCTTTACCGAAACCGAGATCGCCTACTGCGAACGTTTTGGTGAGACAAAGTTCCTGCACTACACGGCCCGATTTGCGGCAAAGGAGGCTTTCTCGAAGGCCATAGGAACTGGTATGCGTGATGGTATGGCATTTAAAAACGTTGGCATTCGAAACCTGCCAACTGGTCAACCAGAGATTGAACTCTTTGGTGTTATGGCTGAACGCTGGTCGCATCACCGCATTCATGTAACACTCAGTCACACCTCCTCCGTTGCCGTTGCTGTTGTTGTCGTAGAAGCCCACCATTAACCCCACCTGGCCTCCCCACCTGCCTCCCCACCTGCCTCCCCACCATCAACCCCA
>DDUR01000093.1 GCA_002344895.1 Ignavibacteria bacterium UBA2333
TGCCTCCCCACCTGCCTCCCCACCCCGTGATATTTCCCTCCTCCCCGTGTCTCTGTCACAAAGGGTGATAACGACACAATCAACAGGAGAAACAAGAATGAAGGCAGTTGTACAACGAGTTGTGATGGTGATGCTGGTTGTGGCCAGTTCAACCATGCTGTTTGTTGGATGTGATTCAAATTCTGCACCTACCGACCCGGTTGTGGAACGGTGTCTTACTGCTGCAGATCTGCATCTGGAAACAGGGAACTGGTGGATTTATGAAACGCAGGAAGCACAGCCGCTCGGAGCTGTACAGACATTCACGGACTCGATGGTTGTTGTTTCAACTATTCAGCTTGATGGTGTGCAGGGACATGTTCTGCATATCTATCGGAATGGCGAAATCATTGATACATTGACAATGTCAACGTCAACCGGACAGGTGCTCGTACGCGATGACTTCTTCACAACGTCACTGTCAGTTGCAGCATGCCGTCCGATTGGGAATCGGTGGTATGATATTGACCATTGCCCGATTTCCGGCACAGAAACCGTTCGTATCGACTCCGTGGTAGGCCCATCAGAGGAACTTCCTTCACTCGGACCGGATGGCGAAATTGTAATGTCTCGGATCGATCGTAACGTTGTATATAAAGCTCTTCGGCCGGTCTCACTGCAAACCACGACGATGTCGATTGTCGAATACCATGAAATGAAGTTGGTGTCGCCAGATAGTGCTGTGTTTGACCCTGAAGTGGTTGGTAATTCAGCGCAGCGATCCGATGACGGACGAACATTGTGGTGGACACGCGAACATGTTCTTCGTGTTGAATCCGGAAAAGGTATTGTCTACTGGATGCATACGGATCTGCAAGATGCATGCACACAGTCTGCCTACATCCGCCGTACACTTCTTCGTACCAACGTAGGCAGCTAGGTCCGATGAAGAACCTGACCGACGAAGAACTCTGTGCTGTGTGGCGCGATGACACACGACGTCGAGCCGACGTGATGACAGAGTTTTATCAGCGACACGCGCAACGTCTGCATGCATACTGCAGGTCGATGTGTGACGCACATGATGACGCTGATGACCTGTTTCAGGAATCGTGGCTCAAGTTCCATGCGGCAATGACGAAGGAACCGATCATCGTAACACACGTCGGTGCCTTCCTTGTGCGGATCGCACGGAACAGAGCACTGAATGATCTCAGAACGTCCGACAGAACAGTGCCGTTAGAGGGCTTCGACGTTGCCGCTGATGAACGACGTACTGACGTGGATGAGTCTCAGGCCTTACTCCAGGCTGCATTGCGACTACTTCCTGCTGATCAGCGTGACGTGTTTATCCTTCACGACGTGCAGGGCATGTCGTACGATGAGATGACACGCATTACAACGGAACCCATAGCTGTACTTCGTACGCGCCTCTGGCGAGCCCGTACGGCCCTTCGAGAAATTCTTTTACCACGTCTGCAGGAACTCCGCGAGACATGGTCACCACAACAGCCAATCGTTGTCAGAACTGGAAAGGACACAACGGATGAATGACAACGTCTATCGATATCTCGACGATGAGATGTCACCCGAAGAACGCACGGCATTTGAAGCAACGCTTCATACTGACCCTTTGCTCGCAACCATGGTTGCTGAAATGCGTGCAATGATGTCGATTGCAGCATCATCATCCGTCACAACACCCATTCCTGCAGCTCTCACCTCGTCGGTTCTTACAACCATCGCCCCGTCATCAGCAGGTTTGTCAACCGTGCCACTGTTGTTGAGCATTCTTGCTGGAGCATGCATCATCTTCGGTTTAGGATGGTGGGCAGGTTCATCTACGGCCGTGACGACGGCTGACACGAAGTTCGTTGTTACGGCACCACGTACCACGACGTCCTTTGGAGCAACAACCTCTTCTGGCGATATCTACGGTCCACAGTCGCGGGTATCGAATGGAGGCGTTGCAACCACATCCGAGACTGATGTGAGTGATGTTTCGATATATCATAAAGAAACTTCCAAAGAAGTTATGTCGGCCATGTCTCGACGTCGTCTGAGTACACGTCGCTCATCGGCACTGCAGCAACACACGGATCATGCAGAACTGCAGACGTCGCCTACTGAGATGGAAAACGATGGAGAGAGGCATATCGACAAAGAGGTCAATGTGACGGTGATCGACCGATTATCGAATGATGCGCTCACGTCTAACGTCGACGATGTGATGAATACCTCAATTCGTGAACAACATCGTGACGTGATCACACAGAAGCTACTGAGTATTGCTGATGAAGCACCTTCGTCGGTATGGTATGAAGACATTGATGGCACACTCCGACTTGCCTCGTCGATAACATCGGCAACAAATAGCCCTCTTCGCCCCGTAACAGCGCTTGAGAGAGTATCGGCAACCGTGACGTATGGTGTCTCGGATCATCATCGCCTGGGTCTTGCCGTTGGTTCGGAAGTCATTCCGATTTCCTACGAGCGCATTGTGAATGGTGCAAGATTCCGAATTGATCAACAAGGTGCAGTACGCTGGATTGGTGCTGTCCATCGTTGGATGCCCGTGACATCTGACGTGTTTCAGCCGTGGCTTGAGACAACACTTGGTGCGTGGACGGCGGGATACGTTGGGAAGGCCCACGTTGGCGCGACGTTTTTTGTAAGTCCGGCATTTGGAATTGCCCTCGGAGTAGAGGCAACGGGAATCACATTTCGTGTAGATGAGCGGAATCGTGCGGCGACAACGCTTGGACTCACAACGGCCATCACTGTACGTCCTTGGTGATCACTCTATGGTAATGCAACACCAAACAATGGGAATAACAGCGTTCAACATCCTGCTGAGTATGATGGCGCTTGCCTTCAATGCATGCACACCGGTGACGGGTATCGATGCCGACCGTCGATCTACGTTGCTGGAAGGGGAGACAGAGATTCAGCAAGAACCAGACGTACGTGTGCAATTCGACGGACGAACCTATGTTGTCCGCCACATGCCTTCATCATGGTCATGTACGATTGTTGGCGGTGAACCAGCCTACCTCAATCTGACCATGGAACTTCAGAGTCAGCAAATCTATGGCGGAGTAGACTTTAATGCAGTTTATCTTCGTCTTCGTGATATTCCTATTGACAGCATGGCACATGTGATTGACGTCCCACCTACGGTCACAAACAGTCCACGAGCAATACAGTGGAGCTTCCTTGATGCCGGTGGAAACATCCGTGTGATCTATCCCATTGTGTCGACCGGTGATGGTGTTGGAACATTCAGGTGTTTCTGGAACCGCCGCACCATTCACTGTAAGCTCACAGTCGATTCTGTACAACTTGATTGGGAAATGACGCTAGCTGACGCTGGGTGACGACGGGTAATGCTGGGTGACGCTGGGGTTATCCCGGAGTTTCGCTCCGGGCTGATATACAGCACCCCTCCGGGGTGCATTGAAGTTACATCTTCCCCACCATTAACCCCACCTGCC
>DDUR01000004.1 GCA_002344895.1 Ignavibacteria bacterium UBA2333
ACGCTGGCCGACGCTGGCTGACGCGGGGTGACGCTGGCTGACGCTGGCTGACGCTGGCCGACGCGGGGTGACGCTGGCTGACGCGGGGTGACGCTGGCTGACGCGGGGTGACGGATGTAAATACAATATTTATTACCGAACTCTTGTACTTTGCACGGATGGACAATTCAGACATAGATGAAAGTAAGCAAAGTTTGAAGCAGCCCGCTCCGAATACAAAAGTTCTGTATGACTACCATCTATCAGTTCTCGCCCGACAAAGGTCAGATTCGGATGCATTGGAGCGCAAGATTCAAGTTACGCTAAGCATTATCACACTGCTTGGAGGCGCAACAATCCTTTCTGTACCAGATCAGATGTCGACTACTGAAGCAGTTGTTCACGTACTAACAATCGTCGTTGTCGTCGTCGCGATTTACCTCTGCATTCATGCTCTAATGCTTAGATCATACGTCGATACAACCAACCTAACGGCAATTAACGAATATTGCAAGGACAAGAACGACGACGAAACAAGAGCGCAACTAATGAGTAACATGGCTCATAATTCTGACATCAATCATGAAGTTAACGAGGAAAGAGCTAGCATACTAAAGATAGCGGTCAATCAACTACTACCCATTTTGTGTATTTTGATACTTATCATAGTTTGTTGCCGAATAATCAATTCTGTTGGAGGTTGAATGTCCACAAATCCCAAGGGCTCGTCATCAAATAATCCTTCCAATGATGATTCAAGCAATGTCGAGATTCCAAAACCGAATCCAACATTAGATCGGTCGACGACTAGGAGTGATCCACGGCCTCCCTCAACGCGGATCATTACTCCAAACAACAACGACAAGAAGAAGTAACATGCACAACATTTCTGCGATCTAGCTCGCAGAAATGAGTGTGGATTCAACAACTTTGCGATCGTTGTTCGACGCGCGTTTAAGCTGCAGAGTTCGGAGCTTAACCCAGGTGCCCGGGAGTAAGGTATCCCTGGCAACTCACCCAGAGAAAAGCTAAACGCAGGGTGACGGACGAAGGAAGGTGCCGGGGACCAAAAGGTCCCCGGCACCTCTCCCGGAGAATGGGACGAGAATGGGATGAGAATGAGCTTGCGTCGCTCTATCGCATGGATTTTTCCTCTCTCCCCCACCCGAACGACGTTGTTATCGACGTACGTGAAGTGGTACTGAACGGACGGTACCGTCAGCTGTGCGTATCTGGATGCTGTATGATCCTGATAGAAGGTTTGCCGTGTTCAGAACAAAGCGAGCATCTGCGCCAAGGCTGTGACTGCTGCGAGCAACGAGCTGACCTGTGATGTTTACGACTTGAACGTCGATTACACCGTGTAATCCGGGCAGCGTTACTGCTACATCATCAGATGCCGGTTGTGGCGCAATGCGATACGTCGTTGCAGGGTCCTCGTCTGTTGACGTTACCGGTGGGGCTTCACCACGCAACACAACACGCTCAACGTAGAACGGGAAGTCATTCATGAGCCATGCAACGCGCATGGCAGCAGCCGAACTACCTGACGCAGTTGGTGCATATCGCACCGTGATCCGCAGTGGCTCATATCCATCAAGAATGGCTGGAAGGGTCGGTGTCGTTTCTACTACGGTGTACGGACCGGCTGCAAGGTCAACAGAATTGACCCACATTCCCCCGTCTACGATGTGGTAGACTTCGATTGTTGTATCGCGTGATGTACCAACTCCGACAGTACCAAAGTTTACGATGTCGCGCCCATCGTCTTGTGATGAGACGGCAACGACTGGTAGGCTGACGGTGTTGTCCTCTGAGATAATCGTGAGTATGGCGCGCTGAATACGTCCGTCATGTGGTGATGCCGAGACAGAAAGGTTGAGTTCTGCACCTGCAGCAAGTGTGAACGGGAGCTCGGGATAACCGTCGACGTGAAAGACTGCCTGGTCGTCACCCACAACCCAAATTGCCTGAATCTCCAACGGCTCGTTTGAAGTGTTCCGAACCAGACCAACAACACTGCTGTCCGTTGTTTCGAGAATGGGCACCTGGCCAAAGTCTATCGCACGATATGGTGTTGTTATTGCTCCGTCACCCTCGGACACGGCCGTCCCCGTTACATGAACAACCGGATCAATGTCAGAGTCGGTGTCAAAGACGAGGGCAGACCAAAGATCGGCCGTCTCAACTGGTGCAAATCGAAGTGTGACATTGAGTGATTGACCTGGCCGAATGGTCACACCAGCTACGTCCGAAACAACAGATACGGCAGGTGACGACGTCGGACGCACTTGCCGAAGTACAACGTCGGCCGTTCCTTCATTCCGAAGAAAGTTTACGAGTGTTGTGTCACGAACTGTGCCAGGCTCGATGATGCCAAACTCAATGATGCGACGATCTGCAACAAGGACTCCCCCATCAACAACTGTCACAGTACAGGCAACGGATGTCACGAATCCACAATCATTTGTCACAACGACATCATACGTTCCAGCGTCGACAGATCGGACAGGCCAGAAAACAAGGATACTATCCGTTGCACCTGGGATGATGACGCCGTTTTTCCGCCATTGATACCGGTCATCGTCACCACCACGCGTTGATACGCGCAACATCGTTTTCGACCCTACAACAAGGTTCCGTTCTTCATCAAGGTTGCGCGTGAATATTGGAAGCGAACAATCTGCCTCACCGCGAAGAGCATAACCGGTGATTCCAACGGCGTGGACGTATTCTCCAGCGACGGCAACTGATGTGAGTGGTGGACCATCAACACGCTCATCAACGGCTGTCCACGTGCGTCCACCATCGGCCGTTTGGGCCACGGTTTGAACAAAGACAATCTTGCCCCCTTGCTCCTTAACCTGATGTCCAACAATGTATCCGTTCCACAGATCACGCATCGACATTGCATTGACTGTTTGAAGTACATGAGGATACGTCGACCACGTTTGGCCACCATCAAACGACTGATACGCAATTCCCGTTGCAAGGGCTGGCACTGTTCCAACGGCAAGGATAACATTTGATGCCAAGTGGCGAACATCTGTTAACGTGATGAGCTCTTCCGTTGTGAGAGCGTGTTTCCAGGACTGGCCACCATCGGTGGTGGTGAGCACTACACCCTTACCAGTTGACCAGGCAGTTTCTTCACCGCCAACAGCTACACCGCGTAACTCGTTATAAAAATGTACAGCGTAGAGCGTGTGGTTGATAATGCCGTTTGCTGGGTTGGGTATTCTCGACCACGTTTTACCGCCGTCCGTTGTACGATGAATTCGACCGGAATCAAGTTGGTGATTTGTGCCAACGGCAATTCCGACCGTGTCATTCACAAAAAAGACATCGGTGAGACTTGATGTATGATCAACAAAATGCCGATTCCAAACCCAGCCACCGATGGTTGTTCCAAAGTAGGTGCCGATACTACTGACGGCATGCCACGTCGTACCACTTTTTACATCAACGGCAGTAAGATGATCGCCGATATCGGTTCGACCAAGGGTCCACGTGGCACCACCGGTTGTTGTGCGAATGACCGTTCCATCGTCACCCACGGCGACGCCATGAAGTGGGTCACTGAATCCAACGGAACGAAGTGACTTTTCCGTCGGCATCGGCCGAACGGACCAATCTGCCTGAGCAGAGAAGCTGATTGCGAACAGCGTTAGGGCTGTTAAAAAGAAGCGAAACATGATACATTCCAGACTGTGTGGTTGGTTTGACGTTCTTGGTTGGACAAAGACGCGACAAGGCGGTGGGTTGTTCGTACCACGTTTCTCCCAATCTTCGCAGTCGAAATGCGTACATCCGACGATCTTTTCCGACTCATCCATTCCCTTTCCCGAACGGAAAAGGGCTACTTCCGTAAGTACTGCGCCCGTCACGTTATTGGTGGCGAGAATGATTACGTAGCCCTTTTTGATGCCCTTGAGTCGATGGACACCTTTGATGAAGCCAAACTCAAGGCACTACTCGGAGATCATCCGGCGGCAAAACGGCTTGCAGCCTCAAAGCACTATCTGTTTCAGCAGATCCTGGAGGCCATGCGTCTCTATCACGCCTCGTCATCGACGGAACGTCAGATCGTCGAATTACTCGAGGACGCAGACTTTCTGTGGGAGAAAGCGTTGTACGACCTTGCAATGCGAAGAGTTACGAAGGCGCGTGAGCTTGCTGTTGCACACGACGAGTATGCCTTTTGGTTAAAGACGATTTCGTGGTACAAGAACTACCGGCATGTGGTTCTTGAGCGTCCTGAGAGTGACGGAAGCACAGACCCTCTCTCGAAGGAGCAGCTTGACGTGATGAACCTTCTGAAGTCAACGATTGAGTACGAGGAGCTTGGCAACCTTTTCCACTATCACCTCCTTCGCAGTACACACGGTGATGCTGACGGCAGTTCAGCCCGATGGATCGCTCAACTTGGTGAACATGAACTCTTACAAGATATTGAGAAGGCCAACTCTCGTCCGGCACGCCTAAACTTTCATCTTGCTCTTTCGAACTGGCACTATTACCACACACATAACACGGAAGCTGCACTATATCATGCCCAGGCATTACTCGACATGATGGAGGCAGATCCTGAGATTGCAGCAGCCCGACCCGACTGGCCACTGACCTTCCTACAAATGTGGCTTCAGCGCAATATTGAGGCCGGACGTTATGATGCCTATCTCACACGTATTGATGATCTCTGGGCAGATCATGGTAAAAGGCCAACACGGAACATTGAGGTAAAACGCTTCTTTCGTGCTATGAACACGGAAGCTGTTTATGCGCTGAGGTCAGGCGACGTTACGCGTATTGACGAGCGCTATGACTTTATACGCACACGTTATGCAGCTCTGCGTGAACGCATACCAGCGCAGTCCAGAATCGCCGGCGCTTTTTTATATGCACGACTTTTTGCGGATGCGAGTCGTTGGACGGAGGCTGGCCATTGGCTGCGATATGTTGGTATGGAGGACGACGAGCTCCGTCCGGATCTCCATGCCGCAGCACGGATCATTCGTATGCGACAGGCAACTGTTGAAGGCGATAGAGATCTTCTTCGAACCACATCTCGATCACTCAAACGATTCCTCTCCGTGCGCAACATGGCTACGTCACGCACGGAGGCAGCCCTATCATTGTTTCGTCGATTATCCGACGTGCTTACACCGATTCAACGTCGATCGTTATTTGACGAGATACGCCGACGTCTCGACAGCCATCCTACAACTGATCCATTTGATCCCATTGGATCAGCAGGACTGCACGAGTGGCTCGATGTCATCGCGCCACCACGCCAAGAACGGTAGACGTTTCGGTTTGTGTTGTAAACTTTACGAGATACACTCCACTGATGGATCCGATGTAGACGGTTGACATACCATCAACAACGTCGGAATTCCCACGAATGAGTGTTCGTCCCATTATATCGACAACTTCGTACGTTACAGCCCCTTCTTGAAGCCCCTTAACCATAACTCGCTGAGGATCATCAGTGGTAAGGAGCGAAAGGGGCGAAGGGCCAGCAGCTTTGTTGACAACGCTCGTCGTTATGTCGGCCAAAAGGACATCACCACGAAATGTTGTTGCCATCAGACCTCTACCGGCTTTCCATCGTAGGGAAACCACAACATCACGATCAATAATATCAAGAAGTGGATCAGTTTCGTTTGCCTTGATATAATACAGGCCATCGGCCGTCGCATAGTAGAAGTCACCATTCCCATCAAACTCAACATCCCAAAGTGTTTCATTCGTCCAATCACCCAAGGACAGTGTTGACCAGGTGACACCCCCGTCGTTGGATCTACGCAGTGTAAAGTTACGCTGCGATTCAACCGTTATACAGGAAACTTGTTGTGGATCGGTCGGACTACACCATAGTTCAGCAACAGGTTCGCCGAAGTTGGCAATCGGTTCTGGCATACTTGATGATTCAAGTACTGCGATACCACGATTGGTGCCCACGTACATCTTCCCGTCTACCGACCATGCAGAGCGGAACACTGAAAGTTGCGGTGAACTTGGAACTACAACAGTCCACGTAGCTCCGCCATCTGTTGACCTCACATAGTCTGATGGTGTCGCACCGAAAACGGTGCCATCGGGTGCGACATCAACACCCAGTGGGAATGCCGGTTGCACTGGTTGACCGGGCACAGTTGCTGCAGCAAACGACTCTCCATTGTTCACTGAGAATGTCATTCCTGAACGAGTGATTAACAACCATTGATCATCTCGGATATGTCGAGCTTCTTCAAACGCAGTGATTCCAACCGTTGTGGGTACACGAACATCCGAGAGTTGCCACGGTTCGGAAGAACTCACCTGTGAGTACTGAACATCACCAAGGACTGTAGGTGCAACAATCCTGCCTGATGAAGAAACATCTGACCGCAGCACGCTGATGGCTCGAAGCCCATCGCCGAGAGCTTGCCACTCAGCACCATTCGTCGATGAAACAAGCGGTGCTGCTAACGATGATAACATTAGAGTTTTTGATCCGAGTGCGATGAGATCACGAAAGCCTATGGCATCCTGTCCTTCACCTACGGATTCCCAGGATGTGGCACCGTTCTCAAATTTCTGGGTAACGACATCCCTTCCATCACCGTCGTTATCGTACACAACAACCATATCGCCATCGTGTGAACCCGCGGCACAGATTCGCAATGGAGTTGAGTACGTAGCCGGGGCATAACCATCGGCCACGGGCGACCATTGTTGCGTTGTGAATTCGTATCGGAATGCGCCCAACTCAGTAGCAACGGCGATCGTACCGCCAAGGGCTGCGCCCGTCCAATGTGTGGTACCTGCTGGTGGCTGCAGAGGCGTCCATACATCCGAGTCGCCACCCCCACGCATTGTAATCTCAGTCGACGTCATCACATACAAACGTCGTTCACTGTCTTCGAGTACCTGCTCTGGAAGTTTCGGCACTGATCCATCAGTACCAAAACTCTGACCAAAATCTAGACTCTTCCAGACAGCAACATTATTCTCCATTTCCACAAATCCAAAAAGTGTACCATCGGATCTACCGAAGAGACGAAAGTTCCTGCCACGTGCGATTTCTGGAACGGGGATGACACCCCAGGAGTTACCGCCATTTGTGCTGAAATGAATATCGAAATCTTGTGACGTACCTGCATAGACGACAACAAGATCAGCTCCGAATGGAGTTGGGCAAACGGCCATGCGCATTCGCTGTCGGAATAACAATGGAGTAATATCTGTCCACTGCTTCTCTGACTGATTTATCCGTGCGAAAGTATAGTCGAGATCAGCATAGATCGACCCATTGGGGGACACTATAAACTCATCAACAAGACCACCATCAAGCCCACTCCGGAGAGGACTCCATGAAAGCGACTGAGCGGACAAGGCAATGGAGGTTACAACGAAAAGAACACAAGCAACAAACGTGTGCATACAATCCCCAGGAAGACAGTAGTGGGTTCAGACGAGCGTCGGATCACGGGAAGATAACACGTTCAGAGAACCATCATTCACTCTCAGCGCATTGAGGACCTCATGAATCGTGGATACGGTTCTCTGAATTCCGAGCATCGCTGCCAACAACTGAAGAATAGAATCGGGTCCTTCGCCGCGCAATCGCATTTCACTGAGTGACGCAGCGCCGAGCGACTTTGACAACTTCACGCCATTGGCATCATACACGAGAGGATGAAACAGAACGGATGTTGTGAGGAAGGGGGCTAGAGATGGGGCGAGTGAGGCGAGTCGGCGTTGTGCATCGGTTGCGGCGAACAGATCGGCACCGCGGATAACGTGAGAAATGGCGAAATCAACATCATCACACAGCGAAGCGATGTGATAACTAGCGACGCCTGATTTTTGTCGCACAACGGGAAACGGCAGCAGTCCTGACACATCTGCTCGCCACGTCAGGGACGGCTCATCGAGACTAAGACCAGCAGAGCGGCACGTCCCGGGATACACATTATCTGGAGACGCGCGTCGAACAACCGACCGGCTACAGGAACATGCAAACACGGTACCGGACTGGCGCAGCTCGTTCAGAGCTTCCAGGTACCTATCACGTCGTGACGACTGATACGGCAGTGCTTGGTCAACCTCCAGGCCGAGCCATTTAATCGACTCACGTATATCATCGACATACTCTTGCTGTCGCATATTCGGATCGGCATCATCAATCCGCAGCAAGACCTCGCCGTCATTCAGGCGTCCGAACAGCCAGGTCAGATAGAAGTTCACGGCAGTACCGACGTGCAGCAGACCTGATGGTGTTGGGGCGATGCGGGTGCGAACCACGGCCGAAGATACGGTAGGCGATTCTCCGGGAGGATTCTCCCGGAGAGTTGTCCCGGAGAATCCTTCACTGCTCAAATTGAACATCAGGACACAGCGCTCCCAATTCTCCGGGAGGATTCTCCGGGAGAGTTGTCCCGGAGAATCCTTCACTGCTCAAATTGAACATCAGGACACAGCGTTCCCAATTCTCCGGGAGGATTCTCCCGGAGAAAACCTGAGAGATGTTCCAGTGTATTCTTCACCGCTGTCTTTTAGACTAGTGAAGACAGTGTTCCCAATTCTCCGGGAGGATCCTCCCGGAGAATACCTGAGAGATGTTCCAGTGTATTCTTCACCGCTGTCTTTTAGATTAGTGAAGACAGTGTTCCCAATTCTCCGGGAGGATTCTCCCGGAGAATACCTGAGAGATGTTCCAGTGTATTCTTCGCCGCTGTCTTTTAGACTACTGAAGACAGTGGTCCCAATTCTCCGGGAGGATTCTCCCGGAGAATACCTGAGGAGAGAATACCTGAGGATACCTAAGAACACCTGACGAGTTTACCAGCAGCCGCTTCAAACAAAACAACTCTCCGGGAGGATTCTCCCGGAGAGTTGGCGGAGAGTTGGCGCGAGTTAACGTGAGCCTGCCCAACGCATAAATACTCCCACATTGACCATTCAACGCCGTCGAAGCACTTCTGCTAGTTCTTAATGATCATACTTCTCTTCGACGCCGTGCCTGTCTCAATCACGATGTTGTAAACACCCGGAGGAAGAGCTCCAACATTTGCGTGAGCTGTTCCGTTGGTAATCATCACACTCTCCGCGTACACAATTGATCCAGCTAGGTCGAGAACTCGCAAACTAGCTCGTCCATTGTCGGGTGTTGGTAGCACGATGCTCATTGCATCGAGAACTGGCTGAGGTGAAACCGTCATGGCTGTTCTTCCTGTCGAATCTTGAACATCCGTCGTTGGAGATGTTCGAACACGCAACGCGTAACGTAATGTCCGCATTACTACTCCGTCAAGCAGATCTCCAAATGTTACCGTGAGCGGTCGGACAAATATTCCATTGTCATCAGGTTCTACTGAGAGTATCGACGTTACCACGTCATCACCAAAAATGGATCCGTCAGGCCTGTCAACTGTTAACACGCCGAATGGAGATTGTGTTTGTATCTGTACGTCTTCAACACGGTCTCCCAACATTGAGTGCATAAATCCGGCCGTTACTTCGCGAAAAGATCCACGTGGAACGACTCCAAAGTCGATAACATCATCAAACCCAACAAGTCGACTATATCCAATTAAGGGTATTGTGGTTGTATCACCATCTGCAAAGTGGACACGCAACTGCG
Organism: Ignavibacteria bacterium UBA2333; assembly: GCA_002344895.1. GTDB lineage: Bacteria > Bacteroidota > Ignavibacteria > Kapaibacteriales > Kapaibacteriaceae > UBA2333. Next base: position 9,611 of record DDUR01000004.1, read on the forward strand.
CTCGATGAATTCCACGATCGAGTGGAACGAATCGGATAGATAGGTCTAGTTCATCCCCTGGACGTAGTGTATAAGGGAATGCGGGCCAATCTTCGTACCAGAATGCTGCGAGGTCGCCATTTACAATAGCGATATCATCGATGGTAACATTTGCATCTGACGTATTCCGTATAACAGACTCAGAGACCGTCACGTGGCCAAAAAACTCATCCGTTGTAGATACGTGCACAAACGGACTCACCACAAGCCCGTCCTGCGGTGGTTGAACTCCCGTGCCACTTACAACGATATGAGTCTCTTCTCCTGTAGATGATACTATTGACAAAAGTCCCCAATGATCACCCTCATCTAATGGAGAAAATTTCACAGCGAGGTCTATAGCTTGTTGCGGTCCAATGACGGAGCCAATTGGAGCATTAACAACTCTAAAGACATCCGAGCCGTCAACAAACGAAATGGCTGTTATCGTCACTGCCGACGCACTATTATTCCACACTGCAACGGGAACTGTGACCTCTACGGATGAAGTGACTTCCACTGAGCCGAGTTCAAGATGTATGTAACTATCCACATCAGGCCGACTCCGCTGATTCCAATCATTCCACCGCAGACGCACAGCGCCGTATCCATGAGTAACGACAATCCGATCTCCAGCAACATCGAAACGAAGTGACCCGATAAGCTCTTTCTCGAGACTGCGGTTCTCCCATTGACCACTCTCATTACTCACGAACTCACGCATTTCCCAGACGACAGATGTGGCTGTTCTGATCTCTTGATAGCCCATGCTAAATAAATTGCCATTAGCATCCTCAGCCATATCAAATGTTAGTGACATGGAATCGACATCCACGAAACGCCATGATGATAGACCTTCGGGAGCAGCGAAGTAGCCAGTTCGGTCATCATCGTTCGATCCAGCACAAACGAGTGTACCCGATGCTGTTTCGAACAATCCGAGTGGGATGTACGGCACGAGGGTTGTCTTGTCAATGCGCCATGTTAGCCCAGCGTCAGATGATGATATGAAAACGGCACGTCGGTCTAAAGCGTTATCAGCAGGGATACTTCCCGCAGCTACGACTGTGCCGTTCCGAAGTGTTGTTACCGTCATGAGTCCGTAGTTGGGTTGAACGGGGACGGATATACGCGACCACGACGCACCTGCATCCGTAGAACGAAGGACAACCGGCATAAAGCCCTCTTCACGTCCGACGGCTACGACTGTTGTGTCATTCTGCCAAGTGACGGCTTGAAGATCCATCCCTGTCTCAACGATGTCGACTGTCCAGTGTACGCCATCCGTCGTTCGAACAATACGTCCTTGGTCTCCAACGACAACAACCTTGGCGCGCGAGTTAGCAGACACTCCTCGTAGAGTAACGTCGCTGATCAATTGACGTGGCACAACGAGCGCGCCATCCCAATTGCGACCACCGTTGGAAGTCGAAAGAATCGTGCCCGAGTCGCCGACGGCAAAACCGACTGTGCGGTCAACCATGTCGACATCCGTCATGTAATAACCTCCAGGGACATTAACTGTTGCCCATGGTGGCAGTGACTCCGTAATCGTCGATGCCCGAGGTGTGTTTTGAGCATAGAGGCTACTCAATCCCAGCAGCAGAGCCAGAAAGTGAGGCGTAATGACGCGTTTCATTGTGTGGTCCTTTCATTTCAAACGGTTATTCGTCGTGTACTTTGAGTTGTGCTCGCGCATGACGCGGCATTGTGACGGTATTAACGCTATTTAGATACCAAGGGTTAGGGCCGAAAATGTCCTATTCTTCGAAGTCGAACGTATTCTCCGGGAGAACTCTCCGGGAGGATCCTCCCGGAGATTTAGATATGGTAGGGTGCGAAGGGGGCACGTAGGAATTCTCCGGGAGGATTCTCCCGGAGAGTTAGATGTGGTAGGGGGCGAAGGGGGCACGTAGGACTTCTCGGGGAGGATTCTCCCGGAGAATATGTCATTGCTGTGGTGTTTTGCACACGAATCCACGAGACCCACGATCGGATGCGCCATTCGCAGGAGGTTCACGGTGCCAACATGCACGCCGA
>DDUR01000016.1:0-12506 GCA_002344895.1 Ignavibacteria bacterium UBA2333
CTGCCTCCCCATCTGCCTCCCCAATCCATCCTCATCCTCACTGCAATGGCTGCGCATATGATGCCGAGAGCGGAGCCGACCAGGACGTCGCTGAGATAGTGGACGTTGTAGATGATACGGCCAGCTGCGATGGCGAGGCCAGCGAACCAAAAGAGGATCTTGTATCGCGGATACATGGCACTTCCTGCAACAGCAAGGGCAAGTCCAGTAGTTGCATGGCCACTTGGAAATGATTGCCAGATGTAGTCAAAAATGAAGGAGAATGGACGTGCCTCGGCAATGCCATCACTGAACAGTAGCGGTGGTCGCGAACGGTTGATAAGTATTTTGATGATGTTGGCAAGAATGCCACTTGCAGCGATAGACGCAAACACAACAAGATGGCGTGTGGAGACGTCGCGCCAGGATCGCCACGTGACAACAACAACAATAAGCGTGTATCCCAGGAGCCAATGTGACTTGCCGGCCTCTTCCAGGACGCTGCCAATGTTCTGCATCCATGGTGTAGAGATGGAGTGGATCCAGATGGCCAATGGAACGTCAATCCAGACGTAGGAGCATACCGCTGCAAGGACAACAATGACGCAGGAACGAAGCGCTGTGCTGACCGTCATCGTGCTGACGTCCTCGGCGGTATGGCCGGTAGTTGTAAGGCGTAAATCGCAGCGTTGAGTTTGGCTACGTTGTCACGCTCAGTACGATCGACAATTGTTAGAAGTCGGTCGGCCTCACGACGTAACTCATCAAAGAGTGCTCGTGATTGTGCCGTAGGGCGTTCATCGGCCGACTCAACAACGTCGAGTAATGAGGCGATCTTGTTGTTGAGTTTTACGGGATAGTTCAGAAGATCCTGAAAGGCCTTGGCCTTTGTTTGAACAAGCGCTTCCTCAACAGTTGTGAGAGTGTCGATGATTTTTGACGATAACGTTCGAGCTTCGACGGTTTCTGTTGTGTCGCGGTCTTTCCATCGTGTACGCACTGTCTTAATGGCAGAGCGCATCTGGCGGATAACGTTGATGGTTTTGTGGACCGTATCCACATATCGATGTATTTCGATGGCGAGGTTGTGTTGTTCGACGATGTTCGTCATCGGAACCGTAAGTCGTGGGTCGAGTTTGATCTCGAATTGTACGGTGTCAACAATGGTACCCAAGGTCCAAATGGCCGTATACGTTCCGGGCAGGACCTTTGGACCACGTACACCACCACCCCAGAGTAACATGCCGTCAATAGTTTCGGCATCGGGTTTGCGCATGTTCCACACAAATCTGTTGAGGCCACGGAAACGTGTGAGGGCCAGTTGTGATGGACGATACAGCGAGTCGCGATAGAACTTGGTGTCTACTTCAAAGGGTTTGCCCTTCGTATCAATGTTGCTGCTAAACTTCGATATGGTGTCACCACGGTCCGAGAGAATGGTCAGGCGTAGTTCCTTCGACGTTGTATCGGCAAGGGAGTAGTGGAAGACGACACCGTTCGGTGCATTTTCTCCAACGTCCATCCGAGGTGATGACCACGAACCACCATCAACACGATAACTTGTTCGTGGTGGATAGGCCTTAAAGTCTGCTCGTAAAGGTTCATAACGATGTAGGACGGAAATGTCGTCCAATATCCAGAAGGATCTGCCATGTGTACAGACAATGAGGTCCTTTTCGCGTGGATGAATGCGCAGGTCGTGAACCGGTGTAACAGGTAGGTTCTGTCGGAACGCCGACCACGTTGCGCCGTCGTCAAACGAAATGGCGAGGCCACGTTCGTGTCCAGCAAAGAGCAGTCCTTTTCGGAAAGGATCTGCACGGACAACACGACAGATATCTCCATCGTTGAGTCCCTTTGTTATCGGTGTCCACGTTGTACCGTAGTCACGTGTACGGTAGATGTATGGACGGTTGTCACCGAACTTGTATCTCGTTACGGCTACATAGGCCGTGCCAGCATCATAAGGTGATGGCTCAATGATTGAAATCTGTGACTCCGGTAATCCAGCCGGAGTGACGTTTGTCCATGTTGTGCCACCATCGCGACTGACGTGGATAAGACCGCAGTCACTACCAGCCCATAACACACCCTTGGTGATGGGAGACTCAGCAAAGGCAAAAATCGTGTTGTAAACTTCTACACCTGTATTGTCCTTCGTAATAGGGCCGCCCGACGCAACTTGTTTTGTACTGTCGTTTCGTGTCAGGTCGCCAGAAATGCGTGTCCACGACTCTCCTTCATTTGTGCTCTTCCATACATGTTGTGACGTTGTATAGAGAACGGTTGGATCATGTGGTGAGAACAGAATTGGAAACGTCCACTGAAATCTTTCGCCCCTTATTAAAGCCCCTTCACCAATGGGATTGTTTGGATAGACACTTATGTCGCGCTCCTGCTGGATTCGGCGGTCGAGTCTACCCAGATATCCCGAATAGTTCCCACCAAATGTTACGTCGGGGTTTAAAGGGTGGGGAACAACCCAGCCACTTTCGAATCCGGCAACGGAGTACCAGTCGGACTCATCAATGGACCATCCGCCAATAACACGACTTGGAATTGAACACGTTGTATTGTCCTGCTGCGCACCGTAGAGACGATAGGGGAAATGTTGGTCAACGGTCACATGATAAAACTGCGCCGTCGGAACATCTTCCTCCGTCCAATGATGTCCACCATCAACAGTCACTTCAAATCCACCGTCATCGGCGATGATCATTCTCTGGTTGTCGTTCGGATCAATCCAGAGATCGTGGTGATCACCATGTCGTGTGCCAATGGTTGTAAATGTTCTGCCACCATCGTCACTACGATGGAATGCTACATTCAAGACGTAAACAACATTAGCGTTCGAAGGATCGGCAAAAACATGGTTAAAGTACCATGGACGTTGCCGAATGTCGTTGGAAGAGTTTACGCGTCGCCAGGTGTTGCCACCATCGTCACTGCGGAACAGGCCACCATTGGTATTCTCCACCATTGCCCAGACAAGATTCTGTTGCGCTCGTGACGGGTCAACCGTAATCTTTCCAAGTATTCCCGTAGGCAGGCCAGGACGTTGTGTCATGTCCTTCCATGTACGACCTCCATCAGAACTCTTCCACAGCGATGAACCCTTACCTCCGCTGCTCAGACTCCACGGACTACGTTCTGCACGCCACATACTGGCCCAGACAATTCGCGGATTCCGCGGGTCAATACGGACAGAGAGGCCGCCAACACTGTCGTTAACGTAGAGGACCTTTGTCCAGGACTGACCTCCGTTTGTTGTGCGATAGATTCCGCGAGCTGTATCGGGACCAAAAACACGGCCCATGGACGAAACGAGGGCAACATCGGCATCATCCGGGGCGACGGCAATGTCGGCAATCATCCGACACGACGTGAGTCCGGCACGAAACCACGTCACACCGGCATCGGTGGAACGATACAGACCATCTCCGGGAGAAATGTTGCCACGTATATCGGTTTCGCCCGTACCAACCCAGATTACGTTCGGATCTGATGGTGCGACGGTGATAGCACCAATCGAGCTCGACCCAAACGTTGTGTCAGACACAGACTGCCACGTGTCACCACCGTCCTCCGTCTTCCATACACCACCTCCAGTAGCACCGGCATAGTACGTGTTACGTTGTGACGGGTGGCCGCAGACGGCCAGAGAGCGGCCTCCACGATACGGTCCGATGTTCCGAAAACGATACGCCCGCAGATCTCGTTCGAGATCGGCGGGCGATGGTGTTGGCAGTAGTTGAGCGACAACCGTGGTTGTCGTGAGCACGAGGGCGAGAAGAGACATGCGCATCATGTGCGCAATATCGCCACCTACCGGCTTATGATGACCGTCGCACTCTTCCGTCCGTCACTCAAAATCCATGCACCTGACGGAACAGCAGAGAGGTTGATCTCTTTTGCTTCATCGGTAGTCGTGACATACTGCGGCTGCTGTGTCCGACCCGTTATGTCAACAAGCATAACATCATACTGAGTTGATACCGTCACGGTCGTTTCCGTGCGATGAGTAATGAAGGGGGCAGAAGGGGTTCTGTTGTCTGCCCATACCGATGACGGTTCCGCAATCGAAAAGATAAAGATCGACGAGTCTGGAGCGTAGGAAGAGTCCTCCATGGCGCGACATACCCAAAGATCATTGCCAACGATACACATACCCTCGGCCTTGGATTCGACCGTAAAGGAGCGTGTAATCTTTGACGAGTCAAGATGAACCTCTCGCACAACACCAGCATATGTAGACACGTAGGCGCGCTCTGCGAAGATTGCGCACTCGCGAGGACCGTCGTAGCCAGATGTTTCCATGGCAACCGTGTCAACAACAGTAGCCGATAGAATGTCGACACCCACCAGCGTGTGTGAACCATTAACAACAACCCATGCCGTTGTACCACGCACAGCAAGATGGTTCGGTGTATCACCAACAACAACCGTACGAGCTGAGTATGACGTAGCGCCAGTAGCTTCGATGATGGTTACTGAACCGTTTGGTTGACCAAACAGACCTTCATTCACAACAATCCAACCGTACCTATCTCCTGATGACCACGACGTGATGTACTGTGGATTAACACCAACGTCGACAGTTGCAATCTTTGTTCCCTCGTAGGAGTAGATCTCAACCGTGCCAGGATTCTCGAAGTCTGGACGGCGGCTTACGGCAAACTGGAGGCGATCTGGATCAACACCTACGGCATATGCCTCAACGTCAACAATGGCCGTCACAAACTGTTGTCCCGCAGTGAGGTAGGCATGAACGGCGCCACCCTCACAAATGAGCATCATACCGATTTTCGGATCGAGTGCTGGACGGTTCGCCTTCACACTTGCCCACGGAAATGCCATTGAGTCAAGTGTCTGTCGCGTAAAGGCATCTACGATTATCCACGTAGCAGGTGATTCACCGTCTTCTTGAACACCATCGTAGTCAAGATCAATACGATCGGTGAAGACGTGAACAACTCCTCCATCGGCAATAAGAGCGACGGGTTTGGGAGCCGTCAACACAGTGTCAACGGCAAAGAGGGAAGTGCTGCACAGAATTGTGCAGAAAACGACGAGTGCAGAGCGGATCATCCCGCAATCCTTAGAATAAAACGTGGCCGCTGTGAGCGCAGCGGTGCGACGATACGTCGCAAAAAAACGTGGTTTGGCAACGGCAGGTCTTCCGACTCCGGTGTCATTCTCCTCATCCGTCTTCCCATCCGCAAGGCGGACAGTGACTGCCTCAAGGGCCAGGATGATTCGTCGACCGATACGGCGGCGCTACCGTGCGGGATTTGCACCCGCTTCCCTGTTCGCGCAATGTGTGCGACCGTTCCCGATATGCTTCGAAGATACGGCGTTCTATCTTTGCGCATGACTTCACGTGCCACACTCTATCTTCTGTGCTGGCTTGCTACCGTAGCGGCAGGCATTTCAGCGACACTGTTTAGTGTCTACCTTCCTTCGTTGGCGAGCGACCTTATGGGGAGTTCCGAACGTGAGGCAGTTGCGCAGTTAGGTTCGTGGGCACAGTCGGCCTTCCTCGGTGGCTGGGCAATAGGTGCCGTCCTGTTGGGCATTATTGCCGATCGTGTCGGTCGTAAGATCACGCTTGTTGCTTCCATTGTGCTCTGTACTCTGTCAACAGTTGTGGCGGCCTTTGTATCCGACGTCACCATCTTTGTCCTGCTGCGCGCCATTACTGGCACTGGTGCTGGTGCCATACTTCTACTTACAGCAGTGATTGTCGCTGAGGTGTGGCCATCGTCGTCACGCGCACTGGCACTGGGAATCTTGATCAATGCATTTCCTCTCGGCTTCATTATTGCCGGTGTTATGCACGGTACCATAGCTGACTTTCGTATAAGTTACCTTCTCGGGGGTATTCCGATTCTCCTTGCCGTAGCTGTGTGGACCCTTATCCCTGAAAGTGAACGGTGGTCTGATACGGCACGTGATCTTGACGAGCGGAGAGAACAGAGAAGTCATGTGTTTGAACCGCGGTATCGTCGTGACCTAGTCATCGGTGTAATCCTGTTTGGATCGATGCTGGTCGCACTCTGGGCTGCCTATACATGGATTCCGGCCTGGGTTGGTAGTATCAGTTGGCCAGATCACGCACGTCATAATCGTGCACTTGCAAACATTATGTTGGGCGCCGGAGCCGTTGTTGGTGGAATTGTGAGTGGTACGGTAAGTAATGCCCTTGGACGGCGTGTCGCAGCTGGTCTGGGATATATTGGAGCGCTGATCGTATCACTTTTCCTTTTCCTTGCCGTCTCGGAACCAGGTGTAGCCTTGTTCTCCCTCGCCTTCCTCTTGAGCTTCTTTATTGGCTACAATCAAGGTGTCCTGACGGGTTATCTGCCAGAACTATTTCCAACGATTGTGCGTGGCGCAGCGACGGGATTTAGTTTTAACACCGGTAGACTCGTAACAACGGTTACAGTATTCTTTGTTGGTGTTCTCGTCTCGGTATTTGGTCAGTATGAATATGCAATCCTGGCCTTCGCCTCATTCTATCTCGTAGGATTTGTCACCCTCTTTTTTGCACGAGAAACAAAGGGTACAGAACTTCTCTGACGTTCGCATGTACTGTACGTTAGTCGTCGTTGCGAATCCATATGCAGTGGATACCAAGGTCTACTGCAGCTAGGATGTTTGCCCGTGAGTCATCCAGAAGAACTGTGGAATGTGGATCTATGCCTTCTGCTGATGTGACGGCAAGGAATGCAGAGGCGTCTGGTTTACGTTGACGGAGTCGGCATGAAAAATAGGTAGCCGACATTCGCGAAAGGAAGTCCCGACACTCAGGCTCAGCCACAGCGAGGTGTGGCTCACTGATATTGCTGAGTAATACCGTGCGATGGTATTGAACGAGTGAATCAACAATGGATGGAGTCTCAGGAAAGGGGCCGAGTAGTATAGCGCACCATGCCTTGATGATGTCCGACGATGACGCCGAAAATCCAAACTTTTTGCGGAGTTCAGCAACAAACATCTCTTCCGAGATGTCGCCCCGGTCAATTGCAACAAAGAGTTCGTCCTGATTGTTCACCCCAAACGTGATGGGCTGGCCATTGTATCCATCGAGAAGAGTCATGGCCTCAATCGTTCGCTGGAAGTCGATATCGTACAACACACCACCTAGATCGCAGATGACAAGATCAATTGGCTGCCGCTGACTGAGATCGTGAACGGCCGTATGCATGTCACGACGGTGTGTTTCTGTAATCGTCATCGGTCCAGGTTTCCTGCTTGTACGTCGAGATCAATATCGAAACGTTAACCAGCGGTTGTCGATGATCCTGGCAGTTGTTCGCTGCCGTTGCAGCCACGACGTCCAAAATTCCTGTTGCTGTTCAGCAACAGCATCCTCTCCTCGCAACTGAAGCCAGAGAGGGAATTCACGCGGCTCGGCCGGTTCGTACGAGATGATATGTGTCATGTACCAACCTAGGTCGCCAACAAACGGACCGTAGAGGCCCGGCTCTGTGTTCTTGAGAATCTCCTTCACGGCCGCAGGATCAAACAGTTCTTCACCGATAAATCCATTACGATCAACCGTTGCAGACCTGAGAATCCGCGCATCAGCAGGCTTTTCACCAACAAAGAATGTGCCCTCAGGGAGGACCTTTACAACAGAGGCCAATCGTCGTGCCTCCGTACGAACGTCAAGGCAAGACTGACGACGACGATATGCTTCACGGACACGATCGTATGCGGCGTCGTATGGTAGTGGCCCTGCGGGTAACGAATCAACAACAACGGCCACAACAACACCCTTTTCCGGTGTGTCAACGGGATCACATAACATGAGTCTCGGTGTGGAATGAATAACGTCAGACAAGCGGTACGAACCAAAGACCTTTTGCTGCGGCGTTACCCATGGGCCAAGATCGACGGTTTTCTTGAATTTCTGAGCAACGGAACCAAACTCTTCGCCACTGTCGTACATCGTAGCAGCTGAGTCAACGAGTGTAAGAACACTGTCGATTGTTGTTTTGCCAGCTTCTACCATTGTGCGGATTCCACGAACGAGGTAGACTTTCCGGCCACGTGAAACTGTCGACATGCTATCTACGAGCACGACGACATAGTCTGCGCCATCACGAATGGGCCCGTAGGCGCGGCCACGCGCCGCCCCTTTTACTGCTGCATACAATGTGCTTGTTGTTGTTGAATCTGGATGAAGTACAGTCGTAAAGGATCGTGTCACAGAAGCTACGGCTGTCCACAACGAGTCACGCTTGCGTGGTGTTCGTTCTGCATTTATGTCACGCAGAAATCGACGAATGTTATCGAGCGTTCGCACGCTGTCGGATGCCGACGGCGTCATGGCAAAGGCAATGTAGGCGAACCGACGTATGGGTTCCGTTGTGGTGAATTCCCATGATCGTGATGCGTGATACTGCTGAAGCTGTCGTTCGTCCGGTTCAGCAACCGTTGATGCACACGGAAGGAGAACAAGGTTCACGTTACAACGTTCGGCGGCGCGGACAAAGGCCTCACGTAGTCGTGTTGAGTCAACGGTGAATTCTTCGCGCAGAACCTGTTGGCGAAGGCGATCCTCTGTCATCATCGTACGAAGTCGATTTCGAAGATCTGCCATCGATGCTCGTATTCCATCAACCTCTGCCAAAATTCGCTCAGCGCTGGCCGACGTACCGAGAGATGCTCTGACAACAGAATCTGGATTGGCAAGTAAACCACGCAGGAGTCGCGCATCAAACCGCCCCTTTTCGTCAACAAAACCACGGCGTACAAAATCAGGTGGGGACGAGTTCAGTAGGCTGTCAACATTGGCATCCGTTACATAGATGGTTCGCCGCTGTGCTTCATCTTTTACAATTGACTGTGTTACAGCGTCTGTCCATGCAGCCTGAACAGCGTCAGCCATATCTGCCTTACCAACACTGGCAGCAAGTTCCATACGGCGGCCTACGTCGCGCGCAAAATTGTCGAGTGCCAACGTATCACCATTAACAACGCCAACCCATGGACGCTGGTCTTGGGGCGCAGCAGATAGAAGTACTGCGAGAAGAAATGCAAACATCATAGGGGGCCAAAGATAGGGGGCAGGTATCTTTGTGGCGAACATGAATTCCTTTACCATCACATCGCTCACATCGGAACTGCTTGCTGCCGTTACGGCAGCAGGAGGCGAGTTGGACGTGGAAACGGCACTCAGCGTGTTACGAGCCCGCGAACCTCGTGTCACGCCAGATGTCCTCAAAGTGCTTGTTCTCGGCCGTGCCGATTCTCCCTTGGCCTTTACGGCGACAGAAACGGCCATCGTTCTCACCGGACGGCAGCCATGATGCGTGTTTCAATTGTTGACCAATCACCGGTCCATGATGGTGAATCCGCCGCAGATGCGCTGCGCCACACCCTGGATCTTGTTACCCTGGCTGAGTCTCTCGGATATCACCGCTACTGGTTTGCCCAGCACCACGGCAGTGCCGCCTTTGCGTCGGCCTCACCCGAAGTACTTATGGCCGCGGCGGCTCAGGTCACGTCACGTATTCGTATTGGCAGCGGAGGTTTTCTCCTAGGAGAGTATCCGCCGTTACGTCTGGCCGAGATCGCTCGCACATTGGAGGCAGTCGCTCCCGGCCGTATTGACATCGGCCTTGGTCGTGCTCCCGGAGGTGACGGACGTGTTGTACGAGCTCTTCAGTCGCAGATGCAGGACGCTGAAACGCGTCTTGATGAGTTTTTAGCCTTTGTGAACGATGACCGCGTGCCAACACGAGCCGGTGAAGTGGTGGCCGTACCGGATGGTGTAACACGACCTGAAATCTGGATGCTTGGTACGAGTCCCGGAAGTGGTGTTATGGCTGGCCGACGTGGACTTCCCTATGCCTTTGGATCGTTTATCGATCCAACACATATCCAGGAAGCTCTCACGATGTATCACACCGAGTTTGTCCCTGGCGAGTTTGGCTCTGGAACAAAAAGCTCAAAACCACGGACGATGTTAGCTGTGGTGGCTATTTGCGGACGTACCGACGAAGAAGCAAACCAGTTGGCTCGGGCTTCGGAACAGTGGTTTGTGGAGTCGTTTATAAAAGGGAACGACGTACGGTTTCCTTCAGCAGACACAGTCCGAGCCATTGAAGCCCCCTTTGCCCCCTACGTGGCAATGCGACGTGCAACAACGTTTGTTGGAAGTGCAGAACGTGTTGCCGATGAACTCGCTGCAGTACGTCAGCGATACGCTGTCGATGAATTGGCCGTTGTGACGATTACACATGACGCGGCAACGCGGATGGTATCGTATGAACGCTTGGCTGAAGCACTCTCACTCACATCTGCGGTAATATCATGAAGTCCGTCCTGATCTCGGTACTCCTGCTCATGAACGTGGGTTCGGAGGAGACCATTAATCTTGGTTACGACTTTGCGACAAATGCCGTTGCGCAACTTGTCCAAAATGAGGATGGGGTAATCTGGGGCGTAACGTCGAGCAGTGTTGACGCTCTTCCTACCATTGCTGGTGTGTATGCTGTTTCGTCAACCGACGAAGGTAAAACATGGGATACAACGACGATTACTACCGACTGGTGGCGATGGGGGATTGACATTGCGGCCGTTACAGCTACGACGGCCTATGCGATTACCATGAACGAGGACACTCTTGATCTGTATCACTGTGCAGATCGACAGTGGAAGATCGTTCCGGCAAAAACAACACAAGTTGATCGTCCACTAAGTGTGCATTTCTTTAATGCATCCACGGGTATTGTTATCGGACGTCACGGACGCGAGATTGACCGCAAATGGCAAATGTCGCGAACCACAGACGGTGGTAAAACATGGAAGCCGGCAACACCGATGCTAGCAGAGCCTGCCAAAGAAACCATCCGTATGCGTAACGATCGTGCTGTAACGTCGTGGGGCTTGTCGTTATGGATTGGCACATCAAGCGGTCGGATACTCCGCACCACAGATGCAGGGCTTACGTGGACCGTATGTCAGCCGCGACTTCAAGGACCGATCACATCTCTTGTTGCCACGTCACCAACACGTATCATCGCCACAACCTACGTGGGAACACCGCCTGCAGTAACACAATTTGCCAGCATCAGCCGTGATGCTGGTGCGTCGTGGAGTCCATTACAACTTCCGGCCGGACTGCCACCGCTTGTTGGCTTACGGGTACTTGATGAGGAAGTATTAGTAACGATACCGAGCACCTTATCGATGACGCCATTGTTGCGTGTTACGCCAGACTTTGGAGAAACACGCCGACTCACCAACAGCGACGTCACCTCTGTTGTTGTGCTCGACGACGACATGGTCGTATGCGGCACCGAAGTCACTCCGGGACGCGGCATTGTGCGCATTGAGTGGTGATTGCTCTGGAGTTGGTAATACCAACAAACAGAAGCAGATCATGGAGCTTGTCGGTTAGGGGGCAGAAGGGGCAAAATGCCGCGTTTCCGTATCTTTGCTGTTCACGGTCCCGTAGTTCAGCTGGATAGAACGTCAGCCTCCGAAGCTGAAAGTCAGCAGTTCGAATCTGCTCGGGACTACAGAAACCCCGCATTAGCGGGGTTTTTTCGTTTGCAGCAACCCCGCATTAGTGGGGTTTGTTCGTGTATGGGTGAGACGTGACATGGTCACATTCGGCATCTCGTAGTTTCGGTGGAATGAAGAACATCATCGACATTATTGTTCATGCCTACACGGGATACTGGAACTACCTTGTCCATGAGATAACACATCCGAGCTGGACAAACTACCTGTACTGGCTGGTTGGACTCAGTCTTGCTGTATGGTTTCTGGAGATTGTTGTTCCGTGGAGGAAAAACCAGGGAAAAATCCGGAAGGACTTCTGGATTGACGTCTGGTACATGTTCTTCAACTTCTTCATTTTCTCCCTTGTTATCTATAACGCAGCATCTGATGTTGTTGTGGAGTTTGTGCGTCCATACGTCCCCGCAGGCTTTATCGACGTTCGTACGGCACCAGCATGGTTACAACTCCTCATCATGTTTGTTGTGCGTGACTTTCTCCAGTGGAACATCCACCGACTACTTCACAGGGTGCCATTCTTATGGAAGGTTCATCAGGTACATCACAGTGTAGAAGAAATGGGATTTGCCGCACATCTGCGATATCACTGGGGAGAAACCATAGTATACCGGACACTCGAATATCTCCCTCTTGCGGCCTTTGGATTCGGACTGGACAGCTTCTTCCTTGTTCATATTATCAGCCTGGCCATTGGCCACCTTAACCACGCCAACATCTACCTCCCAATTGGTCCACTACGATACATTTTTAACACACCACAGATGCACATCTGGCATCACGCCGAAACACAGCCAAAAAACTCCTACGGAACAAACTACGGTCTCTCTCTCAGTCTCTGGGACTACCTCTTTGGAACAGCATGGATACCTGGAGACGGTCGGGATGTTAAACTAGGATTCGATACAATAGCTTCATATCCCCGGTCCTTCTGGCGCCAACTGATTGCGCCGTGGAGGAGGGGGTGAGGGGAGGCAGATGGGGTTAAAGGT
>DDUR01000016.1:12769-13012 GCA_002344895.1 Ignavibacteria bacterium UBA2333
GTTAAAGGTGGGGAGGCAGATGGGCAATTCCATGACATCATTTCCCGGCGGTTTCACCGCCGGCTGATATATCGTTGCCCCTCCGGGGCAACCAGATATACACCGGACAACTATTTCTCTGAAGCGCTCCGGAGGGGCGCACAATATCAGCCCGGGGTAAAACCCCGGCGTGACACGTTTTCGAGAAAACAAAACATGTATGCAATGTGGACGCGCAATCCCATCTGCCTCCCCACCTTTAAC
>DDUR01000065.1 GCA_002344895.1 Ignavibacteria bacterium UBA2333
GGGGGAGGATGGGGGAAGACGGGGGAAGGTGGGGGAGGATGGGGTAGGTGGGGGAGGAACCCAATTGTCCGTAGTTTTGTTGACCGACTGGTCGGTTTCCTTCATTTTTCAGAGATGCTCTCATGAGCAGGTTCGCCACACTGCTATATGTTCTTCTGGTTTCCTTTTCAATTATGTCTGCGCAGGGAGTCATTCGCGGTCGCGTGACGGCGGCGAGTGATGGTCGAGGGGTGTACGGTGCCACCGTACGTGTTCTAGGCTCAAACGGAGGAGCTATTGCTTCTTCTAAGGGAGCGTACACTCTCGGCGGAATCATGCCAGGTAACGTAACAGCTACGTTTGATGCCGTTGGTTTTGCAACGAAGGATGTGTCCGTAACGGTGAAGGACGACGATACCGTTGTTCTTGATGTTGTCCTTGATGATAGAGTGATCGACGTACCCGACGTCGTTGTCTATAGTGCTTCACGCGCGCCAACGAAGCTTACTGAAGCACCGGCTGCCATCAGTGTTATTCGACCTGTTGAACTCGAACGAAACACATCACATGGCCAAATGGCAAGATCAATGGAAAAACTCACGGGTGTTGACGTTGTTCAAAGTGGTTCAAACGACTTTAACATCAATGCGCGGGGCTTTAACAACTCCATCAACCGTCGAATGCTCGTACTGATTGATGGCCGAGATCCATCAACACCACTCATTAATCTGAATGAGTGGAACTCGATGTCTTCTATGCTGGAAGATATCGCAGCCATTGAAGTTGTTCGTGGTCCTGGCTCTGCTCTTTATGGTCAGAATGCCTACAATGGTGTTGTGAACATTCGAACCTGGAATCCGGAAGAAGTAGTTGGAACGCGTGTAAGTCTTACAGCTGGAGACTGGCAAACGTATCGCGGTTCAATTCGGCACGCAGGACTTTTCGGCGATAACATTGCCTATAAGGTTTCACTTGCTGCTTCATCACAATACAACTACTCTCTTGTGTCACGCGACACAACTGTTCCGGGTGTGGAAATGGAGTATCCCGGTCTTTCTCGTGATGTACGTGGTCTCAGCGAAGCACATCGACATCCATTCTCAGTTGTTGGTAACGCCCGTATTGACTACATCGTTAATCCAGCATCACGATTTGTTCTCGAGGGAGGCTACACCGTAAGTGGAAATGAAATGTATGTTAACCAGACTGGACGTCTGATTGTTCAACGAGTGGAAAAGCCGTACGTACGCGCAGCCTATAACTCTGAACGTCTAAACATTCAGACACTCTGGAATCGACGGAATACACCAGATAAACAAATTGTGTATAACGCTTTGGCAGCCTCACTGGAAACGTCAGATGTATTCGGAGTTGATGCCCAGTATAATGACTGGGTTATGGACTCTACATTACGATTCATCGTGGGTGCGCAGGCCGAGTATCAAGATGTCAACTCACCACTCTATCGGGATACCATCGGCTTTGGCGCAAACAATGCACCGATTGTTGAAACGGTTGGCCTCACAAATCCCACGACGATGATTGGTCGGTTTCTTGGTGGATATGGCCAGATCGAATACAAACCAACACGCATGGTAACGTTTATTGGTGCTGCTCGTGTTGATCTCTCGAATCTGTTCGACACACAGTTCTCACCAAAGTTTGGTGTTGTAATCGAACCAGCCGCAGGTCACTCAATCCGAGCTACGGTCAATCGTTCCTTCTTGCGCCCGAGTTACACTGATCTTTATCGAAGGTCACCCGCTGGCGCTCCCGTGATTCTTATTGCCGTTGGCGCTCGTATTGACTCAATTCTTACGCAGCGTGCAGGCCGTGAGGTGAGCGCGAATCTTGGATTTGGTACTGCGCAAGTATTTAACCTTGGCAATCCTACTCTGAAGCCGGAAACGGCTGTATCGTTTGAGTTAGGATATAAGGCCAACGCGAAGAACACAGTATTCCTTGATGCTAATGTCTATTATAATTGTCGAGCCGATCTCATTAGTGCTCCGCTCGGTGGACTCGCTCCAAACGTCTACCCTCGTGTTCGCGCAAATACAGGAGACGCAGCGCTCGACGCTGTTGCAGATTCACTGCTAGCGGCCGAGCTCCAGGCACTGCGACAAGATCCCGCTCGCCTTGTTACGTTTGAAGGTGCGCCGAATCTCGTCATCACTCCAGGGAACATTGCAGTCGTGAATGAACTTGGTGCTGAAGTTGATCTCAGCGTGCGACTAACTCCCGAACTAAGCGTTAACGGTCGGTATGCATACATCGACGTTTCGGTGGATGAGAACCCTGTCACTACACAGAAGATTCTTCCAAATACATCACGTCATCGTATTGGACTTGGTGCTACCTACGAAGTCCTTGGTTCATGGGACGTAAACGTCGACTTCCGCTATGTGGAAGGTTACCGCTGGATTGCAGGACTGTTCGAAGGTTTTGTGCCCTCGTATGGCGTGCTGAATCTATCTGGAGGATACCACGTGTTACCAGAACTGCGCATTTCAGCGCAGGTCTTTAACGTGCTCGATCGCGCGCACTTCCAGATCTTCGGAGGAACGATTCTACGGCGACAAGCATCACTTACGGCGACGTATTCGTTCTAAGACTGTCAAGAAAGGGAGCGGCAACGTTCCACAGACGTAACCATGACGAGGGACGCGAGTAATCGTGTCCCTCGTCGTCGTAACGAACGTAGGTGACATTCTTGCCTAGTTGTCGACACTGATCAACAAGATTGTCACTATGTGCAATCGCACAGCGTTCGTCAAGTGCACCATGACTTACAAGCAGGGGCACGTGTAAGTTATTCACGCGGTGTATCGGCGACGCCTCAACGAGCCGAAGAGAATCCTCGCGAACAGCAGGATTACCAACATACGACCACCACACATCGTTGGCTCCGGTAGGACTTCGCATGATGTCAACGAGATCGTACACACCATACAGGGCAATTCCACCAACAAAACGTTGTGCCGTGTCGCTTGTGAGTAGGTCTAGGACGGCATAAGCGCCGTACGACCATCCATAGAGTGCGACTGTTGATCTATCAGCAGTTCCAGACTGTATGGCTGCATCAGCAATGTCTTCCAGGTCATGGCGCATAGCGCGGCCCCATTCGCCCCTTGACGCTTCAATAAAGTCTCTGCCATATCCAGGTGTACCACGAAACTCTGCGTGAATGACGTTCCAGCCACGATCAGCAAGCATACGATGAATGCGAGTTACGTACCACGAGTTCTGAAGAAACGGCACCCACGGTCCTCCATGGATTGCTATAATGGTTGGGCCTGGTCGTGTAGAGTCAGCACGCACCATTGAACATGGAAGTCGTCGTCCATCGCGTGACGTAACAACAAATCGCTGGCGACGTCGATGTCCGTCATCCGGTGCTGGAGGATCAACGGCGAGCGTATCAACGATTGTCTTACCATCAATTAGTCGACCGCGTAGGTATAGGAAGGGTCCACCGTCATTTGTACGAACGAGATACGTTGTACCGTCACGTGATCGACCGAGAATTGCCACTTCACGACGCGTTATTGAAGTAACGAAGGCAAGTTCATGAGCATATCGTGAATCAACGATGTGTCGACTCATTGTTCCAAACGTGGATACGGCAAAGATCACGTCACCTGTACGATCATCTATCGTATGTCCAATGGGAAGTATGTCACCATCATCAGATGAAACTAACGTCTGTTGTACACCATTCCGCTCAACAACCAACCAACAGCGTCCATTTGGTCCTTCAATCGTTCGATACAGGCGCTCCCCATCACCAGATACTGAGAGTATGGAGATAAATGAACGGAACCCAATTCTGCGAAAGTCCATCAGGTCTCGCAGCGGTGGCTGTATACCTCGTATAACATGATTGTCGTCTACCACGACGTCAAGGGCATTTTCAACTGTATCCAGATGACGAACATTTGACAGTGTATCAACTTCAATCACAATCTTTTGATCAAACGAACCCTGAGTTACAACAAAACGATCGGCATGTCGAACGCCAACAATCTCCATCGGTGTTGTTGATGTGGTAAGGGGCATAGGGGGCGTCCCCACTTTCCAGCGGTGCAGCGTCCACATGCCATCTGATTCCGTCATGATCAGCACACCTTCATCAGGAGTTGGACGCACGGTCCGTACATTATGAGAGAAGTGTGCCGTATCGTTATCACGAAGCACGATGTTCGGTGTATCAAAGAGTGTTGTATAGACATGAGCACCCGTTGATGACAGATGCATTGATCGTATCTGTTGATCCGTGAACCACGTCGAGTCAACAATATTGCCCGTTTGTGCTGCGATTGATTGTGCAGCAAGAAAAAGAAGGATACTACGAAGCATGGAGTGCGGCTCTCAGTACGTCACGAACGGGTTTAGCGGCATTGTGAAGATCAACGATTTTTTTTGCCAGGTCCTTTGATGCCAGAAAGGCAGGTGTCAGGTCCTTCCAGTAATAAAACTGTTTTAATGAGATTAGTGGCTCTTGTTGTGCAGCATCACGGAACTCCGCTGGAACAATCTTATTCCGATCACCACGAATCTCTCCAAACGCTTGTACAAAGGCCTTGGACGTAACCGCAGATCGGAATTCTTTTGGATGTTCAGCAATCCATGATCGTATTGTAGAAAGCTGCTCTTTATCAGGCATGTAAACACCGCCGGCAAGACCTCCTTTATCCGCACCAATCTCAATGTATAAACCTGGCTCAGCCATATCCTTCCGTCCACCCCGTGAGATATGCGCAGACACGTGTGTTTTGTATGGCGATTTGTCCTTCGAAAATCGTACGTCACGATGTAGACGAAACATCGCATCCTTCGCCGTCATGGTGATTTCCGGTTCGTCTTTCTGAAGAAGACTGATGACACGAGTGATGAGATCAAGAAATGGCTTCTTTACCTCAACCTCGTAGCGTTGTTTATGAACCTCAAACCACTCACGGGAATTGTTTTGTTCAGAACATCAGCGGCGTGACG
>DDUR01000067.1 GCA_002344895.1 Ignavibacteria bacterium UBA2333
GCGTCACCCAGCGTCACCCGGCGTCACCCAGCGTCACCAGGCGTCACCCGGCGTGGCCCGGCGTGGCCCAGCGTCATTTAAACCACTGTTTTGCATCTGCCTTCATCTGGATGAGGGACTCTTTCAGCAGATACATCATATGACCGGCCGGATAATACGTCATGGTAACGTTCTTCCGCAGGGATGGCGGGATTGCCATGTGGGAGAAGGTGTATTCCGTGCCGTAGAACGGCGTTGCCAGGTCGTAGTAACCATTGGCTACCCAGACCCGCAGGTCGGGATTGGTGACCATGGCATTCCGCAGGCGGGGTGCGACGTTCAGGTATTCGTTTTGAACGTTGGAATAGTCCCACGGATGAACGCGTCCTGTGAGAACCTCATATGGCAATGTTGTTCGTACGTCGAGTTCGCGAGACAGATAGTCATTAATACACGTTGAAAAACATCCGGCAATGGTTGGGTGATGACTTGGATCGCGTTCCATGTATTCCGATAGTGGCTCGGTGATTGGTCCGGTATAACGCGAGTCAAAACGTCCGATAACAAGGCCACGTGTTCGCAGTAGTTCCTGACAGTACCGATAGATAACCGGTCGGAGACGTGTGGCTGTCACGTATGAATCTGAAAGCCCCGTTAGCCCCTTAACCTTAGTTGTTATGTCGGCAACCGTTGAAGCAGACAACGCATCACCCTTCATGAGGGCCGTAGCGTATTCACCTTCGGCAAACGTGCGAGCCTGTTGGACAACATCGGGTAACGATTGTGACTGCAGCGGTTCGGGCAGGGCTTTGTGATACCATGCTGTAGCGGCATACGTAGGCAGGAACATAGCATATGGCAGATCATTACCCTCGGCGAAGTCGAGTGTCTGGAAGTTGAGTACAGCGCTGACAAGAATCACGCCGTTGAGATACATACCGAACTGGGACTGAAGATGATCGGCCAGTGCTGATGCGCGCGTTGTTCCGTAGGACTCGCCGATGAGATACTTGGGTGAGGACCACCGTCGATAGTCACTGACGTAACGACGGACAAATTCACCGACGGACTCAATATCCTGGCGGTAACCATGAAAGTCCTTCGCATTCTTCTCATCTGCTGCGCGTGAGTATCCGGTGCTTACTGGATCGATAAAGACCATATCGGTCAGATCCAGCCACGAGTACTCGTTATCGACCAGCCGATATGGCGGCGGAAGTGTTGTACCATCGTCATTCATCAGCACACGGCGAGGTCCAAGGACACCAAGGTGCAACCACACACTCGACGAACCGGGGCCACCATTAAAGGAAAACGTCAACGGCCGTGTTGCCGGGTCTGACGTTCCTTTCCGTGTATAGGCCACAAAGAAAACGCGAGCACGTTCAGTACCATCTTCCTTGGTCAGAGTAAGATGCCCTGCAGTTGCCTCGTACTCAATTCGTTTGCCGTCAATCGTTACCGCATGTTGTGTGGTAACCGGCTTTTGGAAAGGGGCAGAAGGCGCAAGAGTGTCCTTCGGAGAGGCCGTTGCGGCAACAACGGCGAGGATCAAGACCAGGATAATTACCATGGTGCAAATGTAGGCAGGGGGTCGATTCTCCGGGAGAGTTCTCCGGGAGAGTTCTCCGGGACAGTTCTCCGGGAGAATTCTCCCGGAGAATTGTTATCGTTTCCTATCCAAGCCGCCGCGTCTTCCACCCATACCGTAATGCCAACGCACGTATGTTCACGGTAACGGCAACGCTGAAGAGTGCCGAGGTGTCAGCGTCAAGTGGTGTGAAGTAGTTGAGGCCCACAAAGACGAAGACGCCGGCAACAACGGCGACGGCATAGTAGGTGCCAGGACGGAAGATGTCGGGTTCGTTACGAACAATAATGTCACGAATTATACCACCACCGACTGCGTTGAGTGTGCCTACAAAGATTGCCGTTAAGGGACTAAAGCCGAGTAGTAAGGACTTTTGTGCCCCTACCACGGCATAAAGCCCAATGGATACGGCGTCGACAATGTCGATGAACTTTTGAATTCGAGGTAGGAGTCGGTGTAGCAGGAGTCCCGCCGTTGCAGCTGCCCATGCAACGGTGACGTAAACAGGATCACGGAGGACAACAGGCGGACCGCTCTGGAGAAGCATGTCACGCAATAAGCCCCCTCCGCCCCCTGCCACAAAGGCGAGTACATAGACACCGATTACGTCGTATCCGCGAAGGATGGCAAACCGCGCCCCAACAAGTGCATACAAGAAGGTGGCCGCATAGTCCCACCATGCCGGTAGTTCAAATGTGTCCATCACGGCACCACGGCCGTCACTTCAATCTCTACCAAGAGTCGCGCATCAATGAGTCCACTGACAATGTAGATCCCAGCTGCTGGCCGGATGTCGCGAAAGACTTCGCCATGCGCACGCAATACGTCGTCCACACAATGTGATGCCGTCACAAACATCCGCGTACGAACCACATCCGAGAGGTCCGATCCACATGCAAGGAGTGCCTTACGAATAATCCCAAAGATGTGCGCCGTCTGCGCATAAGCATCACCTGGGGCAACGATAACGTCACCGTCAACAGCCGTTGTCCCAGCTACTTCAATGTAGTTGCCTACACGCACCGCCCTTGAATATCCTACGGCGGCCTCCCACGGAGCTCCAGAAGAGATGAGTGTTCTATCCATACGGCAACTTATCCATATCGTGAGAATTCACGATACGAGGCATCTTCAAGGCGATTAACGCTGCTTGGCCCCACTTTCAAGACGTAACACGCCACGCGGACATACCGATGCACAAACACCGCACCCTACACAAGATGCACGAACGATATTCTCACCACGCTGTGCATACGCTCGCACATCAATGCCCATCTCACAATACGTGCTGCAGTTGCCACATGAGATACACTGTCCACCATTCGTTGTAATGCGGAATCGTGACATGTACTTCTGAAGGATTCCGAGATAGGCCGCCATAGGACATCCAAATCGACACCATACGCGACTGCCGAATATGGGATAGAATCCAACACCAATGACACCACTAAACATTGCACCTATTACAAAACCATAGATGTCTTTTAACCGTTGCGCCAAAGATCCGAAGACAACATTGTCGTAGACATGATCTAGCCACAACATCACGGTTACCACGGTAATGAATAGTAAGACTCCATGCACCATCCATCGCTCTATCTTCCACGCCCGTAACGATGTGTCAGCATTCTGCCGAAATGGATCCCCAACGGTTTCCGCTAAGGCACCACATCCACAAATCCACGAACAGTACCATCGTTTACCATAGAAGTATGTCAGGATTGGTGTAATAACCACCGTCATCGCAACTGTCCAAACAGCAAAGAACTGTGTCAGCCCTTCACCACTCGACCACATCGACGACAACGATGACGGGAAGATGTAGTCATACTTTAATGGCCAGAAGTAGTGAACGTAGAGTTCAGGTTCTCCCATCGCTGCCAGGAATGACGGAAGTAGATATGCAAACACGAGCTGCGCTGTTATCAGCGACACCGTTCGCAGAAGATGATACCGACTATGCCGATATCGAACAAGCATCCGAACACCAAAAACAAGTACGGCCAACGTGTACAACGTCCCGTACAAGAACCACCTATCCGCAGGAGAATTTCTGATAAGGCGCGAAAGGGGCTCAAGTGATGCTACAACATGAACGAGCGTCTCTGGAAACCAGTACAAGAGGATGTAAAATAGTGTCAATGCAACACCAAGACTCCATCCGGCAAGACCACGTCGGCGTACTGGGCTGCGCATGACGTTCGTATTCATGGAAGACGACGTAACGCGTAATCCAGCTGGCACCGTCAACAACAGGATTCCGACGCCCGATACGATCAGCGATATCACACTGTACAGTATCGGCACCGTTTCAAATGCACCGGTACTGCCCAGAACAAAAACAATTGCACCCATGGTTGTCAGGGCAGCACCGAGTCTCTCCAACCATGATGGAACATTGCTTTGAACAACTTCCTGGGGAATTGTCAGTGTGACGATGTTCATACATACAACCGATCGTGTGATGTAATACGTTGCGAGAACTCAGCATCAAACTGAATCGAAGTCAGTCGTTGTAGGACGTCTTCTATGTTCGACCGTTCATCAATCATTCGTAAACAGGTTTCACCACGTAGTCTTAAGCCAAAGGAATGAAATCCACGCACGACTCCTTCATCAACGTGGATACGTAGAAGACGCCGATCATCTTGTTTTAATACGACGTCCTCGTTCCCACCCATACGCGGGACGTCACCAAACACCTGATACTCAATATCAAAGAATTTGGCTGAATTGTAGAAATGTCGTTTTCTACGTGACGTAGTTAATCCCGTTAGGATGTTGGCTACATCTTCTCCATGATCACGTGCTGTGTACCACAACTGTTCCACGGTGCCATCTTCAAACTCGCAGCAGTCACCAATGGCAAAGACATTCGGCATGGACGTACGAAAGGCATTATCAACAACGATACCTCGACGCACGAAGATTCCGCTGTTATCTGCCACGACTGTGTTTGGTTCTACACCAATTGTTCGGACAACAAGATCTGCGGGGAATGTATGACCACATGTTGTTGTAACGGAACGTACACGACCAGATTCATCATCGTCGATCGACCGAACTTCTGCCGCTAGACAGAGCTGTACACCGTGGCGTACAATCTCCTGTTCAATGATCTCTGACTCATGCGCAGGAATAACAGAGCTCCAGTATCGTTCCTCACGAACAAGGAAGGTCACGTTGATGTTGCGTGATCGCAACATCTCTGCAACCTCAACACCGATCAGTCCACCGCCGATAACAACGGCATCACGACACGTGGTTGCTGCCTCGTGAAGCTGCTCAAGGTCTGACTTTGAAACAAATGTGTGCACACCACGGAGGTCACTGCCAGGCCAGCTTGATTGACGTGGCCGAGATCCTGTTGCGATGATACATGTCTCAAACGGAAGTGCTGAGCCATCCGACAACTGAGCACGACCTTCCTCAAGGTGTTGAACACGCGCAAAACGAAGATCGATTCTGTTCTTTTCCCAGAACCACGACTCGTATGGTTCAATGTCTGCCCATGCCATATGCCCCATAAAGACATACATCAGAGCAGGACGAGAGAAGAAAAACTCGGCTTCGTCAGAAACAACAACGATTGGTTTCTGAGTCAGTTTTCGAAGAGTTCGTGCAGCCGTAATTCCGGCTACACCGTTACCAATGATGAGGATGGGAAGCTGCGAGCTCACCATAGAACATACGAGGTCCGTACGGTTCCATCGGCATATCGATGAACAACGGCAAAAACTCCATGTTCACGCTGTGATCTGCGAAGGTCGTCATACTGATGTTCCGTTAGTCCGAGGAATCGTACAGATCCAAGAACATCATAGACGTCAACACTCGT
Source organism: Ignavibacteria bacterium UBA2333 (assembly GCA_002344895.1). Lineage (GTDB taxonomy): Bacteria > Bacteroidota > Ignavibacteria > Kapaibacteriales > Kapaibacteriaceae > UBA2333. The sequence goes on from DDUR01000067.1 coordinate 5,409, forward strand.
CACAGCATTCGGGATCTCTTCAGCAAGGCCGATGCCGTCGGAGAGTGATTCTCCGCTCGACGTTGTAGCTCGCACAACATTTACCTCAGTTGCCTGAAGCTGTTCCGTTGTTTCTGCATGTTGAGCTATGACAACAACACGTAGTTGATCCTGATTCCAAACGTCTTGTGTTGGTACAGCTAGCCGGAGTGTGTTCGACGTGGTTGAGGAAACATTCAGCGGCATTCCACTAGGCGTTGTAAATCCACGACGAAAGGCACCATCATGTTCAGAGACGCCATTCCTGCCCGTATACGTCACGTTCTCAACAACGGCAGCATAAAGACGAATGTTGAGATCGGAGGCCGACGTTATACTCACCTGTGTTATGACAGAGTCATCTTCCACTTCGGCCTCGATATCAATGCTGATTGGAGACTCCTCGCCAATTCTTGAATCAAGAAATGTCGGCCAATTCGCAAAAGGTCCAGTCCATCGTGTACCAGAAAAGAACACTGTAGGAGTTCCAGAGACACCACCGAGAAACTGAGCCCGCTGCATAGGCTCAACTGTATTCGCTCGGTAGATTGGATCATCAAGGTAGATAGGCAGATGATGATAGACAATGATGACGTTTTCCGATCGATCTGTTGACGTTATGTGAGCATTCACCGCCGCATGCATAGACGCGCATGGCCCACAGTGGGAGTTCGTGAAGATATCGGCAACAATCTTCCGCGGATACTGGGCACGAAGTGGAACGGCTGTGAGAACACAGATGAGCGCTAGAACAAACAACGCAGCATGGCCACGATGAGTTTTGAGATTCAACGCAGTGACGTAAAATGCAGACTCGGGATTCGCTGTAGTTATCGGCGACATGCGGAAGAGCTTTCGGATGATGTGTTGTATCTCAATCTCGCACCTCGAGAGCTCTCAATTTGTCGTCACGACGACACATGTTTGAGTCTGTCTGCATCAAGCACTGATATTCCCTGTCGATCAAAAGAGATAAGTCCAGCGTCACGAAATTCATTCAGGTGAACCGTTACAGTTTGCCGGGACAAACTTGTTAGATAGGCAATCTCCTGATGTGTGAGATATCCAATCTCAGTCGCATATCGAAGCACAAACGATGCCACACGAGAACGTGCATCTCGGAAGGCAATGTCGATCATTCGTTCTTGAAATCGAAGGAATCGATCACCGACTTGTTTGAGAACTTCCCGATTAAGCTTTGGATTCTCGTCGAGAATCTTCTCAAAGTCTGTGCGCCTGAAAACACAAATAAGTGCTTCGTCAAGCGCTTCAACCACATCCTCCGACGTTTCCGTGCCTCGCTGACGTGATTCAATCTGTCCGAAAAACTCACCGGGACTCACGACGTCAAGGATGGCTTCCTTACCATCAGGCAGAAGTCGTGATAACTTGACGTGACCTCGTTTGAGAAAGTAGACGTACTCGCCATCGTCGTCGGAATAGAAGACAAAGCCCTTCCGAGGTAACACCTGGAGTTGGGCCAGACGTGCAAACTCTTCGAACTCCGACTCACTCAGACATTCGAAGAATGAAAAGTTTTTGAGGTACCAGAGTGTTGACTCTGAAGACATCATGGACATGGCCTGCTGATGATCTGTGTAACACGTTGGAAGTGGTGCGTTCAACGGCAAACCTATCTCGAGAATGCAACACCGAAGATGATGTTTGCCCCGCCGAAAATAGATCGGGGAGTGGGTAGCGCCGTTGAATACTCCAGACTCAACGATAGTGAAGAAGTAACATTCCAGCTTGCACCAGCCGTCCAGGCCGTCCATTCAACACCATCTCCCATTCCCAGGACAGAATATCTCCCGGCAACTTCGGGACCCACTGCCTGGAGTCGCATTGCCGTCAGTGTTAACCATAACGCTTCTACGGGTTGATACCCGGCCTTTACACTCAGGCGAACCTGATCACGTACGGTACCATCGCCAGAATTTGCTACGGCATCACGCACAACAAGTCCACGTAGGTCATATCCAGCATCAACTGAGATAAAGCCGTTTATTGGCCAGAACGAATGGCTTAATCCTGCCATAATTCGTAGCGACATTTCACCATCTCCGGAAGGTGCTGCGAGACTATCACCCTGTTTGTTCACGATCTGTGCCGCCGGATTCCCTGTAGGAAGATCAAGAGCTACTCCAACACTGATTGGCCACGCATCCTTTACCAAGGCATACCGTGCTCCAAGAACAACATCACCGAAACCGAGTGCATCTCCGGCACCATCAATCGATGTGCGCCGAAGCAACTGAGCATCGGCAATCAACATTACATCCTGCACGAAACCATACTCAACATAGAGATTAGCTGTTGTAATCCCCAGACGCGGAATCGTCGACGTGTCACCCCGTTGGTCATAATATCGGGTTGTTGACAGTGTCGTAAACGCACAGCGTGCATATACAGAGCCCGTGTCACGTACCCAGCCCCCTTGCCCCTTGACCAAGTGTGGCAGAAAGAGAAGGAGTAATAAACTGCAATACAATAGCCACCTACTGTGCATAATGGCCTGCAAATGATGTTAGCAGAAGGTCAGCTACCGTATCAACATCAACCAGGGTATCAACAAGAGTGTATGATAGTCCAAGATTGTCACACCGACGTGTAGTCTCATGTAGAACGTCAGAGGTGCTCCACGGCATATTCTCAAATAGTTCCGGGATATCACGACGAAGACCAAGTAGCCAGTATCCTCCATCACGTGAAGGGCCGAGAACAACATCAGAGGTTTCGAGGTGTTGTTGGGCAGCGGATATATGAGCTGTCTGAAGGTCCGGCACGTCTGAACCAAGAATCACAACAGCGTCATGTGTCCTGCGTGCCTCTGTAATGGCCGCATACATCCTCGCTCCTAACGTCGTGCCGTGCTGTACCGCAACAGATCTGCCGAAGAGTGCCGATACGTCCTTGGCATCGTCTGCTTCGGCGACGTAGACCATCGGCGTCACACGTAGCTGCTGCACAACATTCCATGTGTGCTGTAACATCAGGCCATAGACGTGAGCAGCTCGCTCAGGGCCAATGTCAGCAGCAAGGCGTGACTTGCATCGACCTGGAATGGGCGCGCGACAGAAGAGTATAAGAGCAGTTTTCATGCTGAAGGATCAACAACAAGTTGACCTCCGCAGCTACTTCCGGATCCGGCTGTACATCCGTAACAATGGTTACCTACGACGATTGTTCTTTTGAGTAACTGCTCGTGTGAAAACTGGGCTATTGTTCGTGACGACGAACGAACGGGCAACTCTAACATCTGGTTAAAGTCACAGTCGTACAACACTCCATCCCAGCCCACACTCACGAGTGATCGACACATGACTGATGCTGCAGCTGCTGGATTAAATGCAGCTACAAGTTTCTCCATATAGTCAACGTAGTTGCCACTCTCACGCAGGTAATCGAGGAATCGTGAGATCGGCATGTTCGTTATACAATGAAGACTCGTGAACTCGATTCCATGACGATCACGCAGGATACGGCGGAAGTCCTGTTCAAGAGCCTGCTGTGGACCAGGGAGTAACGCGCCCGGTGGATTATACACAAGGTCAAGAAGGAGTTCCGATTCGTTTTGTCCGTACCCTACTGCATTCAACATCTTCAGTGCTGTGATGGAGTCCTCATACACACCTCTCCCACGTTGCCGATCCGTTAACGATGCATCGTAGTGCGGGAGCGACGAAACGACATGCACCCGATGATGGGCATAGTATTCCGGGAGATCTGCATACTTGGGATTTGCAACAATGATCGTCAGATTACAACGCACCATTACCGTGACATTGCGACGTCGAAGTTCATCAACAAACCACCGAAAGTGCGGATGCATTTCCGGAGCACCACCCGTAATGTCGACTGTTGTAATTCCCGACACATCAACAGCATCAAGACAGTGCTGCATGACTTCCTGACTCATCATCTCTGTTCGGTCGGGACCAGCATCAACGTGGCAGTGTTTACATGCCTGATTACACTGCTTACCAAGATTTACCTGCAACGTGGCAATTGTTAGGGGGCGAAGGGGGTGTAACCCCGCCGAGGAGATCTGCGACGTGAAGGACGGCACTGACGTCTCGGTGTCATCGTTGAGAATTCGAAGCTGAACAGCGGGACGTGCAAGATCGTGGCCGCGGCGCAGAAGTGACGTAGTGGCTTGCGACATTACATCATTTCCTTGTCGACCTTATTCATCATTTGAACACCATGAACAAGAGATGACCCTCCGCGAATAGCCGCGGAGACGTGAACTGCCTCCATCATCATGGCTTCTGTACATCCCAACTTCATCGTTTCGGATGTATAGGCATCAATACAGTATGGACACTGAACTGCATGTGCCACGGCCAGAGCAATGAGGGCTTTCTCTCGCTGGGTTAGGGCTCCCTCAGCAAATACTGCTCCGTACCATTCAAAGAACTTTTCGGCCAATTCAGGTTGAAACCTTCCAATGTCACCAAACTTCTTCAAGTCCTTGCTGTCGTAATACATTGCTTCATTCTAAGTGTGGTAGATTCGTCGTCTGCTTGGTGTATCCCAGCTGGTGAAGACTGAGAGGAGAGAGGAGCGTAAAATACGCCGTGTCCCATCAAGTGAATGTCGTGCGGATGACACATAGCGGTCAGCATGTCATCCTAAGTGTCGGACCTTGAGAAAAAAATCATTTGTCCCACGTAACAACTTCACTCATTCATTTGTTCTTGCAGCGAGAGAAACGGAGACTGACGAATGCCTTTAATGCCATATTCAGGTGAATGGACACGCCGGGAAGCTCGACATCTCGTGCGAAGAACGCTGTTTGGAGCACGTCAGGAGGATATTTCCCGTGCTTTATCACTCGGTTTAACTGCTTCTGTAGATACACTACTGAGTCCCCGAGGCACCCCTCCGGAACCTGTCGCCTATGTTCGGGCCGGAGGAATCCACGAAGGAAATCGATGGTCGAATGCAGCGTATCAGGCGGTGGAAGATTCAACTTTGTTCGCGTTTTTTCAGACGTGGTGGATTAGTCTTTGCCTCAATCAGGAGTTCTCGATACGGGAGAAACTCACCCTTTTTCACGCGAATCACTTTGCAACTGCCTATTCATCGGTAAATGACGCCAGATACATGTATCGGCAGAATGTAACGTTGCGTGCAGGATGTCTCGGATCGGTCAAGGACCTGGCCACCTCCATGGTTACGGATCTGGCAATGTTGCGATATCTCAATGGGAATGTAAACACGGTCAGTTCTCCAAATGAGAACTTTGCTCGTGAACTTCTTGAGCTTTTTACAATTGGTAAAGGGCCGGAAGCAGGTCACGGTGACTATACGACGTATACAGAAGACGATGTTAAACAGTTCGCACGAGTCTTTACCGGATGGATTGATGATGACACGATGTTAAAAGCACGATTCGTGCAAAAAGAACACGATTCAGGCACAAAGACCCTGTCACACAGGTTCGCTAACAGAACGATAACTGGAGGCACAACGGAAAGTGAAGCACGTCTCGAAGTAGAATCGGCGATGAATATCATCTTCGACCAAGAGACAACAGCGCGGGCTATCGTACGGCGACTGTATCGTTGGTTTGTTGACTACGTTATTACCGATGAAACAGAATCCACGGTCATCATTCCTCTGGCGCAAACTCTTCGCGAGCGTAACTATCACGTAGAGCCGGTTCTGCGGGAGCTACTCACAAGTCAGCACTTCTTTGATGAACGACTTCGTGGCTGTATGATCACAACACCATTTGATCACGTGCTTGGACTTGTTCGACTCTTTCGACCTGCGGACCTCTTTCCGCCTGACTCTCGTCATACACACTGGGCCTATAGGACATTACGCCGATCTATGGCAACAATGGGATTTGACGTGTTTAACCCACCGAACGTTGCTGGACTTCAGGCATACCATCAGGCCCCTGCCTTCCATCAAATGTGGGTAAATAGTGATACACTCCAGAAACGTGTCAAGTTTTCGAATGACCTCATCAGCGACGGATATATGCTCGACGAGGCATACGAACCAAGTAGAATCGATGTGTTTGCTGTGACGTCGTGGCTTACCGAACCTCGTAATCCCCACGCCGTGGTGGTAGACGTTGTGGCACAGTTACTGACGATCGAACTTGACGAGGCTCAGATCACAGCACTGACTGCTCTTCTTTCTGCCGATGGCAATACGGAAACCTGGTCCAGGAACTGGGACGCATGGTTAGCCGAGCCAAACACAGAAACGACGCGTGCACCGATTGAGTTGCGGTTGCGGGCACTACTCAAAGCCGTCACATCGATGGCTGAATATCATGTCTGTTGAGGAGTAGAGTATGAAACGTAGAAGCTTCCTCGGATCAACGGCAACAGCACTATCGGCTCCGTTCTTTCTTCATGGTCTTGCCGTGCGGGCATATGGGCGCAGCCCAGTGCTTGATGCGCTTGTAGCAACACCATGTGAAGATCGTGTTCTCGTCTTGGTCCAGCTCCAGGGCGGCAATGACGGCTTAAACACAGTTATACCTTTGGATCAATACAGTCAATACCTCACTGTTCGATCTGAAATCGCCGTTGCCGAGAACGATGCCGTTCGCCTTCGCGAGGACGTAGGCCTTCATCCTGCCATGACGGGCATGGCTGAATTGTTTACAAATGGAAAGTTACGCATTATCCAAAACGTTGGATATCCAGTACCAAACTTTTCACACTTTCGCAGCACTGACATCTGGCTCACTGCTTCGGACGAAGATGAAACCGTAGACTCCGGGTGGATGGGCCGATACCTTGAACGACGGTTTGAGGGATATCCCACAGGGTTTCCGAATGCGACGATGCCAGATCCCTTAGCCATACATATTGGCACATCGGCGTCGTTTGGACTCGAGGGAACACGAGCCAGTATGGGGATGGCATTCTCTGATCCTTCTACGTACTACAACATCTCCAATGCTGGCAAACCAATCGGTAGTAGCCTAGGACAGCGTGCTCAGGATGAACTGCGACATATCCGATCCGTTGGTACACAGATCGCAAATTTTGCTGCACCTGTTAAAGAAGCATCACTCAGGGCTAACAATAAATCCCCTCTCTACCCCGAAGGCAACTCGAATCCTCTTGCAAATCAGCTGCGAATCGTAGCACGTCTCATTGCGGGCGGCTTACGATCGAAGATTTACATTGTTAATCAACTGGGTTACGATACACATGCCTACCAGGCCACAGGTGGTCCTGGTACACCGTATCCACACGGTGTCTTGTTAGCGCAACTCTCGGAAGCACTTACGGCGTTTCAGGACGATCTGCGGCTGTTGGGAATTGAAGACAAGGTACTCGGAATGACATTCAGTGAGTTTGGCCGCCGCGTTGTTGCCAACGGATCTGCTGGTACAGATCACGGTGCGGCAGCACCCATGTTCTTTTTCGGCACAACCGTCGAGCCGGGAATTCTTGGCGACAATCCTGTTATTCCAGTCGATGCCTCTCCCGAAGACAATGTCCCCATGCAATACGATTTTCGCAGTGTCTACAGATCAATTCTCACAGACTGGTTCTGCCTGCCTGAGGCTACGGCTCGAGAAGTATTGTTCCGAGAGTTTTCGCGAGTCCAGATCGTTCGCGGAAGTGACGTAACATCCGTTTTTGAGAATCTGGCAAATCCTGCATGGAAGGTCTCGATCTCGCCTCAACCGGTTTCCACCACTGCCGAGATAACGCTTGTTGCCCCTTCAGGCCCCATAACCATTTCGATCTTTGATTCAACTGGCCGCCGACTTGCTGTAACACAAAGTGAACATGGCGGTGGAGTATTCCATATGACGCTTGATGTTACGGCGTTACCTTCAGGTCGTATGACATTGAACGTCGCGCATTCAGAAGGTGTGGTAGTACACGGATTTATAGTCCACAAGTAGGTTGTCAGCACAAGTCGTATTGTAAACAACAGCCGCCGTCTCCTGATGGAAACGGCGGCTGTATAGTTGCACTCTGTTGTGAACGAACAGTTACTTTGTCCGCTCAAACTCAATCCGACGATTCTTCTGCTTGTTTTCATCAGAATCATTCGGCACGATTGGCTTATCGGGACCAAAACCTTTTGTGGTAAGTCGGCTTGGTGATACTCCACGAGCAACGAGCCAGGCCTTTACGGATTCTGCCCGGTCGGCAGAGAGCTTCATGTTCTTGTCACGTCGTCCCACATTGTCCGTGTGACCCGTAATCAGGACTTCCACTTCAGGATTTTCGGTGAATGTTTCAAGAGCACCGAGCAGAATTGGTTCCGATTCAGGCTTGATCGTAGCCTTACCAGTTTCAAAGACAATCCCTTCGAGGACAATCTTTTTACCCATTTCAAGTTTTGGTTTTGGACGATCTACATCGTCAGCAGGATTCAGTGGGTTCTTGCCCTTTGCAACCTCATCACCGTCCTTCATCGAGCCCTTGTCAGTGTCTGGATCCTTCGGATTGGTGTTGTGTTTGCGGACTTCATCACCATCAGTGAGTCCATCACCATCCGAATCACGATTGGTCGGATTTGTTGAGTACTGACGAATCTCCTCTCCATCCTTAAGGCCATCGTTATCGGTGTCCGGATTTGATGGATTGGTTTTATGTGTAGTTACCTCTTCACCGTCCTTGAGACCATCACCATCGGTGTCTTCATTGTTCGGATCTGTGCGATGTGTATTTACCTCCGCGCCGTCGGCAAGACCATCACCATCAGTGTCGGGTCGGGTCGGATTCGTTTTGTGCGTATTGACTTCTGAACCGTCGGAAAGCCCATCACCGTCTGTGTCCGCCTTGAGTGGATCGGTTTCATGGCGATTAACTTCATCACCATCCGTAAGTCCATCACCATCGGTGTCTGCCTTCAGTGGATCAGTCTTATGTTTCCGAACCTCTGCTCCATCTGTAAGTCCATCTTTGTCTGTATCAGGATCATACGGATCGGTACCAAGGGCGCGTTCCTCATCATTTGTTAGACCGTCACCATCACTGTCGTTCTCGGAATCGTCAAACATGTAGATGAGTGCTAACTGCCCTTTCCAGTATCCATCATTCTTATCGTCATGGGCAGGATTGATATTGTCACTAAAGGCAGCCGTTGCAGCAACCTGCAGATCCAGTGCCCAGTTTGTATTGAGCACAAACTGTGCGCCTGCGCCGAGAATGCCCGCAAACGCAACACCACTTGTGTCGGCATCCGGAGCGCGGTTGATTGGAACGTCGTTAACAGTGAAGATCGACGCACCAAGTCCACCCGTCACATAGGGAGCAATGTTACCGCGCGTAATGTAGGCGCGCAGCCGAAGGTCGGGCTGGAGAATCGTTGTTGAGTAGTCGGACCAACCACCAAGTTCCTTGCTGGAGTTTTTTGTGTAATGCAGACCAAACTCTCCGGCGATGTACTCGCTCAGGTCATATATCGCGAGACCGCGGAGCAGGACATTAAATGCACGGTCTCCAGGCTCTGTTTCATTTACCCCCCAAGAAAGGCCAGCTCCGAGGCCTATGGATAAACGTCCATCATATTTTGATCGGACTTGTGCTGACGCAACGGCCGAAATGGCCGTAAGCACAACAACGAAGAGTATAGTTCTTCGCATATCGTCTCCCCTGAACAAAGAAAGAAAGAAAAGGTGCCTTTTACACGCCGTCGTGTCAGTGGGTTCCCACAATCAACAGCGGAACTGCGCCTAACATAGCTGTCAAGGCAGCAGAACCAGCCAGTCGGTAACCTTTACGTCGGCCAGATGGCACACGAAGGTAATTCCTTGCCATCAGCAGTTTCATGACAGATGTCGTTGTTGCTATTCCCGCTATGTATATCACAACGGCAGGCGTGATCGGCACAAACAAAGCACAAATGGGTCCGATCCAGCCAATTAGCCGAAGCGGAAGAACCAGCTTCGACGCCATCGTCATGGGAAAAAAACGCCGTAGTGTTCGTATGAGAATTTCTGTGAGTGGTCCAGAGAGGACGAGGCAAAGTAGTATTAACATGATCCGCAATCACCGTTGTCGTGCAGGTCTCGTGATTCGACCTGGACGGTGACGTGCTCGATACGGAACTGCTCACGGAGAAGATTACGTACATCCATCACGACATCGTCCGAAGTCCTTTGGCTTACGACGTGGACACTTCCAGTCGTGTCCGTTGCGCCGAGTTGCCAAATGTGAATGTCGTGAACATCAACTACGCCCGGAAGGTTCAAAATGGCCTCCCGGACGAGGTTTGGATCTGTTCCCACGGGTGCTGACTCCATAAGGATCACACCGGCCTCGCGAATAACACGAATAGCACCCCGCAAAATGATGAGGGCGATAAGTATCGATAATGTCGGATCGACCCAGTCCCAATGTGTGAGATGTATGATAATCGCTCCAATAATCACAGCACCGCTCGACATAAGATCTGTCAAGACGTGGAGATAGGCACTGCGCGTTGTGATGTGCTCACTTCGATGAAGGTAGAATGCACTAACGGCATTGGCAATGAAACCGATCACCGCTACAGGCAACATCGTTTCTGCATGAACCTCCGTTGGATCGACAAATCGTCGGATACCCTCAATACAGATGTAGATGCAGATACCAACAAGGAGAAAGCCATTCGTGAGCGCGGCGAGTATTTCAATCCGTCGCAGACCAAAGGTGTATCGAATGTCGTGCTCTGCTCGTGCCTTGGCAGCGAGCCGAAGGCCAAGGAAGGCGATTATCAATGAGGCGAGATCAACAAGGACGTGGCCAGCGTCACTCAAGAGAGCAAGTGAGCCTGAAATGAATCCACCAACTACCTGTACACCAAAAACCGTTGCTGTAAGAGCAATGGCAATTCGTAATGGTCGGATATCTGTGTGGACATGGTGGTGATGACCGTGGTGATCATGATGGCCCCGATGATCGTGATGATCGTGATGATCGTGATGATCACGGTTGTGGCCCGCATGATCGCCGGCGCCGAGAGAATCACGCTGATTCACATCCGAAGGTCCGGTGGGTAATGAAGTACTCATGGGATCTATTGGACCTTACTTAATCAACAAAGACAACAAAGGCTAAAAAATGATACACCCATACGGCTGGACCAACAAACAGCAAGGAGTCCATTCTGTCGAGTACACCACCATGGCCAGGAATAATTGTTGAGCTATCCTTGATAGCGGCATCACGTTTGAGTAAGGACTCAGCAAGGTCGCCTATCTGACCCACAATACCGATGACAACACCGATAGCAAGTGCATGACCAAGTGAGAAACGATCTGACCATGTTACCACGATGGCGGCAAATGCCCCAATGGAGGCGACGAAGCCGCCGACAGCCCCTTCCCAGCTCTTTTTCGGACTCACACGCGGAAACAGTTTGTGTTTGCCAATTGCAAGTCCAACAAAGTATGCAGCACTGTCACATGCCCATACGGCGGCAAGTGTGGCTATTGTTACTACGAGGCCGTCTTCCAGTCCACGTAGTACAATCAGCGAACCGAGACCAAGCCCGACATACAATGTGCCCGAAACCGTCACAGATGTATTCAGGACGGCATTCGCCTTGTTACGGAAGAGTTCTACGGCATGGACGAGCAGAACGCCCGTAAACAGAACGGCAACAAATCCACCGATCCACGTCAGAGCAGAAAGTCCGGATGAAGCAGTATAACCGAACATTGTCGCTTGTAAGGCTACAAGCCACACAAATGACGTTGTCCTGTCCGCATCGGCACTTTTCCCGTCAGTTAACTGTAGATATTCCCGTGCAGCGAGGACGGAAATGACGGCGATGAAGATCGAAAAGGCTGGTCCACCCAGATAGACGAGTCCAACAACAATCGGAATACCGATGATGCCGACGATAATGCGTTTCCACATGTTGCTCATGGAGGGCAAGTTACGGACGGCTGGCCGTAGGGCAGGCTTCGTAGTTTTGTGCCATGGCTATCTACAACCTTAGTACCGATGCACGGTTCCACGTCCTCCTCACCGGCGACGATGACTTTGTCGTGGAGTTTGCTGGCATCCTTCTGGCAAAGGGTATTCCCTTTGATATTCTGCCGCCTCTTGATGACGAGGATGATGTTCGTGTTGACGATGAGCTTTCGATACCGATTGACGACATAGACCCAACGGTCTATGGTCAGTTTGCCGATCATGTGATAGCCGATCCGCGCGAGGCAGAGACAACCTATTCACACATCGTTGACCTCAGCGTTGAAACGCCCGAGGTTCGCCGTAATACTCTCGTTCTTGCCGCCAGTGTCCATCCGCGGGCAACGGTCCTCGCCTCAACACTTACCAGTACGGCAACGGAACTTGGAATGATGACAGGTGTCGAACAGCGCATCGTCGGTCTTGGTCTAGTCCCCGGCATCATGTCTTCAACAACCCTGGCCGAGTACGCACCTGGACTAAACACCCGTCCGGAACACATTGAACGATCCGTTGAACTTCTTCATGATCTCGGATTCGAAGCCGACCGTGTTGAAGATCGTGTTGCACTTGTTCAAATGAGAGTGCTCGTAACGCTGATTAACGAAGCTGCCTTTGCCTTGATGGAAGGTGTAGCTTCTGCCGAAGACATCGACAATGCCATGAAACTTGGTGTGAACTATCCTAAAGGACTTCTCGCCTGGGCCGATGAAATCGGAATTCCGATTGTCACACTGATTCTTGATGGACTTCATCGAGAGTATGGTCAAGAACGATATCGACCATGTGTCCTTCTCAAACAATACATGCGCGCAGGATGGAACGGCAAATCTGCCGGGCGTGGCTTTTACACGTACTCACCATCATGACTTACCATGGAAGGTATATCCGTTACGTCCTGACATTCATCGTGTTCGGTGTTAACAGCATTGTCGGCATTGCTGATGATCACGATTCTGTCCTACATCGGCTGACCTCCGTTGAGCGCACCATTGACGGCCTAACAATTTCGCCCGCTTCCCCGTCACGTCCGTCTGCACCACGTACAATCACCGTTGCTCCCCGTTCCACAAAGTCGTCGACTGCTGGTAAGGGGCAAAAGGCGCAAAAGGGTACGTCCGCACATGGTAAGGGTTCATCAGCAGTCATTCATCGTACGGTATGGACGTGGGGAAGAGTCCTACATCAAGGAGATTCTACGATCGCTGCCGTTATCTCAGATGAGGAATGGACCACGACCCTTGTGCCTGGGACATATCTCATTGTTGGACGAATCGTTGATACAACAACTTCAGAATCGAGAACACTTGTCTTGATTATTGATGCTGCCGGTACGGTTACTTCTCTCCATCTAAAAAGTGACACATTACCTCCCGCGCTGTCGGACGCGTTACGCGACAAACAACGAGGCAAAACGATTGCCATGATCCTCGGCGAGGCGCGTGTGTTCTCGGAGACATTTATCGATGTCTGTGCACCATTCGTGAAAAATATCGAAGCAAAACTTCGGTATCAACCCGGTGAACAGCCACAATACAATGTTTTATCAACGGCTATTCTCGAATGCACTACTGATACCCGCGAGATAGAGCGTGACTATTCACTCACGATCGACGTTTTGCCAGACGTTGTCACTGTCCACACCAACGAGGACTGATGTCGGCACGGTTATACATTGATTTTGACGGAACAATCACACGTCGTGACAGTGGTGACGAGTTCTTCCGGTACTTCACATCCAACGAAGACTTCACACGACTTCATCAAGAACTTCTCTCTGGTGCCTTTAGTGTGGCCGAATACTATCGACGTATTAGCCAGCGTATTGGCCGCACACTGCAACAGCATGAGATTGATGCTTTTGCAGAAACAATCGACGTCGACCCGGGAATTCATCGAATTGTTGACGTATCACAGCGATTTGACGTCCCCCTCACGATTGTCAGCGACGGATTCTACAACTACATCGCTCCCATCCTACGTCGAATTGGTCTTGATGGTATTCCGGTAGTATCGAACATCCTCAATCTCGACCACGAGCCCCCTGTGCCCCTTTTCCCGAATGCCTCGGAGTCGTGTTCGTGTTTTTGTGCCAGCTGTAAACGAAACATCGTAGTGAGCAAGGCTGCCCCAGACGACATACTTATCTACATCGGTGACGGGCGCAGTGATGCTTGTGCTGCTCGTCATTCTGATGTTGTCTTTGCCAAGGGAACGCTTGCAGCGAGCTGTACGTTTGATGGTATTCCGCATCACTCTTGGACAAACCTGAGTGAGGTTGCCATCATCCTTGAACGACGACTTCGTATGCAGGACGTACGACCGCGCCGCCAGGCAGTTGTAGCTCGTTTGCATGCCGTTATTGCCGAGTGAAACACCGTTACTCTAAAAGCACCCTACCGTCGAAGATCTGTCCCATATGTAATCGCCCGTTCACGTGGCGGAAGAAATGGGAACGTGAGTGGGAAAACGTGCGATACTGTTCAGAACGCTGTCGACGTGCAGTAAAACAATCTCTGCGTGACGTGTCCTCTGCGCACGAAGGGGTCATCACCCATGAACATACTCCACTGGTTTAGGAACGATCTTCGTCTCGACGATCATCGTGTTCTGTCGGCATTACCTGCCGACACGTCTACACTGCTTTGTGTTGTTGTGCTTGACGACCGTTGGGATGCCGTCCATCGTCTCAACTTCCCGCGTATTGGGCCGTACCGAAAGTCCTTTGTCCTTCAATCACTCCGAACGCTCCACAGCGATCTTTCAGCACGTGGTAATCAGCTCCTGGTAGTTCGAGGTTCTCCCGGAGAAGTCATTTGTTCCCTAGCTACGGCGCACAACATCGACCTTGTCACCTTCGAACGTGAGCCCACGTCAGAAGAAATGGACCATGAAGCAGATGTTGTTCGACGATGTACATCAATGGGAATTAAGGTGGCTTCATACGACGAACGAACCATGATTCACGTCGAAGACCTACCGTTTCCACTACATGATCTGCCATCGGTCTTTACATCGTTCCGTACGTCTGTTGAACGTAGTCTCACTATACGTAATCCTCGTCCTGCCTGCACTGCTCTTCCTCGTCCTCCGGAATCACTGTACGACGAATCTCAACACTCGTTTGATCTCGTTGACCTCTCTGCAGAATTCATACAGTATGCTGATTATCAAACACCAGGCATCGATGTTCTGCCGTTAGATCGGCTGTTTGACTACACCTTTGGACGTCAACTTGCAGCATCGTATAAGGAGACACGTAATGGCCTGTTAGGGACGGATTATTCAACACGATTCTCTCCCTATCTCTCGGTAGGATCCCTATCACCACGAAGAATCTATCACACGATACGAGACTTTGAGCACAACGTTATCGCCAACACATCAACCTACTGGATCATCTTCGAACTCTTGTGGCGAGACTTCTTCCGGTTTCGTGCATCAATCATGGGACGCCGGTTGTTCCTGTCAGGGGGTGAAAGGGGCACCAGAACATCTTGGAAACATGATCATCAACTCTTTGACAAATGGAAGTTCGGGCGCACTGGCCAGCCGTTTATCGATGCCAACATGAACGAGTTGCGGCAAACGGGCTGGATGTCGAACCGAGGCCGTCAGAACGTTGCATCATATCTCACAAAGACCCTCGGCATTGACTGGAGATGGGGCGCAAGCTGGTTTGAGTCTCAACTGGTCGACTATGATTGTCCATCTAACTGGGGTAACTGGCAGTACGTTGCCGGAGTAGGTGCTGACCCCCGTGAACACCGTGTGTTCTCTCTAGAACGCCAGGCAGCCATGTATGATCCGCAGGGAGAGTATGTTTTGAGATGGGGAGAAAGGTGGGGTTGATGGTGGGGAGGCAGATGGGGTTGATGGTGGGGAGGCAGGTGTGGGAAGATGGTGGGGTTGATGGTGGGGTTGATGGTGGGGAGGCAAATGGGGAGGCAGGTGGGGAGGCAGATGGGGAGGCAGATGGGGAGGCAGATGGGGAAAAAAACACCCTTCAACGTGGACTCCCCTTTCGTTCTCCGGCGGTTTCACCGCCGGCTGATATAACGTTGCCCCTCCGGGGCGACAACATTCAAGCACATCTTTGAAGCACCCCGGAGGGGTGCCGTATATCAGCCCGGGGTAACACCCCGGGATCACCCAGCGTCACCCGGCGTCACCCTGCGTCACCTCGCGTCACCCAGCGTCATTCATAAACGTTGCCGTCTTCATACCACCGTTCCAGACTATCTGGACATGGACCATACCGCGTGGACACATGGACGGCGGTAGTGGCAGACCATTACGGAGAACTTCTGCTGTAGCTGGAAGTACTCCAAGAAGTTTGCCAAGATTGTCGACGGTGCGAACGGTGATTGGCTCTGCTGTTGCATTTGTCCACCGCAGGACGCAGCGAGACAATGTTATGTCTGTCGTCTCGGAATGACCACTCTCACCTACTGATGTTGACTGCAGTGAGCCAAACACATCAAAAATGCGTGTTGTCCAGCATTCCGGGTCGAATTCTCCCCGACATGAATCGGGTTTATAGGAAATTGCAATCTCATACTTCCCGTCGCTGTTTTGATCGGGAAAAAAAGACGCACGCGTTGAATAGCCACCACGTTTCAGTTCCGGTGTCATGTAGAAGTAGCCGGTCCGCTCAGGGAATGGATCAGAACGATCTGTAACCTCAAACAAGCTGACATGAATATTCCCACCATGCCAGTTATCGAATGTAAAGAAGTAGTATCCATCAGCAGTCTCGAGTGTGTCAATCGGAGACCAACCTCCCAATCGAACAGGTCGTTTGGCAGCAGGTTCAAAACGCTGCTGCTCTCCACGCTGCGGTATCAGCGACGTCGGTGTGAGCTCATAAATCGTGTCACCGCTGACGATCACATACCGGTCGTTTCGGTAGTAGGACAGGGATGGATAGAAATACCCTTCGCTGAGTCTCCTCTTGATACGTCGTACGGCATTGCGTGGTCCCGCCGTACGAATTGTCGGCGCATGACTTCGAATGTCGTCCTCATTCAGCGTTTGTACATACTGCCACCGCTCATCGTAGGTCGGACCCGAAGGGCTCTGGAACAAAACGCTATACATAACAACAGCCGTATCATGCACGCGTGCAGGGAAGATGATAAACGGATCCTCAATCAGGTAGCCACCACCATACACAACCGTGTCAACACGCTCGACAGAAATTGATGAACGTGCTTGCAAAGGACGTGTCGGATGACCCCATGCGATGCCACCCCGGGAAATCGCATCATCATATCCGTCCTTGTCAAGATCCATAACGAGGCTGGTAGACTTGCCGCCTTCACCATTACATGTCGGAACTCTTGAGGTATCACCCCAGAACACCCAACCATCTCCATCAATCCAGTCTCGTAAGCCATCCCCGTTAAAATCACCATATTCCGCAGCCCCTGAAGTGATCCCGAATGCCGCATACTTGGGTTCCTCATGTATATACGAACATGACAACTGCCTGTTCGTGGTATCCCCCGGTTGGGCGAAACGCCACAACAAATTATAGTACCCCTTCGGTGACAGTGCACAACTCCACCAGTCTTCTCCCTCGATGAAGTCTGGCAATAATTGCATTGTCCCGCCAAACTTCTCCAGCGTAAACAGCTGCTTCAGGGGCGTTGCCTCACCCTGGGCATTACACGGTACAGCACAGAAAACCACGCCAACAGACAACGTTAGCATCAGTTTTGTGAATTGTGTAATCATATCTGTCCGTGGGTGATGGTGGGGAAAGATAAGGGAGGATGGGGGAAGGTGGGGAGGCAGATGGGCAGTGTCACGAAATCATGGTAAAAATGCACATCGTCATGAAACCATCTCAACGTTGTTCTGGAGGTCTCTCATGCACGATACGTCATCCGTAAACGCATCAGCGATCGAAGGTGCGTCAATTCATGATTTTCGGTCTCTTCGTTTATGGCAGGTGGCCATGGAGCTGGCTTCGTCTGTGTTGCTCGAGACGAAGTCATTCCCACCTCAACAAACGATGCTCCTTACGAGTCAAATGCAGAGGTCTGCACTGTCAGTTCCGAGTAACATTGCAGAAGGATTCTCTCTTGGGTCAAAAGCCCAATTCTGTAAGTATCTGCGGATTGCAAAAGGATCACTGAGTGAGCTTGAGACTCAGCTCATCATGTCCACGATGGTAGGATTTATGGAAGAATCTCGGTCAACAGAACTACAACTAACATGTAGACGGCTTAGAACTATGATCTCAAAGTTCATTGCAGCAAAGCGATAACCCCACCTTTAACCCCACCTTTAACCCCACCATCAACCCCACCATCAACCCCACCTTTAACCCCACCTTTAACCCCACCAT
>DDUR01000066.1 GCA_002344895.1 Ignavibacteria bacterium UBA2333
TCCCGACGAGCAGTATCGACTTGTCCTTAAACGCACCGGTGATGTCTATCCGGTGGAGGACATCGAGATTGTTTCCGACGACGGAGCGATGGCACGTGAGAACACAGAACCACTTCGCATCGTCGACCTCCGGTCCATGGATGGTATCACGCGCACATCCAGGGAGCAGGGTCTCAGTGTCTGGCCAAATCCTGCTTCCACACACGTGACCGTCGTTGTCGATCGCCGTGACGATGTCGTGACAAGCGCGCACAAATCGAACACCGCACCACGATACGTCGTGACCCTCCGCGATATCACCGGACGTGACATCTCCACTGTCCCGTGCTCAACCATCGACATTGTGCATTTTGACGTGAGTGAGCTCCCTGCGGGCTCGTATGCCATCACACTGAGTGCTGTCGACGGCAGCGCAGCACCCGTGGCACATCAGCTCATCGTTATTACACGATGACCAGCTAGATCCACTAACACGTACAACATCTTCAGGGTCCGTTTCGAAAGGAACGGGCCCGGGGGAGGTGGAATTGGTGAGATAATGTCACCCAGCGTCACCCCATTTGGTTTTTCCACTCCTACCCCGTACTTTTGTCGGCTCTAACGGCGTGGACTCCCAACCATGCCAAATTGATCGTTTCCATTCCCGCCCATCGACCGACCGAACATCAGGTTATGCCAACAATCAGTCAGCTTGTCCGCAAGGGCCGTACGGCCATCAAGGTAAAGAGCAAATCCCCAGCACTGCAGTCCTGCCCGCAAAAGCGTGGCGTGTGTACGCGTGTGTACACGACAACACCGAAGAAGCCGAACTCGGCTCTCCGGAAGGTTGCCCGTGTGCGTCTTACTAATCAGATTGAAGTGACGGCCTACATTCCAGGTGAAGGTCACAACCTCCAGGAGCACTCCATTGTGCTTATCCGTGGTGGTCGTGTGAAGGACCTTCCGGGTGTGCGTTATCACATCGTCCGTGGTTCTGCCGATACCCAAGGTGTTGCGAACCGCAAGCAGGCGCGCTCGAAGTACGGTGCCAAGCGTCCGAAGCCAGGCGCACCGGCAACGGGCAAGAAGTAAGGTTGAGGGAATTGGGAACACGAAACGACATTTAGTCAAGCGAAACGACCATGCGTAAGAAAAAAGCAGACAAACGGCGGACAGCGCCGGATCCACGATTCAACGACGTCATCGTTGCCAAGTTCGTCAACAACGTGATGGAGCAGGGCAAGAAGTCGACGGCTCGCAAGCTCGTCTATGAGGCCTTTGAAATCGTCTCGAAGAAGACAGAACAAGACGCACTGGAAATCTTCCGTAAGGCTATGCAGAATGCAGCTCCTTCGGTAGAAATCCGCCCACGTCGTGTTGGTGGTGCCACATATCAGGTGCCGATGGAAGTACGCGAAGAACGTCGTGTGGCCCTGGCCATTCGTTGGATCAAGAAGTACGCCACGGAGCGTCGTGACCGTTCATTTGCGCAAAAGCTCGCAAGTGAAATCATGGCTGCTGCCAACGGTGAAGGTGGCGCTATCAAGCGTCGCGATGAAATGCACCGTATGGCCGATGCCAATCGTGCATTTGCCCACTTCCGCTGGTAAGGCGGAGAAACTGTTCATTGACAACGGAACGATAGAACGACGACATGCCGCGTAGCGTCGCCATAGACCTCGTGCGGAATATCGGCATCATGGCTCACATCGATGCAGGTAAAACCACAACGACAGAACGAATCCTGTACTATACGGGAGTCCTTCATCGTATGGGTGAGGTTCACGAGGGTACGGCCTACACGGACTACATGGACCAGGAAAAGGAGCGGGGGATTACGATTACCTCTGCTGCCGTTACCTGTCACTGGAAAAATCATGTCGTCAACATAATCGACACGCCCGGACATGTCGATTTTACCGCCGAAGTACAGCGGTCACTACGTGTTCTTGATGGAGCGATTGCACTCTACTGTGCCGTCGCCGGAGTTGAGCCGCAAAGTGAAACCGTCTGGCATCAGGCGAATCAGTATCACGTCCCACGTATCGCCTTTGTGAACAAGATGGACCGCGTTGGTGCGGATTTCCATCGAGTGTTGACGATGATGCGTGATCGACTCGGCGCAAAGCCTGTCGCAGTACAGATTCCAATTGGATCAGAAGACACCTTTGTTGGTGTGATAGATCTTCTTGAGCGTACCGCACGATACTTTGCGACGGACGATGGTGACGAGATAACAACGGGAGACGTGCCAGCCGATATGGTTGAAGCGATGGAGACGGCTCGCACAGCACTCGTTGAAAGTATTGCTGAGTACGACGATGCAATGCTGGAGGCCTATCTCAGTGGAGAAGATATCTCTGCTGAAGCCATTCGAAAGGCCGTACGTTCTGCAACGTTGCATCTCAAGATCACACCGATCTTCTGCGGTTCAGCGTTTAAGAACAAAGGTGTTCAGCTCCTCCTTGATGGTGTGCTTGACTACTTGCCATCACCGCACGATGTTGGCCATACGCATGGATTTGATCCGAAAAATCCTGACCGTGACATCACAAGAGCGCCAAAGGATGATGAACCATTTTCGGCATTGGCGTTTAAGGTTATCACCGACCCCTTTGTAGGACGGCTAACCTTTATCCGCATCTACAGTGGTACACTGCGAGCAGGCGAACAAATTTATAATATCACGAATGATCGTAAGGAACGAGCTGGCAAGCTCCTCCGCATGCAGGCGAACAAACGTGAAGAAATTGAAGAAGTGTTTGCCGGCGACATCATCGCTGTGCCAGCATTAAAGTTTACAAGAACTGGTGATACCATTTGTGACGCAAAGGCTCCGATACTTCTCGAGCCGATCACATTTGCTGAACCAGTGATCAATCAGTCTGTCGAAGCCAAAACAATGGCTGATCAGGACAAGTTGACGGAATCCTTACGCCGGATCTCTGATGAAGATCCAACGTTTCGATTCCGATCCGATGAAGAGACAGGACAAACAATTATCAGCGGTGTTGGCGAACTCCATTTAGAGATCGTTGCAGACCGACTGAAACGTGAGTTTAATGTCCCAGTTAAGGTAGGAAGGCCACAGGTAGCCTATAGAGAAACGGTGACTTCGCCAGCACGGCACGACGGACAGTTTGTGCGTACGGCCACTGGGAAGAACCAATTCGGACAGGTAACCATAGAAGTACGTCCGAACACGCAGGGAAAAGGTCTTGAGTTCGTAAATGAACTCGCACCCGGGATACTTCCCGACGTGTACGTGAAGAGCGCAGCACAGGGGGCTTTAGAGTCCCTCAAGGTTGGACCCGTCGCAGGATACCCCATGATTGATATCGTGGCCGTCCTGGTTGACGCGGAGTATCAAGAAGAAGACGCAACAGAGATGGCTTATGCCATCGCTTCCTCGATCGCTACAAAGGATGCAGTCCGGATAGCCTCGCCGGTTATCATGGAGCCCATCTTTCGAGTCGAGGTAGTTACGCCCGAGGAGTACGTGGGTGAGGTCATCGCTGATCTCAGTTCACGGAACGGCAGGATTGACGGCATTGAAATGCGCGACATCCTGCAAGTTGTGACGGCAATGGTGCCGCTGTCTCAGCTATTCGGCTACGTGACGCAGTTGCGATCGCTTACGCAGGGGCGTGGCTCATACACCATGGTGTTTAGCCACTACGAACCTGCCGTGACGCGCCGGTAATATACCGTCGTCACACGAAGCGAACGTATATGCATCGCGGACCGAACCTCAAAAGGTTCCGGCACCGGAGACGTGCGCCTATTGCGCATTTCAAAAGTTTCCGTATCTTTGTTTTCTGCACCGCGCGGAACGAAGCCTCGAGAGAAACAACATTCTCAACAAGCTTTGTAACCAAAACGGCGCAGAATGCAGGGAATCCCGCAGCGACGAAATATCCAGTAACAACCTTTCTACTCCCTGAGGAGTCCGCCACATGGCAAAGGAAAAATTCGAGCGGAATAAACCGCACGTTAACGTGGGCACGATCGGCCACGTAGATCATGGTAAGACCACGCTGACGGCCGCCATTACGATGGGCATGGCCAAGGCAGGTTTGGCCGAAAAGCGTTCGTTCGATTCGATCGACAACGCGCCAGAAGAAAAGGCACGGGGTATTACGATCGCTACGGCGCACGTAGAGTATGAGACGGCGAACCGTCACTATGCTCACGTCGACTGTCCGGGCCACGCTGACTATGTGAAGAACATGATCACGGGTGCCGCACAGATGGACGGTGCCATCCTCGTTGTCGCCGCTACGGACGGTCCGATGCCACAGACGCGTGAGCACATCCTGCTCGCACGCCAGGTAGGTGTACCGCGTATCGTCGTCTTCATGAATAAGATCGACATTGCCGATCCGGAGCTTGTTGACCTTGTTGAACTCGAAGTTCGTGAGCTTCTCTCGAAGTATGAGTTCCCAGGCGACGATATTCCGATCATTAAGGGTTCGGCTCTTCAAGCTCTCGACGCTGGTTCGTCCGATGATGCTGCGAAGGACGATCCACGCCTGCAGTGCATCTATGATCTTATGGATGCTGTTGACAACTACATTCCGACGCCTGTTCGTGACGTCGACAAGCCATTCCTCATGCCGGTGGAAGACGTGTTCTCCATCACCGGTCGTGGTACGGTAGGTACGGGTCGTATCGAGCGCGGAATTGTAAAGGTCAACGATGAAGTTGAAATCGTTGGTTTTGGTCTTCAGAAGAAGAGCACGGTTACGGGCATTGAAATGTTCCGCAAGCTGCTCGATGAAGGTCAAGCTGGTGATAACGTAGGTCTGCTCCTTCGTGGTGTTGACAAGGAAGAACTCGAGCGTGGTATGGTTATCTCCAAGCCGGGCACGATTACGCCTCACCACAAGTTCAAGGCTCAGGCATACGTACTCACGAAGGAAGAGGGCGGACGTCATACGCCATTCTTCTCGAACTACCGTCCGCAGTTCTACTTCCGTACAACAGACGTTACGGGTGTTCTCTCCCTGCCAGCTGGCGTTGAGATGATCATGCCTGGTGACAACGTTGACAATCTTGAAGTTGAGCTCATCACGCCGGTTGCTATGGAAGAAGGTCTCCGCTTCGCTATCCGCGAAGGTGGCCGTACCGTTGGCGCAGGTGTTGTGACGGCAATCCTCCCGTAATCGAAATTTCACGCTGATTGGCAACGAGGGAAGGTCATTCCTTCCCTCGTTTCCGTCTCTGGACGAAAAGAACCCCCTACCAGGAGACTGAACGAGTGGCAACGCAACGCATTCGCATCAAACTTCGCTCGTACGATCACAATTTGATCGATCGGTCGGCGGAGCGCATCGTGCGCACCGTAAAGCAGACGGGCGCCGTTGTATCGGGCCCGATTCCGCTCCCGACGGAGCGTAGTGTATACACGGTGCTGCGATCGCCGCACGTGGACAAGAAGTCGCGTGAGCAGTTCGAAGCTCGGGTCCACAAGCGTCTTATCGACATCTTCAGCTCTACGCAGAAGACGATCGATGCGCTTATGCGACTCGAATTGCCGGCCGGTGTTGATGTCGAAGTGAAAGTCTAATCGAAACGAAAGCCATGAGCGCTATTCTCGGACGCAAGCTCGGCATGACGAGCATCTACACGGAAGACGGGCGTTTTGTCCCGTGCACCGTGATCGAAGCTGGTCCATGCCCTGTGGTGCAGATCAAGACGACGGAGAACGACGGTTACGAAGCCGTGCAGATCGGATATGAGGAGATTGCCGAGCGAAAGGTCAATCGGCCAATGAAGGGGCATTTCGCGAAGAACGACGCGCCCCTTTCGCGCCATCTCAAAGAATTCCGACAGCTGGTGGATAAGGTAAAGGCCGGTGACGTTGTCACGGTTGAAATGTTCTCCCAAGGCGATAAAATTAAGGTCTCGGCCACGAGCAAGGGCAAGGGCTTTCAGGGCGTTGTTCGCCGTCACCACTTCGGTGGTGTTGGTATGACAACGCACGGTCAAAGCGATCGACCCCGCGCTCCTGGATCCATCGGATCGTCATCCTTCCCGTCACGCGTATTCAAGGGAATGCGTATGGCCGGACGTATGGGCGGCACGCGGATCACGGTACGAAACCTCGAAATTCTCCGGATTCTTCCGGACCAAAACATCATCATGGTGAGGGGCAGCATCCCAGGTGCGCTCAACTCCGTGGTGGAAATTGTCAAGCTGTAAACAGAAGACGACCATGACGGTAGACGTTCTCAAAAAGGATGGCACCAAGGCTGGCTCAGTCGAGCTACCTTCTTCCGTCTTCGGCATCGAGCCCAACGATCACGCGATGTATCTCGCAGTGCGCGCCTACCTGGCGCACCGTCGTCAGGGCACGCATAAGACGAAGACGCGTACCGAGGTGTCGGGCGGTGGTAAAAAGCCGTTCAAACAAAAGGGTACCGGTGGTGCTCGTCGCGGTTCAAGCCGTTCCCCACTCATGCCGGGTGGTGGTACGATCCATGGACCAGTTCCGCACCTCTACACGGTAGATCTTCCCGTGAAGGTTCGACGTCTGGCACGGAAGTCCGCGCTGTCCCTTCGCGCTCGCGAACAAAATGTTGTTGTCATCGAAGATTTTTCGATGGACGCGCCGAAGACAAAGGACATCGCCACGATGCTCAAGGCCATTAACCTTGACGGACATAAGGTTCTTGTTCTGCTTCCACAAGCAGATCAGTCAATCGTCCGCTCAGCTCGGAATATCGAAGGTGTTACAACCTTCCCTGCTGATAAGATCTCGGCGTATGACGTGTTGAGCCATGGCAAGCTTCTCATTTTCCGGAGCGCCCTTGGCACGCTCGAAACATCATTCGGTAGCAACTGAGAGGCCGTCATAACATGATCACCGTACTTAAAAAACCGGTTCTCACGGAAAAGGCCACAAAGATTGGGTACCTCCGTCAGTACGTCTTCGAAGTCGATCCAAACGCTAATAAGCTGCAAATCACGCAGGCCATCAAACAAATGTTTGATGTTGAAGTTGCCTCCGTACGCACTGTGCGCACAAAGGGTAAGGTCAAGGCTCGTATGACACGCCGCGGCTATATGGTCGGCAAGACAAACCTCAAGAAAAAGGCCTATGTCACCCTCAAAGAAGGTCAGACGATCGACATCGTCTCCGGCGAGGGAGGAGAGGACTAAACCATGGCAATTCGCACACTCAAACCGATTACACCAGGCACACGCTTTTACAGCGTAAGTGACTTTGCCGAAATCACGGCAACGAAGCCTGAGAAGAGCCTTCTCGAGCCACTCAAGAAGTCTGGTGGACGGAACAACACTGGCCGCGTTACATCACGTCACCGTGGTGGTGGACACAAGCGCCAGTATCGTAAGATTGACTTTAAGCGCGACAAGAAGGATATCACGGCAACAGTTCTGACGATCGAATACGATCCGAACCGTACGTGCCGGATCGCCCTTGTCGAATATGCTGACGGTGAAAAGCGCTATATCATCGCACCAGAAAAACTGAAGGTTGGTCAAACAATCGTCAGTGGTGAAAATGTTGATTATAAAGATGGCAATGCAATGCCATTACGCAAGGTGCCTGTGGGCATGTTTGTGCACAACATTGAGATGAAGCCTGGTAAGGGTGGACAAATGGTTCGCTCGGCCGGTGCAAGTGCTCAGCTTGTCGGTATCGATGGTAACAAAGCCCAGCTGAAGCTCCCGTCAGGTGAGATTCGTATGGTTCCGGCTGACTGCCTGGCCACCCTGGGTGTTGTATCCAATGGCTCACACGAAAACATCCTGTACGGTAAGGCTGGCCGGAAACGTTGGCTCGGTATTCGTCCGCAGACACGTGGTATGGCTATGAATCCGATCGACCACCCCAACGGTGGTGGTGAAGGTCGCTCGAAGTCGGGTGGTGGTCGTCAGCATCTCCGCTCACCGTGGGGTCAACTGGCGAAGGGTCTCAAGACTCGTAAGAAGAAGAAGGCGTCGAACGATCTCATCATCCGTCGTCGTAACGGATAAGGACTACGGAGTAAGGAACACACATGCCTCGTTCACTTAAGAAGGAACCGTTCATCAGCTTTAAGCTGGTGAAGAAGGTCGACACGATGAATGCGAGTGGGAAGAAGAATGTGATCAAAACATGGTCGCGTTCAACAACCATCGCTCCCGATTTTGTTGGTCACACCTTTGCCGTCCATAATGGCAACAAGTTCATTCCAGTCTACGTGACGGAGAACATGGTGGGTCACAAGCTCGGTGAATTTGCGCCGACGCGCACCTTCCGTGGCCACTCCGGCAACCGGAAGGATCTCAAAACGGGCAAGAAGTAAGGACGTATGATGGAAGCACGCGCGCTCAAGCGATTCACGCCGTCGTCGCCTCGCAAGATGCGGTTGGTGATTGACCTCATCCGCGGCAAGTCGGCCTCGGAAGCACTGAATATTCTTCAGTTCTCCGACAAGATGGCTTCGGAAGCTGCAATGCTGACGTTAAAGTCGGCCATCAGCAACCTCACGCAGAAGGATGCGGGAATCTCTCCCGAATCAATCTATGTCAAGGAGGCCTTCGTCGACGTCGGCCCAACCATGAAGCGGATCTCTCCGGCACCGATGGGCCGCGCCTATCGAATTCGGAAACGCTCGCATCACCTCACTATCATCGTCGCAACGAAACAGTAAGCAGGAGCCATCCTTGGGTCAGAAGACAAATCCGATCGGCTTGCGCCTCGGCATCATCCGCCAGTGGGAGGCCAACTGGTTCGACGAAAAGAATGTGGCTGAGAAACTTCAGGAAGACCTGATGGTTCGCAACTACATCAAGAAGCGTCTCAAGAAGGCCGGCGTTGCCCGCGTCATCGTTGAACGCACGGCGAAACAGCTGCGCATCACGATCAACACGTCACGTCCAGGCGTCATTATCGGTCGCTCCGGTAAGGACATTGCACAGCTCGAAGAAGAACTGCGCAAGATCACAAAGAAGGAAGTGAAGATTCTCATCAGTGAGATCAAACGTCCGGAACTCGATGCACAATTAGTAGCCGACAACATTGCCCAGCAGCTCGAAGGACGTATCTCCTTCCGCCGGGCCATGAAGAATGCCGTCAGCAGCACGATGCGCGTAGGCGCAGAGGGTGTGCGGGTGATGTGTTCGGGCCGCCTTGGTGGCGCCGACATGTCGCGGACGGAACAGTATAAAGACGGACGTGTGCCGCTGCACACACTGCGTGCCGACATTGATTACGCCCAAGGCCGTGCGGAAACCGTTTACGGTTCCATCGGAGTAAAGGTGTGGATCTGCCGCGGTGAAGTGATCGGCAAGCAACAGAACAAGGACTAAGACTCAGCAAGCGAAGCAGGAACAACGTCATGCTTATCCCCAAGCGCGTCAAGCACCGGAAGACTCAGCGAGGCCGCCGTCGCGGCAAGGCCTATCGCGGATCAACGGTAGCCTTCGGCTCCTTCGGACTCAAGGCTCTCGAAGCCGCATGGATCACGAACCGCCAGATTGAATCTGCGCGTATCGCCATTAACCGTTACCTCCGTCGTGACGGTAAGGTGTGGATTCGGATCTTCCCGGACAAGCCCGTCACGAAGAAGCCAGCCGAAACCCGAATGGGTTCCGGTAAAGGTAATCCGGAATTCTGGGTAGCCGTCGTGAAGCCAGGCCGTATTCTCTTTGAGATCGACGGCGTATCGAAGGAACGTGCACAAGAGGCCATTCGCCTCGCAACGCACAAGCTTCCGATCAAATGCAAGTTCGTTCAACGTGTTGATCTGGAGGGCTAAGTCATGAAGGCACGCCAAGCCAAGGATTTGAGAAACCTCACGACGCAGGAACTTGAATCCTTTATCAAGGAAAGTCAGGAAAACGTCGTCAAGCTCCGCTTCCAGCTCACACTGGGCCAGCTGCAGGACTCGGCGAGCATCCGCACTCTGCGCAAGGACATCGCGCGCATGAAGACGATCCTCACCGAACGTAAGAACAACGCCAACTGAGAGTCAGACCATGTCAGAAACGACCACAGCAGCTGAGCAGACCGGACGCAAAAAAACGCGTGTCGGCAAGGTCGTCAGCAACAAAGCGGACAAGACCATTGTGGTGAGCATTGAGCGCCAGGTTGCCCATCCGCTCTACCGCAAGTACTTCAAGCAGACGAAGAAGGTGATGGCTCACGATGAGGCCAATGAGTGCAACATCGGTGATGTCGTCAAGGTCATCGAAAGCCGTCCGCTCAGCGCCCGTAAGCGTTGGCGCCTTGTCGAGATCATCCAACGAGCCCAGTAAGGAAGAAGGACCATGATCCAGGAAGAATCGAACCTCGTCGTAGCCGATAACTCGGGAGCACGCCGACTGCGCTGCATCCGCGTTCTCGGTGGACACGGCAAGCGTTATGCCGGTGTGGGCGACATTGTCGTCTGCTCCGTAAAGGCAGCGCTTCCTCAGGGTGCCGTGAAAAAGGGCGAAGTGGTCAAGGCCGTTATCGTCCGCACAAAGAAGGAAGTACGCCGTCGTGACGGCTCCTTCATCCGCTTTGATGAAAACGCAGCCGTGATCATCAACAATAACAACGATCCTCGTGGCACGCGGATCTTCGGGCCGGTTGCCCGCGAACTCCGCGAACGCAACTTCATGAAGATCATTTCGCTGGCACCAGAGGTTCTCTGAGGTTGACCATGAAACTCAAGATCAAGAAGGGCGACACCGTAAAGGTTATCGCCGGAAGCAACAAGGGAGCTACAGGCCGTGTCCTCATGGTCATGCCAGGTGAGCTCAAGGTTCTCGTCGAAGGTGTGAACGTTCGCTCCAAGGCCGTTCGCCCATCACAGCAGAATCCGAACGGCGGAATCGTGAAGATGGAAATGCCGATCCATTACTCCAACGTCATGTTGGTTGATAAGAACGGTAAGGCCACACGTATCTCCGTCGAGCGCACAAAGAGCGCGAATAACGTGAACGTCGTGAAGCGTATTGCCAAAACGACGAACGAAGAACTCTAACACCGACGACGACTCCGTAAGGACGACGAATCATGGCGAAAACGACAGTCAAAAAGATCGACTTCAAGCCCGAGGGCCCGCGCCTGGAAGAAATCCAGGACTCGCCGGTGCCACCGCGTCTTGCAAGCTTTTACAAAGAGCAGGTTGCTCCAGCCCTCATGAAGCGCTTCTCCTATAAGTCCGTGATGCAAGTGCCACGGCTGGAAAAGATTGCGATCAACATCGGTGCCGGTGCCGCTGCCCAGGATGCAAAGGTTCTGCAGGCTGCTGTGAATGAACTTGAGCTTGTTACCGGACAACGTCCAGCCGTTACACGTGCTACAAAGTCCATCGCCAACTTCAAGTTGCGCGAAGGAATGCCGATCGGCGCTCGTGTTACGCTTCGTCGCGCCCACATGTTCGAATTCCTTGATCGTTTTATCAATATTGCCGCTCCTCGTATCCGCGACTTCCGTGGATTCAGTGACAAGTCCTTTGATGGACGCGGTAATTACACGATCGGAATCAAGGAACAGATCATTTTCCCTGAAATCGATGTCGACAAGGTGAACCGTATCACGGGTATGGACATCACGTTCGTCACCTCAGCACGCTCGGACGAAGAGGCTTATGCTCTTCTCCAGGAATTCGGTTTCCCTTTCCGCAAACGAGACTAACCCACCGAAGGTCAACATGGCGAAGACCAGCATCATTGCTCGTAACCAGAAGCGCATTAGACTCTCCGAAAAGTATGCCGCCAAGCGTGCCGAACTCAAGGCCGCAGGTGACATGGTCGGACTCCAGAAGCTTCCCCGCAACAGTTCTCCGGTGCGCGTACGCCGCCGTTGCCTGGTAACGGGACGCGGAAAAGGCGTATACCGCAAGTTCGGGCTTTGCCGGAACATGTTCCGCCAACTCGCTCTGGAAGGTAAAATTCCAGGCGTTCGCAAGTCCAGCTGGTAACAGAAGGTTGCCGGTACCGAACCACGACTCAACGACGACACTATGCCAGTGACAGACACCATCGCCGATTTCCTGACGCGCATCCGTAACGCTTACGCCGCAAAGCACAAGAGCGTCGAGATGCCGTGCTCGAACCTCAAGATGGCCATGGCCGCGATCCTCAAGGATCAGGGATTCATTGCCGACTTCACGAAGGTCGAGGATAACAAACAAGGTCTACTCCAGATCAAACTGCGCTACCACTATGGTCAGCCAGTGATCCGCGAGATCCGACGCATAAGCAAGCCAGGCCGCCGTATCTACGCCGGCGTCGACAACTTGCCGCGCGTTCGGAACGGACTAGGCATCGCCATCATTTCCACGCCACGTGGTGTGATGTCGGACAAGCAGGCACGCCGCGAAAACGTCGGCGGTGAAATTCTCTGCACGATCTGGTAAGACGAGGATCAAGGAGCTCAGAACATGTCTCGAGTAGGTAAAAAGCCGATCATCGTCCCGAATACTGTGAATGTGACGTTCGCTAATGGCGTCTGCACGGTTAAGGGGCCAAAGGGGCAACTGACGTTTCCGATGTCGGAAACGATCACGCCAAATATGGAAGGTCAGACTCTCACGTTTGATCGTGCCAATGACGACAAGAAGGTTCGCGCCCTTCATGGCCTTACCCGCGCTACGATTGCGTGGATGGTCGAAGGTACGTCGAACGGTTTCTCTCGCAACCTCCAGGTTGAGGGTGTCGGTTACAAGGTTGAGCTGCGCGGCAGAAATCTTCTGCTGTCGTTAGGATACTCCCACCCGATTCTCTTTATCCCGCCGGATGGCGTGGAATTTGCCGTGGCTACGCCAACGTCATTTTCCGTGAAGGGCTACGACAAGCACCTCGTCGGTGAAGTTGCAGCCAAGGTTCGCGAACTGCGTCCACCGGAGCCCTACAAGGGCAAGGGTATCCGCTTCGAAGGCGAATACATCCGTCGTAAGGCCGGTAAGTCGGCAGGTAAGTAAGGAAGAAGGAACGAACGATGAACCGCACAGCACTCAAACTCCATCGTCAGGCACGCCGCAAGCGCAGCGTCCGCAAGGACATCTTCGGTACACCGGATCGCCTGCGCCTGGCAGTGTATCGCTCGACGAATCACATTTATGCTCAGATCATCGACGACACGACGGCTCGCACGCTCGTTGCTGCGTCGACGATCGACAAGGACGTCCGCGGACGTATCACGGACGACATGACGAAGGTCGACGAAAGCCGCCTCGTCGGAACAGTCCTCGCCGAGCGCGCCAAGGCTGCGAACATTTCGCGCGTAGCCTTCGACCGCGGCGGATTCCTCTATCACGGTCGTGTGAAGGCGCTCGCAGACGGCGCCCGTGAGCACGGCCTCGATTTCTGATCGCAGAACCGGAGAATATCAGAGTGGCAAAGCAAAAGCTCTCGGACCTCAACCTCAAGGACAAAATTGTCTACGTCGGACGCACGGCGAAGGTCGTCAAAGGCGGTCGTCGTTTTAACTTCTCGGCCATCGTCGTTGTCGGCGACGAGAACGGACACGTTGGATACGGACTCGGCAAGGCCGGTGAAGTATCTGATGCTGTGACGAAGGCCACAGAAGCTGCGAAGAAGTCCGTCGTCAAGGTCCGCCTTGAAGAAGGAACGATCCCGCACGAAGTTGTCGGCCGTTTTGGCGCAGCACGTGTACTCATCCGCCCTGCAACACCAGGTACGGGTGTCATCGCCGCCGGTGGTGTTCGCGCCATCCTGGAATTGGCCGGTGTACGGGACGTTCTGACGAAGTCGCAGGGAAGTTCGAATCCGCACAATACGGTGAAGGCCGCCATGAAGGCACTTCAACAACTCGAAGATGCCGCCTCCGTTGCCGCACGTCGTGGTGTTGGTGTCGGCAAGGTTCTGAAGGGCTGATCCGAACTCGGAAAGGAATATTACCATGAAGTTGAAAATCACGCAGGTTCGTAGCGCCATTGGAGCGCTCGAAAAGCACAAGGCTACAATCAAGGCACTCGGCCTTGGCCGTCCGAACTACGTTTCGATCAAGCCGAAGAACGAACAGATTCTCGGTATGATCAACGTCGTCCGCCACCTCGTCAACGTCGAAGAAGTCTCGGAGTAAGGGCATGTCGTACAAGCACATCGGAAATCTCACGCCGGCTCCTGGCTCGCGTCACAAGAAGAAGCGCGTTGGCCGCGGTGCCGGTTCCGGACACGGCGGTACGTCAACACGTGGCCATAAGGGACATCAGTCACGGTCAAACTTCAGCCAGAGTCCTGGCTTTGAAGGTGGCCAGATGACACTGAAGCGTCGTATTCCGAAGTTCGGCTTCACAAGCCTGAACCGGGTCGACTATCAGGTTGTCAACGTCGCTACACTGCAGCGCCTTGTTGATGAAAAGCAAATCAGCTCAGAAGTGAATGCTACCATTCTGTACGATCTTGGCGTGATTCGGAAGAAGTCCGTACCCGTTAAGGTCCTCGGTAATGGTGAGCTTTCTGCAAAGCTCAAGGTTTCGGTCGACAAGGTTTCAGAATCGGCAAAGCAGAAAATTGAATCTGCCGGAGGAGAAGTAACCGTCAATGGCTAACATCGTGACCACCTTCCGGAACATGTTCCGGATCGAGGAGTTACGCCAACGCCTGGTGTTCACACTGCTGGCGCTGGTCGCCGTGCGCATCGGATCGTTTATTACGATCCCCGGTGTGGACGTCGACCTGCTGAAGCAGGCGAGCCAGGGTTCGGCAGGCTCCGATGGCCTGTTTGGTATGTATGACATGTTTGTGGGCGGCGCATTCTCGAATGCAGCCGTTTTCGCACTTGGTATCATGCCATACATTTCCGCGAGTATCATTCTCCAGATCGCAGGTGTGGTTCTGCCGGAAATGCAGAAGATGCAGCGCGAAGGTGAAGACGGCCGACGGAAGATCAATCAATACACACGAATGCTCACCGTTCTTATCGCCGCCGTGCAAGCGTGGGGTGTGACGATTAAGATTGCCGGCACAACAGCCGGTGCCGGTGGTGTGAGTGTTGTCCCGGAAGCTGGTTTGTTCTGGACATTGTCCTCGATGTTTATCCTTACCGCCGGCACCATCGCACTTATGTGGATTGGTGAGCAGATCACGGATCGCGGTATCGGTAACGGTATTTCTCTTGTCATCTTTATCGGTATCATCGCTCGATTCCCTACAGCAATCGAACAGCAAATCGGACTGATCCAGGCCGGACGTCCATGGGTTCTTGATTTGATTCTGCTCGGTTTGATGGGTGCCATTATCGCTGCCGTCATCTTGGTGACGCAGGGTGCACGGCGGATACCGGTGCAATACGCAAAACGCGTTGTTGGACGTAAGGTCTATGGTGGCACAACACAGTACATTCCGCTTCGCGTGAACACGGCTGGTGTAATGCCGATCATCTTCGCCCAGTCAATTCTGTTTATCCCGGCAACGATTTCATCGTTCTTCCAGGAAAGCACGTTCTGGCGCGATCTTGCAAGTGTCTTCTCTGAGCAGTCCCCATGGTACGCTCTTACGTATGGCCTCATGATCCTCTTCTTCACGTACTTCTATACAGCTATCGCCTTTAATCCAAAGGAAGTAGCTGATAATATGAAGCGTAACGGTGGATTTGTGCCGGGTGTACGTCCAGGAGCAGCTACGGCCGAGTACATCGAAGCGATTCTTACGAGAATCACACTTCCTGGTGCCATCTTCCTGGCCGTGATTGCCATCCTGCCAACATTTGCTGGAAACATTCTCAATGTACCGCCACTGTTCGCATCGTTCTTTGGTGGTACGAGCCTTCTCATTATCGTTGGTGTCTGTCTCGACACACTGCAGCAGATCGAAAGTCACCTTCTTGCTCGCCACTATGATGGCTTCATGAAGACAGGTAAGATCCGCGGTAGAGCTGGAGCAAGCGCCTGATTATGAACGCCGTGGATGAATCTGTGCCGGTTCTTCTTTCCGAAGAACTTTTGAAGATGGAAGCAGCAGGGAAACTTGTTGCACGCACCTTCGAGATGCTCGAGAAGCACGTTGCACCTGGTGTGACAACGCTGGAGCTCGACGCATTGGCAGAGGACTTCATTCGCACACGGAATGGTGAGCCTGCGTTTAAAGGCTACGTCGTGAACGGACTGACCTTCCCGTACACATTGTGTACGAGCATTGATGAGGAAGTTGTTCACGGAATGCCGGGAGAACGTAAGCTTAAAGAAGGTCAAATTGTTTCGCTTGACTGCGGTGTGAAACTCGACGGTTACTACGGTGATTCGGCGTGGACATTTGCGGTCGGTGAAATTTCAACAGAAAAACAACGCCTGATGGATGCCACAGAGCATGCACTTATGCTCGGTATCGAACAGGCAGTCGAAGGTAACCGTGTGTATGACATCGCAAGAGCGGTTGAGACATACGTAAAAAAACAAGGATTCTCAGTTGTTCGTGAGCTCGTCGGTCATGGTATCGGCGCCCATCTCCACGAAGAACCGCCAGTTCCAAATTTTGTACCGGGTCTGCTGCACCGCAGTCAGTATCCGAATGCAAAACTCAAGAATGGAATGGCACTTGCCATCGAACCGATGGTGAATGCCGGGACGTACATGGTTCATACGGCTTCGGACGGATGGACAGTGTATGCAGCCGATGGAAAGCCTGCCGCTCACTTCGAACACACGATCATCGTGGACGGCACAACACCGAGAATTCTTACACAGTGGAAGTAACGAAGGGAGCGCATGGCGAGGTCTGATCTTATTCGGGTCGATGGCGTCATCGAGGAGACGTTGCCGAACACACAGTTTATTGTCAAACTGGAAAACGGCCACAAAATCCTTGCGCATGTTTCGGGAAAGATGCGGATGAACTTCATCAAGATCTTTCTCGGTGACAAGGTTACCGTAGAGATGTCGCCCTACGATCTGTCAAAGGGTCGCATCGTCTACCGCTACAAGTGAACACAAGGAGTACATCATGAAGGTTCAAGCATCCGTCAAGAAGCGGAACCCCGACGACAAGATCGTGCGCCGTAAGGGTAAGGTCTACGTCATCAACAAGAAGAATCCACGCTACAAGCAGCGCCAAGGCTAATACAGGAGTAAACACGTGGCTCGTATCGCAGGCATCGATTTGCCGAAGAACAAGCGCGGCATCATCGCATTACAGTACATTTTTGGTGTAGGCCCAAAGGTCAGCGCCAGTGTTCTGGATAAGGCCGGCATTGATCACAGTAAGCGCGTGCAGACGTGGTCGGACGATGAAATCGCACGTATCCGCCAGGTTCTCGGTGATTACAAGACGGAAGGTCAGCTCCGTTCCGAGATCCAGCTTAACATCAAGCGTCTGATGGACATCGGATGTTATCGCGGTCTGCGTCACCGCCGTGGTCTGCCCGTTCGCGGTCAGCGCACGAGCACAAACGCACGTACGCGTAAGGGCAAGCGGAAGACGGTCGCCGGTAAGAAGAAGGCAACGAAGAAGTAAGAGGTAACTGATGGCAGCAGCCAAGAAACGCGTAAAACGCAAGATCGTCGCAGACGTACACGGAAAAGTGTTCGTTCGCGCAACGTTCAACAACGTCATCGTGACGGTGACAGACACCTACGGCAATACCCTGTCGTGGTCATCAGCAGGTAAAAACGGATTCCGTGGTTCCAAAAAGAACACGCCGTATGCCTCGCAGGTCTCCGCTGACAAGGCAGCCCGCGAAGCCTATGAAATGGGCCTTCGTAAGGTCGACGTCGTCGTTAAGGGCCCAGGATCCGGTCGCGAAGCGGCTATCCGTGCCCTCACGCAGGCCGGCCTCGAAGTTCTCTCAATTCTTGATCAGACCCCGCTTCCGCACAACGGTTGCCGTCCGCCGAAGCGCCGCCGCGTCTGATTAACTCTCTCCCCCCATTGGTTGTACGACATTCCACAGGAAGGCCATGAACATGCAGATGCAGATGCCGGAGAAGATCCAGGTCGAGGAACTTGGCAGTCCGTATCATTCGCGCTTTGTCCTTGCTCCACTCGAGGAAGGATATGGCGTAACGATCGGCAACGCCTTTCGCCGCGTACTTGTATCATCCATCCCGGGCGCTGCCATCGTCGGCGTGAAGCTCAGCGAAGTGCTGCACGAGTTCCAGACGGTTCCGGGCGTCGTTGAAGATATGGTCGAGATTATCCTTAATCTGAAGGAAGTCCGACTCCGCTTCGTCGACCCAAAGGCATCGCAGCGCATCACGTTCCGTGTCAAAGGCCCGGGCGTATGGACAGCAAAGTCCATCCAGGATGCTAACCCCGGTATCGAAGTTCTCGATCCGGACAAAAAAATCGCCACTCTCGCCGATGATGCCGACTTTGATGTCGAACTCCGTATCGGCCGCGGCAAAGGATATGTGCCGAGCGAAGAGCAGAATACAACAGACTTCCCAGTCTCCATGCTCCCGATCGATGCTATCTACACGCCAGTTAAAAATGTGATCTTCGCCGTTGAACCATTCCGCGTTGGACAGAAGACGGACTACGAACGCCTTGTGCTCGACGTCACAACAGATGGTTCTATCACGTCACAAGATGCCATTACAACGGCTGCAAACATTCTTCGTGATCACATCGCTCTGTTCCTCGGTGGAGTTTCCCTCCCACAAGGTGGCGTTGTTATCGAGTCGAAGAACGGTTCTTCGGAGCCAGCCGGAACAACAGAAGAAGAACGTGAACGCCAACGCGTTCGTAGAATTCTTATTCAACCAGTTGATGAACTCGAGCTTTCCGTTCGCGCACATAACTGTTTGAAAGCCGCCAGCATTAAAACGTTGGCAGACCTCGTCAGCCTGCAAGAAAGTGATCTCCTGAAGTTCCGCAACTTCGGTCGTAAGTCGCTTGCTGAATTGGCCGACGTTGTATACCAGAACGGGTTGCAGTTCGGCATGGACGTCGAACCATACCTGCGTGAAGAACCGAAAGGAAACGAGTAAGGAGCCAGTGAAATGAGACACGGTTATAGAGGGCGTAAGCTCGGACGTACTGCCAGCCACAAGCGTGCCTTGCTTGTTAACATGGCAACGTCTTTGTTCGAGCACAAGCGCCTCGTTACAACAGTTGCAAAGGCCAAGGAACTCCGTCCCTTTGCTGAGCACCTTATCACACGAGCACGTAACGCCTACAACGCAGAGAAAGCCGGTACTATCACAGGTACTGACGTTCACAGCCGTCGTATGGTTGGACGCTTTATTCGCAATAAAGCCGTCCTCCAGGAGCTCTTTGATACCATCGCTCCGCTTGTCGCCGAACGTAATGGCGGTTATACACGCATCACAAAGCTCGGTCTTCGCCGCGGTGACAATGCTCCCGAAGCAATGATCGAACTTGTTGACTGGTCAAATCCGCAAGACGGACGTGTTGGTTCAAAGCCAGCGAAAACAGCGAAGGCCGCAAAGGCATCAAAGGCAGCTAAGGCAACGAAGACAGCAAAGGCAAAGGCTCCTAAGGCGGCACCAGCTGCCGAAGTAGCTGAAGCTCCAGCAGCTGAAGCAGTAACTGATGTTGCTGAAGCAACATCAGAAGTTGTTGAAACAGTTGACGTGGCTGCTGCAACACCAGCTGAGGAGTCAGCTCGTGAAGAAGGTTCAACGGAAACTTCTACGGAAGAGTCCGAAGAATCAAAGTCCTAAACTCCTGTAACAATGGATCCCGACGCCGGATCGTTGATCCGGCGTTTCCTTTTTTATGGCACATGCCGTCGAAAGCATACAGGCCAAGTTTCTGAAAGGTGCTGCCGAAAAAGGGCAGTTCCCAGAATCGAATGTGCCGGAAGTTGCCATGATCGGACGATCGAATGTCGGTAAGTCGTCCCTCATCAACTCCATCCTCCGCTCTGGCACACATGCGCGCGTCTCGAATACACCCGGTAAGACGCAAGAGATAAACTTCTTTGCAACGAATCTCGGTATTGT
Source organism: Ignavibacteria bacterium UBA2333 (assembly GCA_002344895.1). GTDB lineage: Bacteria > Bacteroidota > Ignavibacteria > Kapaibacteriales > Kapaibacteriaceae > UBA2333. The sequence continues at coordinate 19,851 of DDUR01000066.1, forward strand.
CTTTGTTGACCTTCCGGGATATGGTTATGCAAAGGTGAGTAAGGAACGACGCCAGGAATTCAGTCGATTAATCCGCGACTACCTGTTCGGACGTGACAATCTCGCCCTCGTCTGTGTGCTTATTGATGCACGGCACGATCCACAGCCGCTTGACATGGCGATGCTCGAGGAACTCGAGAATCATGGACGCCCCTTTTGCGCCATTCTCACAAAATCTGATAAGCTAAAGCCTGCTGAACGCATCGCACGCGTACATCAGGTGCGAGGACTGCTGGCTGAATGTCAGCATGTTGTCGACGTTGTTCTAACGTCGGCCGAAGATGGAACAGGCAGAAACGAAGTTATTGGCATCATTAAACGTCTTCGAACAAACGAACGGACGTCACCATGAGCACAACACCACTTGTCGGAATCATTATGGGCAGCGACTCTGATTTGCCCATCATGCGAGATGCTGCACTCATCTGTGAAGAGTTTGGTATCCCTTATGAACTCCGTGTTGTGAGTGCTCATCGTACACCACACGATATGGCTGACTACGGCACAACAGCGCATGAACGCGGTATTCGTGTGATTATCGCCGGTGCCGGTGGTAGCGCCCATCTACCTGGTATGATTGCAGCCTTTTCGCCTCTCCCGGTGATTGGTGTGCCCATACCGACAAAACAACTTCGTGGTCTTGACAGCTTGATGAGTATTGTCCAGATGCCTGCTGGTGTGCCCGTTGCTACGGTCGCCATTGGTGGTGGTCGTAACGCCGGAATCCTTGCCGCAGAGATGCTGTCGATTGCCGATTCATCCCTACGAGAACGCCTTGTTGACTACAAGCGGCGAATTGCTGAGGAATCACGCGAGAAGAATACAAATCTCGCACGGTGAATCGCGGCTTAAGATTTGTAAGCAGTTAGCACGGCTGTCCTACAATGTTGCCGACATCGTTGACGTCGCAGGAATCCATGAGCGCAACAGATTGTATCGTTGTCGGCGCAAGTTTTGCTGGCCTGGCCTGTGCACATAGTGCAGCTGCCCGCGGTCTCGATGTTGTTGTCGTCGAGAAGAAGTCCGATCCAGGAGCAAAACTTCATACAACAGGTATCATCGTGAAGGATGTGCTCGACTCGGTGGCACTGCTCGATGATGTCCCGTCACAGTTGATTCGAAAAATCAGTGGTGTTCGTCTCTATGCACCAAACATGCGCTCGGTAGATCTTCATCACCCTGATTATTACTTCCTCGCTACAGACACACCAAATCTTATCCGATGGTTGGCCGAAAAGGCCGCGTCGTCCGGAGCAAGGGTGCAGTTGGCACGAACGTTTACCGGTGTCAGCCGTCAACAAAGCGGATTCGACGTCCACGGTATTGGCCAAACCCGTTACCTCATTGGTGCCGATGGCCCCTCTTCGAATGTAGCCAAGGCTCTCCAGCTCGGTACCGTTCGTGATACTCTGTTTGGCATTGAACATGAGTATGATGGAGTAGAGATTAACGATCCTGGATTCCTACACTGTTTTATCGATCGAAAACTTGCACCAGGATACATAGGATGGGTCTTACAAGGGGTAAAAGGGGCACAGGTTGGCCTAGCCCGACGTGTACGCACGTCAACAAGTGACGTTCGTCCTGCAATGTCGGCCTTCCTCACAAAAATCTCTACCCTCTTTCCCGCTGTACTTTCGACACCGTCATCGATTCGTGCTGGACACATTCCTTGTGGTGGTGTAGTACGCCCTGCATGTGCAGACCGCACTATACTTGTTGGTGATGCAGCAGGTATGGTCTCACCCGTAACGGCCGGAGGTATTCACACGGCCTTACAACATGGTCAAGCCGTTGGTCATGCCGTGGCAGACTTCCTGACGGGACGGAGTGGTGATCCAGCCGCAACGATCTCAGCGACGTATCCACGGTATCGGACAAAACGACTCTTACGACGTCTCTACGACGTAATGCCGTACGACCTTGCCTTTAACCTCTTACTCCGTACAACGGTTGTACGTGATGCTGCAAGTGTGGTCTATTTCCATGCACGCTGAAATCAACATAGTTCAGTATCTTCGTAGTTCATGACGTATCCCTACGTCCATATTGAGGCCCGACGACGACTCGTGCTGCGGGAAGCCCGGCAGCAGGAGTCGCAGATTGTTGTGCGATAATCCTACGGCCGCCCCCGCAGCGAAGCCCCCTCGACGTTCAAATCCGTCGACCGCGACTTCTCCGTAACACTAACACACAGACATCCCTCGGCGCACCAGCGCTGCGGTGACAACTGTCCGTTCCTTACCGTCCGCATTACTTCATTGCGCACGATGCAGTGAACGTCGGCTATTCGACGTTTGCCATTCGGACGTTTTTTCTTCAAGCGCACAATGCACTTCCACATCCTCGTGGCCGACGAACGCCACGCTATCTACGCCGAAGAAATTGTTGAGACCATCTTTGTTGCCGCTCAACAACGCGGTACAGGTATCGCACGGCGTACTCCTGAATATGTCATCAAAAAGATGACGGAAGGTAAGGCCATTATTGCCCTTACGGCCGATTCGGCAACGTTTGCCGGATTCTGTTACGTTGAGACGTGGGAACACGGCCGGTACGTAGCCAATTCTGGTCTCATCGTAAAACCCGAGTTCCGGAAACACAATCTGGCTCGTAAGATCAAACGTGCTGCATTTGATCTTTCACGACGCAAGTTCCCGGAATCAAAAATCTTTGGTATCACAACGAGTGCTGCCGTGATGAAGATTAACTCGGAGCTGGGATATCGCCCTGTTGCCTTCGCCGATCTCACTCAGGACGAAGACTTTTGGAATGGCTGTCGTAGCTGTCCGAATGTTGACATTCTCGAGCGTACACAGCGGAAGATGTGTCTGTGTACAGGAATGCTGTTTGACCCACTCGCGCCCGTAGCGTTTATCAGTGCTGAGGATGTTGCAGCGTCAATAGCTGATACGTCACAACTCCATCTTTCTCTCGACGCTTCTCAGGAGCCAACGGTATGAAACCCAAGGTTGTTCTAGCATTCTCGGGCGGCCTCGACACATCGTTCTGCGCCCGATTCCTCGCCGTTGACGAGGGTATGGAGGTTCATACCGTTATTGTGAACACAGGCGGCTTTACCGACGCTGATCTTCAACGAATTGAGGATCGTGCCTATGCATGCGGAGCTGTTACACATACAACGATAGATGCTGTTCAGGAACTGTATGATCGTGTGCTGCGCTGGTGTATTGCCGGGAATGTTCTCAAGAACGGAACGTATCCACTTTCCGTATCCGCAGAACGTATCATTCAAGCTCTTGCTATTGCACGGTTCGCACGATCCGTTGGTGCAACGTACGTAGCGCACGGAAGTACCGGCGCTGGAAACGACCAGGTTCGGTTTGACCTTGTCTTCCGCATCGTCTGTCCAGAACTCGTTGTACTTACACCCATACGTGACCGTACCCTTTCTCGCGAAGAGTCCATAGCCTACCTCCAGAAACACGGTGTAACGGGAGACTGGACAAAGGCCGCCTATAGCATAAATCAAGGGCTGTGGGGCACAACCGTTGGTGGGCGTGAGACGTTAACCTCACATGAATATGTGCCAGAGTCGGCATGGGGCCTTGCTTCGCAAAAGGGGCTAGATCTATCACCACAAACACTGCATCTTGATTTTTATCAAGGTCATCCCGTTGCCATCAACGGAAAGTCGATGTCCTCGGTCGATGTGATTCGTCAACTTGATCGCTTGGCTTCACCGTACGGTATCGGACGTGACATTCACGTCGGTGATACCATTATCGGTATTAAGGGACGTGTTGCCTTTCAGGCGGCAGCAGCCCTGCTTATAATCAAGGCACATCACGCACTCGAAAAACACGCACTCACAAAGTGGCAGTTACAACTCAAGGATCAGCTTTCGCTGTGGTACGGACAACTGCTTCATGAAGGACAGTATCTCGAACCAGTGATGCGTGACATTGAAGCGTTTTTTGCCTCAACACAACAGACTGTGAGTGGACGTGTTCATATCGAACTGCGTGACGAGCGTTTTGTGATCCTCGGCGTTACATCCGACAACGATCTTATGAAGTCTGACGTGGCCACCTATGGCGAGGAGAACCGCGCATGGACAGCAGATGATGTTCGCGGATATGCGACGATTGTATCCGTCTCAACACGTCTTCACACAGCACTTCATGGAGGCGCAGAATGAAGGTCGACATTGTTGGTGCTGCCGGATACGGTGGTGGTGAGGTGATACGGCTGTTACTGCAACATCCAATGCACTGTGACATACGGTGTACGAGTTCAACCTTTGTTGGAGCATCGGTCGCAGATGTTCACAAAGATCTCGCCGGCGAGTACGACGTTCCGTTTGCTGCGGACGTTCGGCCTGATACGGACGTAATCTTTCTCTGTGGTGGACACGGCGCGTCAGCAACGTGGATGAAGAACCACACCGTTGCTGACACAACGTTAGTGATTGACCTCAGTGCAGACTTCCGTGCAGATACATCATGGACGTACGGACTCAGCGAAGTGCATCACGATGCCATTCGTACGTCGCGTCGTATTGCCAATCCCGGATGTTTTGCGACAAGTATCGAACTTGGACTGTATCCGTTACGTGGTATCGTTAACGATAACACCGACATTCACATTCATGCCGTTACAGGTTCTACGGGAGCTGGTCAGCAACCAACAGACACAACACACTTTTCGTGGCGTACGGCCAATCAGTCCGTCTATAAACCCTTTGAGCATCAGCATCTCGCTGAAATCACGGCAACGTTAGCCCCTTTTGCCCCTTCACTACTCTTTGTGCCCATGCGCGGTGCCTTTGCACGTGGTATTCATACGTCGATGACGTTTCGTACTGCAGAGGCACATCGAATCATTGACGCTGTCAAATCATTTGCGGTATCGACACGATTTGTACGCTACTATGATGATCTCCCGGATCTCAAACGAGTGATCAATACAAATCGCTGTGCACTTGGTGTTACGGTGCAGGGCGATCGTGTCCTTATCGTTTCTGTGTTGGACAATCTCATCAAGGGCGCGGCAGGACAGGCCGTGCAGAACATGAACATTGCGCTTGGCCTTGCCGAAGACAGTGGTCTCAATCTTAAATCTATCGTCTACTAACGAGCCATGAAACGATTTACCTCTGTTCACGACGTTCCGAACATCGACGACCTCGTACGTTCTGCACGTGAGTTTAAGTCCGCACCACGTCGGTCTGAGTCTCTCGGAAGTGGACTTACCATGGGCCTACTCTTCCTGAACCCATCATTACGCACAAGAATGAGCACACACATTGCTGCTCGTAATCTTGGAATCGACGTGATGGTACTCAATGTTGGAAATGACACGTGGTCGATAGAAACGCGTGATGGTATTTTGATGGACGGTGCTGCAGGCGAACACATGAAGGAAGCGGCCGGTGTCCTTGGACGATACTGCGATCTATTGGGAATCAGAACCTTTCCTGGACTTGTTGACCGTGACTATGATTACGCGGAAACAGTGCTAGAGTCGTTCATAACATCGTGTAATAAGCCGGTTGTCTCACTGGAGAGTGCAACACGGCATCCTCTGCAGAGTCTTGCCGACCTTGTTACAATTGACGAGCATAAACAAACGCCTCGGCCCAAGGTTGTCCTCACGTGGGCGGCACATCCTAAAGCGCTGCCGCAGGCAGTACCAAACTCCTTTGTAGAGTGGATGCGTCGTGCGCCGGTGGACCTCGTGATTACGCATCCCGAGGGCTATGAACTCGCTGAAGAGTTTGTTGGAGATGTTCCGGTAGAGTACAATCAAGATGTTGCGCTTGACGGTGCCGACTTTGTTTATGCAAAAAACTGGAGCTCGTATCGTGACTACGGAAAGATTGTCAACACTGATCCTACCTGGCAGATAACACGCAACAAGATGGCACGCACGGCTCAGGCCAAGTTTATGCACTGCTTGCCAGTACGCCGGAATGTTATTGTTGCTGACGACGTTCTGGATTCCGCATCGAGTATTGTCCTCGACGAAGCCGAAAATCGTATCTATGCTGCACAAGCTGTACTAGCGGCCATGGTACAGGACCTTCGGAGTTCATCATGATTCGTGTGATCAAGATTGGCGGCGCAATCGTTGATGATGAAGCAGTCCTTGTCTCAACATTGACGGCTCTTGCCCCTTTTGCCCCCTTCATACTCATCCATGGTGGTGGACGTGTCGCAACTGACCTTGCACGTCAGCTTGGCATTCAACAAACGATGGTGAACGGTAGGCGCGTTACGGATGCAGATACCCTGAAGGTCGTTGTCCAAACGTATGCCGGTCTTATCAACAAAACCATTGTTGCTCGTCTACAAGCCCTCGGTGTGAATACGATTGGTTTGACGGGCGCAGATCTTGATGTTGTACGTGCCCATCGTCGTGCCGTTGGCGAGGTAGACTATGGATTTGTTGGTGATGTTGACGATGTACGACGTGACGTGCTGCAGCAGTTTCTATCGAAGGGCCAATCCATCGTTCTTGCACCAATCACTCATGACGGTGCAGGAACACTTCTGAATACAAATGCCGATACACTGGCTTCTGCCGTGGCGTCAGCACTTGGTAAAGATGCCGAGCTCGTCTTTCTGTTTGAACACGCTGGCGTATTACGCGACGTTCGTGACACAACATCAACAATTCCATCATTGTCGCGTTACCAGGCGAGTCGGCTCATTGCAGACGGAATACTCACAGACGGTATGCTTCCCAAACTCGAAGCGGCATTTGCGGCAGCAGAGGCGGGCGTCACACAGGTGCGCATAACACGATATGACACACCAGATGCGGGGACACAGATTCTCGGGGAGCAAACGTTGTGAGTAGACGAACGATAGATCACGCACGTGGTCTCCTCAAACGATTAATCGCAACACCGTCGTTCAGCCGCGAAGAATCGGAGACGGCAGCACTTCTATTTGATGAACTGGTTTCTGCTGGCTGTGCAAACGTCGAGCGATTTGGCAACAACGTGGTTGCCTGGCATGTTGCTCAGGATAGTTCTGCGCCAATTCTGTTGTTAAACAGTCATCACGATACCGTACGTCCAGGTGATGGATGGCAGACCGATCCATTTGTACCTGTTGTTGACGAAGACCGAATTATTGGACTCGGGTCCAACGATGCAGGTGGTGCGCTCGTAACAATGCTTGAAACGTTTCTTAAACTCTGTGAGCTGCCAAGTTTACCGTGGACGATATGTTTTGCTGCAACGGCTGAAGAAGAGATCAGTGGCACGGGTGGTATGGCCTATCTCGCAGAGCACGTCTTTGTTAACGAACGTCGGCCCGCACTGGCCCTTGTTGGTGAGCCAACATCCATGAACATGGCCATTGCCGAGCGTGGACTCGTTGTGCTTGATTGTTTGGCTAAGGGGCGAACGGGGCATGCCGCTCGAAACGAGGGCGTAAACGCTATCAACATTGCGATCGACGATATCCAGTGGATACGGTCGTACGACTTCGAGAAGATAGGCCCACTGCTTGGTCCAGTGGGAATGACCGTAACACAGATCTCTGCAGGAACGCAGCATAACGTTGTACCGGACAAGTGTTCCTTTGTTGTTGACGTCCGGGTGAATGAATGTTATACGAATGCCGACGTTGTTGACATTGTACGGAGTCACCTTCAGAGCGACGTAACACCACGATCACTTCGATTACGATCATCTCACATTGATCCTGACCATTCAATCGTCCGTGTAGGTGAACAACTTGGAAGAACGGCCTATGGATCACCAACAATGAGTGATCAGGCCTTACTACCCGAGGGGATTCCGTCGATGAAGATCGGACCTGGTGACTCGGCTCGTTCACACACACCAAACGAGTATCTGCGTTTACAAGAGTTAGAGAATGGAGTGAAGGGTATCTACGAGCTTGTGACAACCTTCTTGTTGGGCAAACAATGAAACTCTGGGATAAAGGCGTCAACATCGACGCTATCATGGAAGACTTTACGGTCGGCTCCGACCGTGACATGGACCTTCGGCTCGCACGTTGGGACGTTGTTGCATCAATAGCCCACACCAACATGCTCGTTACGGTGGGACTCCTTGGTGAAGCTGATGGTAAGGCCCTTGTGGCGGCACTATCCGATCTTCTTGTAGACATTGATGCTGGAGAGTTTACGATACCCGACGACGCCGAGGATGTTCACTCACACGTTGAGCGACTGCTCACTGAAAAGCTCGGAGACATAGGAAAACGTATTCACACTGGCAGGTCAAGAAACGATCAGGTCCTCGTCGATCTTAAACTCTTCTTGCGCCATGAACTCCGGCAGATCCGCAGTCTCGTGTTGGATGTTGCAGAATGCCTGTTAACCATGGCGCAGAAACATCGTTCTGTAGGTCTCCCTGGTTACACACATCATCAGGTTGCCATGCCGTCGAGTTTTGGTCTGTGGTTCGGAGGATATGCCGAAGCACTCCTCGAAGATGTCAGTGTGCTGGACATGGCCATTTACGCAGCGAATGCAAATCCGCTCGGCTCTGCTGCGGGGTATGGTTCTACCTTCCCGCTTGATCGTGAAGAAACAACCAGAGCACTCAACTTCCATCGTTTACATGTTACGAGCACGTTTGCCCAAATGTCGCGTGGCCGCACGGAAAAGCTGGCTGCACTTGCTCTAGGACAAGTTGCTTCAACACTCGCACGGTATGCCCACGACGTTGTCTTGTACTGCTCCCAGAATCTCAAGTTCATCAGTTTACCAGATGAATTCACGACGGGCAGTAGTATTATGCCACACAAAAAGAATCCGGACATCTTTGAAGTCCTACGTTCACGCTGTAATCGACTCCAGTCAACACATCTTGAGATAAACAGTGTCCTCACAAACCTAGCATCGGGTTATCACCGTGACGTACAGTTTATCAAGGAAACAATCATCAGAGCAATTGACGAGATGCAGACCTGCCTGCGCGTTACGCTGCATGGTACGCCGCACATCACACCAGAAACAAACATTTTGCAGCGTGACCTGTATACCTATGCCTACACCGTGGATCGTGTAGACGAACTCGTCCGCAGTGGTATACCATTCCGTGACGCCTATCAAACTGTCGCCGGTGAAGTCTCTTCAGGAACGTTTGTTGTACCAGAAACAACAACGTCAACACACATTGGTAGTATTGGTAATCCTGGACTTGAGATCCTGGAAAGGAGGTTACAGGAGTTGAGGCTGACGCTGGGTTACGCTGGCTGACGCTGGCTGACGCAGGGCAGTTCTATAAGCAATGAACGAAGTGTAACCCAGCGTAACCCAGTATAAGCAAGTGTGTCCTCCCCATCTGCCTCCCCACCATCAACCCCACCTGCCTCCCCACCATTAACCCCACCAATTACTGCTGCACCACGATCGGAATAAACCTTCGTCGTTCGTGGGTTAGAACATCGACGTAATAGATACCAGACGGTACGTGACGAATGTTGACAACAAGAGAGCCATCAGCATGAGGAAAACAGGGGCAGACGTAGGATCGACCCTGAACATCAACGACACGAACGGTAGTAGTTCCTGTGAAAAGTTCACCAAGTGTTACCGTCTCCGATGCAGGATTCGGGAACACATGAATTTGACCAACTGCCTCCGCATTTTCTACCAGCAAAACAGTCGGTACAATTTTCAGCATTGCATAGTGTTCTGTTCCCTGTGCGACATACCGGGTGCGCGTCATGTAAACATTCATCGTTATTGGATCAAGTGAGAAGTTCACAAAACTTTGACTTCGATCGGGTCGTACGAGCCACCTCCATGTTCGACCAGTATCAACGGTAATAATTACACCCATGTAATTTTCAGACTCTCGTGTTGAATCCTGAGTAAAACGAACGGTTGAGATGTAGGTACCGCGCCGTAGGGGATGGAAGGTTTCGAATTGCGAATCCTCTTTGAATGCACCGACTATTGGGTCAATGTAAAGACTCGGCAAGTGTACTTGATATTCGCTCAAGAGCTTCTCTTGAATTCTGTCGCTCCAGAGGAGTGTGTCGCAGGTCGAATTGTCAAAATCACACAGAACCGGCACATTTGGCCGAGCAAGTCGAGAACCTCGGAATACACTGCTGTTTTGTCCCCAATAGTTATTGAGTATGCCAATGTCTGGATGAGGAAAAAGTTCTCCTGTTTCAAGAGTAAGCCGATACCACTCATCAATGTTCGGCGAGCCGAATCCATCATCACCATTCACAGCAACAAAGAGATACTTTGAGTCAGCATAATCAACTCGAGCTTTCACCTTACGCGAGAGCCCTTGTGAGGCCTCTGGCAGTTCATATTCGCGCCACGTGCGGCCATCATCTGTGGATGTGTATAGTGTCTCGTAGGTTGACACGCGACCACTAATCGTTCCAATTGCAATTAGTATATCTGTAGCTATAGGATGAATAAACATCTCTCGCAGTCGAAGCATATCACGTTTGTCATCCTGACCAATTGTGTCGCGATGTACTACACGCCCAAAGCGCACAATCCAGAACTCTTGTGATCCAAGACTGTCATTCGCAGACTGCCGACCTACCATCCTGCTCCCGATACCAGGTATGATCCCGTAGGCAGGAGTCGCGAATTCCGTGACGAATGACCACGTGTTACCTGAATTAATACTAACCTGAATCTGATATTTTTCATTGCCAGGATAGAATTCGCGAAGAACCGTGTCGCCGTAAGCTTGGATGGCACCAACGCCCGTGTCTTGCCATTCACCAAGAACATCGATACGCCCATAATCATCCTGCCCACAGGCATCGGTTCGTGATACCACGAATAACGTGATCAGAAAAAGAACAAAGGTTGCGATTCGACTATTCAACATGTTGATGTATCTCCAAAATGTATGCTGCGTTCAGAACATACGAAGAAACGCTGGGTTACGCTTGCTGACGCTGGGTTACGCTGGGCACATTGTATGCATGTTTTGTGTTCTTGAACGCTTGCCACCCCGGGGTGTTACCCCGGGCTGATATCTAGCGCCCCTCCGGGGCGCTTCAGACCACTTGTTGCCCCGAAGGGGCAACGACATATCGAGACGGTGAAACCGTCGGGAAACGAATAGAAAATTCATGGGCCCTCATTTTCCCTCATCTTCCCCCA
>DDUR01000031.1 GCA_002344895.1 Ignavibacteria bacterium UBA2333
TGGGGGAGGATGAGGGAAGATGGGGGAGGATGAGGAAAGTTGGGGGAAGGTGGGGGAAGATGAGGGAAGATGGGGGAGGATGAGGGAAGATGAGGGAAGGTGGGGGAGGGTGAGGGTGAGGGAAGATCAGGGATGTTGGGGGAAAATAGGGGAAGATATTGGATGGTACGGGAAGACGTAGGATGAGTACTTCTCATTACGTTTGAACTACAGGCTCGCCAGAACCTTTTCCGATCCATAAAGTTGTTGACGGAGTAACAATGGACACGTCGTGCGATACAATCTAGTCCGCTGGACATTCGGACTCTTCCTGATGTTGATTGCAGCAAATGCAATTGGCGGTGGTATCTACGGAATGATCGGCGCACCTGACGTGCCAACAACCTAGTTGCAGTCCTCGCCCTTCACGTCATACTTCATACCTGGTCTTATACTTTTTGTCTGTATCGGCGGAACGTACACACTTGCCGGCCCTGCCGTCCTCCGTCAACAACAATCAGCATCACTACGCTGTCTTATCGCCGGCCTCCTCCTCGTCGGCTGGATCGTCACCCAGGTCCTCTTTATCGGCTACGTATCCTGGTTGCAACCCACCATGGCCATCGTTGCAGTCGTTACAATAGCGATGAGCCGGGTTGTACGCGGCTCACCAGCATGACAACGGAATCAGTCGCCGCAACAGCACCCGTCATCAGAATCGTAGTATTTGGTTAAGGGGCAAAAGGGGCAAGTGATCATCTGTCGACAATACTGGCGTAAAGAATGTGCCATCATCCGCACTACACAACACGACAAAAACAGCAACAGTAGAATCATTCTACCTCTGTAGTTTGTTATTTGTCTCTCGAGGCGTATGATGATCACGTGTGCAGTGCTGCGGCGGTGCCGCGGCCTCCAAGCCAACAAATAGTATTCTGACGTACCTCGAGTTTCGGCGGAATCACGTCATCAGTTTCAATCGCGAGGAGACGTGAGGGGAGAAGACGAAAGTTGTTACCGATTCAGAATCGACGGATCTGTCGGATTGATGAGTTGTGATCATGTCTACTGCACCTCTGTGTGTCGCATGTACGTGTACATTCATCAACGTGAAACACCCTTTGCTCCTCATCACATAAAAATCGCATTGTATAGCTATCGTGAGATTTCGAGATTGCGACCTCACACAATCGGGAGGGAATGATGATGGGACTTGTACAACGACGAATAGCCGTTGTTGTGATGCTGACAATGGTGGTTGCATGTTCACAACAGGGCGGAAGGGGTGATGCAGAGTTGGATACAACAAACTCAGCGTCAACGGAGAGGTCGACAGCAAAACCTACTGAAGTTGCCATCAAGGATCCTCGAGGTACGTATGCTGACGATGAGGGAGGTCTTTCGCTTACGTTCTACATAACGGGTAAGTTCTCACAAGATCTACTCGGCGAAACATCGTTCGGTTCGTGGTCACGCAGTGGAGATGCCGTGATGTTAACGTATAGCGATGGAAGTACGATTGATTGTGATCTGAAGAACGATGGAGTTGTGTACAACGGTCTCGTATTACGAAAGTCATCACGATGAGCAATAATGTGAATACACGGCATACCAATGTCGCGTCGATCGAAAGACAAAGTATTGTACAAGACACGGTTACTAGTTTGATGCGAATAATGGCAGTTGTTGTGTGTAGCATTGCCGGGCAGACGACTGTTTGTGCGCAGTGGGAGAAGGTCGACATTGGCGTTTCAAGCGAACTCCTCGGTATTCACTTTTTCTCACCGCTTCGGGGAATTATTAACGGGACACAAAACACGATGCGCCTCACAACTGATGGAGGTGAGACGTGGACGACGCCGGAATACCCGGATGTTGGAATCCTTGCAGACATTGACTTTGTAGACTCACTTGTCGGTTGGATTTCGACACCTCCAGGACTGTTGATGTCGACGAATGGAGGAGATACGTGGTCACTTATCCCAATACCCGGTCATAACGGAGGTGCAATCTCCTTTGTTGACCGTGAATACGGGTGGGCCGGCGGAGGTAGTTATGTTAGTTCATCCGGGTGGATTTCTCGCACAACAGATGGTGGTGTAACGTGGACTCCACAAGTAAAAAATCTCGACGCCGATATCATCCGTATTTCGTTCTTCGATAGAAGTGCCGGATGTGCCGTTGGCTCCTTTGGGAGAATTCTCTGGACCGACGACGGTGGTGAGAACTGGCGTGAGTGTGAGAGTCCGACGGGTAGTTATATCTATTGGGTACAGATGTTGTCCCCGAATGAAGCAATGGCAAGTGCTGAGGGTGGGGGAATTATAAAGACGACCGACGCCGGGCTAACCTGGAGATCCATGCAGTCAGGAACTGGAGGTCATACGCTAGCATTGTCAATGTATCAGAAGAAGTGGGGCCTCGTAGCCGGAAGTAGTGGGCTTATTCGTAGAAGTATTGATTCTGGGGAGACCTGGCAAGACGATGTGTCTCCAACAGGTGTGACGTCAATGTATGACTGTCAACAGTATTGTTATCTACGCGCAGTTCTCATCATTCATCCCGAGCTGGCATGGGCCGTTGGTCAAGGTGGTGGTGTGTTCCGCTATCGCGGTGATCCAACTCGTGTAAACGAGATCAACAACGCTGTGAACATGAAGATTACGTATTCCATTGATGAGCAAACGATCAGCATTCATCGCCCACGTAATGGTGACGTGTCGCACGAGCGACTACGTATTGTCAATAGCGTGGGTGAGGTTGTAGTTGATCAGATGATGACCAACTCGAACGTCGTTGTCTATGTTCCGTCGTGGCCATCTGGAGTATACCATATCAGTATTACGCCGGAGGCGGGTAGATGGAGATACATAGAAAATGTTTGTGTTGTCCGATGATTCATCGTCGAGCATAGGCAAACAACGAGGATTCAGTAGTGCCTTCACGAAACGGCCCCTGCTGTTGCAAAACGAGTGCGAACACGATTCTACACGGGAGTGATACAATGGAAGTCATTGAAACAGTGGTTCAAACACTGACACTCATTGTTGGTGTAGTGGCAATCGGACTCGGAGTGCTCCAGTATAAGCGCAATGTACAGTTGCAGACATTCTCAGAATTTACCCATCGTTATGACGATATTATCACGTCGTTGCCTGCGTCCTTTGGTGCAAAGCTCTTTACTGTTGATGAAAAACTGTTTGACGACCCAGCTGCAGTACGAGCAGCACATCGATACTTTAATCTGTGCAGTGAAGAGTTCTACCTACACAGCAAGAAGTATGTCGACAACAAGATCTGGGACCAATGGAAACGAGAGATCGAGAAAAACGTTAACTCCCCGTTCTTTGAACGACACAAAGAGACAATACTGTTGAATCAGTCTGACTATCCTGACTTTGCAAATTTTCTACAGTCACTTCGCAAAACTTAAAGGGTTCGGACGCTCACACTTTTGTAACGAAGCGATCAGACTTTTAGCCGCCCACTCTACTGCTTCTCTGCATCAGGCGTCTTCTGCGTGACTCCCAGGATCTCACTCAACCTTGGGATAAACCAGGATGATTCCTTACGAAGCCGTCGGTTTAAGAGCATCATGGGAGCAGTTACTGCAAGCAGGAAGAGTATAGAGAACATAATCAGAAATGTAAGAGGGTCTCTTGAAACTAGTAGGATAAGTAGCAGTTGTATAAATAGTATCTGACCAGTCCATACAACGAGCCAAACAGCCGTCGCGATGACATGCATTCGAACTGTTATCGATATCCTCGATCCCATTGGATGATGATGGATAACACCATAAAATCGCGAGTAATGACGCTTAAACGAGTAATGGTCGAGTACACTTCGAATTCTGAAACGAACAAGCGGTCCACGGTCGTCTATAGCTCCTTCAAACAGTTTGTGTTTGCCAATTGGAATCGGAATGATCCAGTTAACTGGCTCAACGTTCTCGCGTAATAGCCGAACTGCCTCTTCCGGCTGATAGGGCGAGTAGATGGTGAACTTTACGAAGGGGAGCAGGAACATACCGCCGTCGTAGTATGTGTAGGTGATGTTTCGTGGATCACGATGTCGCGTTCCAACAAAAATGCCGAGGATGACTATCACCCTCGGCATTCTTCTTCAACATTGTACGATGTGGTTACCGACCAGCGATGAGGTTGAGGGCGCTTCCCGCCGTGAACCAGCCAATCTGTTGCTCATTCATCGTGTGGCGTAACACGATGGTGTCCGTTGTTCCATCGGCATGTGTTACAACGACGTCGAGTGGTTTGCTTGGCGCAAGTTCGTCGATGTTGATCGTAAAACGATCGTCCTCACGGATCAGGTCGTAGTCAGCCGGATTCGTAAACACGAGCGGCAACATTCCCTGCTTCTTGAGGTTCGTTTCGTGAATGCGGGCAAACGACTTTACGATGATGGCCTTGCCACCAAGGAAACGAGGTTCCATGGCTGCATGCTCACGTGATGATCCTTCGCCGTAGTTCTCATCTCCAACAACAACCCAGCTTACACCACGAGCCTTGTAGTCACGAGCTACCTTGGGAACTTCATCATATTTACCTGTAAAGGTGTTCTTGATGCTGTTCGCCGTTTCGTTAACGTAGTTTATCGCACCGATGAACATGTTGTTCGAGATGTTGTCAAGGTGTCCACGGAAGCGTAACCATGGTCCAGCCATCGAGATGTGGTCCGTTGTGCACTTGCCCTTAACCTTTAAGAGAAGTGGCATGCCAACGTATTCTTCCTTCTTTGGCGCTGTAAAGGCATCGAGTTTCTGCAGACGGTTTGATGCTGGGTCGATAGCGACGCTTACAGCGCTACCGTCTTCTGCTGGGGCGACGTAACCGTCAGGGTCTGGGACAAAACCACCGTTTGGAAGCTCAAGACCTGTCGGCGGTTGTAGCATGACGCCGTTAACTGGTTCCTTGATGAAGTTCGTTGTGAGGTTACCAGCAAGAACAAAGGCCGTTACGGTTTCTGGAGATGCAACAAAGGCATGTGTTTCCTTGATGCCGTCGTTACGACCGGTGAAGTTTCGGTTAAACGACGTGATGATGGAGTTTTTATCACCTTGTTGAACGTCGTGCCGTTTCCATTGTCCAATACACGGTCCACATGCATTCGCCAGGACCGTTGCGCCGATCGCTTCCATCTTGTCCAGAAGGCCGTCACGCTCAATCGTCGCGCGTACTTGTTCCGAACCCGGTGTTACCGTAAACTCTGATTGCGCCTTTAGCCCCTTACTCGCAGCAAACTCTGCAATGGAGGCAACACGAGCCATGTCTTCGTACGATGAGTTTGTGCAGGATCCAATCAGACCTACACGGAGTTCTTCTGGCCAGCCATTTGTTTTTACAGCGGCAACAAACTCGCTGAGTTCCATTGCACGATCTGGTGTGAATGGACCGTTGATGTGGGGCTCAAGAGTGTTCAGATCGATGTGAATAACTTGGTCGTAGTACCGCTCTGGTGACTCAGCAACCTCATCGTCGGCGCGAAGATGCTCGGCTACCGTACGAGCAAGGTCAGCAACGTCATTGCGATCTGTCGAGCGCAGATAACGGTCCATCGAATCATCATATGGGAAGATCGATGTTGTTGCGCCGATCTCCGCACCCATGTTGCAGATCGTTCCCTTACCTGTAGCTGAGAACGAGGCCGTGCCATCACCAAAGTATTCTACAATTGCGCCGGTTCCGCCCTTAACCGTAAGAATGCCGGCGAGTTTCAGGATAACGTCCTTTGGACTTGTCCATCCACTCATGGTGCCCGTGAGCTTCACGCCAATAAGTTTTGGCATCTGCAGCTCCCACGGCATACCAGCCATCACGTCAACTGCATCGGCACCACCAACACCAATGGCTACCATACCCAGGCCGCCAGCATTTGGTGTGTGGGAGTCCGTGCCAATCATCATGCCGCCTGGGAAGGCATAGTTCTCCAGGACAACCTGGTGGATGATACCTGCACCTGGTTTCCAGAAGCCAATACCGTACTTCTTGGAGACACTTGCGAGGAACTCAAAAACTTCCTTGTTTTCGTCAAGTGACTTCGAGAGATCCTGTTTTGCACCGTGTTCAGCGCGAATAAGGTGATCACAGTGAACCGTACTTGGTACGGCAACCTTTGGAATACCGGCACTCATAAACTGCAAGAGTGCCATCTGCGCCGTTGCATCCTGCATTGCTACGCGGTCAGGATGAAAGTCAACGTATGCCCGACCCCGATCGTGCGGAGATGAGGGCATCGACGTCATGTGCGAATACAGAACCTTTTCGGCCAATGTTAACGGACGTCCAAGTGTCTGCCGTGCTTGCGAAATCTTTTCCGGCAGTGCAGCATACACCTTCCGGATCATATTGAGGTCTTGTGTCATGGCTTTTTCTGAATGCTCGTTTGAGTTGTTCGTTCGTGAAGCTCGTTCGTGGTAATCGTGGTAATCGTGTTCGGGTGGTTAGGGGGCAAAAGGGGCAAAAGATGGCGGCGTGTTACCGTGAGCGTTTAAAGTACCGCACCGACGGTAGTTTCATGAAGTCGGCATCCTGAGTGAGAAGATCGGCATTGTGTGCCAGGGCCGTTGCATAGATCACGGCATCGGCCGTTGACAGAGCGTGAGTGCGACTGATCATGGCAGCTTCGCGAGCGCGGCCTTCTGAGAGAATGTCGACGGTGAACGTCTGCATACTCATTGTGACGGCGAGTGCTTCCTTGACACTAACAATGCGTTCAATCGAACGATACACTTCGAAAATGCAGACCGTTGGAACGATGATTCGTTCGGCTGGAGCTTGAAGAGCCTTTGCATACTCGCCGGCGTTAGGACCGTCGAGGATGTATTCAATCCATGCTGAGGAGTCTAGAACGACGTTTCGCACACTCATGGCTCAAGGTCCTCCTTGTCGCGAATGAGGCGAATGTCGTAATCCTTAAGATATCCTCGGAGGTCGTCAACCGAAAGAAGTGGGACCAGGACGAGCATACCTTCATGGATCATCCACTGCAGACGTTGGCCTGGTTTCACGTCGAAAAACTCCCGCACTTCCTGGGGAATCACGACCTGATATTTGGGAGAAACGGTGACTGTTGTGCTCATGGCAGTTGTCCGAGTTCGATGCTACTTCTGTTGTACGGACGTAGCATCGATACAAATATCGTACAACTGGGTCGGAAAGTCAAACTCCTGAGTCAAAAGGTGCCGGGGACCTTTAGGCCCCCGGCACCTTGTTATGCGGGGGACCTTTAGGCCCCCGGCACCTTGTTACGCGGCACCTTGTTATGTCCGCCCCATAGTACGGCAGCGCCACTTTCCGGCCGTACGGCGAAAAATGACGCGTTCTTCATACTTTGCAGCCCGTGGAGCCGAACCACGGGGAAAAACGGGGAGGATGCCGAAAAGCCAATAGAGTAGGCGATGTTCACATACAGTGGTGTTGTATGTCAAAAATCAAGGTTGCGGCAGCAGCGGTTCTGGCTGTCGTTTCTCTGTCAGCATGTTCGTTGACACTTCCGGTCAACGCGACGAGTAATAGTGTCGGTTCGAAGGTTGGTACAGCCTCGGCCACAGGATTCCTCCAGGTTCTGTTCTTCGGTGGTGACGCGTCAATCCGCACAGCTGCGAAGAATGGTGGAATTTCCAAGATCTCTACGGTTGATCTGAAGAAGTCCGACATCCTTGGAATCGTTCAGACGTATGAGTGTATCGTAACGGGCGACTAAGAGTCAAGTACGGGGACACCGGGAACGGATCGCAGATATGCGGTGCGTTCCCGTTCCCGTTTATAGACGTGAAACATTAAACCATGAAACATAGAGCCTTTGTTGTGAGTGCGACGTCCTTACTTCTTGCCTTTGCCATCATTTCGTGTGGAAATGGTGACGTTAAGGAGCGAATTCCTATCGGTGAGAAGGCTGCGTTTCTTGTCCTAGAGGATGAACAACTTGTTCAACCAGCTCCAAAGGCAGCCGTTGATCGATATGGAGCGTTGGTTAATCCATTTCCCGTGCTTAACGTGCCAATGTATCGATATGTGAAGGGCCCGTCGTACGATATCTTCATCGGCATCGCACTTCCCAACGATGGTGAGAATCCCGTAGATAGTATTGCGCAGTACAGCGGGTCGAGACTTGTTGCTCGTAGCGAGAACGGTGAACACGTATCACTTTCTATGCGTCGTGGTGATACATCGTACGTTGTAACGTTCCCCGCAGCTCTCTCCAATCCACGCATGGTTGTGGCCTACGTTACCACCGACTCAACAGCTGCTACCGCATGGTTTACTGATGTAGCCGCAATGAAGCGCATCGGTACGCCGGAATGATGCAATGAAGTTGTATTCTGTTGCTCTCTGTTGTGTAGTCGTACTGTTGTCGTCATGTCGAACAGGCATGGCACCATCCGGTTCTGCCTCGGGTGATGTTATCGACTTTCGAATTGATGACTCCGTCATGCAATACTATGTCCGGCCAATTGAGCTTGACGGCATTGATCATGATGAAGACATGGATCTCGATATCACGTTTCGAGATGGTGTTGGTGCAACGGATTCGGTTACGATGAACTTTACAATCGATGGTTCGAGAATCCTGAAGCGTATTGATACAATGACGATTGTTGCAGGCGGACAATCAGTACCGAGTACGTCGATTAGGTTGCTCTTTAACGAAGCCGATGGGGAAGACGTGCGTTCGCGGTTCTCTGCGATTTTCCGTCGTCGCGACTTTTATAATCTTATTCAGACACCAGAGTGGATCGTATCTATTGTCTCGAATAATGAAGTTCGCCGCTACGAAGCCTCTGGCTCTGCAGTCTCTCGCCTGCAACGTGTGGATCAATCCTTGATTCGAATTCTTCGAGCACCCTGACGGCCTTCACCTTCCCGTAGCTCATAGGTAGTAATCGAGCCAAACCCTTTTATGTCAACAACGCGCCCCTCACTAAAGCGAAATCGTTGACCTGAGTCGTTTCCTAACCTGGATGTAATGGCTTCGGAAACATGGATGCTGCCGTGTTGAGCCGTTTGTTCCAGCCGTGCAGCCAAGTTTACCGTGTCGCCCCATACATCAAAAGCTAAACGACTCTTTCCGATCACTCCGGCTACAACTGGTCCACTATGTATGCCAATCCTCAGCTTAACAACCGAGTCAGCGCCAGGAAACACCATCGTGCGTACAGCACGTTGCATGTCGAGAGCTGCTTCTGCTATTCGAATCACGTGGTCGTCAACGTAAACAGGGGCGCCACATACGGCCATCCATGCGTCACCGACAGTCTTGATCTTTTCAAGGCCATATCGAGCTGCAATGTCATCGAAAGTCTCAAACACATTTGTGAGCCCGTCTATGAGATCAGCTGGATCTAATTGTGATGACATCGGAGTAAACCCTACGATGTCAGCAAAAAGTACAGATACATCGTTGTATCGTTCAGGAGCGTAGTGACCGTCCGTTACGAGCGCATGAGCTACGGAAGACGGTAGCGTATTGTGTAGCACACGCTCCTGTTCTTGTGCGGTGTGTAGACGCTCCCTGAACCGCCGTTCAATTTCTTGCGCCTCAAACCGATGCATTTCAAGGGCCGCCTTCCGAAGGTCATCCGATGTGCCATTTGAGAGGTGATCTTTTAAGAGCGCATAAGCTTTGTCGAACATTCCACGTTCGGCAAGGAGTTCGGCATAGTCCTTTTGCGCCGACGCAAGTGTATCGTGTTCATGAAGTTGCGAAGCAATCACGCAGATGTTCTCATACACGTCTTGTGCCTCTTCGATACGACCAAGATACCGAAGAGCGCGAGCGCGAATAATGTCTGTATGTATCGATGGATCGGACGATATCGTTCGCTGTATCTCGCGAGCTTCATCGATAAGTCGTAAAGCAACATCCCACTCACGGCGATGCTGATACTCCGTAGCAGCAAGCATACGCGATTGATATGCCGCTAGTTTAACATCGTGTTCGTCGGCTAACGCCTGTAAGCGCTTGGCAATGGCCAATACTTCGTCTTGACGACCGAGCAGGTCATAGACCGAAGCAAGATTAGAAAGTGCATTAGAGAGTGGACCCCACATCTTGTGATCTTCAAACCATGAGACGGCAAACTCGAACTGTTCAGCCGCCTCAACAAGCCGATCCGTTTTTGAATAGGATACTCCGAGATTCATTTTCCCGTTGACGATGAAGGTCGTGTGTTCAGATCCATCCAGTACGTCTATCCCACGGACGAAGTAGTCTATTGCCTTTGACTCTGCACCAAGACGCGAATGACATACACCGATGTTGATGTAACTGCCACCAATGCCACGAACGTCGCCAACAGATTCAAAGAGCCGAAGCGCTAGATGATGGCGCTCAAGCGCACCCACATAGTCACGTGTTTGAACCTTGGAAATGGCGATTATTCGATGGAGATTCGCTTTCACGAGAGGATCGGCCGTTCGAACAACTGCCCCAACTAGATCGTCGGTCATAGCTGTTAACTCTTCGTACCTACCCTGTGCATAGGCATCCGTAGCCAACGTTAACAACTCTTCTGCTGGTTGCAAACTCATTGACGTTCCTCGAGTTCCATCCATCGGGCCATTGCAATGTCGAGTTCTTCTGCCAAGGTCTTATGCTGATCTGCCCACTGTTCATGTAGTCGATAGTCACCGTCACCCGTGCTCATGCGTTGTTCAAGGTCTGCTAACTCAGCTTCAACCGCGGCGATTCGAGAGACGAGCGCTTCGTATTCTTTCTGTTCCTTGAAGGATAACTTTTTTGAGCTACGGCTATTCGCGCCTGTCGAAGCTGTTGTTGGCACACTCTGTGTGTCCAATGTGCGAGCCGATTCTTCAGAAGAGACCTTTGCTGACTGCAACTCTTCGTGTTTTACAAGGTAGTCCGAGTAGTTTCCAGGATATTCCTTGATACGTCCATTCTCTTCAAAGGCCCAGATCGTCGTGACAACACGATCGAGAAATGCACGATCGTGACTAACAACAAGAAGTACACCCTTAAAGTAGTCAAGGTAGTCCTCAAGAGCTGTCAGTGTGGCGATGTCAAAATCATTTGTGGGCTCGTCAAGGACAATGACGTTTGGATCGGCCATCAGGGAACGTAGGAGCGATAATCTCCGACGTTCACCACCCGACAATGTATGAACATAGGCATGTTGTTGCCGAGCTGTAAAGAGGAAGCGTTCACAGAGTTCACGCGCAGAGAGATACTTCTCGCGTCCTACACCAGTGTCGATGTACTCTGCTACATCCCGAACGTTTTGCAAAACCGTTGCATCTTCTCGCAGATCACGAGGTTCCTGTTCCAGTGTGCCGATGGTAACGGTTTCACCAATAGACACATAACCCGTTGTTGGCTGAATCTTACCCGAGAGTACATTGATGAGGGTTGTTTTACCAGCACCGTTCGGACCGATAATTCCGATTCTATCGAGTGGTTTGGCACGCCACGTGTGATTGTGAAATAATGTGCGTCCATCACGTTGGAATGCGACATCTACGGCGTCGATGATACGACCACCAAGATATCGGCCTCCAACAGTTATCTCAATCTCACGTGCTTTTGTGCGTTCTGGTGCAGCCGTCATTTCTGCAATCCAGTCGATACGGCTCTTCTGTTTTGTCCTTCGCGCCTTTGCCCCTTTCGCTAACCAAGCTAATTCACGACGTAACTTATTGCGCTGATGTTCAGCTGTTGCATCGGCAACCTTCATACGCTCTTCCTTACGCTCGAGATACTTTTCATATCCACCGTCGTAAGAATAGAGTTTATGATCATCAAGCTCAACTATACGCGTACTTACGGCATCGAGCACGTAACGATCATGAGTCACAAACACAACAGCGCCAGTCCACGTCATAAGTGTGTCCTGTAGCCACTGTACGGCATCCGCATCAAGATGGTTTGTTGGCTCGTCGAGTATGATAAGGTCTGGTTCTGCAAACAATGCACGTGCAAGAGCCGTGCGCTTACGCTGTCCGCCAGACATCGTGGAAACACGTTGTTGATGATCCGTGATACCCAATGCACCAAGATATCGATGTGCCTTGGCTTCAAGGTTCCATGCGTCGGCAGCGTCAAGGAGTGTAAGTGTCTCTGTAATGTCTGCTTCTGCGGCACGCTCACGTTCAAAACGCTCGAACAGTGCAACGACGTCCGGACGTCCGCTCTTCACGGCCTCTAGAGCTGTTCCTTGTTCCTCGAGCAGTGGCTGTTGTTCAAGATAGATTGCCTTGATATCGCGGTTAATCGCAACCACACCTTCATCGGGCTCATCAATACCTGCAAGAATTCTCAGAAGAGATGACTTGCCAGCGCCGTTTCGGCCGATAATGCCAACACGTTCACCTGCCTGAAGGCCAAAGGAAACATCAACAAAGAGAGTTTTTTCGTAATAGACCTTACTAAGGCCCGTGCAGGAGACAATCGTCATCTATGGTGTTACTACAACAGACGTCGTAAGTACGGTATTGCCGTCGGTAAGGCGAATCACGTAAGCAGCAGCGGCGCGTTGTGTCATGGAAAAGGTGAGGGAAGGGGCAGAGGGGGCAACGCGGCGGCGTTCCAGAACGGTCCCTTCGACTGTTACGATCTCAACAACAGCATCTGGTGAGATGTCTGATGGAAGATCGACGACAACATCACCGTCAACGACGGAGGCTCGGAGTTCAGAAATGCCAGCGCCGGCAACAACGTCTGTCGTGATTCCGCCGTAGTACGCATCGTACAGAGTGGAAGCAACGTGTTGCATGTTCGCCGCCTCTGCAAAGATAAGGGCAACGGCAAACGTCATGGACTGGCCAGCCTCAAGCCGTACAGGTGCCGCAGAGACAACAGCGCGCACATCGCCAAACATTGTATCGGAATCGCGACGTTTCTCTGTCATAAAGGCGACACGTTGATCATTCGTCAGAATGTCCTTCGACGAACGGATATATCGTATTGCATGGATGCCCGCTTGCCGATCAGGAGGTAAAAAAGCATCAATAGATCCGTCCTTTGCTGGACCTTCAAGTAATACGAGTCCAACATGTCCTAACGAATCATGCGGTTGTGTGCCGTTGTGCTGAGTCTTCCAAGCCCGCACCAAGCGATAGGCAGCATCGCGTTCTGCTTGACCCATTGCGTTGCGGTGAACGTCAACGGTTGGTGCTTGTGCATCGACAAGATCAGGGTCAAAGGCCATACCAAGAGTTACTGGATGCAGCGGTGATTGACCAACGTTTCGAACGTCATACACGATGACAATCACGTCACGCAGCGGCCCGTGGATCCAGGAGAACGTGTGTTGAGTAATGTCAAGCGGTAACGGTGAGACACCGGTGACAAATGTCCAGCTAGATGGATCAAACTGTCGGTCACTTGCCGCCGTGAACCGAACGATGCTGTGTGCGTCGGCCATAAGATTTTCGGCACGACCAGGTAGATCATCGTGAACACCACTCCGCGCGGCATATAGTCGACGACGTTGACTATCAGGAAGGAGAGTATCCGCAGCCGTACCCGGAAGCATCCACGAACGTCCTGTGAGCGGATTAAACGCTTGAACGACCGTTAGCGGACCATGAGATGAAGGTCCGCATACCCATAGACCAGCACCAAAGAGATACTGTGCTGTGCTGCCATCTGGCCACGTAACATTAAAGCCACCGTCAGGGCCCGTAATACGTCCTTGCCAGTCAGAGGCAGCTCGCATACGTCCGCTCAGGCGAGCGCGAAGTGAATCAAGAGCAAGGGTTTCATTGAGACCCAAGATGAACGTGAGGGCGATGACGAGTACGCGGATCATGACGGAAACCTACGGAAAGTCTTGAAACGAAAAACGGGGCCGAGGCCCCGTTTCGTTCCGTCCTGTATCCGAGGTAGAATCAGCCCCCACACTCCGAGGTGTTGTCGCGGAATTCCACGACTTCTTCACCATCGTTGTTGAGGGTGATGTGGTACTTAAACTTCACGTAGAAGTTGTCTGAGCTACCTTTTGAGATCACGCGAATACGACGTTGAGTCGTTTCGCCTTCAAACGTTCGCGTGTTTACGTCGTACGTAAGATTATCGGAGTAATTCTCCTTGAGGTTGTAGTCTTCACCGGTTACACGACCAACACCAGAAGCTGCGATGTTAATCTTAAAGAGCCGGTGGATATCGCCGTTTTTGACGGCAGTGCTATTGGAAACAAGCTGAATCTCGCCCTCAAAGTCGACAAATTCCTGGGCGCATTCGTTGTAGACGCGAGTCTTGTAGGGAAACTTCCGGACGTTGGCACCGGAAATTGATGATTCAGATGACGGATCAGACGATGTTGCTGGTTCCGTCGAGGACGTGCTGCAGGCCGTCAGGACGAGGGCCAGAGCTACGGAAAAGGCGAGAAGGATCTTCATCCCTAACTCCCAAAAATTGTTGGTGAACTCTTTGTGTGTCGAGTGACACGTCGCATCTCGGGAGCAAGTATACATACATTTTCGTACGAATATTCACGTACTCCAAGCTGATTCGCAAAAATTTCGGCTTAGCCATTGTTAACGGAGAAATGGAAGTCGATGAAGGGTCTAAGGTAACGTGATTCCATTGACTTACGGGCGCATGAAAAAAGTTCTGGTGGATACGCCATATCCAAGGACGTATCCAAGGTCGTATCCAAGGTGCCGGGGACCTAAAGGTCCCCGGCACCTTTTGACTCAGGA
>DDUR01000020.1:0-292 GCA_002344895.1 Ignavibacteria bacterium UBA2333
ACGTCAGCTCCACCATTCGGCAGGGTCGTTTGTGCTTCAATTGTGTTGAACGTACGCTCTGCAAAAGAAACGGTACCAATCTGAATCGTTCTTTCTTCACCTGGTAGCATAGCAGGTTGCGGATAGTATCTCACAGGAACACGGCTTGAGCCGTTTACCTTCCACTCTATCGTCGCTGAGTCAAGATTATTGGTGCCCCAGTTTTTAACTGTTGCAGTAACGGCCGTTGATACGCCAGCATCGATTGAAGATCCTACGGATACACTCAAGACGCCCGCATCATTATTAGCAA
>DDUR01000020.1:517-651 GCA_002344895.1 Ignavibacteria bacterium UBA2333
AGACGCCCGCATCATTATTAGCAACCGGATTCTGTCGTAATCTCCATGAATATGTTAGGCCGCTCGCAGGAATGAAGTCTGGAGCAACATATGACTGTTGACGTGTTGTAAACCAGTGTGGCGTTTGCCAGGTA
>DDUR01000020.1:897-1218 GCA_002344895.1 Ignavibacteria bacterium UBA2333
AACCAGTGTGGCGTTTGCCAGGTATTTGTATACAGGTCAATTAGTGGCGATGAGACCGTATTATTCGCACCGATTCCAACATGAAGAATGTTTCTCCCGAATACTGTCATAGGTCCGTAAACAATGTCGATTCGACTTCCGTCCGCAGAAGTATTGTGCTCGCGAATTCGAATCTGAAAGTTATAGACGTCACGAGCTCCATTGTCATAGTACCGACGCGTAGCATTTCGCCATTGAATTACCGCTGTTCTATTGGGAGCTGTACCCGTTACGGTCCACGTGACGTCTCCTCCACCATAACCAGTGAGGCGGCTACCAAAC
>DDUR01000020.1:1447-1915 GCA_002344895.1 Ignavibacteria bacterium UBA2333
TAACCAGTGAGGCGGCTACCAAACGCGCTAACGACTGCTGTTGCCGAACCTGAGGCCGTAAGTGGATTGATGGAATTCGCTGCAAGACCAGCACCAAACGTTACCCAGCCATTTCCACCTATCCAAATATTCGACTGGAGTACTCCTCCATAACTAAACTGGAATGGCAGTGTAACTGCTACATCAGCAGTAGCATACCACGTCGGTGCACTGGACGTAAAGAGTTGTGTCCCCCCCACGATCTCCGTGTATGCACCCTGTGTTACAAAAGCGCTACGATTTGATGGACTTGCTGAGCAAAAGCTCCAGCATGCGCACATCACCAAGGCCGCAAATAACGGCCGCGCGTAGTTGACGCTCATACGCCTCTTCCCCTTTTAATGGTGTGAACCTCTTAAGATCCCCTGCTTAAGGACCTGTTCATGAACCTACGAGTATTCTCGGAAACAACAAAAAAAGGCCCGCCCA
>DDUR01000020.1:2069-38488 GCA_002344895.1 Ignavibacteria bacterium UBA2333
TTCTCCCGGAGAATTGATTCGTTGAGCATTCTAAGTCAAGACATCAAACAACGCTAATCACCCAACAAAAAAAGCCCGCCGATCCGAAGATCGGCGGGCCTTGTTGGCAGAGCCAAGATTGTTTAGCGGATGACGATGACTTGCTGAGTACCGACGAAGCGGCCAGCTTGGATCGTCACATTGTAGACACCAGCATTCAGACCAAGTGCAGATGCTGAGAAGTCTACAGGATATGTACCTGCCTCACGCTGCTCGTCGGCAAGTGTTGCAAGTACACGGCCCGTCATGTCTGTCAGTGTCATGCGTACACGTACCGATGATGGTACTGTGTAGGTCACACGTACGGCGTCATTCGTCGGGTTCGGCCATGCCGTTCCGAGAACAAAACCACCTGCAACAACATCTCCTGTAACACCTGTCGTGACGCCTACCGTTGCAACTGCTGACGTATCCTGACCGCAGGCATTCGTCACAACGCACCAGTATGAACCGGCATCTTGTACCGTCGACGTTGTCACCGTGTACTCATCGTCCGTTGCTCCGGCAATCGCCGTGTCGTTACGATACCACTGATATGTTACCAGGCCTGAACCCGTTGCGGAGATCGACAGCGTAAATGAAGCTGGTTCGGCGATGGACACATCCGTTGGATCCGTCGTTACCGTCGGTGGCTCATCAACTGTCAGCGTAGCAACTTCACTTGTTTCCGTTGCGCATCCATTGCTGACCGTTACCGTATACGCGCCTGCATCAGCGGCTGTTGCCGATGCGATCGTCAGCGTATTTGTTGTTTGGCCTGGAATTGCTGTTGTGCCCTTCATCCAGACATACGACAGATTGTCGCCTGTGGCGGCTACCGTCATCGTGACAGCTTCACCAACGCAGACTGTGTCGCTTGATGGTTGTGCTGTCAGCGCTGGTGCAACACTGACCGTTACGTCAGTTACGGACGAGTTGATGCTGATGCCGGCTGCGACGTAGGTTACTTCTACCCAGTACTCGCCTGCATCGGCGGCTGTTGCTCCTGTGACCGTCAGAACCTTTGCATTCGATCCCGTTGTGCGTGTATCATCGCTCAGACGTGCTCCGTCCTTGTACCACTGATACTCAACTGGCGAAGAGCTTGAAGCCGATGGATACGTTGCAACTTCAAACTGAATGTCACCACCAACACACGTTGTTGGCGTATTCAGCGATGCCACGATAGCTGGGATGAACAAACGTGCTGGACGTGATTCTACCGTTCCGCAATAGCCCGTCACAACACACACGTACGTGTCCATTGTATCCGATGCTGCTACGTCACGAATCGTCAGAACGTTTGATGTTGAACCTGTAATACGACCGTTGTCGACGATGTTCGTCAGTACATATGATACTGAGTTTGCATCCCAACGACGCTTCTTCCACTGGAAGCCTGCAACAAAGTCCGATGGTGAACCGACGGCTTCTGCCTGTACTTCAAGATTCACCGTCTGGCCAAGGCCTACTGGTTGTGAAGCTGGCTGTACTGTGATTTCTGTGTTGCGTACTACGATCAGCGTTGCTTCATCAGATACAAGTTCCGTTTCCGTTGTACCATCCGAGGCAAGTACCTTACAGGTGTACACACCCGATGCATTGTATCCA
Source organism: Ignavibacteria bacterium UBA2333 (assembly GCA_002344895.1). Lineage (GTDB taxonomy): Bacteria > Bacteroidota > Ignavibacteria > Kapaibacteriales > Kapaibacteriaceae > UBA2333. The sequence continues at coordinate 3,699 of DDUR01000020.1, forward strand.
ACGTTGCTGATGCTCAGAATAGCATTTGTCTGGCCGATCAGATCGTTGCCATCCTTCTGCCACTGATATGTTACCGTCGCGCCTGGTGTCACGTCAGCAATCGTCACAAATGTGAACGATTCGCCAAGACATGCATACCGCGACTCAGGCTGCTGAACGATGCGGATCGTTGGACGTACTTCGTCAGCACCCATGTATGGCTTCACACGCAGCTCACCATCGATGTCCGTCGGGACCATGTTGAGTGTTTGTGTTGTACCCCACAGTGGCTGCTGAATGTTAAGGAGGTGAAGGTCAGATCCACCAACAAACGTAACAGCTACTGAAGCAGAGTTTTGATCACGAAGTGAGGAGGCGCGCCACGTTGTCAGTGGATTGCCAACCGTGTTACGAGGAACATTCACGCCATCCCAGTTCACAACATTCACACCCGTCGTCATGAGGTTGTTGAAGTCGGAAACTGCAAGTGGATTCGACGTTGTAGCATTGATCGATCCTGAACCAAAGTCATTAATGCGAATGGCATAACCACCATTAGCACCCGTGCCAAAGTTGTGCAGGATGTTGTTGATCAGTCGAACACGCGATGGTGTGTTATTCACCTGTGTATAGGCCATTAACGCAGCGCTATTTGCGCCCGTTGTGCCTGTTACATTTACCGTGTTGTGGTACAGATTAACGTTTCCGTTCGAAGCATCAGCCACGATACCGTAAACATTACCCGATGAAGAACCAACGGCAACCATGTTATTCGTTAACGTAGCCGTGCCGGAGGTTGAATAGACGTAGATGCCTTCAACCGTACCCGACGTCTGGAGGCCAGATACCTGGTTTCCTTCAACGGTGAGGTTTTCACCTTGAATGTATCCACCACGGAAGTACGTCACGGATGGCGAGCTCGAAATCACGTTTCCAGCGACGACACCGTTGCCGTACCACTGAATACCTTGTGAGCAGTCCGTGATCGTATTGTTGCTGACCGAGTTGTTCGGCAAGCCCCAAGCGTAGAGATATGGGCCGTACGCATAGTTAACAAACGAGTTGTTATCGATGACGTTGCTACCTGTCTCATACGAGAACACAGTAACTGCCCAGTCTGTGTTGTTGTAGCTCTGATTCAGATCAGCAAGACCTTCGAACGTGTTGTTCGTAATCTGAATGCCAGATACGTTGTTACCTGAGTAGTTGTAGTCCTGCTCAGCATAAATGAACGAACCGTACGGTGTTGCTGCAGGTTGTTCGAACATCAGACCGTTAATCGTGATGTTACGAGCACCTTCCATGATGAAGTGCGAGTACGAAGCTTCGAACGGACCGTAGTTCCACGACGTGTAGTTCGTACGAGCGTGTGTCAGAACCGGCATGTTGTTCGGTGCTGACTGGAACGTGATGCGAGCACCCGTTCCATTATCATCAATACGCGGAAGAATGACTTGCTCGTCATACGTTCCGTCATAGATGTTAAATGTCGTGTTTCCAGATACACCAGAAACAACGATGTGGCGAACAGCCGTGAAGATCGTGTTGAAGATTCCTGGGTTGCCACTGGCTTGCGAAATGTTGAGAGTACCTGCAACGCGTGGAGCAAGGAACCCTTCATACGAGTCGTTTCCAGGAACAACGTCTGTTCCACCGTTCGGAGCTGCCGTCCATACGCGAATGCGGTTAAACGATGCCGGACCGAAGGTGTGGAATCCAACCGTGATAGTAGCTTCTGCACCCGGAGCAAGTGCTGGCTGCGGATAGTACTTCACAGGCGTCTTCGCTGTACCGTTAATGGTCCAGTTCAGCGTTACCGAATCAAGGTTGTTTGTACCAAAGTTCTTGACACGAACCTTGATTTCTTGACTCGTATTTGCATTGAAGTACGAGCCAACATTTTCAACGTTAATGATCGCAGCATCGTTGTTGGAACCTGGTGCAACACGACGGATCAGCGAATACGTCTGTCCAGTTGGTGCGGCCCAGTTTTCGATGGCGCGTGACGGTACAAATGAACGTGTGTAGTGCGGCTTGTCCCATCCGGCATTCATGTACGGATGCGACATGATGTTCACTGGATCTTCGCCGTTAAAGCGAACACCAACCTGAGCACCAACTGCAGCGGTAACCGTCATGTTTCCATAGACGATATCGATACGATTGGATCCTTCTGAAAGACGGATCTGGAAATTGTACACGTCGTTTGAGGAGCCCTGCGACGTACGTGTAACGTTTCTCCACTGGGCTACAAAGGTGCGGTTCGGAGAATTGCCCAGCACTTGTGTGCGAAGCTCACCCGTTGGCGTACCCGTGATGTAGTTACCCCATGCAGATACTGCACCATTCAAACCGTACCAAGACACGGCGTTAAATGGGTCAGTTGTGTATCCGGTACCACCACCAAAGGTGAGGTATCCGAAGCCGTTCACGTTGACGGACGTATAGTTAACGCCGCCAAAGTTGAACGTAAAACCAATCGGTGCAGATGCATCGAATCCTTCGATGCCCGTTCCCGTGGCGTGAACCGTACCTCCGGAGATTTCCGAATAGGTGCCGGCTGTCGCCGAATACGTGTAATTCATTGCCTGTGCCTGGGCCGAGGTGTAGCCCCCGAGCAACAGAGCAACAGCCAACATCACACACGCCGTAGCGTTGCGAAGCATAGCTCCTCCACTTGTGTTACGATGATGTTTTCGTTTCGTCATTTGCATGAGTTTTGGGAACGGACAATCCAATAACATGACGTCATTGCGCCCGAATTGAGCAAATATACGGGGTGATCGTTCATCACGATCACTCGATTGCTCCCGCAGGTCCAAATTGACATCCAATGTTATCCACCCTGTGGAAAAATATCCACAGATTGAAGCAAAGGATTTCAGCCGAGACCACACCGCAGAAATCGTACCACTTTTTCGATTTCAGCGAAAATGGCCGTTCTTTTTTACTTGATCCATGGATGCAGTGCTTCCCGACGCCATCCATCGACCGTCGGTTCCATCGATTGAGCGACGGTTCGAATGACCGCTGCCCACTGCGTTTGACCCTTCCAGGATTCAAGTTGACTTGTTGCCACGGCGGCAAGGCGGTTATTCGTACTCATTACGGCGGAAAGCAGGTGCGCTACAGTTACGTCGTTACAGAGTCCGAGACGTTTCCAGGCAGCAAACGCCTCTTGACGTGTTCGAAATTCCCATCCCGGACTGCCAAGATCAACGAGCTCCCGAAGCGCTGCAGTGTCAGTCGTAGAATGGATCAGTGATTCAAGAACGGCAATTCGAACGCGCTCAAACTGTCCCCTGAGCGTACCAACGGCCGTCAGATAGGTCATCCGTTGTTCAGGAAATGAGGCCACGAGTTTTGTGAGTGTTGTTGCAACAGTGATATACGATGAGTCACGAAGGAGTTTTTCGACGTCCACACGAAGTGTGGACGGAATCGACGACATTGCTGACACAGCCGCTTGCCGTACTTCCGACGAGGGATCGTTAATAGCCTGTCGAAGGATAGGTTCAGCCTGGGCACCACCCTTTGATGCTGCCACGGCAGCGATCTCGGCTCGTAGTGATGCGTACGTTTCCTTTGTCATCGCAGTAGCGAGGGCCGCCCACAACGACGCGGGAATACTATCGGCAACGAGGGCCTGCAGGGCATCTGATCTGTCTACAGCAAACGGGGCGTGTTGAAACTGGGCGAGTAACTCGGCATATGGTCGGCGAAACGATAGGCGTTTTAAGATGTAGGATCCGGGGTCGAACAATACAAACTCAACCTGTTTCCGACGTGGATTTGGTATCGACACGGTTGTTCGTTGTTCATGGATCCGGACTCTGACCGAGTCCTTCGTTCGATCCGTATAATGAACTTCAATAGCCACGTCAACATCGAAGAGTCCCGTCAGGTCGTCGGTTTCGTGACGTTGTTCGACACTAACATCCGTATTCAACGATCTTAGTCGCTCCGATTCGGACCACGAGATTTCGTAGAGTGGCTCGCCACCCTTGTACAACCATTGTTCAAAGAACTTCCATGGTGTGAGACCGAGTACATCCTGGAAGGCAAGGTAGAGGTCGTTTGTCTCGACGTTCGCGTACGCATGTTTTTTCAGATAGTGCGTGATGACATTTCGCACTTGTTCTTCGCCATACGTCCATCGCATCATATCAATAACACAGGCACCTTTCGGATAGAGCCTCGCACTTCCACTTGACGGGTGGACGATGGGAAGCCGATCTTTCTCACCTGCTGCCAAGGCCGAACGTTGCATACCTCTCCGGCTCCAATGCCATGCATCCACTCCCTGCGTCAGTTTCGTAAACAGGTGAGGATAAAACGTTGCAAAGCTTTCTTGGAGCCAAACATGTTTTGACGAACGTGCCGTGATCAGATCACCGAACCACTGATGGGTAAGCTCGTGAACGTTTACGCCGAGGTAGTTTCGATCAAGCGCGGCGCGAGGATCAGTGAAGTAAAAATCTCCGAAAACTGTTGCCGTTGTGTTCTCCATTGCGCCGAAGATGTAGTCGGCCACAGGAATCTGGCTGTACTTTTCCCAAGGATACGGGACGTCGAGTTCACGTTCGAGAAAGTCAACAGCTTCAGTACTAAGGCGATATGTGGGTGTCACACACTCCTGACATTCAGGATAGTAGTAGAGGTCATTCACAATCCCCGACGTCGACCTACGACGTTCGATGGCATACTTCCCGATCGCAAGCATCAGAAGATATGAGGCATGCGGTCGCGTCATGGAGTAATGCCAGGTAAACGTGCCATCGTTATTGTTTCGCTTCTCGTGGAGTGTCCCGTTTGAGAGCACGGCGTATGAAGAGTCGAACGTAATAATGGTCTCCGTGATCATCTTATCGTTCATCTCATCATACATCGGAATCCAGTGGCGATGGTCAATAGCCTGCCCCTGTGTCCAAATCTGGCGGCGCATTCTGCCGGAGGCATCATTCCAGCCAACAAAGTGTAATCCCTTTCGAGGTGCGGCTTCGTACGTAACGACGACGGAATCTGACGTATTCGATCGTATAGCGGGTTCGCAGTACACAACGAGAGTTGTATCTGTTGATCGCCAGCGCACTGGCTTACCGCTAAGTGTTGCCTGAGACACTGTGATCCCCACGGCATCAAAGACAATCGAGTCGAGTCGGGGTCGAAGAACCCGAAACACATTCGTCGCTTTGCCCCTTACTAGCCCCTTTACCGGATCAAATTTTACGTCGATGGTAAGACGTGTCATGTCGACGCTATGTTCACGTGGTTCACTTGTCGGAACGTGAACACGAGTATTTGTCGGAACAACCACCTGTGCTGAAGCGAGGGTAGTTGTAACGAAAAGAGCAAGCAGCAGAGTTGTCTTCATATCCGGCAAAGATAATTCGCACTCCGAGCGCTGATGTGCTATGTTCGCCAGATGAGAGCGTTTGACCTTGTTGTTGTTATGATTGGTGGAGGTCTCGGCAGTGCCCTGAGATATGGCGTTTCGTTGATTCTCACGAGCCCCAATGCCGGAACATTCCCTGTGAGCACGCTGTTGGTGAACATCGTAGGAAGCGGAGTATTAGGACTCGTTCTCGGTCTTTCGTCAAAACTCTCATCTTCGTCGATACTGCTGGTAGGTACCGGACTTTGTGGTGGATTCACAACTTTCAGTACGTTTTCTGGTGAAACACTCACGCTTCTCAGCGAAGGACGATACGGTACAGCTCTCGCCTACATTGGTGTATCGGTCGTTGGTGGTCTCACCTGTGCAGCGTTGACATATGGACTTGCCCGCCGTTTTGCCGCAGCCTAACGGCTGTTGTATTGAAGGACTTCATTTCCCGCACGGAATCTCACGATCACTTTTATTCACCGTCGACGTTTCGGGAGGAGAATATGGATACATCTGCAATGGTCAAAATGCTTCAGGATGAGGCGGTCCATTACGGACTGCTCATCGTTGGTGCTTTACTGATATGGATTGTTGGACGATGGATTATTGGACTCGTCATTCGTATCGTTCGTCGTGCCTTGACGGCTCGTCATGTGGATCCTACGTTGCAGAACTATCTCGCGTCGATAATCTCGGTAACGCTGAACATTATCCTCGTCATCGCCATCCTTGGTCAGTTTGGAGTTCAGACAACGTCGCTCGCAGCGTTGATTGCTGCAATGGGATTGGCGATTGGAACGGCTTGGGGTGGTTTGCTTGCAAACTTTGCCGCCGGGGCTTTTATGCTCATCCTCCGCCCGTTCAAGGTTGGTGATGTGATTGCCGCTGGTGGCACACTCGGAACCGTTGAAGAAATTGGCCTGTTTGCCACCACGATTGTTACTCCGGATGGTGTTGTGACCTACGTTGGGAACAACAAGATCTTTGGGGACAACATTCAGAACCTCTCTGCATCGCAGATTCGTCGTGTTGACCGAACGATGCAGGTGTCTCATGAAGCTAACGTCGATGACGTCATCAGCCGTTTGACACAGGCCGTAGCTTCAACACAAGGAGTTCTTCAAACACCTCCTCCCGAAATCTGGGTCATAGACTTTACGATGGCCGGACCCGTCATAGCGGTGCGTCCATACTGCACACCAGAGAATTACTGGACTGTCTATGCAGCCATGAACGATGTTATACGGTCAGTAGGCAGCCAGGCTGGCTATCCTGCGCCGTACACGATTCACTCCGTCAACCAGCGATAACTACGCTTGTGTATGAGCATACTCCGTCATCTCACATCAGCCATCTTCCTGGTTGTTCTGCCAACGCTCCTTTCGTGCTCGTCTCGGCAAGAGAATGGCAATCCACCCCGTCCACAACAGAAAGGCACCTCACCCATGTCCGCTTCACTTGATACGGCCACCCTTGGTGGCGGATGTTTCTGGTGTATTGAAGCTGTATACCTGTTGCTTGATGGCGTTGTTGCCGTTGAGTCTGGATATGCCGGTGGTTCCGTCGAGAATCCAACGTACAAGCAGGTCTGCACAGGCACAACCGGACACGCTGAAGTGTGCCGTGTGACGTTTGATCCGACGAAGGTTTCGTACGAAGACATTCTACACGTCTTTTTTTCTTCGCACGACCCAACAACGCTCAACAGGCAGGGTAATGACGTAGGAACACAGTATCGGAGTGTGATCTTTACACATTCTGACGAGCAGGATACAGCTGCGCGTTTGTATATCGCCCAGCTAGAAGCTGCAAAGACGTGGGCCGACCCAATTGTGACGGAGATTGCACCTGCACCAACGTTCTACAAGGCCGAGGACTATCATCAGAACTACTTTGCACGAAATGGCGACCAACCATACTGCGCCTTTGTTGTACGTCCTAAAGTCGAGAAGTTTAAGAAGCAGTTCTCTGACAAGATGAAGCAGTGAACGCGGAGTACGTGAATACAGTGTCAGAGGATGCTGTATGAAGTATACAGTCGACATACAAGGAATGCACTGTGCTGCGTGTGTACACGCGGTGGAATCGTCGCTTGCCGATATTCCCGATGTAACCGATGTATCGGTGAGCCTAGTACTACATTCGGCAACCGTTACCATCAACGATACACGTAGTTCTCTCGTAAACGAGCTTACGAAGGCAGTTGAAGATGCGGGATATAGTGCGTTAGGCGTACGACAAGAAGACACAGCAACAACCGCTGCATCCTTTGCACGGATTGACGAGGATGTTTCTACGCTTCAACGTAAGGTTCGTGTGGCAGTACCATTGGCCTTCCTTACGATGGCCGTGTCAATGATCTTGATGTTCGAACCGTTTACGTCACAGATTGATCACACGATAGCAAATATCTTTTTAATTACAGCAACAACTCCTGTCTTGTGGCAAGGCCGTGAGTTCTTTCGCACGGCATTACGAGCAGCTCGTCAACGGACAGCTGTTATGGACACGTTAGTAACAGTTGGCACATCGGCTGCATACCTGTACAGCATTGTTGTTATCATCCTGCATAGTCTCGACACTATACCACTGTCGGTGCATCATCATGTGGGAATGTACCTCGACTCTGCCGCCATGATCGTTGCGCTTGTTTTGTTTGGTCGGTGGTTAGAGGCCCGGGCACGAACAAAAACGACTGACGCCCTTCGTTCACTTGTGTCGATGCGGCCAACAACGGCGCGGCGTCAGCTTCATGGGTCGGTTGATGTTGTCCAGCTTGATGATGTTCGAATAGGAGATCAGCTCGTTGTATTACCTGGTGAATCAATCCCAACGGATGGAACCGTTACTTCTGGCACTTCCGACGTTAATCAGTCTATGCTGACGGGAGAAGCACTGCCAGTTTCGAAGTCACCCGGTGATCGAGTTGTCGGCGGAACACTAAACATCGATGCCGTACTTACCATCAGTGTTGACCGTATCGGGGCCGATACGGTCTTGTCACAGATTGTTCGGCGCGTTGAACAGGCTCAGCAAGGCAAGACGGCCATTCAACATCTTGCCGACCGTATATCTGCGGTCTTTGTCCCAATCGTCCTTGCTATTGCTATCACAACGTTCATTGTGTGGCTTCTGTTCGACCAATCTCCGCAATCAATCGAACATGCCATCACAACATCCATCAGCGTTCTGATTATTGCCTGCCCATGTGCCCTTGGTCTCGCTGTTCCAACGGCAATTGTTGTTGGTACGGGTCGTGCCGCCCAAGCTGGTATTCTCTTTGCCGCTCCATCTGCTGTCGAGCGACTCGCCGAGGTAACTACAGTTCTTTTTGATAAAACTGGAACCTTAACAGAAGGCAGGTTTGAGGTTTCAGACATTGTTGCAGATGGCCCCATCAATGAAGAGGACTGGGCAGCGATAGCAACTGTTCAGTCTCGTAGTAATCATCCGATTGCCGTGGCCATGGCACAGTATGCACGTCAGAAGGCCGACGTTTGGACGGATGCCGATGTCACCGTTCAAACCGTTGTTGGTGCAGGCGTGGAGGCAGTTATTCACCGCCCAGGCCACAACAAAGCTCTCCGTGTTCGAATCGGGAATCCCGCTCTCTTAGAGAGATCCATGCTCATCGTGGATCAAGGCACGATTGCAGCACTTGAACACTTCTCGCAAACTGGAGCTACGGCCGTCATCGTCAACATGAATGCTGTCACACGTTGTGTCGTTGCGCTTCGTGACGTTGTCCGCCCTGAAGCTGCAGAAGTTGTCGCCGACCTTACACGACAAGGGATATCGTCGGCCATCGTAAGTGGTGACCGCACGTCAACGGTTCAACGGCTCGGTCAAACACTCGGTATCGAGGAATCGTATGGAGAGATTAGTCCAGGTGGCAAGGCAGATCTCGTTGACCAGTTACGTCAACAACAGCGACGTGTAGCCTTTGTCGGTGACGGCGTCAACGATGCACCTGCGCTGGCGTCAGCTGACGTTGGAATAGCCATGGCATCCGGTACTGACGTTGCCATCTCTACGGCTGACGTAACACTCCTGCGTTCCGATCTTCATAGTGTGCTGGCAGCCATATCAATCTCTCGTTCAACCGTAACAACAATCCGTCGAAACCTGTTCTTTGCCTTCTTCTATAACGTGGCTGCTATACCACTTGCAGCGGGCATCTTTTACCCCTCCTACGGTCTGTTATTATCGCCTATTGTTGCCGCTGCTGCTATGGCACTCAGTAGCCTAACAGTAGTACTCACATCACTTTCCTTGTACCGCACACGCTTGTCCTAGCAAAAAACGTGCTATTTTTTCGGGTAGCATGATTTCACTCGATCATCTCCTCATTGAGGAAGCCGTTTTTACGACCCGATTTACCTGCCAGTTGTCGGAATGTAAGGGTGCATGCTGTACACTTCCTGGTGGTACTGGGGCCCCTTTACTGGATACGGAAGTAGAGCCCCTTCGCGGCGCGCTTCGTGCCGCAGCCCCGTACATGTCAGAGCGTGGTCGAGAAGAACTTGCTCACCACAATGTGGTGGAAGGCGCGCCCGGATCATACAGCGTTCGCTGTGTTGATGACGAAGCCTGTGTGTTTGTGACCTATGAGGGTGATGTAGCAAAGTGTTCACTTGAGAAGGCATTTTTTGCCGGAGAGTCAACCTTTCGGAAGCCCATTTCGTGTTTCTTGTTCCCACTACGTGTTGCCAACTTTGGTGGACCGTATCTGTACTATGATGTGTTTGACAAAGAGTGTGCACCTGGCAGAGCACACGGCCTCGTTACGAACACACCACTCGTTGAATTTCTTCGCGAGCCGTTAGAGCAGGCATTTGGGAAAGAGACCACTGCTGATATTATTGAAGCAGCTCGTGCCTATCGAGAGGAGACAGAGTTATGAAACTCGGCCTCAGTCTCGAAACATCACTCCACCAGTCCCTAACGCCGCAGCAGATTCAGTATCTGAAGATGCTGCAGCTCTCAACGCTACAGTTTGAACAACACGTTCGAACCGAGCTTGAGAACAACCCCATGCTTGAAGAACGTCGTGAAGACGATGGTGATTATGGTGAAGGGGCAGAAGGGGCAGCAGATGTAGGCAACATCACTGAATCTCAAGCTCAGTCCGCGGAACGACGTGCGGATGAACAGGTGCAGCGTGATGACCGACGAATGATGGACGGCCCCCCATCCGGTTCACAGGATTCAGAACGTCAAGAAGGTGGACAATCAGAGGGTGAACCTACAGACGCATTTGAGTTTTATAAACTCATTTGGGGTGAAGATCCGTCCAACGGAAAGAGTAACGATACGCGTGCCGGTGACGACGACGATGATGATTCGGAGTTCCAGTTTAAGGAGGTACCAACACTTGAAGAAGAACTGTTGGACCAACTTCGTTTCCTTCCCATGGCCGTCCACGAGCGAGCCTTTGGCGAATACGTCATTGGCAACGTAGATGATGACGGTTACCTTCGTCGCGATCTCCGTGAGTTGCTTGACGAGTTTAATGGTATGGCTGCGGAACACAATCTTGCCATACAAGCACCTGCCTTACTCGGCATGATGCGCAATGGTTTTGACTCTGCCCGTATTCCAGGAATCGAAGAAGTACTGGAACCACTGTCGTTAGGTCAAGCCGAAGGTGTTCTAAAACGAATCCAGGCACTCGATCCACCAGGATTTGGCTCTCGTACGGTTCAGGAATGTCTCGTCGCACAGCTACGGGCCCTGCCAAAACTCAATGCTTCTCAAAAACTCGCCTATGAGGTGCTCACGAAGACGTATGAAGCTTTTGCGATGAAGCACTTCCACGTCATCGAAAAGACACTTGATGTTACAGAGGACTACCTCCGTGAAGCGATTGAAGTGATTCGAAATCTGAATCCGCGGCCAGGAGGAGGCACATTTGGTCCCGACGTAAATACCGTCGTGCCCGACTTTATCGTGGAACGCACGGATGATCATACAGACTTTCTTATCACCGTAAACGATAGCCGCCTACCAGTTCTTCGTGTGAGTAATGCCTACGAACGACTTAAGAAGGAGGCACGCTTTCATAAGTTCAATAAAGACACTCGCGATTGGCTTCGTAAAAAGTATGAAGATGCGAAGTTCCTGCTTCAGGCCATTCGTCAACGTAAAGCCACGATGCTTCGTGTCATGACAGCCATTGTTGGACTTCAACGCGAGTTCTTCGAACGCGGCACGGAAGGGCTTCGTCCACTTATCTATCGCGATGTTGCCGAGGTGACCGGACTCGACATTTCAACCGTGTGTCGTATTGTAAACGGTAAGTATGTGCTCACTGACTACGGTACGTTCGAGCTGAAGTTCTTTTTTAGTGAATCTCTCATAAATGACGATGGCGAGGAAATATCCACGCGTATCGTCAAACAAAAAATCAAGGAAATGATCGACGCTGAGTCGAAAGCAAAGCCGCTTAGCGATGATAAACTTGCAAAAGATCTTAAGACTCTTGGATACAACGTTGCACGTCGTACGGTTGCAAAGTATCGAGAGCAATTAAAAATACCCGTAGCTCGCCTGCGTAAGGAACTCTAGGTCTACGGTCCGTCACATTTTTGTTTACTCGATTGACAGTACTCTCAAATGGAGGCTGTCATGATGCGTTCCCGTTTCCCTACTGAGTCAGAAACGGCCGATTATCGGCCCGGAATTACCTTATCCCAACCCGACGGAAGCCGCACCAGTCCTACGGTTTCGGTCACCATGACAGAATATGACATAGTCAGTGGCGTAGCCTCGCACATTCTTCGTGATGTGCTCCCAACGCTCCTGATGAACAACCACCATAGACCGACGTTGTACAGAATCCAGTGGATTCTCGCACGTCTCGTTACAGGAGACCGTGTGACGTCGCGCGTACTTGCGGAGAATCTGGAGGTTAGTCAACGAACGATTGCACGCGATATCGACTACCTCATGAATGTGTTACACGTGCCGATGGTATACGACTACGTCAAAAAGTCCTATGTGCTTACCGGACCAATTCCGGTACTGTTTTCTCTACCTTCGGGTATCGCAGAACGTATGAATACAGCATCGGAACCAGAAACTATTCAACTCGCTGTGGATCCCTTGATTGCAGAGCATGTTCGCCACATGCGTATTCATCCATCACAGCGATTTATCACGTCGAACGATGGATCACTTATTCTTGAAATGCGACTCGGTGTCAGCGAGTCACTCGCACAGTGGATTCTTAGTTTTGGTGGACGAATTCGTCCAATTGCTCCGGAACATCTCAAACAACGTGTCAGAACAGCCGCTGAACTTATCCTGGCCGATGGAAAGGACAGTTAGTCGTTTTCGCATACGTAGAGATGTTCTTTGCCGAAGCATGAGTGAAAAAATCTGTGTGCGACTACGGTCGCAGGAGCCGGACAGTCTTTACGGTTCCGTTGGCTGATTGTACGGAGACAAAGGTCAGTCCACGAGGCAGTGCCTGAATCACATTGTGTCCCGGTGCAAGATGCTCTCGTACGTGCAGTCTGCCCAATGGATCAGAAATACTAACTGTTACTTGCTCGTCAATGTCAATCTCAAGGCCAGACGACGTTAGCCGTAGGTGACCATGAAGATCCGAATCTGATTGAACCGACATACTTGTACCGTCGTCGTATCGAAGGTCATACCTTCCATCGCGTGTTGCCTGCCACACAGAGAACGGCTGCCCACCCGTCTGACGTAGAACGGCGCTTGCCCATGCGTTGCTGCGTACAAACTCATCAAGTGTGCGCAGTGTGAAGGTTTCTCCGGAATTGAACGATACGGCAGACTGCAGACCTGTTCCACTCTCAAATACGACAAAGACGGTCTTACCATCAGCCGTAACAGCAAGATCCGGATAGTCAGCGTTCTCAGCACGAGCTGACGACAGGTCGATATTCTGTGGAACCTCAGTTGTGTTTGCAGGAAGTTTGGCATACCAGACAACGTTTCTTCCAACACTATCCCGTGCATCACGCCACACAACGTGTGTTGCACCCGTTAGATCATGGGCTATCTTCGGTCCTGTGGAAGGACATCCATTGATGTTCCAAGGCCCCGACTGAATCTTGACGGCTGGTTGCCAGGTCTGCCCAAAATCCGTCGATCGAACAAGGTGGATATCACGAACATTCGACACGTTTGCTCGATATGCGATTGCTACAGTTCCATCAGGTGATACGTCGACGGACTGTTGGCAGCACTCACATGCAATCCCACCAGGAATGTTATCAACAACTACAGGTTCGATCCACGTCATACCTCGATCGGACGATACAAAGACCTGGACACGTGCTTCAGTTGGCAAGCCTGAAGGAGCGTTTCCGAGATAGGACACGTACACATGACCTGCACTGTCTGCGGCAATTGATACAAAGTCGCGATATGATGGCGCTCCTAACCGACGTGGTTCCGACCATGACACACCAAGATCGGTCGATCGGCAGTACCATGCATCGATGGACGATGCACCTGCTCGCAAGTCTTCAAAAGCGAGGTGGAGTATTCCCTCGTTATCGAGGACAGCCTGAGGTTGCCGCTGCAGTCCAATTGTTCCGGATCTCACTGTTGTGGCAAGTGATTTGTCTGACCAAGAGGATCCACCATCATTTGAATATGTCACATAGACGTCCGTCTGCTGGCCACGAACCACGCAGTACGTTAACACAATGACGTCTCCAGCCCCCGGGCGCAGACGAGGAAAGGATCGTGCCCCGTCCTCACCGAAAAGCCAGTCCTGGCCACGTCCGGGTACCAAACTGGTAACCAGAAAGACAACAAGAAGGAGACAATGTCGCATGTGTAATGGGGACGGGTTGGTGTTCATGGTCTAACTAACATACGCAATGCCTAGGTTTGCTGTTATGATCAGCCGAATTCGTATCAAAAACATGGTCTGCTCACGCTGTCGGCGTGTTGTTCATGATGAACTTGCTGATATCGGACTTCGTGTCGTTGACGTCCAGCTGGGTGAAGCCGTTGTAGAACACTCTGATGAGCTTCCCATGGAGACGATTCGGAGCGTATTACGTCGTAATGGATTTGATGTGGTTGAAGATCGTGCATCAGAAATTGTCGAGCTCGTAAAACGACACATCATCGATCTTGTTCAAGGGGACCGTATCCTTGAAATGAATCTTAAACTGAGTGAGTATCTGGAACAGAAGATTCAACTCGACTACCGACACATCAGTACTGTATTCTCTCAGACCGTTGGCACAACGATCGAGAAGTTCTTTATTGCTCAGCGTATCGAACGGGTAAAAGAGCTCCTTGTATATGATGAGAAGTCGCTCACTGACATTGCGTTTGACATGGGATATAGTAGCACGGCCTATCTCTCAAATCAATTCAAACATGAAACAGGAATGACTCCTACGGCATTTAAGAAACAGGCCGTTACGGCGCGAAAAGACCTGGATCGCGTTGTTGACTCATGAATCTGAAAATCTTACAAGTCATCGTCATAGAACCGTAAGAAATCTCGATACGTCGGCCGTTAGGTTGCATCCGTACACAACCGGAGAACAACCATGTCGACAAACTCATCACAACTTCGCACGATAGACCTAAACATTGACGGAATGACGTGCGCCTCGTGTGCGGTGAACGTCGAAAAGGCACTCACGTCATTACACGGCGTCGCGTCGGTTGCCGTAAATCCTCTGACGGATTCTGCTCGCGTAGAGGTGGACGATACCGTTGACGTTCAATCGATCGTCCGTGCCGTTGGAAGTGTTGGTTACACAGCAACTCCGTCTGTCTCGCCAACAACTTCATTTAGCCAATTGTCAGCCGGCCCGACATCTCATACCGATGGGCAGCCAGACCGCCGAGAACTGGCAGAGCGTGACCTGCGGCGTCGATTCTGGATCACACTTCCGTTTGCCTCCGCCGTCATGATTCTCGGCATGGTCATGTTCTTCCCACATACCATGCATACCATCGGTGAGTCTCGTCTGAATTGGATTCAGCTACTACTCACGATTCCAGTCTTGTGGTTCGGCGGTCGCGAATACTTCATCGGTGCGTGGAATGCCACTCGAAATCGTTTGGCTACGATGGATACTCTCGTTGCCGTCGGCACTGGAGCTGCCTTCGTCTACAGTGCCGTCGTTACCATCGCTCCGGAACTCTTCTCGAAGGCTGATTCAGGGGCACACGTGTATTACGACACAACGGTAACGATTATAACCCTCATTACACTCGGTAAGGTACTCGAGATGAGGGCAAAACGTAAGACATCCGCTGCGATGGAGCGCTTGTTGTCGTTACGACCAACGACGGCACGCATCATTCGCGACGGTCAAGAAGTTGACGTTGACATTAGCTCACTCCAAGTCGGCGATACGCTCATTATTCGTCCAGGCGAACGCATACCAACAGACGCTATCATCCTACGAGGAGAGTCGAAGATTGACGAGTCGATGATCACAGGTGAAAGTGTTGCCGTTCCCAAAACCAAGAACGATCACATTATCGGCGGTACGGTAAATGGCACCGGATCGTTAACGGCCCTCGTCGATAAAATCGGTGAAGACACTGCACTCGCCAACATCGTTCGTCTGGTAGAACGCGCACAAGGCAGCAGAGCACCTATTCAAAAACTTGCTGACAAAATCAGCGGCTGGTTTGTACCGGCCGTGCTGATAATTGCCGTTGCAACGTTTGTAACGTGGTTTGATGTACTCCCGGCCGACGTACGCCTCACAGCAGCTCTTATCCACACCGTCGCCGTTCTCATAATCGCATGTCCGTGTGCACTTGGCCTCGCTACACCGACAGCCATCATGGTAGGAACAGGGAAGGGGGCGGAAAGGGGCCTGCTGATCCGGAATGCAGAGGCACTCGAAACCGCACATCGTGTTACGGCAGTTGTTGTCGATAAAACCGGTACCATCACGCATGGGCGACCCGACGTAACGGACATCATCTTCAGGGATGGTATCGACGTTGGTGAAGCTCTCGAGGCACTACTTTCAATTGAAGCTCGCAGTGAACATCCACTAGCCGAAGCAATTGTTCGATTCGCACGAGAGCATGGAGCTCAAAGTGATGATGTTCACAATGTTGAGATTCTTGCTGGGAAAGGTATTACTGCCACGTATGCTACCTCGCGTTGGGCCGTTGGCAGTTTCCCATTGCTGAATCATCTCAATGTCGTTGTGAATTCAGAACTCGCCGCTACAGCAGATGCATGGTCTCGTCACGGACGTACGATTGTGGCCATTGTTCGGAATGACGAACATATTGGAATGTTGGGAATCGCAGATTCCGTGCGTCCTTCGTCGGCACAGGCCGTCAAAACGTTTGCTGAGCTCGGCATTCATGTTGTAATGCTCACGGGTGACCGGCGAGAAACAGCTGAAGCAATAGCTCAACAGGTAGGCATTTCGGACGTTCGAGCTGAGGTGCTTCCGGATGAGAAGGCTGCCGTCATCGAGTCCCTCCAGCGACGCGGTTACGTTGTTGCCATGGTTGGTGACGGTATCAATGACGCACCAGCACTTGCCACGGCCGATGTTGGAATCGCAATCGGTTCAGGAACAGACGTGGCAATGGAAGCTGCTGACATCACCCTGATGAATAGTGATGTACGGAACGTCGGACATGCAATTGCGCTGTCACGAGCTACGATGCGTTCCATACGTCAGAACCTCTTCTTCGCCTTTGTCTACAACGTCCTTGGAATTCCCATCGCTGCAGGTCTGCTCATTCCCTTCTTCGGAATTGCTCTCGATCCCGCCATCGCGGCAGGTGCTATGGGCTTGAGCTCTGTCAGTGTGCTCGCTAATGCGTTACGACTTCGTTCCTTCACCTTTTCGGACTGACTACAATGGACCTCTCCCAAATTCTCGTCACCACAGCCGGCGTTGCAACGATAACCGGCATCTCACTCTTCTTCTTCACTCCCCGAAAGGCCGAAGCAATGTCTGCTTCCATCGTCGATGGTGTTCAACACCAAACGATTGTTGTAAAAGGCGGTTACTCACCGAATACCATTCACGTAAAAGCCGGTGTCCCCGTTCACATCGATTTTGACCGTCGTGAAGCCTCCGCTTGTAGCGATGAAGTTGTGATGCCAGACTTTGGCATTCACAAAGACCTTGAAGCATTTGCCACAACATCCGTGATGTTCACACCAAAGGAAAAGGGAACGTTTACCTACACCTGTGGCATGCGCATGTTACGCGGCACAATCGTCGTCGACTGAGGCCACAATGCGAACACTCCTGCTTCTCCCTCTCCTGATCGGATTCGCGACGGTTGTGACGGCGCAACATCACGACCATCATCGCGATCACGAACCAACGTCGGTGGATTCATCACGTCCGAGTGCTGTACATCAGCACTCGGACACCGCCGACGTTTCGATGATGATGCCTCATGCCTACTCGCTTTCTTTACCAATGACGCGTAATGGATCGGGTACATCCTGGCAGCCAGATGCTTCACCAATGTATGCTGTTATGAGTCATGACGTTGGATCGGGCTGGCAGCTAATGCTACATGGTTCCATCTTTCTGCGCTCTACGTGGCAGAACATTGGCAAGCAGGACAAACGAGGTGGTAATGCTGTTGATGCTCCGAACTGGATCATGGCGATGGCACAACGTAAACTTGGCGATAATGATCTACTCTCCGTCCAGGCCATGATGAGTCTCGACCGTCCTGTTATGGGAGGTGATGGTTATCCACTGCTCTTTCAAACCGGAGAAACATGGAATGGAAGATCACTCGTTGATCGCCAACATCCTCACGATCTATTCGCCGCTCTTGCCGTGGCTTACACACGTCGTATGTCGGACGACATCGACATTACTGCCTACGTGGGATATCCTGGAGAACCTGCCATCGGTCCTACTGCCTTTATGCACCGTCCATCAAGTGTTTCGAATCCCGATGCTCCACTCAGTCATCACTGGCTTGATGCTACACACATTGTGTTTGGAGTTGGTACACTCGGATTTCGCTGGTCAACGTTGAAGGTCGAAGGCTCGGTGTTTACTGGCAAGGAACCTGATGAACACCGCTACGATTTTGACAAGCCACTGTTTGACTCGTATTCCTGGCGTGTATCATGGGCACCGTCACGGCACATCGTCGCGCAGGTTTCACAAGGATATCTTACGGCACCGGAAGCATTGTCAACAACCGACGTACGGCGAACCACGGCTTCCGTACAGTTTGCTGCAGGATCACAATCTGCCTGGTGGTCAGGTATTGTCGCTCTCGGTCACAACGATGCTGGACATGGTCATGAAGAGTATGCAGTACTCGCCGAAGCTTCCGTTGATATCGACGGCACAATCCCGTACGCACGTGCCGAAATGGTCCAAAAATCACGAGAAGAACTTGGATTCAACGAATCTGGCGCACACGGAATGATTGAGGACATCTATGCTGTCACACTTGGAGCTAGTCAGCGGCTTGTGACGGTTGCCAACATTGATGTTGCCATAGGTGGACAGATCACCATGAACGTCATTGGTGATTCGCTGGCAACATTCTACGGCGGGACAACTCCACTTTCGGGACAAGTCTACCTGCGATTCAACCCAAAACTCTTCGGGATGTTCTGATGCCGTCAGCCCTGTTTTGGCACGAAGAGTTTCATCGAGATATCAAGCGCAACGGCGCTGTGCGTGATGGCTCCCACACTAATGAAGTTGACACCAGTTTCGGCATAGTCACGAATGTTATCAAACGTGATACCGCCACTGGCTTCGGTCTCCAACCGACCGTCGACCATCATTACGCCCTCACGCACAGCGGCAGGCGTGAAGTTGTCGAACATCACGCGATGTACACCCCTACAGGCGAGAATCTCCATGACATCGTCGAGATTCCTCGCTTCAACTTCAACCCGCATGGATGGTTTCGACGATAGTTCTCCAACAACTGCCGAAACTGCTTCCGTGATTCCGCCACACGCCGTAATGTGATTGTCCTTAATCATCACCATGTCAAACAGTCCAACACGATGATTTCGGGCACCACCAATTGATGTTGCATACTTATCGAGCCTACGCCAGGCAGGGATTGTCTTCCGCGTGTCAAGTATAGTTGCACCTGTACCGGCAATTCGATCAACGTAGGTACGCGTCTTTGTGGCAACGCCACTCAGGCGTTGAATGACATTCAGCGCAGTACGCTCAGCACCTAACAAGGCATGAGCAGGACCTTCAACCGTTGCAATAACCGTATTCGCGCCGACACGAGCTCCTTCCTCAACCTTCAGGACAATGTCGACATCGGCCGAGAATTCACGGAATACTAAGGGCAACAATGGCAGTCCACAGATAACTCCATCTTCCTTCATGAGAAAACGAGCTGCCGCCGTTGCATCACGTGGCACCGTGAGCTCCGTCGTAATATCACCTGATCCCAGATCCTCCTGAATGGCAATCTGAATCAGTCGAAGAATAGAAGCGTCGTGAAGAAGGCTGAGGCTCATGCGGGATTCTCGGAGTCGTCGGGCTGAACAAAAACGTCTGCGAATCTAAAGGTCGCCCCATCAAAGAGCCCCTTATCACTCAATTTTAACTGCGGAATGACGAGTAGTGCCATAAACGAAAGTGTCATAAAGGGGGCGCGTAAGGGGCTGCCAAGGCCCTTGGCCTTGGCGTCTAACCGTGCGTATTCAGCAGCAACGGAATAACCATCTCCTGCGCTCATGAGGCCTGCAACGGGTAAAGGTAGGACGTCCGTCTCGCCATTGTGAGAAATCGAAACTCCACCTCGCTGGCGGATAACAGCATTTACAGCAGCAACAATATCGGCGTCGGTTGTTCCAACGGCCACGACGTTGTGTGAGTCATGCGCAACCGACGACGCAATAGCTCCTGACGTTAGACCAAAGCCCTTGATATACGCAACTGCTGGCTGCGCCGTTGAGTATCGATTAACAACAACGATCTTGTGAATGTCGTCGGTTAGGTTGTCTACTATCTCTTCTGACGTTACAAGCTGACCATCGTGTGCCACGATCACACGTATTCGACTGACTCCATCGTTCCCGGTTGCCCTTGCGTCACTCGATGTTGGCAACGTAACTGCGATCGCAGTTTCGTCTATCTCCTGACAATCAAAATTGTTAATGATTGCCGTCTCGGTACGATCAATGTTTGTAACACCGTTCTTTGCGACAAGTTGGCCACGGATCCAGGTTTCCTGGACGTTTACATCCTGGAGATTGTCAACGATAATGAAGTCTGCTGACTCTCCACGACGAAGTGTTCCAATGCCAAGTCGATAATGATCAACAGGATGAATACAGGCCGCATTGAGCACATCAAACACGTCATAACCCAATGCAATCGAACGTCGGACAAGAAGGTTTATATGACCCACGACAAGTGAATCTGGATGCATATCGTCGCTACAGAACATTACATGTTGCGGATATGTTCTTAAGAGCGGATGTAGCGCGTCATAATTCCGCGCAGCGGAACCTTCACGAATGAGGATTTTCATACCAACGGCGACTTTGTCGAGTGCTTCATCGAGAGTGAAACATTCGTGGTCGGTACTAATTCCGCGTTCTGCATATCTGCGGGCATCATCTCCACGAAGTCCCGGTGCATGTCCATCCACAGGACGTCCTGCAGCCTGTGCAGCTGCAATCTTTGCAAGGACGGTGCTGTCACCGGCCAACGTACCAGGCCAATTCATCATTTCCGAGAGATATTTAACACGATCATCCTTAAAGAGCTCAATAATGTCGTCGACCGTTACCTCCGCGCCAGCTGTTTCGAAGATGGTTGCAGGCACACAGGACGGAGCCCCGAAGGCAAAATGGAATGGGACCTTCTCACCGTTGTCAATCATGTATCGCACGCCCTGCAAACCGAGCACGTTCGCAATTTCATGGGGATCGCTCACGGTACCCACTGTGCCGTGGACAACGGCGAGTCGGGCAAACTCGGACGGGACAATCATAGACGACTCAACGTGTACGTGCGCGTCAACAAAGCCCGGCAGAATGACGAGATTCGAATCGACATCTTCTTCTACGATGTCGATAATACGTCCCTGACTAATGGTGATCGTTCCTGAGAACATCCGTCGCGAACGAACGTCGACAATACGACCGCTGCGCTGTATGGTGTCGTGGTGTATACTCATTGTTACAAACTACGTATGTCCGGCAGGCCAATTGATATCAAACGATATCGGCTGTCGGCACCCAATTGATACAGCCACGTCAGAGGAAGCAGTGCATCACTGCATTAAACGATCAATCACTTCCGTGTTGCGTCAGCAGACCACAGGAGTTTTTCGCGTAACAGATCGTAGTACGTACTCTCGGCTCGCTTGATGAGCTTGATGAGATGATCACTCTTACGAACAGTAGCACAATCGCCGGGACGTAGGTCCGCAATGATGGTTCCATCCGCAACAAGATGAGCCTCGGACCCGTCAGCTGGTATTTCAAGCCGAATGTCACTCGTGTCTTGCACGATAAGAGGTCGTAATGTGAGTGTATGCGGTGAGACCGGTGTCAAACAAAGTGCAGGTGCAGATGGTGTAATGATTGGTCCGCCTGCAGCCAACGAATAGGCCGTTGATCCTGTCGGTGTTGCCACGATGATTCCGTCTGCGCGATAGTCAGCGACGTGATGTTCGCTCACGAAGGCTCGCACAGTAATCATCTTGCTTTGTGATGACTTTTCAATAAGGATTTCATTCAGAGCGTAATACGTTTTACCAGAGATGGTGGTCTCAAGGGTCGTTCTATCAACAATTCTATAGTTACCTTTGAGAATATCCATGAGGGCGTCATCCAATGCCATCACGGGAAACTCAGCCAGGAATCCCAGCTTACCGACATTTACACCCATAATGGGTATGTCAGATCCAATAAGAAGACGCGCTGCGCCGAGCAGCGTACCGTCGCCGCCAAACGTAATAACAACGTCAGCAAACTTCTCAAACTCCACGGCTGCGACGGTTTCGCACCGTGCGGCGAGTTCAGGCGGGAAAGCTGCCGAAAGAATGTCTTCGACATATACCTCAACACGCTCATCAAGAAGCCGTTCCGCAGCATAAACAGCCCAGCGAATAGCGTCAGGACGTGTTGTATATGCAAAGAGACCGATTCTATTCATTACGCTGTTTCCGCTGGTGGCGGAATGACCGGATTGTTCATTTCCTCAACATAGTTGAGTTTGAGGGTTGCTATCGTGTTCTCTAGAAACTTGGCTTCGTCATCAGCGAGATTACCTGACGTCTTTTCCTTCAGAATGTCAAGCAGATCGATCACGTATTTCGCGTGATCAAGATTCTTTGTAATGGTGTTCGATGCAGGATTTAGCATCTTTCCGAGTGCGACCATACCTTCCAGTTGATATACCTGGATAATGGTCATGAAGTTGATGGTCATACGAGGATATTGGAAAGTTCGAGAAGATAGGGGGGGACGGCCTTCCGGCTTGTCCACGTCTGTTCCAAAGGAACGTAGGTGATTTCACCATGCTGTTCGCCAACCATAACGTCGGTCTTACCTGAAAGGAGAGCATCAACTGCAGCAGCACCAAGACGAGCAGCGAGAACACGATCGCGTACAGTTGGTGATCCACCTCTCTGCATGTGTCCAAGAATGGAAACCTTACTGTCGAGACCGTATCGTTCTTTCATGAGGCGGCCAAGTTCCATAGCTCCGCCAAGTTCATCACCTTCACCGACAATTACGATCGTCCGTGCGTCACGCCCCTGCGCAAGTATTCGCTGATACAGCAAATCGACGTCTGTCATTGTCTCCGGAACTGCAACGTATTCAGCTCCGCAGGCCACTCCGACATCCATGGCAATAAAGCCTGCATGTCTACCCATCACTTCCACAAAGAAGAGTCGACCATGGGAGTCAGCCGTGTCACGGATCTTGTCGATTGCCTCACGAGCCGTATTAATAGCCGAGTCGTAGCCGATCGTAAAATCCGTACCAGACAGATCATTATCAATCGTACCTGGTGTGCCTACAATACGGATTCCATGTTCTTCATGGAGGAAGTGAGCTCCATGGAACGTCCCGTCACCACCGCACGCGATAACGCCGTCAATTCCGTGGGCTCGAAGCTGTGCTACAGCCTTGTCGCGGCCTTCGCGTTCATGAAATTCTGGACAACGACTAGTCTTCAGGACGGTGCCACCACGATCGAGAATATTAGCTGTCCGAATACGATCAAGAACTTCGAACTGACCTGCCAACATACCAGCATAACCGCCGATGATACCGATCACTTCAAGGCCACGTTTGTGGCCGGTTCGTTCTACGGCGCGAATGTGGGCATTCATGCCCGGAGCGTCACCTCCGCTGGTGAAGACAGCTAGTCGTTTCATGGGACACAAACATAGTGAACGCCTATTCATGAACGACTAACATCGCTTCGTGAATCACAACCCAGAAATGACACATTCGAGAGCAGCCAACCGGGTCACTGTAACGCCAGTGTTACGGAATGTTTACTCGCATAGCCACAAGTAGCCCCCTAACTTCGCGGCCGTTACGATTTGGCAACCTTCTGGTAACATCATGCCCATTCACTCTGCACAACCTCTTCAGGTAATCCCACGTAGCGGCCTGCTCGCCGTTTGGACGCTGGTTGCCGTCTTTGTCTGCGTCCTTTCACCAGCTGCATGGGGTCAGGCCACAACACAGTCAACCGGGAGTTTTGACTTCAATTCCGACGGAATGGTGTTTCAGACGTTGGATACGAATACGCGTATCATTATGCGCTTTCGTATGCAGAATTGGGCCGTCTTCAACTTTAATGACGAAGGTGAGATTTCAAGCACAGATCTTGCCGTACGGCGTCTGCGCTTGCGCTTTGGCGGTCATGTTGTTGACAAACGACTCACCTTTAACCTCCAAGTGAATTTCTCACGGTCAGACCTCGACTATAACGACACGCAGTTCCCGAATGTCATTCGTGACGCTATGGTCTTCTGGTCGTTTAATCCAAACCTTCAGGTTTCGTTTGGCCAGACAAAATTGCCGGGTAACCGCCAGCGTGTTGTGAGTTCCGGTGATCAGTTCTTTCCAGATCGAAGTATTGTGAACGGTGCGTTTAATCTGGACCGCGATTTTGGATTCCAGGGATTTGGACGATTTACCGTAGCTGACGCTATTGTTAACGTCCGTGGTGCGGTTTCATCGGGTGATGGTCGAAATCAAGCACCAATCTCCGGTGATGGACTTGCCTACACCGGCCGTGTTGAAGTCCTTCCCTTTGGCGCATTTACCAATGGAGGTGACTACTTTGAAGGTGATCTCCTTCATGAGGCCAAACCGAAGGTATCACTTGCACTTACGCTGCACCACAACGATCGTATGAACCGAACACGAGGTGAACTCGGTCCGGCCCTGTATGCGCCTCGTTCGGCCGATGTTGCCTATGCAGATGTTCTTGCAAAGTGGAATGGCTGGGCGTTTTACGGTGAGTGGGCCCAACGAACGGCAAAGGACCCGGTGACAATTGACCGTGCTGATACCACAAAGGCACGGAGTGTGTTTGTTGGCCACGGTTATATGGGACAGCTGACCTATAACTTTCCGTGGAAGCTCGGTATCGGTGCGCGATACTCTGTCACCGAAGGTGAGTCGTCGATTGCACGCACAAACGAATATGTCCGCCAGGAACAAGGCTCACTCGTTGGGGTCTGGTTTGCTAACGGCCATCGTGTTCGTTTCCAGATTGAGGGTGGTTTCACTCGAACCACGGACCTTTCGAAACCGAATCCCGTCGGCATAATGTCCTACTTTGCACGACTGAATTCCGAATTCGGGATCTAGTGCGTTACGGTTCCGTAACACTGGACGCCCCTTTCGCTCCCTAGCCGATTCTAGTCCGTAACTTGCCGTTTGCTCACCGTAAGGTCCACTTCCGACGAAGCTCTGCATGGCACAAATGTTCTCTCGGTTCGCCCCAATCGTCCTCGTTTTCGTCGCCATTCCCTTGATCATCGCTGCTGTTGCACGGCAGCGCGTGACCTTAAAGGGTTCGGACACGATGGTCATCCTAACCCAGCGTTGGACGGAGGTGTATCCGGACAAGACGGACATGGAGTTTCAGGTGACGGGAGGGGGCTCGGGCACGGGGCTTGCCGCCCTCATTAATGGTACAACAGACATCTGTGCTTCATCACGTCCGATAAAGAAAGACGAGGTCAAGCAGCTCAAAGCGAAGTATAAATATCCGGGCCTCGAAGTTCGTGTTGCGCGTGACGGCCTAGCTGTCTACGTTCACAAGTCAAATCCGGTCAAGACTCTCACACTTGAACAAGTGCGGAACATCTTCACCGGTAAAACCACAAACTGGAATCAGGTCGGTGGTCCAAACAAGGCCATTGTATTGTACAGTCGCGAGAATAACTCGGGTACGTATGAATTCTTCAAAGAGCACGTTCTTCTGAAGCAGGACTTTGCCCCTCAGGCCCAGCACATGGCTGGTACTGCAGCCTTAATTAACGCCGTCAGCAAGGATCCCTACGGCATTGGTTTTGGTGGTGCAGCCTACATGGCGAATGTCAAGGCACTTTCGATCGCACGAGAAAAAGGTCAAGCTCCCATCGCGCCAAACGAAACAACGATTTTGAGCGGTGAATATCCAATCTCGCGATTCTTGTACTTCTACCTTCGGGAACGTCCAAAGGGGAAAATCAAGGAGTTTATCGACTGGGTAATCTCACCAGAGGGTCAGAAGGTTGTCAAGGACGTTGGATACTATCCTATCAAGAAGTTCTGACGTGGCCGTGAACAATCCTTTTGCGCGAAAACGACGCCATCTTGGCGAACATGCTGCGGAATGGACAATTCGCATTGTTGCGTCATTCTCCATACTTGTCATCTTTCTGATCTTCATCTTCGTCTTTCGTGAGGCTTCCTCACTTCTGACATCAAAGTCAGAACCTGCAGAACAACCTACGACCAATGTCGTCGCGACGACAGATGACCGACCTGAGATCTACAATCCGGATTCCGGTCCGGAACCAGGTTCAGTAACAACAACGACAACTGTCGTAAAGGACAGTGACAAACCGGAGGTGTATAATCCGGATGTGACGATGGTCGGTATGGACGAGCCCGTGGTAACAACAACCAGTATTGTTACGCTTGACGATCGTCCCGAAGTTTACAATCCCGATTCAGGACCTGAACCAGGCAGTGTTATTGCGGCAGCAGCAGCTCCTTACGAAGCTCATGAGCAACCGACGTTGTGGGACAACATCACCAGCAACGTCTGGCAGCCGGTTGGTGAGAATCCGAAGTTTGGTGTCTGGCCCCTACTTATCGGTACGTTAAAGACAACGTTGATCGCAATACTGATTGGCGCACCTCTTGGAATTCTTGCAGCACTATATAGTGCGTTCTTTGCTCCGCGAAAACTTCGTGAAGTTTTAAAACCAGCTATTGAGCTCCTTGCCGGTTTCCCAAGTGTTGTAATTGGCTTCTTCTGTTTGACGACGGTTGCATCATTGTTGCAAGACATTACGGGTTCACAGTTCCGACTCAATGCACTTATTGGTGGAATCGGACTTTCACTTGCCGTAATACCGATCGTCTTTACCATTGCGGAAGATGCATTGTCGGCAGTCCCAAAAACCTTACGCGAGGCGTCGCTTGCACTTGGATCAACGGAATGGCAAACGGCATATCGTGTAATGTTGCCCGCGGCGGCACCTGGTGTGTTTGCAGCAGTACTCCTTGGTGTTGGACGTGCCTTCGGTGAGACGATGATTGCCATTATGGCCACGGGCAACGCCCCACTGTCATCGTGGAGTCCTGCTACACCTGCACGGACACTCGCCGCAACAATCGGATCGGAGATGGGAGAAGTCGTTTGGGGAAGTGAACATTACGGCGTACTCTTTCTTCTTGGCATCTTCCTGTTTGTTGTAAGCTTCGGCTTAAACGCCCTGACGGAACTCTACGTAAAGCAACGTCTCATTAAGAAGTTCCAGGGTGCTTGACATGAATGTTTTTAGTGGTCAGCGCCCGTTATCGAAACGTCTTCTCGGATTCTTTGCCGTACTCATTGCGGCTACAGCTGCTGTTGCCATCATCGGACTCCTGTTAGGGATGTTGGGGACATTTTCGATTAAGGGCTTTCCGAACCTTGATTGGGAGTTTCTCTCTGAGTTCCCTCGAAACAACAATACCGAGGGTGGAATTTGGCCGGCACTTGCAGGCACAACGTTGCTTGTACTCTTGATGACGATACTTGGTGTACCAATCGGAACGGCTACGGCCATCTATCTCACCGAGTATGCTCGTCAAAACAGCTTCTTTGCGCGGAGTGTACGATTTGCGGTTAACACGCTTGCCGGCGTACCCAGTATTGTCTTTGGACTCTTTGGAGTGGGATTCTTTATCCAGTTTCTGGGTGGTGGTGTCGAACGAATCACCGGAAATGCTTCATTTGGTGATGGATCACTCTTGTGGTCAGCAGCAACACTTGCTGTACTTACATTACCTGTCGTCATCGTCGCAGTTGAAGAGGCGTTACGAGCCGTTCCCCGTGACCTTCGGGAAGCTTCACTCGCCTTGGGTGCCACGCGCTGGCAGACCATTCGCAATGTCGTTCTTCCGAACTCCGTCACAGGCATTCTCACGGGAAGCATTCTGGCCGTTGGCCGTGGTGCGGGTGAAGTTGCAGCCATTCTATTCGTTGGCGTAACGTATTCATCAGAAGTTTTGCCTGGTAGCGTGACGGACAAGTTCATGCATCTTGGATATCATCTCTACGTTCTTGCAACACAGTCTCCGGACGTGGACAAGGCTTTACCGTTGCAGTATGCAACAACACTCGTCCTGTTAGGACTTACCTTCCTTCTCAACTTCACGGCGATCTTCATCCGTTCGCGCCTGCGAAAAAACTGACATGGCGAAAGAGCTCCCCGTCAAAATCCATACGCGTGATTTCTCGTTTTTCTACAGCGAGAAACAGGCCTTACATGGCATTGGCATCGACATCTACGAGAATCGTGTAACGGCTTTTATTGGGCCGTCAGGATGTGGTAAATCGACCTTTCTTCGCAGTATCAATCGAATGAATGATCTCATCGATGGTACACGAGTAACGGGCGACATGATCGTTGACGGTGTTAATGTCTACGACAAGGACGTTGACGTCGTTACACTTCGCACGCGTATCGGAATGGTCTTTCAGAAGTCCATTCCATTTCCGAAGTCGATCTACGAGAACATCACGTACGGCCTCACCCTCAACGAGCGCCCGTCAAAGGCAGACCTTGACAACATCGTTGAAGGATGCCTACGTCGTGCTGCACTGTGGGATGAAGTTAAAGATCGGCTCCACCATAGTGCCGTAGGCCTTTCCGGCGGACAGCAACAGCGACTCTGCATTGCACGTGCCGTGGCCGTAAACCCTGAAATACTGCTTATGGACGAGCCGTGTTCGGCACTCGATCCGATCTCCACGGGCAAGATTGAAGAGCTCATTACGGAACTGAAGGACCAGTACACCATCGTCCTTGTAACGCACAACATGCAGCAGGCCGCTCGCGTGAGCGATTACACAGGATTCTTCCTCATGGGACGTCTCATTGAATTCGATCGCACGAGGACGATCTTTACGAGTCCGTCGATTAAGGAGACGGAAGACTACATCACCGGACGATTCGGCTAAGACGCCAGGCCACCATGAACAAGCCTTTTGAAGAAGATCTCGACAAACTTCGTACTCGACTCATCCGTATGGGGTCATTGGTCGAAGAACAAGTTGAATTTGCCTTTCGCGCCCTGCGCGAGGGTAATGCTGAATTAGCGCGCATTGTTGTTGAGCGTGATGACAAGGTTGACAAGCTCGACCTAAAGATCGACAAACAATGTCAACGCATTTTCGCGTTAAATCAACCCGTCGCCAGCGATCTTCGATTGCTGTTAGCTGCCGTCAAAATCAATAACGAACTTGAGCGTATTGGAGATATGGCGAGTGATATCGCCGAAGTTGTTCTCCACGAACCACGTGTGCATGTTCTTGTCGATCAACTAGGCCTCACGCGTATTACCGCTGCAACGTACAAGATGCTCAAGTCGAGTATCGATGCCTTTATTAATAACGATCCGGACCTGGCAACACATATTCTGCCATCCGATGCAACGGTTGATCAGCTTTATGCCCAGCTTCAAGCTGAGCTCATTGATGTAATGAGAGAACGTCCTGAAGATATCTCAACAGGTGCACATCTGCTCATCACATTACATGACATTGAGCGTATGGCCGACCATGCGACGAACATTGCTGAGAACGTCATCTTCCTTGTCCAGGCCAAACTCGTACGCCATAGAAACGTAAACGACGAAGGCCTCGACTTTTCTCAGATCCTCGACGCTTCTCGCGACGATGACTGACTGACCGTCGGTGGCAGAGTCCGTACCTTTGCCACATGACGCCAACGAAGGGTATTGTTCTCGCCGGCGGTAGTGGCACACGCCTCTATCCCATGACAGCTGCCTTCTCCAAGCAGCTGCAGCCCGTCTACGACAAGCCAATGATCTACTATCCACTGTCAACATTGTTGATGGCTGGCATAGCGGACATTCTTATCATCTCTACACCACACGACACACCAGTCTTCCAGCGACTACTCGGAGACGGTTCGAGACTCGGCATATCCATCACGTATGCTGTTCAGGACGAGCCGCGTGGTATTGCAGATGCATTTCGTGTCGGAAGAGACTTCCTCGGTACAAGTCCGGTTTGCCTTATCCTTGGCGATAATATCTTTTATGGCAAACTCGACTTCCTACGTGAGGCTATAGCATCAAATGTCGGCGCAACAATCTTTGGATATCCGGTAACGGACCCGGAGCGTTACGGCGTTGTAGAGATTGATGCAGCCGGAACTGTTGTCAGCATTGAAGAAAAGCCCCCTTCGCCCCGTAGCGATCTCGCCATTCCCGGTTTGTATGTGTACGGACCTGACGTTGTTGACATTGCTGCGAGTCTTACGCCCGGGAAACGAGGGGAACTTGAAATCACGGACGTACACCGGGTTTACCTTGATCAGGGAAGACTCTCCGTACGGCAGCTTGGACGAGGGATTGCATGGCTTGATACGGGTACTCCGGATAGTATGCTTGATGCTGGAGTGTTTATCCATGCCATTGAAAAACGACAAGGCCTCAAGATTGGCTGTCTTGAAGAAGTAGCATGGCGACAAGGATTTCTTGATCGAGAAGGATTTCGAGCAGCCGTAACAGCATTACCCAAGGGCGACTATCGCCGCTACTGTGAACGATTATTGGAGCGATCATGACGCCAACAAAACGACTGAAGATTCTCACCGAAACCATTACATCATCGTTCCAGGAGTTTTTCCAGAAGTCGTTTGCGGCTGGCATCACAATACTTGTCTGTTCGGCCATTGCCATGATCTGGGCGAACTCAGGTTGGCATGAGAGTTATGAGGGTTTACGCCACATGAAGGTGGCAATGACGTTTGGCTCATTAAACCTTCAGTTCTCGTTCGAGCAGTTTGTGAACGATGCACTGATGGTGCTGTTCTTCCTCGTTGTTGGCCTCGAGATCAAACGTGAGGTTCTTGTAGGAGAACTCTCGTCACGAAAGAAGGCCATGTTACCTATGGTGGCAGCCTTAAGTGGCATGCTCTTCCCTGGTCTCATCTACGCTGCCTTTAATCTTGGAACCCCACAGATTCGTGGTTGGGGTGTACCAGTTGCTACCGACATTGCCTTTGCGCTTGGTATTCTGGCATTATTGGGACCACGTGTGCCATTGGGCCTGAAGGTCTTTCTTGCTGCCTTGGCAATTGTCGATGACCTTCTCAGTGTACTCGTTATCGCCATTTTCTATACATCTACACTCAACGTTGGCATGTTACTTTGGGCCGTAATCGTCACTGCTGCCCTGTACCTGCTGAACCGCCTAGGTGTCCAGAAGGTATGGATCTATGCCATTCTTGGCGTTGTATTGTGGCTTTGTGTACTGTTTAGCGGTGTACATGCAACCATTGCCGGTGTTGTACTGGCATTGACGATACCTGGTGAATCGAAGATTGACGGCATATCCTTCTTCAGAAAGAGTCGCGACCTCGTGGACCGAATCGCGAAGAAGGTAGAGAACGATGAGGAAGAGGGGCTACAGCTTGATGCCGTGCATACGCTAGAGAACCTCTGCGAGAACGTTCAGTCGCCCCTACACCGAATCGAACATGGTATGCAGACGGTTGTGACGTTTATAATCCTGCCCCTGTTTGCACTCATTAACGCAGGTGTGGCGATTGACACAACAATCGCTGCTTCGCTAGCTTCTCCGGTTAGCCTAGGCATCATGTTTGGACTCTTTGTCGGCAAACAGATTGGCGTTACGCTCGCCGCATTACTCTCTGTCCGCTTTGGCATTGCCGATCTACCTGCCAATGTTGATTTTAAGCAAGTGTACGGTGTAAGCATACTCTGCGGCATCGGATTTACGATGGCCTTGTTTGTAGGTCATCTCGCTTTTCAAGATGCGGTATCGTTGGACATTGCAAAACTTTCGATCCTCATTGGATCGGCTATTAGTGCCATTGTTGGCAGCCTCGTTCTTCGCTCAGCTCTCCCAAGAACAACATGATCACATACTGCGTACAAATCGACATCTCGGAAGCACGCGCAGAGGAGTGGCTTGTATGGATTGGACCACATGCTGACGCTGTTGTTGCGACGGGTTGTTTTGATGACTGGTCATTGGCTGAGTGTGTGGATCCGGCACCACCTCCTGGACGACGAGTGTTTGTTGTCCGATACACCACAACGTCACACGAACGCCTTCAACAATACCGTACGGACTTTGCACCAGCACTCATCGCTGAGGGACTCGCCACGTTTGAGAATGACCTCATTGGGACGAGATGGGTTGAGGAAGGGATACGTGTTTGAAGACTGTGGACACCATGACGAAAATTCTTCGTCGGTGGTTGTTGCCTGTTCGCGAGGTAGTGAG
This sequence comes from Ignavibacteria bacterium UBA2333, assembly GCA_002344895.1. Taxonomy (GTDB): domain Bacteria; phylum Bacteroidota; class Ignavibacteria; order Kapaibacteriales; family Kapaibacteriaceae; genus UBA2333. The sequence goes on from DDUR01000020.1 coordinate 36,051, forward strand.
TCGCGGTACGGATGCAGTTGTCGAATCGCGCCTTACTGACGAAGGTCTACTCGTTGTCTCAGTGCTGTCGGCCATGGTCGTAGGGCTTGCAATTGCCGTATTTCATGTTGGGCTTACCTACGCTGAGTCCTGGTTCCATTGGCTCGGAACAAGTGTTGATCTTGGTTTGACGGTATTAACAGTGCCGCTGTTAGCAGCTCTCGGGGGACTGACGGTAGGCGTGTTAAAGCGCACGATGTTTCGAGACCTCGTTGCTCATGAGGGGCTGGAGACCGTTGTACATCTTGCTGATGATCAAGGACATGCACCGGGGTTTCTCCACGGTTTACGTGCCCTGCTACTGTCGACAATTTCGATTGCCACCGGTGGAGGAGCAGGGCGGGAGGCACCAACGATCATCCTTGGTGCGTCGATGGCAAGCACTGTTGGACGTCTGGTTGTCCTACGTCCCTCTCAAATTCGCATTATCGGCGCGGCAGGCGCAGCCGCAGCAATCTCGGGTATCTTTAATGCACCACTCGGCGGAATTGTCTTTGCGATCGAGATAATATCAGGAGATATTAAAAGTAAGACCTTCATCCCTGTTGTTATCTCCAGCGTTGTATCAACATCTGTGGTGCGACTACTTCTTGGCAATCATATACTGCTTCGGACTCCGGCGTTTCTTGATGCTCTGTCGATGGTCGATCTCGGCCTTCTAGCAATTGCTGGTGTTCTCAGTGCCTTTGTAGCCCTATACTACCTGCGAACATATCGCATAACACATGTTTTCATTCGCTCATCGTTTCAGAGCCTGCCGTTTATTCTTCGACCAATGTTCGGAGGCCTGCTCGCTGGCATACCGCTTATATTTCTACCGGCATTGCTTGAAACATCGTACGAACCCATCAACAACGCCATTGCCGGGATTGGCGTTCTCTGGATATCTATTGCTACGATCGTATTAAAGCCGGTGACAAATGCGATTACGTTGGCAAGTGGAGGTGAGGGAGGAACGTTTGCTCCTTCACTTAAGGTTGGTGCACTCTTCGGATACTGCCTTGGAATGGCAGCGGAATACGTCGTTCCCGGAGTACCACCTGGCATGTTTGCGCTTGTCTGCGCAGGTGCTGTCGTATCAGGAACATTTTCTGCACCCTTAACCGGTGCAATTGTCATTTTTGAGATCAGTGGCAATACATCACTCTTGGTGCCATTACTTTTATCAAGTGTGGTGTGTCATTTCGTTGTCCGTCGGTTTGCTCTTCAAACATTTAATCCACGAAGTACTGGTATTACGTCGTCACCTCCAGTCATCGCACAGTAACTGTTTCGGAGCACCATAAACTATGCTGACTCACTACTTACTTTTCTACACTGTCACAGATGACTATGTAGAACGACGAGCCGCATTTCGCGAACAACACCTCGATCTTGCTCGTTCGTATGCACGTGACGGCCGTCTTGTCCTCGGTGGCGCATTACGGGATCCTGTTGATCAGGCCGTTCTGTTATTCCTCGTTGACGATCCAGCGCTAATCAACGAGTTCGTGCGGAATGATCCGTACGTAATACATGGGCTCGTCTCACACTGGACTATACGTCCATGGACAACGGTAGTGGGAGAACATGCCTCACATGTAGTGTAATAGCCATACAACCGACTATCACGAATAGCACAAAGTAGACTTAGCCTGACGTTCGTCATGTTCACACGGTGAACATCCACGTAGTTTCGGTACATGTCGCCTTCGAAACAACGCCATATTACCGCATTCGAACTGCTAACAAGCCCTTCTGCAGCAAGTCTCAGAAAACGTATTGAGGCAAGTACCGGTGTATTCCTGTTGCTGTTCCTTCTTGAACATGCTGCGGGTAATGCCCTATCAGTCCTACCCGATCCGACGTACTATGATGGTTATGTAGAATTGTTAGGCCGTACAATTGTTGTCCGGGTACTTGAAGTATGCTTACTCCTCGTATTCGGAGTGCATATCGTAATCGGCCTAGCGATGAAATATGTTCGACATACAATCATCAAACGTCGACCAGAGAAGCCCGCACCACCTCGACCGATTCTGCGTGTGGTAGGTTGGACTGGTGCAATCATTATCATTTTTCTTGGCATCCATCTCACTACGTTCTTCATTCCAGATCGATTTGGTGCTGACGTCCTCCACCCAAGAGTCCGTATGGCCGAAGCTTTTTCACATTTTCCTTACGTGCTTTTCTATGTCGTGTCAATGTTTGCCGTATCACTACATCTCTACTACGGCATCTCAAGTGCTCTCGCCACACTTCCACTGGTACCAAGGTCGTGGATACCCGTCCTCATCCGGTTCGGTCGTATATCGTCAATCGTTGCACCGATTCTTCTTGCACTTACATCACTGATATTCTTCATACGCTCATAGACACCCCCACCTTCCCCCAACTTCCCCCATCTTCCCCCAACTTCC
>DDUR01000044.1 GCA_002344895.1 Ignavibacteria bacterium UBA2333
GGAGGTGGGGTTAATGGGGGGGAGGCAGGTGGGGTTAATGGTGGGGAGGCAGTGTCACGCTTGTTAGTTTTTCGTGGGCAAAAATACGTGTGGATGATTCGTCAATACATGTTCGCTACGTTACTCTTCCTCAGCCCGTGGATGGGCCTTTGTATAGGCTTCCTTCAGACGCTCAACACTGACGTGTGTATAGACCTGCGTTGTACGCAGGCTGGCATGTCCAAGGAGTTCACTCACAGCAGATAGATCTGCACCATTGTTTAACAGGTGTGTTGCAAAGGTGTGGCGGAGGACGTGTGGACTCTTCTTGGTGGCTTCCGTGATGGGACCAAGGACACGTCGTACAAGACGCCAGGCCCCTTGCGGCGATAGCCGCTTGCCCCTTTCACCAAGAAACAATGCCGACTCGTTCATATCGCTCACAAGTTCATGTCGGCGTTGTGTATAGGCAGCAAGTGCATCCAGAGCTGCTGTTGTAACAGGAACAATTCGTTCCTTCCGACGTTTACCAAGAACTTTTACAATACGACGCTGTATATCGATATCACCAATGTTTAACGCTAAGGCCTCAGAAACACGAAGTCCTGATCCGTACAGAAGTTCAATAAAGGCAAGGTCTCTTTGGCCAGACGCTGTTGATGTATCAATAGATGTCTGAACAGACGTTGTTTCCGACTCCTGAAGAAAACTCGGTAGTGGTTTGTCGAGTTTTGGACCACTCAGCAGCAGGGCAGGATTTTTTGTGATCACCCCTGTGCGAACGAGCCATGTAAAGAACGAACGGACGGCCGTGAGTTTCATACGAAGTGACCGTTTGCCAAGTCCTTTGTCATGTAACCACCCAAGGAACGGACGAACATCTGCCTCGGTAATCTCCGTTACGTCAACGGTGTCAGCCAGGGTTTCCCGACAGAACTCGTCAAACTGGGCTAGAGCAATACGATATGCTGTGACGGTATGCTCACTGGCATTCCGCTCCACGTGAAGGGCTACAAGCCACGCTTCTATTCCGTCCGTCAAGGTCATGCCGTAAGATACTGGTATATTTCGGGCTTCCCGGGGTTTCCAGCATGCTGCACATCCGCAATTTTTACGACGGACGGTTTGTCGATCCACTGTCCGGCTCGTGGCTTGAGAATGTAAATCCTGCCACCGGAGCCGTCTATTCCCTCGTGGCACGAAGCTCGGCCGAAGACGTTGCCGCTGCCGTCAGCGCAGCAGAACGCGCCTTCCCGCAGTGGTCTGCCATGCCCACGCGACAGCGATCGGAGGTGCTACTTTCTATTTCTCGCCGTATCCGCGAGCGTCTGGAAGAGCTGGCCATGGCCGAGTCGAACGATCAGGGGAAACCACTCTGGCTGTCTCGTGCTGTGGACATTCCGCGCGCCGTAGACAACATGGCGTTTTTTGCGACGGAAATTCTCCATACCGAAACACCGGCATTTCGGACGGATGAGCACACCATGAACTATACGGTACGCTCACCACTCGGTGTTGTAGGATGTATTTCGCCCTGGAATCTTCCACTGTATTTGTTTACGTGGAAGATTGCTCCGGCTCTTGCCGCAGGTAACACGGTCGTTGCAAAACCCAGCGAACTCACACCGATGACGGCCTTTTTACTGGCCGAAATCTGTGTTGAAGCAGGACTGCCACCAGGAGTGTTAAACATCGTCCACGGTCTTGGTGCTGAATGTGGTGCCGCAATTGTTGAACATCCACAGGTAAAGGCCATTTCCTTTACCGGCGGCACAACAACAGGCCGCACAATCGCTGCCGTCGCAGCGCCAATGTTCAAAAAACTGTCGCTGGAACTCGGCGGCAAAAATCCGACGATTGTGTTTGATGACGTGGATATTGAGCGGACCGCTCGGCACGTCGTACGTGCTGCCTTCACCAATCAGGGTGAGATCTGCCTCTGTGGTTCGCGAATCCTTGTACAACGTTCGATCTATGACCGTCTTCGTGACGCTATCGTCGCTGAAACACAACGATATACCGTCGGTGATCCGCTCATCGATACATCAAAACTCGGTGCCTTGGTGAACGAAGCCCACATGGAAAAGGTCTTGGGCTACATCGACCTTGCCCGTACCGAGGGCGGCACGATACTGACCGGCGGTGGACGCGTCAACGTTGATGGACGATGTGCCAACGGATATTTCGTGGCACCCACGTTGATAGAGGGATTGTCGAACGACCATCGTGTTAACCAGGAGGAGATCTTTGGTCCTGTGGCCACCCTCATTCCTTTTGATGATGAAGACGAGGCCGTTCGGCTTGCCAATGACGTTCCCTACGGACTTGCTGCCAGTGTGTGGTCAAACGACGTTGGGCGGGCGCACCGTACAGCAGCTCGACTCGAAACCGGCATCGTCTGGACAAACTGCTGGCTCGTGCGCGACCTTCGTACTCCCTTTGGTGGTGTAAAACAATCAGGGGTAGGGCGCGAAGGGGGCTTTGAGGCGCTGAGGTTCTTTACGGAACCAAAAAACATTACCATCCAGTACTGACAACTGATAACGAACAACCGACAGCGACCCTTTTGACAACGGACAACAACTCCAAAAGCAACGCAGAACTTAGCGTGAACAACACCATCAACAACACCGTCAACAACACCATCATCAACAGTGAGCGAGCGCCTGAACCAGTGGGCGCATATCCACATGCACGACGTGTTGGTAATCTGATCTTCCTCAGTGGTGTTGGACCACGTGAACGGGGCACAAAGGTGATTCCCGGTGTGACACTTGACGACGCTGGTAATATTGTTGACTATGACATTGAAGCACAAACACTGAGTGTATTCCGCAACGTGCGCTACATCATTGAAGATGCAGGTGCTGCATGGGAAGACATTGTAGACGTACAGGTGTTTCTGACGAATATGAAGAAGGACTTCTCGACGTTTAATCGACTCTATGCCGAACACTTTTCGCACGTTCAGGCATGTAGAACTACGATTGAAATCGGATCCCTGCCGACGCCCATTGCCGTTGAACTCAAGGTCATCGTTGCCATCTCAGCATGAACAGACTCATCCTCCTACTTGGTCTACTCTTCGTGAGTTTTGGCACGTCCTTGGCGCAGCCACGAATTGCCTACATCCTGCCCGACATTGGTTCGAATCGTTTTGCGACGTACGTAGAGTTTATTGCTCCACATGATGCAAATGGTTCGTTTGGTACGGATGGTTTTTACGACAACAATCCGGGCAGTGTTGTCCGTATCCGTCCATTACGTGCTGCTGACACGGCATGGATTAAGGTTGGCCCTGTTGTTGTAAGCTGGAACGGACGACTTGCATCCACTCTCATCTTTGTTACGCCGCAGGCCGATCCGAACAGTGATGACTGGACACTACTTGACCCTCAGTGGCGAATTCCGGTTGTTGTTGATGCAAACGGACAAACATCTGCAGCGGATACGTTCTACATCGTTAAACCCTTTGCATTTGGTGATAAACGCGGTTCAACTCAACGTATCATTGGTCAAGGTGATCTCGGCAAACGATCGCGTCGTGGTGCGATGATGATCGACTCAGCCATCCTTGCCGCAGGTGGGACATATGTTGTTAGCACAACGGACACGGATCCTGGTACACCAGGTAATCAGGGATACCTTCCGTTTACGTTCATCTCACGCGGTCCGATTGTTGGAGGAACGGGAGCTGTCACAACGGAGTTACGTGTTGACGCAGTTGGCCAGGACGGTGGACCAGGCGGCGGTGGCGGAGGCGGTGGAGTAGCTAATGCAACGATTGGTGGCACAGCTCGTGGTTCTCGCGGTGGTGACGGTTTCACAGGTGGCGGACCAGGTGGTTTTAACAATCTCAGTGTTCCACTGATTCAGCCATCACGCCAGAAGCCCGGTGATGGAAGTGGTCAAACGCAGTCTGCAAACGTTAACAACACATTTGGTTCACGCTCTTTAAATGGTGTTGTAGGTGGTGATGCCACAACGGCGTACGAAAATGCCGGTGGCGGTACTGGTCACCCATTCGGAAAAAGTGGCCGTGGTTGTGACAACCAGGCAAACTGCAATCCTATCGGTGAATATGGCGGCGCATCAGGTGGTAAACTTCGTTTGCGTGGCGGCGGTGGAGGATTTGGTACCGACGGATCGGACGAAGTAGGCGTCAACAATGGTGGACGTTTACACGGTAATGCTTGTCTCGTACCGTTGGCCGGAGGAAGCGGTGGAGCGAGTGGAAATCCTGAAGCAGTAGGAGAAGTTGCCAGTGCCGGCGGTGGTGGAGGTGGTGCCATCAGCATTCACGGGACAGTACTCAGTGAGTTTACGATCTATGCCTCCGGGTCGAGTACACAACGCGAAGACGTCTCAGCTGGTGCAGGCAGCGGTGGCGGCATCATTGCAGGGTCCAGAATCGATAACTCGGGTCCACAGTACAGCTTTGTCGCTGGACAGGTCCCCTCACAGACAGCCACGACGTTCCTCAGTGGTGGACAAGGACGTGCACGATATGATGCCCGAGCTGAGGTTTCACCTGAGTACTACACAGGTGTTGTCACGGATACGCTAACTGCTTCATTACGCCGATTCCGGTATACGGGCGCTGGTAATGGTGAAGACATTGAGATTTGGGCTAAACCATCGGGTGGGCGGTGGACACGACTCACAACTGTCTCAGGATATGGTGCTGGCCGATCATGGGCTGTGGATCTCACATTGCCTGGACAGGATACGTTGTACTACATCCTGGCGCAGCAGAAGGTATCGAATCCTCGAACTGGCGCTCATGATGCCGAGCCAACATGGGTTATGTCGCAGTCGGCCTGGAACATCGTCCGCATCTTCGGACCACCAGTCATTCAATCCGTTGCCGACGTTGACCTTGGTGAGCATCGGTGTCCAGGAACCGTGCTGCGTGATACAATCGTAATTCGTAACACGGGCGAGTCGCCACTTGAGATTAGCCGTGCATTCTTCGAAAATGGAAATGGTTATCGTCTTGTTTCACCGACGGTGTTTCCGGATACCGTTCCAAGATTTGACTCAACGATCTATATCGTAGAGTTTGCTCCGTTGGCCGGCGCGTTAGGTGTAGTGAATGACGTACTGGTACTGGAGAACAATGACACGGTACGAACACGGAGTCCGTTCCGTATTCGACACACTGCTCGTGTAGAACGTATTGCCATTGACTTTACATGGCAGTCGCAGAAGGTTGATACCATTGATCTTGGACTTCGCTGTCTTGGAGCAACGGTAAATGAAAATGTAACAATTACGAATATCGGTACGTTGCCCATGACGGTGACGTCTGTGAATTCCGGTAATCCCGGTGTTGTTGATGTGGCTGCTACAGTACCTGCTGTTGTTGCTGTTGGGCAAACAACGACGTTCCAGCTTGTTGGCAACGTACGACGTATTGGACCAGTTGTATTTGCCATCGCTGTCACAAATGCCGAGTGTCCATTCCCGGATACTCTCTGGGTACGGCTTACAGCCGTTGACGCAGATCTTGTTGCGACGGGTGTGACACAGTTTGGTGACGTTGTTGTTGGATCTACAAGCACAACAACGATTGAGCTTCGGAACAATGGAACATCGGTACTCGATGTGCCCCCTTCGCCCCCTCTCCCAGCACCATTTACCATTGTTGCATCAACACCGAATCTCCCGGCAGTTTTGCAACCCGGTGAGTCCGTGTTCGTGACGATATCCTATACTCCAACTAGAACTGGTGATGATTCGGCAACACTCCTGTATACGTCGAGAGCCACGGCGCAGAGCTGTCCTGATTCCGTCTTACTCGTACTTGCGGGAAGGGGCGTTCAAGGAGCGCTAACGCTGGACAAGTCATCACTCGACTATGGTGACGTTGTATCGTGTTCGCAAGAACGTGATAGTGTAGTCGTAACAAACACCGGAACGGCACCCGTGACGGTTCGTTATCCGGCCTTTTTAAATGGACCGGATGCACAGGCTTGGTCAATCTTCTCTCAGCCAAGTGTAGACCTTGAGTTAGCACCGGGCCAACGAGCAGTGTACGTTGTTGACTATGTAGGTGGTTCTGCTCCTACGGGATTACGATCAGCTACGCTTACCATTCGAACAACGGAAGGAAATGGACGGCAGATTGATGTACCGTTACAAGCACGACACGTTAACATTGACATTGATGCACCGGACGTAGTTGATCTCGGAATTGTTGCTGTTGGAGCAGCGACAACACAGCGTGTGACATTTACGAACGGAACATCAACAGCCGTGAACGTCATTGCCGTTCGCGGAACAACCGTCTTCTCAGCAACACCACAAACGGGTACAATTACACCAAATGGTACGTTTGATGTCGACGTACGGTTTTCACCACAGTCAGAGGGACTGGCAACAGCAACAATGTGGCTTATTGTTGACGCGCCATGTTCTGATTCCATTCCGTTTGTAGTTCGCGGTATTGGCGAAACCGGCTCGATCTCAGCTCCAAACATTGTCTCCTACGGTAATCTGAGCAACTGTGAGACACGGCGTGACAGTATTACCTATGTCAATACGAGCCGTGTAGCAGTTGATCTTATCGACGTAAACCTTGTAGGACCGGATCGTGACCTCTTTACGATCGTTAATCCGGCTGCGGCAACGACGGTGACACTCGCACCAGGCGAGCGGACAACACTGTATGTAGACTTTGATCCACGATCTTCGAACGATGGTACAAAGAACGCTGCCGTGAACGTGCGTATTCGACTCAACAACCAACCGGTCACGTTCTCAACTGCACTCGTTGGTGAGCGTCGGACCTCTCTGCCAAGTACACCAATCGCCGTCGTATTTGGAAGTGTTGACATAGGATCGACGGTAACACAAACCGTGTCGATTGTGAATACTGCGCCTACAGCTGTGCGCCTCGTTGGATTGTCTTTGCGCGGCACAAGTGGTGGATCTATCGTTGCCTCGTCTGTCCAACTACCTGTAACACTCGCTCCTGGTCAACGATTTGACATAATCGTGTCATTTACACCAACGGCAACTGGCACGGTGGTTGACAGTGTTGTCTTGGCCTTTGATCAACCCTGTACGGATGATCGTATCATTCCCGTGACAGGTACTGGCCGACTCAACGTTGAGGTGAGTATACTCATGCCGAAGGCAATCCTCGATCCTACGGACGATGATGTTTCACTACCGATACGAAGTGTTGTTGCCGTAGGAACGGCACAAATGACGGATGGAGTGCTTGACGTGACGATCCGGTATCGATCATCACTCTTTGTTGCGCAAGGATTAACGCGCGGTACAATTGTTCGAAATGAGGTTATCGGTGGTGAGACCTTCCTTGGAATACGTGTAACGAATGTAGCAGCCTCGGCTGATACAGCCACTGTCACGGAAATCCTTGGTCAAGCCACGATTGGCCCGATCGATTCAACCGATGTTACTCTGACAGCAGCAACGTTAACATCGTCGACACTCACGCCTTCAGTTCGACCGGAACATGGATGGTTACGCCTGGAAGTGTGTGATGATGGAGGACCACGTCTCATCACACGGGCAGGTTCGTTATCGATTAGGGTTACGCCAAATCCTTCGACGGAAGATGCAGTCATTGAAGCATCGGTCTTTGAACGTGGACAGCATCGAGTAGAAGTCCGATCGGCAACGGGCGAGGTTATCACGACAACGTCGTGGAGTCACAGTACCGGTGCCGCACCACGTGTCATACATCTGAATGGTCGAGAGCTTGCATCAGGCACCTACCTCGTCATTCTTGAAACACCAACCCGTCGGCGTACGGCCACGTTCACCATCATTCATTGAGACCGCACCACCGACATCGCATGAAGCGCACAATCATTGCTGTTTTCCTGACGACTTTTCTTTGCGCCGTTTCGTTGACTGCCCAGTCGCAGCGTATCAATGAGGAAACGGGGCAAAAGGAGACTCTTCAATATTTCCTCGGTGCATACGGGGGATTGACAATCAATCAACATCGACCGGAGTTTGGCGCACTGCCCGGAATCCCATCGTGTTGCCCAGAGTATAACCCAGCTACAACACTTGGTCCAACCTTCGGTGCCTTGTTTGAGTTACCCCTAACGACAAAGTTGCGTTTGCAAACTCGTTTAGGATACTCTTCCTTACGTGGACGCATTGTCACATCGGAAAACATCGGTAATGAACCGGTGCTTGACGATGGTGGTGTTCCTACAACACCTGATAGGCGCGATGTGTTTAGTGAGCACTTGTTGGAAACAGGGTTGCCGATGATTGTCCTAGAACCGACGATTGGTTTACAAACACTCGACCTCCTGTGGTTACAGATTGGACTCCGTGGCGGTTTTGTGCTTGGTGACGGAATGACACAGTCAGAAACACTCGTATCACCCGACGGTTATACGTTTCTTGACGGTACAACTGTACGCAATTCGTTTGATGGCGCTATTCCGGAGTCGAACCCACTGCAAGTACATGCTGTATTTGGCTTGGGATACGAACTCAACACTCGCGGTAATTTCTCCCTTGTTCCAGAGGTACGATACTTCCTTCCGTTAACAAATGTGGCTGCGGTGAATTGGACCGTACATGCATTTCAACTGAGTGTGTCTCTTAGGTATGGAGTGTATGCACCGGTTGATCCGACAATTGTTCCGGACACGATCTATGTTCGTGACACAACAATTGTTGAGAGGCCAAACCTGCGTGAAGATCGTGTTGTTCTTGCGTCGACGGAGTCGGACGAATCACGCCGCCGTGAAGGTGATGTGGAATATCGCACCACAACCATTCGCGAGTCATATGTACGAGAAACACCACGTCCCTTCTCACCGGATGTTCGGGTTGCTGCCTTCCGTACCGCCGACGATGGCACACTCCTACCGTTGGACAAGATTCGTATTGAGGAACTCGACGTCATTGAGAGTTATCCTCTCCTTCCACAAGTATTCTATGGTGAGGGCGTTGCAGAGCCTACGTCGACATCTCAAGCATTACTCGATCCTTCTGCTGCAGCAAGTTTCTCAACGTCGTCATTACGTCGTGACCAGTTTGACGTCTACCGTAACCTCCTCAACATCGTTGGTGAGCGTTTACAGAAGAATCCCAAAGCAACGGTCACGGTGACGGGTTGTACAAGTAATGATGGATCAGAAAAGAATGCGCGTGATCTTGCGAGGTCGCGTGCTGATGGTGTTCGAGATTATCTGACGTCGCGTTTTGGTATCGAGTCAAACCGTATCGACGTCGTAGCGCGCCTGTTACCTTCGAGTCCAGCAAATCCAACTACGCTGGATGGTCGTCAGGAGAATCAGCGTGTTGAGCTCACAACAAACGATCCGGCAATCCTCGAACCTGTTGAGTTCCGCGATCGTGATCTCACAATTTCACCATCAAAGGTGATCTTACGGCCAACCGTCACAAACGGTGATGACGTTGATTCGTGGTCGGCAAACATTACGCAGGGCGGACGTGATCTCGTCATGGCCGACGGTGACGGTCAGCCAAAGGATGTATCATGGGAGACCCAGCCTGAAGTGTCACGGCCGTCTTCGGGTGACGCCATTCGTGCCATCTATACCGTTGGAAACTCCATTGGTCAAACGAAAAGTGGAACGACATCGATACCGGTTGACTATGCTACTCTGAGCGTCATTAAGGCACGACAGGAAGAAGGCAAACAAATTGAGCGATACTCCCTCATTGTGTTTGACTTTAACAGTGCCCAGCTCAACGCTACAAATCAGCGACTGATGCAGCGAGTAAAGCAGCGAATCCAGCCTGAGTCGAAGGTGAAGATTATGGGATTTGCAGATCGCCAGGGGAATCCAGACTATAATCGTGAGCTGGCAAAACGACGTTGCCTAGAAGCTCAACGTGTTCTTGGACTCTCCGACGATCGTGTGACGATTGAACCGGTTGGAAGTGATCGACTGCTGTTTAATAACGATCTGCCAGAAGGACGATCCTATTCACGAACTGTACAGATCGAGATCGAGACGCCGATCCGGTAACGTTACTTTTGTTGTCCACAACGAGTTGAAGTATACGGGGCAGAACCGGACCACAGTCCTTCTGCTCCGTACTGAGTTTTGGAGCTGGCATGTTCCTCTTTGTCATTGCATATCGTAAGAACTGTAGTTCAAGTGGAGTGAATCGCAACTTGCGATCCTCTGTACGAAGTGCATTCCGTACGAGATAGGGAACGATACGCCGATCTCCACGAAGGACGTGTGCAGAGATAGAAATCAGGATACCCTGTGCAGTCCATCGACGGTGTATCAGTTTATTCTGGGGATCGTCGATGATAAGATGTACGTCGCGAATTGCTCTGTCGAAGTCTCCAGACACAACGTGATCTATCGCAAGAAGAATCTTCTGTGCAATGTCGTGTCGTGGCGACATTGGAAGGCGCAGTGATTGTTGTTCCGATGGTCTCGGAATATCACATCCCAGCAACTGACCTTCATACCAAACATCACGTCGCGCGAGCATTACATCCACATCATGGGCTTCTGCAACCGATGGATGCGTCATGATCACGGACTCAAGTTCCTGATAGGTTTTTTGGAATGCATCAATATCGTGCCGACTTGATGCTCGAAGTATTCGTGCGTGTAACACACGTATCCGGCCAAGAACGGACGTAACATCGCGGAGATCGAGCCCATCGGAATGGGATGTTATACGGGGAGTTTCAGAACTCGTTGCTACTTCGATGGCTTCTTCGAGGTCGGCCTGAGCCCGAATTGCATCCTGTGCCAAGGATAGAGCAATCTGCTCACGCTCAAGAACAGCACGAAGAGCACGCGGTGAATCAAACGCCACCATGCGTTCTATTGCGCAGAGATCGAGCATCATGGTGGGAAGCTCGTGAGCCTCAGCTACGGCAAGTGCACGTCGAAGTCGACGTTCAGCGGTTGCCATACAGGATCGTGAGGCTAAAAAGGTAATCGACGCCAAATCGCGCTGAAGGCGCGACTCTATGCCACTCAGAGAAGGAAGGCGCTCCAAACATTCGAGCAGTTCTTCCAGGAGTGAATGTCGTAACTCCGACAGATGTCGTTCTGTAGCCGAACCTGCAAATGCCTTTCGAATTGCCACAGGATCATACGATTCCTGTCTGTCGAGTGCCATAAACAACCGCAGATACTGCGGATTCCGGAGATGACGCCGCGCGTGCAGTGTAAACTGCCGCTTCTCCGACGGTGTCATCGAACGGACGAGCCTATGCAGTTCATCGTCCTTCGTCATGTTGCCCATCCTTGGCGTTGCCAACGCCACAAGAGGTGTGCTGTGCCCACTACGAACAACAACGAGATCGTAAAATGGTTACCACGCGCCATCCGTATTTTCGGAACCATGATACTTCGCCTCTCCTTTGCAGCATTGTTACCACTGTTCTTGCTTCTTTCATGTCGTGAACCTGGTAGACCTGAAGGTACCCTGCGCCCGGCCAGTGGCAACAAGACATACGGTGGCATTTTCCGCGTGAACGAGACGGGTGAATTGAGTTCACTTGATCCCGTTCGTATCAATGATGTATCGAGTGCGCACATTGCTGAGAATATCTACGACAATCTTGTCTCGTTTGACGAGAACCTCAATCTTATACCAAGTCTGGCGAAACGATGGACCGTAAGTGACGATGGACTGACCTATACGTACTACCTGAGATCCGATGCCTTCTTTCACGACAACGTGTGTTTTGCGAATGGTAAGGGGCGAAGGGTGACAGCTCACGACGTCGAGTATTCGTTTACGCGTGTATGTGATGCAAGGACATTAACCAAGGGATTTGACTATTTCCGTGGTAAGGTTGTTGGTGCAGATGCATACTATGCCTGGTCACGGTCTACTGACACGACAAAGACCCGTCGTCATGTAGAAGGATTTAGTGTCGTAGACGACACAACATTCCAGATCCGCCTAACAGCCCCTTTTGCCCCTTTCGAGAATATTCCTGCACTCACGGCCATGGGCATTCATCCTCGTGAGGCTGTGGACTACTATGGTATTGACTTCTCCCAACATCCTGTTGGATCAGGGCCGTTTATCTTTCGACACTGGCATCCGGACCGAGAATGTTTCCTTGAGCGAAATCCGCGGTACTGGCAGATCGATGACGATGGAAACAGGCTCCCATATCTTGAAGGTGTACGCTTTACCTTCTTAAAGGACGACAAGATTCAGATGCTCGAGTTTGCTGATGGAAACCTTGAGGAGTCCTATCGAATTGCAACGGAGTTCTTTCCCGAAATGGTTGATGACCAGAAAAAACCAAAGGGGAAGTGGTCGAAGTTTACCTTACTCCACGTTCCGGCGGTATCAACACAATTTTATGGAATGGTAACTACGGATCCTGTTTTTCGGGACAAACGAATTCGGCAAGCATTTTCCTATGCCATTGATCGACGTAGGATCATTCGATACGTTCTGAAGGGCCAAGCCTACTCGCCGGCCGAACACGGACTCGTGCCTCCGGCAATGCCGGGATACTCACAGGACTCGGTCAAGGGATACACTTTTGATCCGGTTATGGCACGTAAACTCCTGGCTGAGGCGGGATATCCCAATGGTCAAGGTTTCCCAAAGGTCACCTTGCAACTGAATGCAGGTGGTGGACGGAATGTCAGTGTTGCCGAAGCAATTCAGGGAATGCTTGAGGAAGTGCTGAACATCCGTATTGCACTCACGCAGGTTGAGTTTGCGCGACATCTGGAGGCAATTGATAATGGGCAAGCACACTTCTTTCGTCTGGGCTGGATTGGAGACTATCCAGACCCGGAAACATTCCTGAACCTGTGGTATGGTAAACTAGTACCAAAAGACCCATCGATACCAAGCCCGCTCAACTCAGTGCGCTACCGTAATCCCAAGTTTGACGAACTCTTTGAAAAAGCACTTCGCGAAACGAACCGTCCAGCGCGAATGGCACTCTATGCTGAAGCAGAACGTGTCGCCATGGCCGATGCTCCGATGCTTATGATCTTTCACGATGAAGATTATCGGTTTATACAGCCGTACGTAAAAGGATATCGGAATAACGCCATGGACAAACGGCAGTATAAGTATGTGTGGTATGCGTTGGGTGACGCGAGGTAACGCAGGGGGATGATGGGGGATGATGGGG
>DDUR01000006.1 GCA_002344895.1 Ignavibacteria bacterium UBA2333
TTAATGGTGGGGAGGCAGATGGGGTTCATGGTGGGGAGGCAACCTGGACTCAACCAGATCTGCATGAGATCCCCGTCGCGCCCGGGAGAGGCGCACGATATCAGATAGGGGTAGCACCCCGAGACACGCTTGTTACCACAGGGTCACACTGGGTTACGCTTCAATCATAACGCAGACTCCCCAGAACACGTTACGCAGCGTCAGCAAGCATAACCGTGCGTCACACTGCGCGCAACTCAGCCTCACCCAGCGTTAGCACTACTTGACAACGACAACTGATCTGCCCGTGTCGCGGTCGACAATGATATATGGGCCTGGAGATTGTGGGAGTTGGACGGTGACACTTCCAGGTGTTGGAACGGAGAGATTCGCCATGTGGGTCACGGAACGACCGTCCAACGTGTACACTTCGATGTTCTCAATGTTGTTGGCGACCAGCGTACAGACTCCATCATCAGCAACGTAGCGCTCACCGGTACTTCCGTGTTCTACTGGTGTAATCTGCGATACGGACGATGTAACGTTGTCATACCGAAGGAGTAAGAGATCTGAATATTGGATACCAAAAAGCAGGAGCTTCTTGTCAGGTACCAATGCATACAGGCCTCTATTTACGAGTGGCCCCATGTATACCGAGTCGCGTAGTTCGAGGTTGGCGTTGAGGAAGTACAGATAATCCCCTGTTATACACATGATGGTTGTACTGTCCAATGCCGTTGCCTGCCATATCCGCGATGGGAAGGTTATCGAAACACCGTACTCATCGTTTGGAATCGAGTACATAGCCAACGTGCGCGAATTCTGAAGAACAAGAACGTCATCTGACGCGGTAACACGTAACTGCTTCGAATACCGGAGTCCCATGCGTAATTGAGGGCGTGTTGATGATACTGACAATGAATCAAGGTCTACGACGCATCCAGAATATTCACCTGCCAGAATCAATTGACGGTTATCTGCTGAGAATCCTAACTCCATCGTACCACACTGCTCACATACTACAATCCTTGAGCGTGCGGTATCAATGACGTCCTGAATAACGACTGTGTCCGGTGCGATACATGCCGCTACATATTGCTGCGACGGTGAGATCTCCGTATCAAGAAACGATGTGCGTTTTCCCGATAACACTGGTATACGAACGGACCTAACGACAGAACCACTTGTAATGTCAACAAAGCGAATAGTACTTTCAGTGCCTTCTGAGCGTGCTGAAATGTATGTGTTAGTTCCGCGTATCTGAGTACTTACAAACGGTGCATCATACGTGGTATACTTTGATGTTGTTATGTCAAAAAAGACAGTCGATGCTACATTATCGATCATGACACCCTTACCATCCTGAGCGAGGCACAGACCTGAGCCTACTTCGACTCCAGCCGCTATCATACGAGGCTCTGGTCGGTCAACGGTGTACTCAAAACTGCCAGCGAGTACATGTGCGGCAAAGGATTGTGGTGAAATCCAGACAACTCTCGGATTAAACACTGCTGGAGCATCAAGTTGAGTCGTAAAACGCTCTTCAAGAGTCGACCCCACTACATCGAAACACACCATCGTAATGTTGGTAGAACCAATGTCTTGATAACAGTTTGCTACCACATAACGACTATCAGGTGAGAACGAGTACGAAACAAAACCTAACGAAAGTGGTGGAACTGAAAGTGGGGTTGTTTCCATACCGTCGATGAGCGATACTCGACGAATGACCTCACGATTACTC
Source organism: Ignavibacteria bacterium UBA2333 (assembly GCA_002344895.1). Lineage (GTDB taxonomy): Bacteria > Bacteroidota > Ignavibacteria > Kapaibacteriales > Kapaibacteriaceae > UBA2333. The sequence goes on from DDUR01000006.1 coordinate 1,724, forward strand.
GTAGGCAGAAGAGCGTATGGTACACCGTCAATTTCGTCGTACCCCACATTTTCTAGGTTTATTGCCGAAGCAGTTATGTCTGGCGGCAGTACGATATTCGAACGAGAAATGCCTGTTTGACAATCAAATACAAACATACTTTCCGGACGAAGCGAAACGACAAATCGACTACCAGGTAGAACGATGAGTTTGTTATAAACCTGAACATTCAACTCCAGGTACTCACCATTGTCACGATGAACGATATACCATTGGCTTTCGTTACCGCCGTGCGCTGATGCTACTAGGAAATCGCATCCACTGCCGTGCTCACGAGCTCCCAAATCATCTATCGACCACTCGATCGCCTGATCACCTCTCCGCACCTTTGATAATCGGAACGGTGACGTTGTTTGCAGGATAACACCCCCATCGGAGGAGAATGCCACGGGCACAGATTCGATGTACGTACCGTTACTATCGCGAACTCCAACAGTACCAAGACTTTGAACAGGATTGTCGATACTTCGAATTGTATGACGTGTAAACGTACTCACCGTCACAAATTCCTTGCCATCATCAGAAGCAATAATTTTCCCAAAAGCAGATGTCACACCAATGTTTGCAACGGTATCAATTGGGCGAGCCTGTAGATATTGCGGCAGTGCAACTGCAGCGAGTAATACCATCCATAACGACATTAAACGGAGCTGTGCATTAACGAATTTCCATTGTTTCGAATGTTTACGTCCGTCACCACAGAGAACACAAGACAATACGATCATGATACTTTGACAGGATGTTCGTGAATCATTGAACTACGAAATGGTAAAATAGGAAATTCTTCCTCATACGAAAGAACGCCACTTGACTCCGCACGCCGGGATGACACATGGTAATGACAATATGTTTACAATGAGAAACGACAAGCGTCAACATGCGTCACCCAGCGTGAGGCGAAGCTGAACACCCCGCGAAGCGCAGCTGAGCACCCCG
>DDUR01000012.1 GCA_002344895.1 Ignavibacteria bacterium UBA2333
GAGAAGTCTCCCGGAGAATCTTTTGAGAATCTTTTTCGGCTGAAAGGCTGGACATAGAAAACGCAACGAATCAATTCTCCGGGAGAAGTCTCCCGGAGAATCTTTTTCGGCTGAAAGGCTGGACATAGAAAACGCAACGAATCAATTCTCCGGGAGAAGTCTCCCGGAGAATGTGTGAGGAGAATGTGTGAGAATGTGTGCGAATCTGTCGAAGTATAGCTAGCGGAGATCGACAACGTTCCAACCCTTGGCAGGCTTATACACAAACGCCGATGCAGGAATCTTGCCGTTTGTTCGGACGTTCGAAAGGGCCCAGGTTGTTGTTTGACCATTCTCTGTTACGGTAACAGACTTGATGGCAAAATCAGATACATTCACGTCAACAGTTGCGCGCGTAACTCCCGCTATCACAGCACCATTCTGACGGGGTTCCAGTATGAATTTGATCTCTGCCTTCGTTTTCGAGTGCACGCGTACATCGTAGACACCGAGAATTGAGAAGAAGACGCGTTCGAGTGAGACATCTTCGGATGAGGCATCATAGGAGCTAATGACGACGGTTTTGTCAGCCGCATTCGATGACCAGACTGTTCGACCATCACAGACAATCTTCATGTGGCCAGCTGTAATTGAATACCGACCTCCCTTAGATGCCTTCACCATCCCTTTCATTCCCGATGCATCAGAGAATGCGCATGAGATGGATGTGAGGGCTCCGTACGTAGTCCGAAAACGCTGGATGTCGGATGACTGGGAATACACATGCGTTACGCACAGCATCATAAGTACGGTGAACGTAAGGACGCGAGGTGCCATTGGTAATCTCGAAGAATAAATGTGAGTAACAGTCTGGCTGAATTAGTCAGCGTCGCGAACGCGAGAGGGGAGCGGACCTCGCAGGCCTCGATAGGACTTAAGTTCTGCATCGATGCTACCAATGAGGATCTTGGAACTTACCTTGACGGGTATCTTCCGCTCATCATCACTGAGCCAGATAAGGATTCTGCCTTCACTCTTAAACAGTCCGCCTGACTTGATGATTGGTTCAACGACTATTGTGTTGAACACACCTGCTTCAACCTCGATTTGTTGACGACCATGAACCAGTACTTTTAGTTCGTGTGTCTCCCTATCAAAAAAGTTTTGAAGCAAGATTGCATCACCCTTTTTGAGTTTCGAAAGATCATGCGTCCTGATGTAGTAAAAAGCTGAAACGATGTCATGTATGTACGGAGGGACGGGAAACGTTCCCTCCGTTGTGATTGCTGAATTCTTTACTTGATCAAATGTTGCCGTGAAGTCCTTACTAAATCCGCCCTCACGAATCTGTTGTTCAAACTTCCACGGAAAAATCCCGTCAACGTCAACAAGCGTTCGATATTTGTCACGAACCTTATAGATGAACTCGAGACTTTTTAACGAGGCAACATCGAATCGGATGTCGTAACACTTCCGTCCATCAACGTAGACTGGTTCTTTACCAACTTGAAAGGCTGCAACACCTGCAGTTACAAACTTGTAGCCAACCTTGTAGTCGAGGCGTTCGCCATAACCGAATGCTTCGTTCGGTACATACCGTAATGGTTGCGGATCTCCCGCCTTCACAGCAACATGTGAAGGTGAACAAAGGACTAGGGCAACAAGTGCCACGAGGAGGCGAGTTGGCTTCATGGACGAATGTAACGACGTCGGCGACGTCATGAGCGTGTATCGTTCTCAGATCCTGGAAGTTCTAGGGGGCGAAGGGGGCCAAGTGTACCTCCGGCAATTCCTTCAATAGATCCCCACATCCTCGTTGATGCGGTAACGACGCGCTCAAGTTGCTTTTCACGGGCCTTCCAGATCCGTTCCATGGCCGTCCTTTCCTTTTGAAGGTCAACCTGCATGGCTTGAAACCCCTCAACGATAGCTTCAATCTCCATCCGAAACTCAGATCCTGTAAGGTAGGAATAGAGAAGGGCCATCTTATCGATGGTGTTTTCCTGTGAAGACGCGGTTTCGCCAACACGGATGACGAGAACACGCAGTACGTGGATGAGGGCCTTAAACTCGTCAAATCGACAAATCCAGATACCCTGACGCTGTCCAAACCGTTCCATGTCCTTCGGAAGGACTTCGGAGACAAGAAGGCCAACCTCTGCCCCGCTCGACCTCATGTCTTCCTTGAACTTCTCGATCCACTTGTTATCGAAGGACTTTGTGCGTTTACTTTCAATCTGTATTGTTCCAAGCACACGTCCTTTGTCATGTACTCGTAACAAGCAGTCGGCGCCCCTTTGCCCCTTACCCACTTCATCAATGATGTCGTAGGGGAATGTCTGTCGTAAAAACTCTTCGATTGCAAGTTCTTGGACTTCTCCCTGCAACTGTTGAGAGCCCTGTTCCATACGACGTTTCATGTCTTCGGCCGTACGACGCGCATCTTCAAGTTGTTTATCCTTTTCACGCAGTGCCATTTCATAACGTTCGGCTTCTTGCCGACGTTGTTCGTCAAGGCGCTCGGCATTTTTCCGCGACTCAAGAGCAAATCGCTCTTCAGCAGCCATTCGTGCTGCTTTTTCGACACGTTCGCGTTCTTCGTACAACCGCTTTTCGAGCTCTAACTCGCGCTCTTCATCTTTACGACGCATCTCGTCTTTTAAACGAATGAGCTCAACTTCCTTCGTCCGTGCTTCGGCGAGCGCTTTGTCGCGTTCTGCCTTTTCTTCACGTAAGGCACGCACTTCGGCCTCAGTTGATTCACGAGCCTTTCTCGCACCTTCCTCTTGAGCTCGTTGTACGGCGTCGGCGAGTTTGGCCGACATTTCAGACTCAACACGCTCTCGTGTCCTACGTTCGAGAACGTCCTCAACGTCTATGCTTGCACCGCATGACGGACAGGTAATGTTGGATTCCATGGTGGGCCCGGCAGGATTTGAACCTGCGACCGACGGATTATGAGTCCGCTGCTCTCACCGCTGAGCTACGAGCCCCCTTGACGGAGTTCTTCGAATCGTTTGAACAAAGAAGAACTGCAAAGATCAGTTAAACAGACCTATGAACAAGCCTATCTGGGCGTTTAAGGACGACATTGAGATGTTCGTCGGAACGTTTGAAACAACTGCCGTCCGGTTCGCTAACCAATCACCCTTCCCCACCTCAAGTGTGTACGCTGCTTGACCTCGAACACAGAGCCAGGCGGAAAGGTTGTACTCGATATTCAAACGCGGTTGAACGTAGATCACATTGCGACGCAGGTCTGAAAATCCAGAAACGGACGACACTGGGAAGGGCACGGTATAGTCGAGATTGGCCGGTGCTTGATAGACCTGTATCGTCTGTGAGCCCCAACCAAATCCTACGCCAGGCAGGATAGCCAAGCCCTTGAGCGGCTGAATTCCATAATCGATATGGACGGTGCGTGATCCAAGGGAGTATTCGAGCGTACGTTTGAAGGCAGGCACTTCGTTAACGGCAGCAAAGTCCTTTGTGGATTGTACGTTCCCTGAGACCCATGAAAAACCTACACGAAGATTCTTCACAAAGCCGATGGCGGCGAAAAATTCTGCTCCTGCCTGAAAGACAGGACCGTTCAGGTTGTCGAGCTGGAGGCTGGTAGCCATCGCATTCACATCATCAAGTGGTGCAAAGTTGAAGGTGGCCACGGGACCCACACCGACGGCGAAATAGGGGACGTCTTCGTCTTTAAGGGGTACTCCCTCGTCAAACGAAAGTTCATCCAGGCGATCGTCCTGGGCAGATGCTGAAACAACGGCAAAGGAAAGGATCATGACGGCGATCAGGTGCCGAATCATGCGTGACTCCGAATTGAGATGAAGCTCGAAAATACGGGTTGGTAGATTTGCAGAGACCAAAAAGGATGTGAGATGAAAATTGTTGCCGTCGTTCTGGCAGGTGGCCTCGGTCTGAGGCTCTGGCCACGAAGCACCGAACATAAGCCTAAACAGTTCGTTCACGTTCTGGGTGAGGGGACGCTCATCCAGAATACTGTGTCGCGACTGCTGCCATTTCTCCAGCCTGCCGACATCCACGTTGTGACGACGATGGATATTGCCGATCACGTACGCGATCAACTTCCGATGATCGCCGATACGAACATCATGTTAGAACCGTTCGGGCGTAACACCGGGCCAGCTATAGCATTGGCAACAACGCTACTCAGCGAGCGGTGTGACGATGATACCGTCATTGTCGTGCTTCCAAGTGACCACGTTGTGCAGAATGTTCGCGAGTTCCACATTACTCTTGATCGTGCTTGCGCTGCTGCCTCACTGGAAGACGTTATTGTCACCATTGGCGTTATGCCAACACGAGCCGAGACGGGCTTCGGATACATTCAGATGGGCGACGTTGTTCCGTCTGAAAATCCTGTTCTTCGTGGATATGTAAAAACCGTAACAACGTTTGCCGAAAAGCCTGATCTCGCAACTGCGCAACGATTTGTAGATGCTGGTGACTTCGTATGGAATAGTGGGATCTTCGTCGCACGAATAGGTGTCTTACGGGCAGCTATACAAACACATCTTCCTGATCATGGCCCACTGTTTCACATGCTGGAAAAGGGGCGAGAAAGGGGCGACGGAGTTGATGCGTTACATGATATTTATCGACAGATGCGCAGTGTGTCGTTCGACATTGGCGTGATGGAACAGGCAGATAATGTGCGGGTTGTGGAAGGTACATTCGGTTGGAGCGACGTAGGCACATGGGATGAACTGTATCGATTGTCGATGAAGGACGGAAAGAATAACGTGATCGAAGGAAACGTGGCAACCCTCAATACAACAAACACCCTGGTATCAGGATCTACAGGTAAACTTATTGGTCTTGTCGGCGTTGACAATCTTATTGTCGTTGAAACGGACTCGGCAATTCTCATTTGCCCGCGAGGTAAGGCAGAGCAAACTCGAGATCTTGTCGACTTTATGCGCCGTCGTAACATTGTAGGGAGAAAGTCATAAAAATGTACATCATATGTGCGGTTTGTTGCATCTTGTTCGCTGTAGCTGTACGAGGTCAAGACACATCTGCGACTCGCGAACAACGGAGACGTACAGCTGACTCGTTGAGGTCGGCTTGGGCAGATTTGTGGAAGCGGAGTGACTCTCTTCGTATCGAATCGATGTACCTACGTATACGAAGTGATAGTATCCGAAGAGTACTTGCTGCAGATTCAAGTTCTGATGCAGCAATTATTGAAGCTGTATCGTCACGCGCGTCAACACATCGGCACGCAGACGCGGTGCGAAAGGGTAATGTCAAGGAAGGGCGAACTGTTTCTGATTCAGTGTCACTTGATGTGTTGCGTGTAACACCCGACACTGGAGTTGCATCATTTTACGCCGATGCCTTTCATGGCAAACGAACGTCGAGTGGAGCTGTCTATGACATGAACGCTCGCACATGTGCACATCGCTGGTTACCGTTCGGCACAATCGTTGAGGTTACCAATCTCCAGAACGGAAAAACCGTCCGCGTTTCCGTTACGGATCGTGGACCCTGGAAACACGGACGGCTTATTGATGTCTCAAAAGGCGCAGCGAAAGAATTGGACTTCATTCGCAGTGGTACAACGCGCGTTACGATTCGTGTAGTTGATAGCCTGGAAACAAACGCTGATGAGACTGAGGACGGCTTAGAGGAACGGTAACTTGATAACCTCGGCAGGGAAGGTAGTGCCGCGTGCTGCTATCTCAATGGCTGTACCAGGGGATGCCAGGTCGATTCGCACGTAACCAAGGCCAATTCCTGTTCCGAGTCCAGGTGACGTATTACCGCTTGTTACCTTACCAACGGAAGCTCCACCGGATACGATATCGTAACCAGATCGCGGAATAAGTTTTTCGGATTTCATGACAAACCCGACAAGTCTACGTGTTGGACCTTCTTCCTTTACGCGGGCGATCACATCTGAACCATTAAAACTACCCTTGGCAAGTTTTGTAATCCAGCCTAATCCTGCTTCAATCGGATTTGTTGTGCCATCGATGTCATTGCCGTACAGACAGTAACCTTTCTCAAGACGCAGTGTATCACGCGCTCCGAGGCCGATCCACGAAATACCCTTTGAAGCACCAGCCTCAAAAATCTTTGTTGTTACATCAAGGACATTTGCTGAACGATGATCAATGTAGAGCTCAAAGCCGATCTCGCCTGTGTAGCCTGTACGCGAAATGATCATTGGAGCTCCAGCGAGAACACCCTCAACAAACGAGTAGTACGGAATCTCCGAGAGATTGACATCTGTGAGTGTCTGTAAGACGTCGAGGGACGCTGGACCCTGCACGGCAAGTAGGCTGATTTCATCACTCTCATCCGTTACGGACACGTTAGCAAAGCCAGCGGCATTCGTTTGGACCCACGCAAAATCTTTGTCAACATTGGCTCCGTTCACCACGAGCATATAGGAGTTTTCGGCTAGACAGTAGACAAGAAGATCATCAACGATTCCACCATCTTCCGTACACATGGCAGAGTACTGAGCCTTGCCCGGTGTGAGTTTCGACGCATCGTTAATCGAGATTTTCTGAATGAGGGCGAGGGCGTCTGAACCCTTCACAAAGAACTCACCCATATGAGAGACATCGAAGACACCAACACCATTGCGGACAATGCGGTGTTCTTCAAGGATGCCAGTCGGATATTGAATCGGCATCTCAAAGCCGGCAAACGATACCATTTTGGCACCGGCCTGAACATGCATGTTGTGGAAGGCTGTTTTTTTCATCGTGAATTCCTGTCGTATCATGGAGCGGCAAAGATAGGCAGACCACCTACCAGAACACGGATGAACAATGAGAGCTCTCGTATTTACAATTGTCGGATTCACACTGACAATTCTCTGGTTTCTGTTTGAAAGTATGATCGGCTGGCACGACGAAACACTGACGTTTGGATCTGAAGTCGCTTGGTTCTGTATCCCGATCATCACGACACTCGGCTCAATGATTGTCGGCCGGACATCTTCGGACGGACCGTATAGATATATCCAGGCTGTGCGGACGGGACTGCTCGCTGCGGTGTTCGGCGGCGTCGGTGTAGGCCTTGCATGGTTACTATACATTGTCGTTCTTGACCCCTCATATCTTGGAATGATGGTCGAACACCGCAGGCAAGCTGCTGTGGCACAAGGATTAACCGAAGGTCAAGTTCGCACGGTCGTTGCCGCCACCGTAACCGTGATGACTGTACCGATATCAAGTTTGACTGCCGTCGTGGCGGCAATACTGTCTGGTTCTGGCTTCGCCGCCCTTGGCGCACTACTTTTCCACATTTTCCCGAAAAAAACACTTGACCAAGGGGTATCTGATTGACTATGTTCGTAGTGCGTTCTTTTCGGTGGCAGAAGGCACAGCCCACCGGGTAGGACCTCGATTTAGAGTGTGGTGGGACTGGAATTTCGGGGGACGGGACCCCGTAGTTCCCTAACGGCTTGGCGGTTACGCCAAGCCGTTTCGTTTTTTAACGCTCCAAAACACCGATAAGAGTGCTGATAACCGTCACTTCCGGTTAAAAAATCCTGCCAGGAGCGACATAATAATGGCTACAGGTGAAATCTCCATGAAGGTTAAGCCTATGCGATAAAGTCTGTTGTCCGTGTACTCGACTGCAAACTCGCGGATTTCCTTCGTTGCCGATTCAAGTTCTGCTCCCGACACACCCGAGGCAGAAAGACCAGCAATCTGAGCATCTGCATAGATGTTTCCGAACTGATGAAGTTCAGTGAAGGTAAACCAGATCTCCCACGATATCACGTAGAAGATCGACGCAATAGCCGCAATGGCTAGTCCAGCGCCCCACATTCGTAAGAACGACCAATGTTCGACAGGAATACTATTCCGGTACTTGCGGGTGCCAATTAACACCGGAATCATACTGATAAACATCGTCGCAAAACCAATGAGCATACCGACTGCCATTTCGGCAGACAGCTTCTCTGGCGTCAAATTATCCGACAGCATGACAAAGTGGATACTAGAGAGGACAAGAATTGCCACGCCAGCAGCAAGTCCGTAGCGTAGTACAAACGGTTTCATCCGAACAACCTTTCTGATAAGGGGTGAAAGGGGCAACTACATCAAATTCTCCGGGAGAAACATCACCCATATGGGTGATTTTACAGGATTACTCCTCTGTTTGTCAACACATTTTACGCTGTTTTGGCATCGATTTCTAAGAAACCAGCTGAAACTGCCACCATTGCGGCCTCTGTACGTCGTCGAACACCAAGTTTTGAATAGACTGATGCAAGGTGGGATTTAATCGTGTTTTCCGACACGAAGAGACAATCAGCAATCTCGCGATTGGTTTTGCCGTTCGCCACATGCCGAAGTACTTCAAGCTCGCGTTCGGTAAGAAGTGACATTTCGGCAGTTCGAGTGGCCTGAATTGCTGATACTGTGGCTGCCGTTTGACGCGCCTCAACTCGTTCGTAATACGTCCGTCCAAGCCAAATTCCTATCCCGATCGCCACAACTGCCACGATCAGAAGAAATATCTCCTGGACAAGTGGAACTGCCATAACACGTACCTGCAGCAACGCTAGGGACGTTATGATTGCCCCGGTAACGAGACCTGAGGTAAGGATTGTGCGATTCATCAGACGAAACTTACGTCGAGTTTGTCCTATGCGAAACTGTACGCCGACTCAGTAGTTCTCGAAAGGTCGTATACGCAGAACACGGTAATTCTTCCGGAAACACCGGATTGGAGTATTGTGTAATTCACTGTGAAGATTATTTTACACCACTCACACACCTGTGCGATTCCAGACATTGATCCGGTCAGGGGAAATGACGGACACTGGGCGATACATGGTGATTACGTTCGACGATGGCGGTCAGGGGAAATGACGCCTCGACGTGACGAGTAACCCGACAACGAAACGACTGAATCACACCACATTCGTGAGTAAGGAGTAGGGTATGAACATGGGTACGTTCATTCGCCGAACGCTGGGAAGTCTTGTACTTCTTGCATGCGCGGCAGTTGCGCTTCAGGCGCAGATTACATTACGCATCAATTCAACAAACGGATCCTGGCCTACGGAGGTTGGCTGGCAGGTCGTAAACACGGCAACTAATGTCGTTTATCATTGTCGACCGTTTGGCTCATCAGTCATTCCAAACGGAGTGGACATCAGCGTGCCTGCTGGTCAGTACGCAGTTCGTGCATGGGATAGTTATGGTGACGGTTGGAATGGCGCGTCAATCACCATTACGCACGTTGCACTTAACTCTGTTCTTGTCAACGCCGCTACGATGACGCTGTACTCAGGCGGATCGATGACGTGTCCTGGACCTACTGCCGTCACATCAACAACACAAACGATTGCTACGTTTACCGTTGTCGTGCCCTGCGTAGCCCCAACGATCACGTCGATACCAGCTACTGCATCCGTCTGTTCTGGAACTTCGAGAACATTTACGGTATCGTCGAATCTCACCAATGGAACGTATGAGTGGCGACAAAATGGAGTTGCTGTTGCAACAACAACGATAAACTCATACACCATTCCTTCCATTAACGATTCTCATGCAGGTGTATGGGATGTTGTTCTGCGCGATAACTGTAATCCGACACTCGCAGTACGTACATCGAATGCATGGGTTATCACTGTCATCGCGACACCTGTGATCACACAACAGCCGGTCGCCAGCAAGGCAACATGTGAGAATACAAATGACGTTATCTCGGTACGAGCTACAGGGGCTGGCGTTACGTATCAGTGGCGAAAGAATGGCGTCAACATTGCTGGCGCTACCTCTGCCGACTTTGTTCTGAATAACGTTACAGCTTCTGCCAATGGCTCGTATGACTGCGTCATCACTGGAACGTGTCCCCCGTCAATCGTAAGTAACGCTTGTGTCCTCACAACCACCGAACGTCCGCGCACAACAACAGAGCCAGAGCCCCTTGCTCTGTGTCCAGGCGCATCAGGCACACTGACATTTGCTGCGACAGGGACAAACTTGAACTATCAGTGGTATCGTAATGGTCAGCGTGTGGAAAATGGCAGCTCAAACACGCTAAACTTTACGAATTACTCAACATCGATGGACGGCCAGTACTACTGTATGGCCACTTCAAATGTCCCGAATCCTAACAACTGTGTTATTACGGTTCAAAGCCGTTCGGTAACAGTTGCAGGGTTCCGTCGGCCAACTGTTTCCGAACAACCGGCGAAGAACATTGACGCATGTGTTGGGGGTAATGCTACACTCGTCGCAGAGTTTGCTGGTACAGGTCTGACGTATCAGTGGTATCGCAATGGCTCTCGCCTTGACGGTGCCGTAGCAAACTCACTCAGTCTCAGTGGCATTCGTGCATCGGATGCCGGAAGTTACACGTGTACGGCAACAGGTACGTGTGGTCTCTCGGTATCATCCGATGTCTGCGTTGTAACTGTCATCGCAAAACCAACGTTAACTGAGCAACCAGTAAACCAGAATCTTTCAATAGGAGATGAGCTTCGCTTGTCGGTGAGTGGTACAGATGTTCGTGACGTACAGTGGACGCGTGACGGCAAGGATATTTCCGGAGCAACATCAACGGTGTACGTTGTCGAGGCAGCGTCATTGTCTGATGCCGGATACTATGCTGCCAAGGTAGTAAACTCTTGTGGTGGTGTCGTTTCTCGCGCTGTGCGTGTTACGGTTGCAGAAAAGAGGATCCCTCAGCCAGAGATTGCCCTTGCTCAAACATCGGCAGACTTCGGCACGATTCCCGTCGGTTACACACAGGAGCTTGATCTGAGCGAACTCATCAGCAATGAAGGTGACGCTGCCCTTACGGTCACCTCGATCACAATCGACAATCCGGCCTTCACCTTTGTCACAGCGCCGTCGTTACCGATGACACTTGCACCGGGCGAATCGCGTTCCTTGTCACTTCGTGCAGCTCCGACAACACAAGGCTCGATTACAGGCACGATGACGATTACGTCAGACGATCCCGTAAATCCTTCGTTGACCGTTGCGTTATCGGCAGTCTACACACTTCGATATGCTCACGAAGCAACACTCGCGTTCCCGGAAACCGAAGTTGGTCAATCAGCAGAACTCTGCGTGCGCGTGAATAATTCGTCGTCGGTTGACATTGTAATCGACAATGCAACGATCTCTGGAGCAGCAGCCAGTGACTTTGAACTGGTTACGTCTACACCCGTTGCAATTGCAGCTGGCGCATCATCAGATCTGTGCCTAAAGTTTACGCCAACCGCTTCAGGTGGTAGAAACGCAACAGTTAACATTACGTCGGCTACAGGTGGAAACTCGTCCGTAAGCATTTCGGGTGACGGAGTAGTCACAACCTCCGTTGTTGATGCAGAAACATTTGGAATTTCTGCCTCACCGATGCCTATGACGGATCGTTTGAACGTGCGTTTCGATCGCTCCATGCCAGACATGAACGTTGATGTTATGTCGAGCTCCGGAGCGCGTGTTGCAACGTTTGCTGTACCTGCAGCACAAGCTGGATCGACAGTCGTATGGGACGGACGTTCGTTATCAGGATCGGACGTGGCCGCAGGCGTCTATACGATGATCTTCCGCACTCCTACAGCCGTTTACACGATGCCAATCGTCATCGTCCACTAATTCACAACACTTGTTTCTCGCGAAAGGGCCGCACCGTTCATGGTGCGGCCCTTTGTTTTTCCTAGCTTCACGTACGTTTCACCAGTTTCGGAATTATCATGAACGTTAGCCCCCTTCGCCCCATAACAGTCACCATTGCGGTGATTGGGATTCTCCTAGGTTCCATACATGTATTCGCCCAGGAACTGAAGGACAAGGTAAAGGTAAGCGTCTCGTTTCGGAAGTCCGGAACGGACTGGCCTGTTTCAGTGACACTGAAGAACGAGAGCGGGAAAACGTTCTCCGATCCCGTCGTCCGAGTGAGGTTTTACAACAAGGATGGGCAAGAAGTATCTACCGATGCGAAGATGTACTTCGTGACAGTAAAAAAGGGTGCCACAAAGAAACTTGAAACACGGATTTGGAATGACGTCGACACATCGGCTGTGTCGGCAACCGGTTCGCTCGACACAGCCGTGTTCGATTAGGCATCAAACGACATTCAGCTTAGGGCTGAACGACGGGGAGGTTTGCGTTTTTCCAGGCCGTTATGCCGCCCGACATGTCCAAAACGTTTGTGAAGCCAAGTTCGGTTAATCGAGTTGATGCTTTGGCACTTCTGCCGCCAACCGCACAATACACAACAACCGGTTTCTTTCTGTCGAGCTTCTTGACGATGGTTTCGAACTGTGTATCGTTCCAGTTTGCTAGCGTAGCCGTTGGTACGTATCCTGTTGACCATTCACCAGGAGTACGTACGTCGAGCACCGTAACCTTACCGGCATCAATAAGCTTCTTCGCTTCGGCGGGTGCGATTTTTTTTGATTGACCGGCACAAGCCATTACAGACATCAGCATGATACTCGTCACAACGACAAGTATGTTACGGGACGTTATCATTTGTTCTCCTTCTCCAAGTCTGCCACGGCACGGTTCACGGCTGTCCAAGGTCCACCATTGATGGCCGTGAGTCCTGCGCGCACAGCGGCGTCTGTTGCCGCACCACTTCGGCCTCCTGAAGCGCAACAGAAGACGATAGGTACATCGGGTGAGAATCTCGACAGTTGGTTACCGAGGTTCTGCAGTGGAATGTTTGTTGATCCCGCTACATGGCCTCCGGCAAATTCTTGTGGACTGCGAACATCGATAATGATTGCGCCATCGCGCAGTGCTGTTGTTAGGGTTTCGGACTTTTTTCCGAAGAGTGAGCCAAACATGTGTGTTCTCGTAGGTGTGATGAAATGCCCCTGGAAGAATTGCATCCCTGAAGCGGTATCTACGAAACTATGCGAACTTGATACGGGACTTTTGTGACATCCTCACATGGATACAACGTATAGTGCCTTGCGTTGGATGTGGTGTTACGATGACGGAAAACTTCTGTGAGGAAACACAGGAGTTTTGTGTACGAATAATTTCGTCCTACTTTTGCGGCCATTCAGGGTTCTTACCGCCTCGCACCACGTAATCGATGACCATCAGGGGGTTAGCGATCATCGGCAGAGGGGGTTCACGATTTCGATACGTCCGTAGTGCGGACGTCCATCTCAGGGTTGAAGGAGTGTTCATGAACGCGCTTCGATGCGTGGCGTTCGTGCTATTGCTGTGTGGTCTGACTGTTATGGGTCAGGCACAGAATGCCATGTTCACCATTCGGTATCACGGATTATTGACGACAACGTTTAATGATCCGGTGGCTGACGGACCACATTCGGTTCGGTTTGCACTGTACGATGCTGCAACTGGTGGGGCCAAACTCTGGGAGGAAGGCCACACGGTATCGACAGTCTCAGGTGCATTCGACGTGCTCCTTGGGTCAACCACGCCGTTACCGTCACCATTGCCAACGAATCTATGGCTTACCATCGATGCTGATGGCCGTGGTGAAGCTGAACCACGAATGCAGTTGCTGTCGGTTCCTACGGCAATGCGGGCGAATGTTGCGTCTACTGCCGGCGTTTTTACGAGCACAGCTACAGGTGTTGTGCGAACGCTACAAGGTGAACAAGGCGACATTACGATCGTCGGAGCTGGTTCAACGACCGTGACGACCAATGGAACAACGATTACGGTAGAGTCCCCTGCAGATGGTGTAAAGAATCTCACTTCTCCCGATGGCACACTCCGCATTGGAACGCCTCAAGGACCTTCATCAACCGTCGAACTCGCCGACAACGCGGTAACGACGACAAAATTTGCTAACGGTGCAGTCCAATCATCAGCAATAAACGATGGTTCCGTTTCGGCAGAGAAGATTGCCAATAGTTCTGTAACAACTGAGAAGTTGGCAGATGGTGCCGTAACGACTGCTGCCATCGCGTCGAATGCTGTGACGACGGAGAAAATCGCTGATGGTGCAGTTACAACTGATAAAATCGCTGATGGATCGGTCACGACACCTAAGCTAGCTGACGGGGCTGTGACGACGTCGAAACTTGCAGATGGTTCTGTGACGACATCGAAACTTGCACTCAGTGGTGTACGTGCAGGGACATACGGATCAGCAACACGTTCTGCTGTTGTAACGATCGACACGACGGGTCGGCTGATTACAGCTCGAGACACCACAATTGTAGGTGTACCTCCAGGCGGACCAGCATCAGGTGACCTCACGGGTACATATCCGAATCCTATCCTTCGTGATGGTGTTGTGACATCATCAAAACTGGCACCGGCAGCCGTGCAGACGGTTGACATTGCGGCTGGAGCCGTGACGACGCAGAAGATCGCAGATAGGTCCATAACGACGGTTAAGATCGAAGATGCGTCTGTAACAACGCAGAAGTTTGCAGACACAACACTTGTCGGCGAGGACTTTGCAGATCGTTCAATCACCGATGCGAAACTTGCGCCTACGGGCGTCGTGCCTGGCACATATGGAACAACTTCATCTGTAGCTAGGCTGACGGTTGATGCGGCAGGCCGGACATCTGCAGCGCAGAATACGACGGTTCGTGGTACACAGCCAGGCGGGGCTGCCGGTGGTGACCTTGACCAAAACTATCCTAACCCTATCATTCGCTCCGGTGCTGTTACGACAAACAAGATAGCCGGTGGCGCAGTTGTTGAGCGGGTGTTTGCAGATGGAGCAATTACGACGTCGGCTCTACGCGATAGTGCTGTTATTGAAAGTAAACTCGCTGACTTTGCTGCATCTGAACGAACGTTTCGAAACCGTTCAGTTACGTCAGAAAAAATTGCTGACACTGCAATCGTAAGTGTGCTTATTGCTGATAATGCCGTTGGCACGAATGCGATTGCGGACGCAGCAGTCTCGTCTGGAAAGCTTACACGAACGGGCGTGGCAGCTGGGACATACGGCGACTCAACGCATGTAGCTGTCGTAAGTGTTGATGCGGCCGGACGCATTACTGCGATCCGTGACTCACTTCTCTTTGGAATTCCTCCGGGTGGACCTGCGAGTGGTCATCTTTCGGGCGCGTACCCTGCTCCCACAATTGCGACATCAGCTGGATCGGCCTTGATTACGGCAATCAACGATGCTGCTACAACTGGTACTGTTGACATCAGCAAGGGTGGTACGTCGGCCTCAACTGCGCCCCAAGCACTCACAAACCTTTTGCCATCACAAGGGGGCTGGTCAAGGGGCTTTCTTGAGTCTAACGGAAGTGATGCACTATGGCGTAGCAAAGGTGCCGTCGAAGGTAGTGGACGGGCAGGTCATCTTCTGACGTTTACAGCGCCAACTACGGTATCGCGTATGGATACCGTCTACTGGGATTCAACGTCAAATCGGCTTGGAATTGGTACAACCCAACCAATAGCAACAGTTGACCTGGGTTCGACATCAGGTGATAAACTTCGACTCTGGTGGAATGGTAACCAGAACTCGCCATCAAAAGGTTTTGAGGTGTTGCCTTCGGGAGAGTTACGTTCTATTGTTGCCGCACAGAACGACTTCATCCAGTGGGGCGTAGGTACGGCTTCGACATGGCAGCTTGGTCGTGTCATAGGTTCGGGTCTCGGCAGTAATAATGCCACTGTGTTCCTCCGCAAGACTGCATCGCCGGAATCTGGTGATCCTAGCCGTGAATCACATCTCGACCTATACTCACCAAATACAGGATCGTCAGCAAATGAGATTCGTATGCGGATTGGACAGACGGGTCAATCTGAAGGTACCATCTCCTATCGTTCGTCGTCAACCAATGGACCTGGTGAGTTTCTCTTCCGAACAATTGGTGATTCGACTGCCGTCATTCGTAATCGTGGTTTCATGTTCCATACAGCCGCTAATCCTGGTGGACCGATTACGCCAACCGTTGGTCGCGGCATCATCTATTACGACGACAGTCAGGACAAACTCCTCATTTCTGAAGATGGTGCGCCATTTAGACCCCTTGGCATACAAGGACGATTTCTTGCACGGAGAACCACAGCTGGTGTTCTGAACGTCGGCGATAGATCGCAATGGCTTTTCGACGTTGCATATTCACCTACAGCGCCAGATGGACCTGCGTTTGGAGCGTTCATTGAATCAAAAGCTGTAGGCACAAATCAATGGGCCGTTGCACTTCGACCTAGTGCTGTAGCGGTTGGTAATGGCCGTGCGACAATGATTGACGCTGTTGGACGAATTGCGATTGACACCTCGTCGGCCTACATGTCAACGTCATATCACATGTTATGGAATGGACCAAACGGTGTCGATAACGTACATGTAGGACAGACATACGTTCTCATCAACAACCTAGAAACAGGAAATCGTAACCTGCACTTAGGATACGATGCTGGTCGAGACAACACGTCCGGAAATGATAATACGTTCGTTGGATTTCGGGCTGGTATGCTTTCGCCATCAAATGCTTCAATTTCAATCGGAGCACTCTCAACCGAAAGTCCGGCGGGAGCTCCCGGCCTCGTGGACTCAACAATCTCCTTGGGCATAGCATCACATTATGCAAATGCCACCAATATCCGGCGTACGATTGCAATAGGTCATGAGGCAGGACGAAACGTCACAAATCTTGACGATGGGATTGCACTTGGTCCACGGACAGCTGTGAATGCTTCCGGCACGGGTAATCTCGCCATCGGATATGATGCTCTCTTGAACGTTACAACCGGTGTAAATAATACCGGTGTTGGTAGAGGTTCACAACATTCGAACACAGTTCGATCGGAAGGGACGTATCTCGGACGAGATGCAGGTAACGGCGGTTCAAATCATGATAGTACAACGGTGATTGGCGCATTTGCTGGATACAATAATTCAGGAACGACTCTTTCCGCTGCTCTTGGTAATCGTGCTCCGATGGCCTGGGCCAACACGGTAGTTGTTGGGTCAGCGAACGGTCAGATTGGTGCTTTAGCCGATGTGAATGTTGGTATTGGCACAACAAAGCCCCGAGCATCACTTCACGTGCACGGCAACTTCCGATTCGGTGAGTTAGGCAATACGCTGGAGAACATCATTCGCGGTCAGCTCACCGTCGACTATGCAGCTGCGCCAGTGGTTGTCCCAATAGGTGGTACGTTGGTTCACAACGTAACCGTGCCGGGAGCCCAAGTGGGTGACGTTGCAACTGCAACCATGGAGTCTGCGACGTATTGGGAGATGGGCAGATTTATCGCATCGAGTACCAGAGTGATCGCCGCAAATACCGTCGAGGTCGTATGGTCGAATATCGACGGAGCAACCAACGTCAACTTCCCGATGACAATCAATGTAGTGGTGATCCAATGAGAACGACGATCTACTTTCTCGCTCTAGTCGTCGCCATCATTGTGTCGGCGATGCCTGCATCTTCCCAGAATACTCCACGACTCATTTCGTGGCAAGGTCTCATCAGTCAGCCTGATGGCCGACCGGTTCTGGACGCTGATCACGATGTGACATTCACAATTCATGATGCCCCAACGGGCGGAACAGTGATATGGACGGAGTCTCATCGACTACGCTCATTTTCAGGTGTTGTCGACGCTGTCCTTGGCAGTCGAACACCACTTTCGATTCGTGCAGGCCGACAGTTATGGTTGTCGATCCGCGTAGATGGTAATCCTGCTGCAGAACCACGTTTACCAATCATCGCCGTACCGCTAGCTCTGTACGCTGACACGGCACGAGCTGCTACCTCGGTTACGAACGATGCTACAGGTGTTGTTCGTTCTGCCAACAGCCTTCAGGGAGACGTGTTAATCGAAGGAGCTGGCGGTACAACGGTGACGAAGAATGGTACAACGGTGACCATCTCTACACCAACGAATGGTATAACTTCACTAACATCTGACGGAAGTGTTACCATTGGTAACGGCACTGGACCACAAAGTACTGTGTCACTTGCTGATGGCGCAGTTACATCAAGTAAGATCACGGACAATGCCGTAACGACAGCAAAACTTGCCAATAGTGCAATTACGACGCAAAAACTTGCCGATGGAAGTGTTGTCACGAGCACATTGGTAAATGGCGCTGTAACCACAGAAAAACTTGCTAACGGTTCAGTGACGACGGAGAAGCTCGCCGAAGCTGCGGTAACAACACCGAAGCTCGCTGATGGCTCTGTTCGTACACAACATCTCGGTGACGAGGCAGTAGGAATACAACATCTTGCAGATGGAAGTGTAACAACGCGTCAGCTCGCTCCAACTGGTGTTACGCCTGGCACATACGGTTCGCCAACAACAACAGCAATCATCACCGTTGATGCCTCTGGTCGAGTAACCGATGTCCGTGAAACGAACATCACAGGTGTTCGGCCTGGAGGCCCAGCTGGTGGGGATCTCACGCAAACCTATCCCGCACCGGAACTGCGAGATGGTTCTGTTACGACCGATGCCATTCGAGATGGTGCCGTAACGTCTGTTAAGATTGCACGTGGTGCAGTTACCACGCAGAAGTTTGTTGATGGTGTTATCACGACAACACACTTCGCCGATCAATCGGTGACATCTGACCTTGTCGCAAACGGAGCAATTACAACTGAGAAGATTGCCGATGCTGCAATCACCAGCAATCGACTCGTACCGACTGGCGTGGTTGCATCAACCTATGGTGATTCACTTCATGTAGCGCGGATTACCATTGACTCAGCTGGACGCATTACCACAATTGATACTGTTCGTATGAGCGGTATTGTGCCAGGGGGCCCGGCAGGGGGCGATCTTTCCGGTACCTATCCAGATCCATCACTTCGTGATCTGTCTGTAACAACACGAACCCTTGCTGACGGTGCCGTAACGGCTGATAAACTCGCCGATGGATCTGTCTCGGCACGTGTACTTCAGGACCGATCCGTGACGGAGGAAAAGCTTGCCGATAGTGCCGTCACAACACGAGTTATTCGTGATCGTGCTGTGACAACAAACAAGTTCGGCGCAAATGTTGGAACGCCGCGTACGATTGGCAATGGATCTGTTTCTCGACGAACGATTGCCGACACATCGATCACAAGTGCAGATCTTGCTCCTACAGGAGTAACGCCGTCCACATACGGACATCATCAGCGAGCCGTAAACTTTTCTGTTGATATTTCCGGACGACTCACCACGGCACGTGATACGGTCCTTTCGGGAGTTCCACCAGGTGGTTCTGCCAATGGCGACCTAACGGGCTTGTATCCAGCGCCATCTATTGCTACAAGTGCTGGGAACAACATTGTAACTGCCGTGAACAATGCTGCAACTACGCAGGTTGTTTCGATTCAACGCGGTGGTACTGGTGCGTCAACGCGTGATGCAGCGCTTCGTAATCTTTTGCCTCCTCAGTCTGGTGCCACAACAACACAGTTCCTTCGCACAGACGGAACGACTCCGTCGTGGGCAACACTCGACACGGTCGGTGGATCTGGTACAACGAATACACTCGTTCGCTGGAACGGAGAACGCTCGATCACATCTGTCGACACGTCAGTGTGGCAAGCGTCGAATGGCCGACTGAGTATTGGGACGGGTGCCTTCCCCGGCATCATGCCATCAACACTTGGATTTAAATCTGGTGACCGACCAATGATTGCGTTCCGGCATGGAAGTAGTCTGACAGATGGATGGAGTGGACTCGGAACATCGGGTGCTGCACTCGACGTCATCGCTTCACCAACAGATGACATTGTATACGGTAACCTTCACAATGGTGCGTTTGAAGAGGCTGCACGTATTACTTCTTCTGATACGGGACAACGTGAAGGTCGTTTGGTCCTTATTGGTGATGCACAATCACAAAGTGACCTGAGAGCAGCACACATTGAGTTGCTCTCTCCCAATACGGGAATTGCCACAAACGGAACCGGACTACGTTGGCACACAAGTAATCGATATTGGGGTGGCATCTCGTACTCGTCAGCTTCGACGGGCGGACAGGGCTTGTTCACATTTATGAGTTATAATACAAACCTCACGAACATCCGATTTCCTGGTGCACTGATTTTTGAGGCTGCTGCTCGCGGTTCACAACTTGTACCAGCGGCTGGAGTTACCCGAATGTATTTCGACCAGACGTCTCGCACAATCAAGTACTCGGAAACGGGTAGGCCGTTCCGAGATCTTGTTGCAGATGGAAGGTATGTGCGAATTGCGCCGCCAGAGACAGATCTTGTTGATGATCGTTCGCGTCCGCTGTTCTACATCACAACACTTGATTCAGAGCCAGCGAGTATAGCATACGGAAGTATCCTAAACGCAACGTCAGTTGGAACAGGCGACATTAACGCTACAGCTCTTCGGTTGGAAGCATATGCCACGGGAAATGGAATCGCTCGAGCCTTTGATGGTTTTGGAGACTTCCGCATCTATGGTCCTTATCCAATCTATCGAATGGAAGGGCTACCCATCATGTCATACGGCCCCACCTTGAGCATTTCCAACACCTACATCGGGCTCACACGTTCGGATAACTATACACCTTTATACAACACAATCGTTGGCACGTACGCTGGCGAGAACGCAACGAGTGGCAACTATTCCACCGTCGTTGGTTCTCATGCTGGCAGATATACGCTTGCGCGTGAGAGCCAACTCGCCATCGGTACCGAGGCTGGCTACGGTACACTTGGACGTACAGACCTTCATCAGCGATTTACGTCAGTTGGTGCACGTGCAGGATGGCAGCAGTATGGAGACTATAGCGTTGCAGTGGGTCGTGACGCACTGCGAGCCGACGGTACGAGTATTCAAAGTGTTGTTCTAGGTGCTGATGCCGGTCGTTCAATCGACACGTCCAACAGTTTAGTTGCGGTCGGATACGCTGCTGCTACACAAACTTTACAAGCATTCAGTACGACATCAGTTGGTGCTGAGTCAAGCCCCGATCTCTCTATCGCCAATGAACACTCTGCAATCGGATATCGATCCGGCACAAATGTCGTGACGAGTGTTCGATCAACGTTTATCGGAGCACGCACAGGTACGACAACGTATCGAACAGACACGCTCCTCAATGCGACAGCAGTTGGTTATCGGGCACGCGTTGATACAAATAACGCCGTCGTACTCGGTAGTGTGGAAGATGTTGGTCTGGGTACACCGGGAACAAATGTTGGAATTGGTACAACAGCACCAACACGCAGACTTGATGTTGTTGGTACCGTCCAGCTTCAGGCCAGTGGGCCAGTTGTGCATGCGATGATCAAGGATGCAATCTCGTTCAATATTCCGAACGTACCTGCAGCCGATGCTATCGTCTTTGACGCTCCGTATCCAAATGCACGTGTCGGTTCGATCGTAAATGTATCTCCATCGGAAACCTTGCCTGATCTCTACTTTGTACGTGCTCACGTGCCTGTGGATGGAACGGTACGATTCCAGGTGGTTAATCGCACGGCGGGTGACATCGACCTTGGCGTCGTGACGTTCAGTATCTACATCGTTCAACTGTAAGCAGGGAATCACAACGATGAACAACTACCGACTCTTTTTCGCTGCCCTGCTGCTTGTCTTCGTAACGCTGAATGTTTCGGCTCAGACAACAACGTCATATCAGGGTTTTCTGAGTGGTCCCGACGGTCGAGCAGTGCCAAACGGGAATCACACCATCGTCTTCTCGCTGTTTGATGATGTTGCGGGTGGACGTCAAGTTTGGTCCGAGACACACAATGTCACAACGTGGGCTGGTGTATTCTCCGTTGAACTTGGATCGATCACACCAATATCACTGGACTGGACTCAGACGTATTGGTTGTCACTCACGGTAAATGGCGGTACACCTTCAACACCGCGTTTGCCATTGGTCAGTGTCCCGTATGCATTTGTTGCAGATACTGCAACGGCTGCGCGATCTGCAACGCCGAATGCCACGGGTATCGTTCGAACACTGAATGGAACACAGGGTGACGTCGTCATTGAAGGACGAGGAGGCTCTACGGTAACTGCTGCGAATGGTCAAATACTGATATCATCTCCCACGGATGGTATCGATACCATAACGTCGCCAGATGCAACAATTGCCGTAACAAATCCAGGTGGCCCACAGACAACACTTGCTCTTGCAGATGGTTCAGTTCGTGAACGCCACATAGCTGATGGTGCTGTTTCAGAAGTGGTCATTGCAAATGGTGCGATAACAACATCTAAACTGCAACCTGGATCTGTCACCGCTGCGAAGCTTGTTGATGGATCAGTTACATCGGCAAAGATTGCGGATACAGCTGTGACAACCTCCACGCTTGCTGATGGATCTGTCACGTCCCCAAAACTTAGAGATGGATCTGTCACGTCTTCACTTCTCGCCAACACGTCCGTAACCACTCCGAAGATTGCGGACGAAGCGGTCACGACGGAAAAGCTAGCTCCGACGGGCATTGTCCCTGGTACCTACGGTTCTGCAAATACCGTCGCCGTTGTGACGGCCGTAGATGCAACTGGTCGATTGACAAATGCACGTCAAGACACCGTATCAGGTGTCGCTCCCGGCGGCCCAGCCGGTGGAGACCTCATTGGAACGTATCCGAATCCAACGCTTCGACCAGACGCTGTCACAGAGTCAAAGCTTGCAGATTCTACCGTAGACAACGTTGCACTCGCTGATGGTTCAATCACGGCTTCTACGATTGCTCCTGGAGCTGTATCGACGATTAAGATTGCTCAAGGTGCTGTAACAACGCAAAAGATTGCCAATGGATCGGTAACAACGCTGAAGATCGGACGAGAGTCGATCACGTCAGCGAAACTATCGGCCACCGGAGTCACACCTGGTACGTATGGCGATAACAGTCATGCCGTTGAACTCACACTTGATTCAAAGGGAAGAGTAACTGCAGCACGAGAGGTTGTTGTCTCCGGCAGTACTCCTGGTGGACCTGCTGGTGGTGACCTTGACGGTACGTATCCCAATCCGATTATTCGGGATGGGGCCGTTGTTGCAGACCGCATTGCGGATGATGCTGTTGAAGAATCACGTCTTTCAACATTCTCAGCACCAACACGAGCCATCGCAGATCGCGCTGTAACGGAGCGTACACTTGCATCAGGCGCAGTAACAAATCGTGTAATTGTCAATAATGCAGTTTCAGAACGTACGATTGCTGACGGAGCAATTATTGAACGTACGATCGCATCTCAGGCCGTGAATGGATCGAAGATTGCCAATGGTTCAGTTACGAGCGCAAAACTCGAACCAACTGGAGTGGCTGTTGGAACGTATGGCTCATCCTTGGCTGTAGGTCGAATAACCGTCGATGCAGCAGGCCGTGTAATTGCAGCGACGGATTCACTTGTACGTGGGGTTTCACCTGGAGGCGCCGCATCTGGTGATCTCACAGGAACGTATCCGAATCCAACGATTGCTGCTACGGCAGGTAACAACATTCTCACCGCCATCAATGATGCCTCTACGACAGGGACGTTGTCGATAGCACGTGGCGGCACCAGCGCTTCCACACGAGAACAAGCACTGACAAATCTTCTTCCTGATCAGGCAGGAATGTCGGGACGCTGGCTTGTTACCGACGGTACGTCAACGTCGTGGAGAACATCTCCTTTCCCAACGGGTACTGGCACCGGCGGACGAATTGTGTTCTGGAGAGACTCAACGACCATGACGTCCGATGCAGACTTTATCGTTGACACGACCAATGGTGCCATTGGTGTTACAACGACCACGCCCCTTATGCCCCTTTCCATGGGGTCGTCGAATGGACCGAAACTTTCTTTGTGGAAAAATTCAACGGATCCATCACAATGGATTGGCTATAGTCTTGCGCCGAATGAGGTTCGCCAACAAACATCGGAACGCGGTGATGATCACGTCTTTGGATATCACTCCGGAGGAACGTCTGCCACGTTTGTTGAGACGATGAGAATACGAACGGGGCCAATTGATGGAGATAACCCGCGTATGACGATCATTCGAAATGGTCGAACTCCACAATCTCTCACGGATCAAGCGCTAGAACTCTTTTCTGATTTTACGTCTGACCATCGCCATCCAATCAATATTTCCTTCCGGCAAGAAGGTCAATATCAAGGAATGATTGGATACCATACCTACCTCCAGAATAGCATTGGCGAGATCCGGTTGACATCGCCATTGACGTCTTCTGTGTCGCTGACAACGGAAGGTGGAATGTCGTTGGAACCTGCTGCTGTTCAAGGAGATGCTACTCCAACTGCAGGTATCGGTTTGTGGGGCACATACTCTGCGAATTTACTCCACTATTCAGAGAATGGTGGTGCATTCACAAGAATGGGACCAACGTACCATCTCATACGATTGGGACCACCTGTAGAAGAGTATGATACGGTAAACACCAGAACATTCCCACACTTTGACATTACATACAGTGCCTCGGCTCCTGATGGTCAGGCACGCGGTGCTCGGATTGTTGCACAAGCATCAGGTTCAGGTGATAACAATGCCACGGCACTTACTGCACGAGCAATCCCGACCGGTACGGCACCAAACAACTCTGTAGAAGGATTCGGTGACGTAAACATCAACAATGGTTCGTCCTATGATCTTGGTGATGACCGATGGATGTGGACGGACACTTCGGAGTCGGCTGACCTCCATGTAGGACCAACACGACACACAACTCTACGAGCGTTTAAGAATACGTACGTCGGTACAGAGGCAGGCAATCCGTCGTCCGTTGATCAGAACGCCACGATCATCGGACATCGTGCCGCACGGCAAATGGGGTCCTCCATTGACATGACGGTCATTGGTGCCTATGCTGCAGAGAATGCGGGGCAGTCATCGGCGCAAGGAAGTGTCATTGTAGGTAACGAAGCCGCAAGGAATACGGCTACCCTACGAGACGCCGTGGTTGTCGGTGTTGGAGCTGGTAAAGATGTTGATGAACTTTCCGAGACCGTCGTTGTTGGTACGAATGCATTGCCATCGGCCTCGCGTTCGAATCGTGACGTCATTGTTGGACATTATGCCGCAACGGCATACGAAGGATCGAGTTCGCAGGGTAACGTTATTATCGGTACAGAGGCAGGCCGTTCACTTGTGAACGGAAGTGATAACGTGCTGTTTGGTCACCTTACTGGTGCATCACTGACGAATGGAACTGGTGTAACACTCATTGGTTCGCATGCAGATGTTGGAGCTGATGGTCTCACAAATGCAACGGCCATCGGTTTTGGTTCTCGTGTTGATGCAAGTAACTCACTTGTCCTTGGACGCGTAGCAGGGGTGAACGGTGCAACGAGCACATCACTCGTTGCAATCAACCAGTTCGGTCCGAATACAAACCTTGATGTGTGGCGCGGTTTTATTCTGGGAGAAGAAGGGACGTCTTTTAATGGAACGCGACTCTTAACCCTGAGTGCTGCAAACGGTAATTTTTGGGCCAGCGTTATTGCTAACGGTGCAACATATGGGTGGTCGATTGGTACGAACCTTCCTGGTCAGGTTGGTTTTGTTACGGTAACACCGGAGCCACCGCCAGGGTTGATTATCACATTTGTTTCGCATAATGACGCTGGACAGTATAGATCATCATTACAAGTGAGAAATCGAACTGGTGGTGATGTCGACATGAGTCTTTACACAACACGCGTATTTATTTACCACTGATCCGGAGCGATGAACATGAACATTCTCTTTCGTTCTCTCGCCGTCGCCATTCTGATCAGTGGATCGGTAGCGGGCGCATTGGCACAAACTCAGACACGCGCTGTTGTTGGGGCTGGTTCGGCAACGAATACGCTACAAGATGGACGTGTTATCCAGCACACACTTGGACAGTCCGTGGTTGGCCGTTCAGCCATTGGTGACGACAAGTCATACGGTGGTTTTTGGTATCGACCGCGTCGTGGTGTCGTGATTGTTGCTGTTCCGAATGGCGACGGTGACATTGGAACAACTGTTAACGTGCCAATCATGCTTGTTCGTTCCGACGAACTTCTTGTAGATGGGCCGCGACAGTTTGAAGTTGAACTTCGATACAATGCAACAGTACTCGTCCACCAGGGATCCTTCCAGTGTCGACGTGAGGGTGACGACTGTATCCTCACGATAACAGGTACCATGGCCGA
Source organism: Ignavibacteria bacterium UBA2333 (assembly GCA_002344895.1). Taxonomy (GTDB): domain Bacteria; phylum Bacteroidota; class Ignavibacteria; order Kapaibacteriales; family Kapaibacteriaceae; genus UBA2333. Next base: position 26,016 of record DDUR01000012.1, read on the forward strand.
TAGTGCTGGTATCCTTGCCACGGTTCCATTCCTTGTAACGCTAGGCAATTCAGAAACAACACCACTCACTATCGACACTGTGAAGTGGACTAGCGCATCAACATTTCGAACAGAGACCCAAAACGGAACCTTCCAGGTCCTTGGAGTTTGTCGTGAAGGTGATGTTGTCCGACTCATCAAACGCAGTCGTGCTGCAGGCATCTCCGGAGTCACTCCAAATCCTGCGGCTTCGGATGCAACCGTGATGTTGGATCTAGCAGAACGTGGTCGAACACGACTGTATGTAGTAGATGCCATTGGTCGAGAAATTGCTGTACTAAGTGATGAGGACAGAGCTCCTGGTGTTGCATCAGTTCCTATTGATGTCTCGACGATTGCTTCAGGTACGTACACACTCGTACTTATGACACCGAATGAATTGTTCACGAAACCACTGGTGATCAGGAAATGAGAATCTCACTGTTCTTGGCCACCGGCACACTCCTGCTCTCTTCAAGTCTGTGTTTTGCGGCCACTCCTCCTGTTCAGGAAGAAACGGCAAAACTTGAGAAAGCGTATCGTTCGCATTCGTTCGGCGCGTTTGGTGGCGCGACGTTAAACAACCACACGGTTGACCTCAAGGGACTACCGGACATTCCAACATGTTGTTCTAAGTTTGAGAATGGAACGGGGCTCGGCTTCGCCGTAGGGGGCTTGTTCGACTATAACCTCGGTGATGCCAGAGGAATTGCGGACGGCCTTTCTATTCAGGCACGACTCGCCATAATGAGTGGCCCTGCCGCCCTTTCTGCCGAAGAGCGAACAACTGTGAACACGAATGGCACTCCATCACAAGGTGTCTTTCAGCATTCACTCGATGTAAGCAGAATCTTCATTTCAGCAGAACCTCTTCTTGCATATCAAGTCTTCGGTGGATTACAGGTCCTTGCTGGTCCATCTCTTGGCCTTCAGATTTCTTCAACATTTGAACAAGAAGAACGACTTCTCGAACCATCTGACGCCGTCTACGAGAATGACCAAAAGGTTCGTCTCGTCTATAGCGGATCCGTACCACAGTCATCTACAGTTGCTATTGGTGTGACCGGTGGTGTTCGTTACGCCATTGACGTGAACGCATCGAAGACAATGGCAATTGTACCGGAAGTCTTCTACACAATTGGACTCAACAATCTCCAGCAGTCGCAGCCTTGGACGATGAATTCGCTGCGTGCTGGTGTTGCTGTTCAATGGAATACATGGGTTACGCTACCGCCACCGCCACCACCACCGCCACCACCACCA
>DDUR01000100.1 GCA_002344895.1 Ignavibacteria bacterium UBA2333
GGGAAGATGTGGGAAGGTGGGGGATACAAAAAACGGCGGCGGAAGCTGAGAAGAAGCTTACCGCCGCCGTACTCACACCATGTAGGGCATTATTTCTCGATTGCTTGTAGTGCTGCTTCGTAGACCGAAACGTCCAGCAGGGCACGTTTGCCGGTATTGATGGCTTGACGGTAGTAATTGGCAGCAAGTCGTTCATTTCCGCGAGAAGACTCGTAGCGGGCGAGTTCACCCAGGGCCTTCACCTCATAGTCAGCTACGCGTGATGTGCGGGCATACTCAAGTGCGCGTTGAAGCATTGATTGCAGCTCATCGGTTTTTCCTGCCGAGCGAAGCTCGTTGGCTAGAGATAGTGCCAATCGGGCAGCCGCTAAACTATTCCCAGAAGCAACGGCACGATCCAGTTCAGCACGGGTCCGTGTTACAGCATCATCATTGGGATTGTCAACCTTGGCCGTTCCATCTGCTGATGCAGATGGTACACTTGTTTGTGCTGTCGTTGGTGATACGTGTTGATCTCGTTCGGATGGAGATACCAGACGTGAAGATTCAGGTGTGGATCTTGTTAGGGGGCTTTGAGAAGGGGCCTCGGAACGCACATCTGTAGATTGATCAATGTGCTGCGTGGCAGTAGGTGGTGCGACACGTTCAGGAGTAGGTGTATTCACGCGAACGGTTTCAGAGACGATCGCTGAACTATCCCCTGAGTCATTCATTGATGTGAACCACAGCGTTGTTCCGACGGCGACGAGAGCTACAGACGCACCACCAATCCATGCCCAGATGGAAGAGAGTCCCGTAAACAGGCCTGAGGAGACGGGTGCGGCGACAACCTTAGCGGCAACGACGTTCTCCACGTTATGAAGAAAGTCGGCGGGAGCCATTCCACGTGGCGCCGACGTCGAGAGGAGGTCTTCCAGGGCGAGCATTTCGCGGACCTCCGAGGCATAACTTGGATTCGCGGCCTGCCGGGCCTCGAATTCAAGCAACTCGTCTTCGCTCAGTGAGCGATCGAGAAAGCCGGAGAGAAGTTCTTCGTTCGTCATCGCAGTTCGTCGAGAATCGGGGACATTGTTTGCTGAAGGAGTTTTTTTGCCCGAAAGACTCTGACCTTTGCCAGAGAAACTGTTATACCGAGAAGCTGGGCAATGTCTTCATACGGCAAATCATCGAAGTACTTCATCTCAAGGGCCTCGCGGAATTCCTCCGGAAGCTTGTCAATTGCTTCTCGAAGGGCCTGTTTTAGGAGGAAATCACCGCCGGATCTTGATTCGTCCTCTTCGGGAGGTAACGTGTCATCCGTTATCTCCGTGGTGAACTTCCTATTGCGGAGGGCTTTCAGACAGTGATTACGAGCAATCGTGAAAAGCCAGGCCGCAAAACTGCCGTCAATGAAGGATTTTCGTTTGTCAAACACCGTCAGAGCTACCGTCTGAAACATGTCCTGAGCCTCTTCATGGCTACCAAGAGCCCTCAGACAGTAGGCGTAGATACGCTTGTCATACCTCCTGAACAGTGTCCGGAAGGCTTGCTCATCGTTCCCGTCGCGAACATGCGCGAACAGGTCCTCATCCGACAGTAGCGTGTACGTCATTGGTTCTGTTTCGGTTCGTTCACAAGAAACCACCTCTGGGAAAAGCGTTACAGGTGACGTTGTGCGTACATTTGCTCATTCATTCATTCAAGTACCACGAGGCAAGGGGTTCGCCCATGAAGGGTTACATGAAGGTTGCAGTAGCTGGATTTGCGCTGGCTCTCAATATGTTGTCAGTTTCTGCTCAGGAATCAACAGAAGAAATCGTACCTACGGCCTATAGACTCGGCGTTGGTGTCCACGTCTTCTTCGCCGCCGGCTCCATCAATTCGGTTGCCGGTGAAGGGCGAAAAGTGAATCCAGACATTCACTTCTTACCGGCATTTGGCGCTACAATCTATGCACCGTTCAGCATGAAGAACAATCTTGGTGCACGTCTCGACGTTGGAATTAATGAGGTTGGTACTCGAATCAGACCATATGAGTACTATGATAGTAAGTCCAACTTTGAAGGTTACTTCATTGAGCGCTACCGATACTTCACCATCGCACCACAGCTCAATTTTGCTGGTGTTACGTTAGGTGCCGGTTTCAATTTCCCGATGTCAGGAAGAATGTGGCATCCTGATCGTGGAGACGAGGATTTTTTTGTTGACCGTGAGACGCTGAAAACAGCCATTGATATCCGTATCGGCGGTATGATTAAGGCGTGGGAGTCACCCGTCGGCAAACTCTATGTTGATGTACAAGCCAGCTACTGGGTATCAGGATTGTACGAAAAAGATATGTATACCAATGGTTCGCCCGTTGGTCAGTACGGAGAACCGAATGTAACGTCAAGGACAATCGAGGATAACGTGCCCGGTTCCTTCCGTGTTGGCGTGTCCTATCTCTTTGATATCAACTTTAAATAATCACTACGAAGGCTCATAACCATGAAACGCATACTTGAATTTGTTGGCATTGTTCTTGCCATATCGTTCGTGTTGACGTCTTGTGAAGATGGACCGTCGGGTGTACATCCAACAACGGAACTCACAACGGTAGCTCGACGAGGCGCTCCCTTTAACGACACCTTGATTTTCACATACACAGCGCACGGAATTATGTCAGGCGACAGTATTCCGATGCGCCCGTTTCAGTTTGATCAATCCACGTTGAATGGTATCTCACTGTCACGAATGGAAGGCTCGGCTACTGAGACGGTACCAGATGAGGAACGCCAGGAAGATGCAGACTATCTCATGTTTGAGCTTCCTTCTATCGCAACTGGACCAACGACATTTTCAGAGTGGGAGGTTGGTACGATCAGAATCGGAGGAAATGGTCCATCGGCATCTATGACGTCAGGACCGATGATTCGAATCAACATGGTTGAATACTTCGGCGTCTCCGGTTCAATCGTCATCACAAATGTGTTGAAGGATGCATCGCGTGTATACGCGATTGAAGGATATCTGAGCGGAACATTCAAAACCATTTGGCCGATTAACTTCGTGTCCGTTGGTGGATCCTTGCCACCGGGATTCGACGTAGCCAATCCTACTCTCGTTGGAAATGAACTGACGATTCACTCAGTCCGCTTCCGTATGACATCTCAATCTGGCGTCGTGTATTCAGGAACGAATTTCTGATGACGTTGGCCTCACCATCATCTGGATACAAAGCATGAACAACGTAACAATCAAGATGTTTGCGGCTGTTGCCGTTATGCTTGTTCTCAGTGCATGCGAAGACGGACCTTCTGGTGTGCACCCCTCGACGGAACTCGACCAGGTCCGCCGACGTGGTGCTCCGTTTAACGACTCCTATACGGTGCGTCTTGCCGGACACGGAATTTTGTCGGGTGACAGTATTGCCATGAAGTCGTTCTTGTACGACACCGGACATGTCGCCTTTCAATCCTTCCTGCCTGCTACGATCATAACACTTGAGAACTCATCGGTTGATCGTGTTCAGCTTAAAACAGCGGGCAAACTGACCGCTCCGACGACGATTAACACGTGGGCCGTTGGCCCCATTTCTATTGCTGGAAATGGTGTCTCTGCAACAATGGAATCGGGTCCGTACATCAATCATGAGGGACGGTCCTACTTTGGTATCAACGGCACGGTTGTCATTACACACGTCGCAAAGGACGAAGCTTTTGTGTACGGCGTGGAGGGCTACCTGAATGGCACATTCCAATCCATTTGGCCAAAGGGTTTTGTACCTACCGCACAGAAGCCAGTCCCGGATGGATTTAGCGTTCAGTCACCAACACTCGTTGGTGACAAGCTTACTGTACATTCGTTACGATTCCGTACGACAATGGCGAACGGAGTTCGGTACGTGCAGTAACAGCCGATGTGGGAAATACATCCGTTTCGAACACGTTATAATATCCCCGTTAACAACAGCGTTAACGGGGATTACTTTTTTCTATGACAACAACTCCTTCCTGGTGGGATCTAGACTCCACAACCGTCTACGACGTTATCGTCGTTGGTGCGGGCATCATCGGCACACAGACAGCTATCGAGCTGGTCACGGAACGGCCTGAACTACGCGTGTTGCTCGTTGATCGGGGACTACGTCCGACGGGTGCCAGCACACGAAACGCCGGCTTTGTATGTTTTGGATCGGCTGGTGAACTCTATGCTGATATGAAGGTTATGGGGCGAGAAGGGGCTCTCAATATCGTTCAACAACGAATTGAAGGACTGCACCTACTTTTACAACGTACACAAGGTTACGATATCGGATATGAAGAGAACGGAGGGCACGAACTCTTCCTTCATCATCACGATGTACTTGATGTGCTTGATGATCTTAACGATGCCATGCAGCGCATCCGTCCAGGTAAAACGTATGAACGTCGGGATGACCTGATACCAACATTCGGATTCTCCCCGCTCGTGAAGAGTCTTGTTACCATTCACGGAGAGGGTACACTTCACAGTGGCAAACTGATGTCGGCACTTTGGCACATGGCTGAAGATCGCGGCGTTCGACTGCGGACAGGTTGTATGGTAGAATCCGTATCAGTACAGAGTAACGGTGTAACACTTCACTGCACCGATAGCCTGAGTCATGCCGATCTGCAGTGTGAGCACGTTGTTCTCGCGACAAATGCGGCAGGCGTGCTGATTGATGGAATTGATGTTCCGTTGAGGATGATAGAACCTGCTCGGGGACAAGTTGTTGTGACGGGGCCCCGTGCGAAGCAGCCCCTTCAAGGTTCATATCACTATGATGACGGATTCTACTATTTCAGAAGCCTGGGAAGTCGGATACTACTTGGTGGAGGAAGAAATACTGACATTGAACGCGAACGAACACATTCTTTCGATACGACATCTGAGATTCTGAGTGTCTTACGAGACGCACTTGATCAGGTGATTGCTCCTGGTGAGAATCTCGCTATTGAACACTCGTGGGCTGGAACGATGGGATTTTCTGACGACAAGCAACCGCATGTTGACAGACTCCACGAGCGCTTAACACGCGCATTTGGTTGTAATGGAATGGGTGTAGCCCTTGGAGCCAACATTGCACGCACAACGGCGGCCTCCATCCTGAAATCGGCGTAACTTTGCGGCTATGGCAGTAGCAAAACGCGATATCGTAGCAGGCCCTCCGGAACTCAAGGGCAGATCGGTTCCAGATCTTGAGGTCATGATGTTGAACCTCGGCGAGAAGAAGTACCGCGCTCAACAGGTCTATGACGCAATCTATGTAGAACGTCGGTCGACATTCGATGAGTTTACTGTTCTGCCTCAGGCCTTACGAGAGAAGCTTGCTGCCGAGACGCGACTTGAAAGTGTTCGTGTTGACACTGTTCAACATAGTGATGATGGAACAAAAAAATTCCTGTTCACTCTGCATGATGATCGAAAAGTTGAGAGTGTTCTCATTCCAAGCGAACTCATTGAAGATGATGGTCATCCACGTCGTCGAACACTCTGCGTCAGCACACAAGTTGGTTGTAATCTCGGATGTCAGTTTTGCGCCACAGCAACACTGAAACTCGCACGCAATCTCACAGCAGGTGAGATTGTTGATCAGTTCCTGCAGGCACAGCTCTACAGTACAAAGCCTATCACGAACGTCGTGTTTATGGGCATGGGCGAACCCATGAATAACTACGACAATGTTATGGCTGCCGTTGATATACTGAATGATCAACGAACAAAGATGGTTGCTCCTCGGCGGACAACACTGAGTACTGCAGGAGTTGTTCCTGGCATCATTCGTATGGCGGACGAGAAGCGAATCATTAAACTCGCTGTATCACTTCATGCAACAACACAGGGCGTTCGTGAGCAGCTAATGCCTATTGCAAAAAAGTGGCCACTTACGGAGTTGATGGAGGCCATTGAATACTACTATCAGAAAACTCGGAAAAGTGTGACGTATGAATACATTCTATTTGAGGGCCTGAATGATGGCGAAGACGACGTTAAACGACTTGCCCGTCTTGCTCGTCGGTTACCGACCAAGGTGAACGTCATTCCGTTTCACGACATTGATTTTACTCATCCGCAGGGCTTTGCTGCTGATCTCCGTCCAACGTCTCCGCAGAAGTTTCAATGGTTTCTCGATAGGTTGCGGGAAGAAGGCGTACAAGTTTTTATTCGAAGTTCATCCGGACAGGATATCGACGCGGCCTGTGGGCAACTAGCATTGAGCGCATGAAGTACCGTCCTCACACAACTCTTGTCGTCCTCTGTGTTCTCGTCGTCACTGGGCTACTATACTCGCAGCGTATGTATTCGCAAGAGCGTCAGGTCATGTCGCAAGAAGAGATCCGCGAGATAGCGGACAAGATTGAACTAGATGATGACATAGTATACTACATACGACTGTACAATGGTGATATTCTAACTGGACCGATTCGCGAGATCAGCGTTGATAGTGGCGGAACGAGTATTCGCGTGGCTGCACCGATTGGTCGCGCAAAGGTTTACCTCACAGAAGTTGCCTGGATCGGAACATATGAGAGTATGTATCGACACTCTCATCGGCTGTACATCATGCCAACGGCAGAACCTATTGGATCTAACCACTTCGTTGGTCTGTGGGAGTTACTCTTTCTCTATGGTGGTGTTGGAATTGGTGACGTCGTAAGTATAACAGCAGGGCGAAGCTTTGTCCCACAGATCGGATCAGAGAATCAGGCGAGTATCGTAAACCTCAAGGCCACCGTTGCACAGCAAGACAATGGACTCGTTGAGGGTGGTAAACAGTTTTATGCCGTTGGTGCTACAGCTGGCTGGTTAGGTGACGTAAACTTTATGGGGCATGTCTATGGAGTTGCCACATTTACCGGCAAACGCACACGCGTAAGCACCATGATGTTTGCAAAGATTGCTGGAGAAGATCTGTACGTGTTAAACGGTGCCACGCTGTTTAATCCATTTACGTTCCCGTATGCAACCGGTACAATTGGAGTAGCACTAGGACTCGACACACGGTTCTCATCACATCACGACATGCGATTTATTGCTGAACTATGGAATGCCGACATCACCCGACCAAGTAATACGATCTTGATGCTCGGTGCACGACTTGCTAATACATCATTGTCGATGGACTTTGGCATGATGGTCACACCTGGTCCTGGTGTACTGCCCGTTGTGAACGTAGCGTGGACGCCGTAGGTGGGGGAAGATGGGGGAAGATGAGGGAAGATGGGGGAAGATGGGGGAAGATGGGGGATGATGGGGGATGATGGGGGAGCCACCTCGGTAATTTTATGTGGTCGAGAATTTTACCGCGAAGAAACCAAAGGCGGCAATCCTTGTTGTGTTGTCTATCAAACAAGCAGGAGTTACTGTGTATCTGGTTCTTTGCAGAGTCATTCTCGCTGCTCTTTTTTGCTGCCTTTGTGTAGCAACGTCTGAGGCAAACGACACGATTAACATATCGCGAAGCGTTGTAGGTATACTGAACAGCGACAGCTGCATGGCGGGAACTGCTTGGTTACAACTCGATGATGCAGAGCCCTTCCCTGCGGGAAGTCGGGTGCTCGTCTTGCAAATGAAGAGTGCTGACACAACGGCCTTAGTGCGTGGTTCTGACGGATATCTTAAGCGTGAACCGAATGCCGTAGGAAACTGGATGGCCCTTACGGTGGCGGAACGTCGTGGTAACTCCGTGAGAGTGGCCGAACAGCTTGGCGACTACTTTGACGTAGACGGTACTATCCAGATCGTACGCATCGTTGCCGGTGGGAATGTAACGATTACCGGTAACCATATTGTTGGAATCTGGAATGGAAAAACTGGTGGTGTTGTGGCCTTGGAGGCGGAGGACACGCTCACGATTGATGCACCCATTATCGTTACAGGACGTGGATATCTTGGTGGGTTGAACTCATCGTTTGGAGACCGGTATTGTAGCGATTATGGTGAAACATCAACGTTTGAAACTGGACGACATGGAATGCCCGGTGAATCATTTGGACCACGAGAAACGGTAATGGCTGGCCGTCGAAATCGCGAAACCGGTGGCGGAGGTGGAGGATCATCTCGCGCTGGTGGAGGTGGAGGCGCGAATGCCGGATACGGAGGCAAGGGAGGGTGTAGTGAACGACGGTGTGACAATCCCACGCCGCAGAGTAATGGGGGAGTAGGAGGATATGCTGTTATTCAGGATCCGAACAGGGCTCGCCTGCTCATGGGGGGCGGGGGCGGTGGCGGACATCGTCTTTCACAACCAGGAAGTGCCGGTGGACGTGGAGGCGGAGTGATCTACGTCAAAGCTCGTGTACTGAACATGGCCCCAGCTGCCATACTCTTTGCAGGTGGCTCCAACAGTAACATCGTTATTGATGATGAAGGTGGAGGAGGTGGTGGTGCAGGCGGAACCGTATACCTCGATGTTGCCGCATATGCCAGTCGTTGTTCGGTTACCGTTCACGGTGGTGATGGTGTAGACACACGAGGAAACATCCGCGCAGGTGTTGGCGGAGGGGGCGGAGGGGGCTGGGTTCTCTCTCGACAATCGCTTGATTTCACTCGTGTTGATATTGACCGTCGGGCGGGTCGGACGGGAACTGAGCTTACAAACAACTCATTTGTCTGTGCTTCCGATGGTAGTGAAGGTGAATTACTTGAGAACGTGAACATCTTCAATGTTAACTGTCCCATAGATACGATTGACAACGATCCACCGGATACAACAGACAACGATCCACCGGATACAACGGACAACGATCCACCAGACACAACGGACAACGCAGAGCCCTGTACATCACGTGCCGTCCTGAATGTAGAACAACCAGTGTACGGAGCAACAACAGCCATCACCATCACCATCCCCTTACGCCCTTCGCCCCTTAACCTTCCGCGTCCATGGTCGGCAAGACTGTCACTTCCTCGGTGGATGCTAATTCGAACCGTAACTGGTGCAACGATAGACACAACGGCAGGAGACATTCTTCTCGTTGGTTCGTGGGACGGATCCGATCGGCTTCTGACGATGAACGTGACACCATTACTCAATCCTGAGACAGAAGCGCAGATATCCGTATCGGATCTACGCTGGTCGGATACGTGTTTGATTGATAGCGTGCTCTCGGAGACGATACGTATTGATCCGACCTGTGCCGGACTCCGACGAATGATAGCGTTTCGGGCTATGCCGTCAGTCGTAACATCAAACGGCGAGCTTCACATCTCAAACATAACTGATGGCACAACTATAGAAGTTTATGACCTATCTGGTCGACTCCTCTACGCAGTTGAAAGCACATCAAACGAAGTTGTTGTGCGAGACCTTCCAGTGGGCCCTGTCTATGTACGTACGCGAAGGTGACGATCTACGCACGTGATCTCAGATAAGAGTGGATCACATAAATGCACGTATCCTCGATGTACGAGATACCTGCATCAGCGCAGCGTTGTGCGCCATACGTACTGGTGATTCCCTGCTGTAACCAGATACATGAAATGTCGCCGCGCTGTTGATGGCGAATGATGGCAGCTTCGATAATCGCATCTGTGTCTGCCGATGGACGAAAGACATTCAGGATATCAATTGGCATGTCGACGTCATCAAGAGACGGAACAACACGCAATCCGCCAACCTGTGGTGTCGCAAACGGATTCACACCAACGACGGAGTATCCCTTCGTCGCCAAGAACAATGGAATGTCGTGTGAAGGCTTACCGGGATTACGCGAGAGGCCGACTACTGCAATATTCCGAGCGCTACCCAGGATCTGGATTGCCGTTTCAAGTGAAGTTGATGTGCTCATCGGATATGGTACGAATGGCGCACTGTGATAGTGTCTATGATGAATACGGTAGCAAAGTAACGGATGGAGAACACGCCCTGCCTACAACGACAAAACCCCTCGTAAGTGCTAGACCTACAAGGGGTTTGGAGTCTTTTGTGTGGTCAGGGAGGGAGTTGAACCCCCGACACATGGATTTTCAGTCCATTGCTCTACCAACTGAGCTACCTGACCGCATTTGGGACTGCGAAGATAGGGATTTTCTGGAAAGGGGCAAAAGGGGACATACGTGAACGAGGAAGGCTTTGAAGGCGCGCGTAGCCTCATCAGGTGAGAAACTGCACATGTAACTTCCATAGTACTCCTATGTCAGTACACCAATGCGGTGATGCCGTAAAGATCGAACTATGTACGGGGTATAACATGTCACATTCAACCGCCTTTGTATGTACGCTGGCCATTCTGCTAACGCTTGCCTTTCCTTCGGCGTCAGCACAAACGTTCACACAGCTTGCAGATTATGTGGTCGACAGTGGCTGGGTAGCGGAGGGAATTTCTGGTGATGTATCAACCGGTGTCCTTCGACGCGGTGATACAATTGTTCGGTTTGATGCTATCAGTGGTGTACATCGGGATACTATCATTTTGCCAGGGCTTATGAATCTCATCTACATCGGTACCAGTCTCTATGCCATTACTGACGAAGCTATTGACAGTAAGGACTACTACGTTGTGCGTCGTTGTCTAGAAAGCACGAATGTATTTACTCCGACTACAATACGTTGGCCTCATTTCGAAGGAGGAGGTTATCCATATCACACCCGTTTTCCAAAATTTGTCGTCAGCACAAGTTCGAGACTCATGTACGTCTACATACAACATGGCATTCACTATGGAGGTCGCCCATCAAATGATAGAGGATACTTTGAGTTAGCCGTCTACGACATAGATCAAGAGAAAATAATCGACTCACTATTCTCAGTTACTGACAGGATTCAATTCTCAGCAAACGGAGAAGAAGTTGCAGTGTCAAGGTACGGTTCAGATGAAGTCGAGAGTAAACTTATCTACGCTTCGTATGAGAATGGTGAAAGAACTCAATTGTATGTGAACACCGATAGGCCATATGCTCGACCTGTAGGGACCTATCGTCATGTGTTGCGTGGAGACACACTGTTAGCTCTCGATTCACTGAAGACGATTTCCACACATCCTGCCCTTCGCGGGTCCGTACAACACCTTGCCGGTAAGGGAAACATGTGGGTCAAATCCGGTGGAAATGACGACACTCTCTACTGCTACAACCTCTTTACAAATCACCGTGTGAATATTGATACCGTGTTAGACAGTAGAAACTCAAGCTACAGATTCCTTCCTTTTCCAGATCAACAGAAGTTCGCCGTGATCTATGGTGGTGTACGAGTGACCATTCACTCGTGGATGGACATGCTGGATAACGACACTACGATTCTTACTACTCCTTACTATCGTCGATATCAGTATGATACGGTATCGCTGCGTGTGATTACGACTCTTCGGACTGATTCGGCTAGTTATGAGTGGTATATCGGCGATACTCTGTACGCAACAACATCAGATCCGCTCGTGATAGTTCGGCCACGAACAGTCGGCGAGTTTCGAGTTCAGGTACGGATACTTGCGGTGAGTGGTAAAGTACTTTCAGAAACACAGCTTGACTCGACGTTTACTGTGGAACAGAAGAAAGGAACAACTGTAATAGGACATATTGACGGTTGGGACCCACTCGGAATGGAGATTACTGCTGACGGTTCCAAGATGGTACTGAAGACGTATGGATCTGACTATGAGTACTCGATGGAAACAGGTTCAATACCGTGGATCATAGCACCAACTCATACGCGTAAACCAAAATATGTTTCATATCACGATCAACATGGCGGCCACATCACTGCTTCATATAATCGGCCGACGAATGTGTTCGACTTTGAGTTGGCCTGCCATCGACGTCACCCCGTGACACTCGAAGCAACGGATTCTACAACTCTTATCGACATCGATATGGGTCGCGTTGGAGTTCATAACCCTGTGTTTACTGAGAGATATACAACCTTGCTTGTTGATCAAGTATTCCGTGATACGTTGGTGGTAATGCGCAAGAGGTCATACTACAATCTCACGTATGGTTGGAGATCCGATGCGTTTCATATCTCAGACGCCAATGGATTTCTCAAACACTCCCCCAAGGTTGGTGGGTCTCATATCCGTAACTCACTGTTCCCATATGACATCCATAGTGGATTGCTCACGTGCATTGTAGACAATGATAGGATAACCCTATATCAGCTACATGATGGAACAGTCCGTCCGCGAATTAGCAATGGTGAACGGAGGTTTACGGCTGTACATATCCTTGATACAAACACAATTATCACAAATGCTGGGGTGTACAAATGGGATACAGTCTGGACAAAGACTGATAGTCTTCCATTTACTGACATTCTAGGTTTCGTGAGGATTCCAAAATCAAGATCATTCTTCATCCTCAGAGAATCTGCTGATACGGCATGTGTTCTATACTCTTACGATGGTACCCACCAAATGGAGTTTGTTGGCTCTACAATTGGTTCAGTACGCACCTTCTATTATGATCGTGAAAGGCAACGTATCTATGTGCTCGATGACCATAATGTTCTCCATCTGTGGAATCTGATTGGTCTACCGGTATATGCTGTTGATCGACCAATAGATACACAGGATGATAGTACTGACATCGGCATCGTCCAGCGTATCGAGTGTTATGATCTGATGGGAAGATTGCTCCAGCGCGTTAACGGATCCGCTGATAATCACTCCAACTGTAGGGGACTACCGCATATAGTGATACATTATGGCGAGCATGGAATGAAGCGTGGCCAAATTATTGTCGGAGACTAGTGGCGTACTATCGGTGATCACCCAGTGTGAGAGACTCCAAAGAATCACACTACCTTTTGCGCTCGACGTAGATCGAGGTGCGTGGTGATGTGGACGTTGTAATGTGTGTTGTGATCCGTTGATTCGTAAGCTCAGCAATCATGGAGGTAAGTTGTTCAGAGAGATGATTGGGAGCTGATTCGACACGTACGCGTGAGACGTATCGACCCTCCTTGACGATGTGATGGAGCACGTTCTGTAACGCAGTTTCTGCTGATGGGCGATCCTCATAGATAGAGAAACTGAAGACTTCAACCGAATCACGGCGAGAGAGTGGTGATACATCTGATTCACATACGTGTGCACGAATGTCAGTCGCATGTAACTCTAATTCGCTTACTGAGCCAACACACCGCGAAAAGGTTCGTGGTTGCGATGTTCTGCAGCATGTGAATACGAGATTTGCTGCCGAGGTAGGCACGTAAAATGAGGTTGATAGATCAATTGCTGCTGCCGCAACGACATAGTCTCGACAGTCAAGAACGGAGACATAAACGAATGGTATGGATAGATGTTCATCGGATAGGATTACGTGCTGTATTACCTTTCGAGGAACTGCACGAAACTTGCGGACTGTATTATTCTGCAGACGATAGAAAGTGACGATCGTGTCAAGATGGGTGAATCCGAACTCGTCCGCACCAGTGTTGATGCCAATTCCAATGTTGTTTTGTGGTATCCAGTTATACTTGTTGACTACTGCGAAATACTTCAGGTACGAATAATGTATGTCGATGCCACCGTACCCAGGAACATCGTTCGAGGCTGTATACATCGTATCCGAATTCTTCGAGTACGTAGAGTCGAATCGGTAGAACGTAACTCCATCAATCTCTAGTACTGCATAACGCTGGAGGTCAAACGTTTCTGGATGTGTCGACGAATTCGGAATCTCTTCAACATCCCACAATGGACAACAGACTTCCCATAGTTGAAGTTGTTCGTTAGCGTCACTTTGATGTACCGCTTCATTGGAAACGGCGGCTTGTATGTCGCGAACGATACTGTCACGATCGCTCTGAGTTTGTGCTGCAGACCATGCTTCGCGAAACACATGCAGTGTGTGGCGCTGTCGGTCACGATCAGGGGCATCTGCTAACAATACAGCCGAAAGAAATAGGAGTCCAATCATGACCGAAGTTACGCAAGCAGCGTATGTAGAAACTTCACGTTTTGCTACATCATATCGTCACGACGATCTTGCCCCTTGTTCGGCCCCTTTCCACAAATGCTATCGCTTGCGGCGTTTCATCGAAGGGGTAGACTCGTTCGATGTAGGGCTTAACTGCACCGATTGAAAGTAGCTCTGCGATACGCTGAAGATCGGTAGCATTGGCGCGGGCCATAAAGATCTTGACGGACCTTCCGTTCTTACGAGAGCGGAGTGGACCTAGTAGCATCGTGCGCATCAAGAGAGCATCTCCACCCCCGACAAATACATACGTGCCATTTGGAGTAAGGCTATTCCAGACTTGTGAGAATGGTCGATAGGCAGCTGCGTCGAAGATGACATCATAACGACCGTGATTCTGGCCGAAGTCTTCACGAGTATAGTCGATGACGTCATCAGCTCCGAGAGAAGTCACAAAGTCAACATTCCGCGTGCTACATACACCGGTGACGCGTGCACCCATGTGTTTGGCAATCTGCACGGCAAATGAGCCTACACCACCTGAGGCACCGTTAATGAGTACATGTTGTCCAGGACGAAGTCCGGCTGTATCTCGCAGACCCTGAAGGGCAGCAAGTCCAGCTCCTGGTGAAGCGGCTGCCTCTTCGAAGGTAACATTTTCAGGTTTCACTGAGATAACGTCTTCAGAAGCTCGGACGTGTTCTGCGAAGGCCCCAAGTCCAACAAGAGACACATCACCAAACACAGCATCTCCGGGTTGTACTGTGGTAACGTTTGGTCCGACTTTTTCAACAACACCTGAAAAGTCGTTTCCTGGCACTGTGTACTTTGGACGAAACAGTCCGAAGGCAAATCGTAGAGGAAATGGTGTACCACGAACGACATGCCAGTCACCTGCACCTATGGAGCATGCATGAACACGAATCAGAATATCGGCTGGACCAAGCGACGGTGTGTCAATGGATCCTGTATGTAAAACAGTCGTGGGATTACCATACGCTTTGTGTATGATGGCCTTCATGGAGAGAACCGAATGTGTGGTTAAGGTTCAGCGAGCAGGCCTTTACGGTCAAGACAACGTCGTGTTACAGTCGTTTAAATAGGTTGTTGAATAGTCGGCCATTCGTTTGCCGAGATCGAATAGATACGATGTGGTTGTGCTAATTCACCGGGAAAGTGTTTGGACACTGTTTCAATGTACCTGGCACCGATGCGCTCGATTGCGCGCTGTGAGCGAACGTTACGCTCACCGATCTCAAAGCGGACTTCAGAAAACTCCGTGAGCGCATGCGAGATCATGATGTATTTGACGTCTGCATTGTAACGGCCACCCCAGAACTCACGTGCCAGAAACGTGTAACCGATCTTTACGAAGGAACGATCTGCTTGCTCGTCGTAGAATCTCGACGAACCGATAACCTTTCCACTGGCTGTTTCATACACCATGTACGCACCTGCAGATCGAATGGCTTCTTCAAAGAATCGTTCAAAAACTTCTCTTTGATAGCGTGTTGGTTCAGGATGTTGTTCCCAAATCAGCTGATCTGATGCCACTTCAAACAGCGCGGTAACGTCGTCCGGCTGAAGAGGCTTCGCATGGACGATGTTACCGCGTAACGGTGTATGTGGCAGAATTATCATGTCGTCTTGGGAAGGCCAACATACATACCAACGATGGCAACGACGTGCATCAATTCCAAGGTGATAACCATACCAACCGGTGCTCCAGGAATGGAGAGGGGAGGAAAGAGTGTGGCAACTCCGAGGACAATCAAGGTAACACGGAACGCTCGAGCTGAAGAGGCAGGAGAGAATCGTGAGAGTAACGTATAGAGAATGGTTCCTGCGAGCGTCCCCACGATTGACGAGAGGATCACCGGGACAACCGTGAGGGGTTCATTGGGTCCAGGTAACAGTACGGTCTCCGGGAGAAGGCCCGCGGCTGAACCTAAAAAGAAGAGGACAACATTAATCACCGCGGATATCGCTGCGACCTTGAGGCCACGAAGGAAAATTGAGCCAAAGGATTCAGAGGGAGTTGAGGTAGACATGGGATTCGTCCGTAGTTTGTGATGGGTCGCAAGTTAACATTCAACCAGTTAAATGTCAAGCAGTAAACAATCAGCTCCTTCACTACCTCAGATATCTGCCGATCTAGTCGGCAAGATGCTTAAGGTAACCGCCCTTTTTAATCGATGGGTACAGTCGTGTATCCGGCCGGATGGTCTCGCGCCCGCGAGAATGCAGTTGATGCATGCCATAATTACACATCCCGGTACGACGATGTCGGATCTGAAAGAGCGCAGGGGGACGTCGGCCGCAAACATTTCGAAGTTGATCGATGGTCTGGTGGACGACGGACTTCTACAACGTCAGCCAGACCCTGAAGATCGTCGGGTCGTGCGCCTATATGCCACCATTAATGGGACAAACCTCGTTGCTGAGGAGTGGGAGACATTTCAGCGTGAGATCTCAACAATCTTTGAACGAATGGCTCTTGAAGATCAAAAAGCACTTCAACAAGGTGTTAATGAACTCCTTCGTGCCTTCGGAGATGATGGATCAACATGTTAATGATTTGTTCTTGGGGTGAAAGTCGATGTCGCAACAACTTTCTACAGCACTAGCCGCACACCTACGAGCGGTGTTCTTCGGAGGGAACTGGACGACGGTAAATGTGAAGGATGTACTATCAGATGTTTCCGTCGAGCATGTACATCTCCGTCCGCTTGGACCAAACT
The DNA here is from genome assembly GCA_002344895.1 of Ignavibacteria bacterium UBA2333. GTDB lineage: Bacteria > Bacteroidota > Ignavibacteria > Kapaibacteriales > Kapaibacteriaceae > UBA2333. Next base: position 16,581 of record DDUR01000100.1, read on the forward strand.
CAATTCTTCGGCTCTCCTATCACATTGCATACTACGTCCGCGCACAAATCTCTGTATTTGAGAACAAGGGTCTACATGCAAGTGATGACGAAAGCTATTCGCATCCTGACGTTGTCCACGAAGACGACTGGAGAAGATTTGTTCAGCACATACTTACCGATGTTGAGCTTCTAGCAAATCACATTGAATTACTCGATGAAGACACAATATGGGGAAACTTCGTTGATCAGCGATATGGAAGCGTTTTCAGAAACATTGTCGGTATGATAGAACATACTCACTATCACCTCGGACAGATTGTCATCATCAAGAAGTACCTTAGTACCGTCAAGTGACGCATTATACCTACATCAAAGACAGCGTGATGAATTCATTCCAATACACCGGCCGAATACTGTGCCTGTTAGCAATGCTGACGGTAAGTGTTTCCTTTGCTCCTGGGCAAGAAAAAACGGAACACCATGAGCTCCTCTGGAGACTTACGAAACACGGTCTACACGATACTTCCTACGTCTTCGGTACAGCTCACGTGCGTCATCCCGACGTCTATAAGTTTGGTGATGCCCTACGTCCCGCCGTGCTTTCGTGTTCTGTATTTGCGAACGAGATTGAACTGACAGAACTCATCGGTTGGATTACTACAACACAAGAAATGGCAGTAGAGTACGACGACTATAGTACAGACGATGAAATGGACAATGATACTAGTAGTGAAGACGACGACGATGATGATGACACCTATGCCGATGCCGAAGAACCAACTGTCGATAGTGCAGTGCGTGCGAAACGAGTTCGGCAACTCAACATGCTAGAAATCATGCATGCCCAATCTGAAATTTCGGAGCGACTCCTTCACAGTATTCGCAGAGTAGACTCATCAACTTCATTGCTTTATGAACATCCGCTGGACTTCTACCTGTGGGGCTATGCAATGTTAGCAGGTAAAACAACGATTGGCTTAGAAAAAGTAGAAGATATGCTCGAGTTGGTCACAAAGCTAGGTGCTAATGTCCAAGAGAAAATGAGTCGTGCTAATGAAGATTCTTCCACGAAAGGGAACAGGGTACAACACCTGAAACGTTACCTTGATCTTGCCAAGATGTTCCGTTCGTACTTAAACGGTGACGTACAGATGATCTCTACATGCTTAAAAAGATTGACGGATAGCAGCTATTACGCTGAGCTCATTTCAAACCGTAACCACGTGATGGCCCGTTCCATTGATAGTATTGCGCAGTCAACATCAGTGTTCGCTGCAGTAGGCGCGGGTCATCTTGGTGAAGATGATGGAGTATTGGCACTGCTGCGTAAGAAGGGTTGGAGCGTTACACCAGTACGACAATCATTTCTATTACCGAACTACGATCTCGATTGGGAAGTTGGATATACCCTGTTTGACACAACACTCAGCTTCACGACAACACCCATCAGCGCGTCATTCCCTCGTTATCCTTCGCTTACACGACAGGAATCCACTGACGAACTTGACTGGGAGTATATCATAGCATATGATTCGACCACTGAGTCAGATGTTCGTCTAGCAACCAGACGAGCAGTAGAACTGGATGATGAGCACGACAATATAGAAGGCAGACTTTCCAAGCTAGCGACTACATACGGTTTTGAAAAGCCGCAAGAAATCATTCATCTCGGAAACGGACAAACGTGGCTCATCTCACCCAATTCAAACCAGGGAACGAGATCTCTTGCACTAACACTCTTCGGCGAAATGGTCGTTTTCGCCTCAGTTGATACATTTAAAGGCGTTTCGGATATGCATCTTCGAAGATTCATCGAAGGCGTAGTACGGAAATGACATTGTCCGATACTATCGTGTCAGTTGAATATTAAAAGACCGCGGGCGGATCTTCCGAAGAGGATCCGCCCGCAGCGGTGAGAAGGGAGAGGGATTGTCTACCGGCGTAGCCGGTGCATGTCTTAGCGGACGATACTGAGTGGTACTGAGACCGCCGATGATGTTGTGCGAATGACAACCGTATACATTCCAGCGGCAACGCTGACGCCTGTTGTATCGTTGGTGTTCCATTCAATACGTTGAGCGTTGACCATCGGACGGGCAACAAGTCTTCCTGTTGCATCAATAATGTCAACACCAACAACATTCATCGCTGACGTTTCAATGACAACGCGGTCTGTCGTCGGGTTTGGATATACACGTACCATATCGGACGTGAGCTCATCAACAGATGATGTGTTGTCACCAATACCCGTGAGTGCGACTGTGCTGTTACCACCTGTTGTCGAGGTGATAGCAAGAGTGGCTGAACGAGGTCCAACCATCGTACCAGGTGCAAACGTCATACAAACGTCTACGGATGCACCAACTGCAAGTGACTGTGGAGCAGATGTGACGATGGTAAAGGCAGAAGCATCTGTGCCACTAATCGAAAGTGCATCGAGTGTTACTGGAACATTCGACGTATTCGTAAGCGTGATGCAGAGTTCCTTGGTGGTACCAACTTCAACTGTTTCAAAGTCAAGACCAGTCCACGCTGTATAGCGAAGAACAGAGTTGGCAAGCAAGGTGAGTTCTTCACTAGGAATCGGCGCGTTTGTGTTCACCGTGAGCGTTGCGGAACGTTCACCGATTGAAGATGCTGAAGCACGAAGGACAAGCGTTGACGAGGCACCTGGTGCAAGTGTAAATGGTGCGTTACCACTGACGATGGTGAAGTCGCTGTTGTCGATCGTGATACTTTGAACATTCATGTCGGCATTGCCGGTGTTCTTAATAACATTCGTCAACGTTACATCACCAGAGTATCCAACCGGAATGTCGCCAAAGTCAGCTGTCGTTTGTGCAAGAGTCAGCTCAGGAACGCGTACCGAGGCATCCTCAACACGAACGCGCGTATTCCGAGTGATTGTTTTCCCACAGGAGTTTACGAGAACTGCGTTGTAGATACCAACATCCGCTGTTGTTGCCGATGGAATCACATAGGTCAGCGTATTTGAGTTTGGAAGAACGTTACCATTCTTCATCCAGTAGACAGAGCGAATGTCCGTACCATCAACAGACAGTTCAACGCGTGCACCAACTTCAACTGATGCGTTGGTCGCTTCACGTGTGATGAGCGGTTTGCTGATTGTCGTTACGGTTACGGGCTGTGAGCTGACGGAGAGACCGCATGAACCTGTTACAACAACGGTATATGTACCGGCCATATCAGGCGTTGTATTCGTGAACTCGAGTGCAGGGCCATTTACGGAAGCAAAGCCACCAGAGATTGGCTGACCATTCTTGAACCAGCGATATGAAAGTCCGCTGCCTTGTGCTGCTACGGAAATTGATGTTGTTCCACCAACACATGCATCGATGTTCGTTGGTTCTGCAACGATTGTCGGTGTGTCGAACACAGAAACAAGAACGTTCTGTGAGTACAGCGGTTCGCGGCACTGCGTCTTTGCGTCAGGATGAACAGACACTACTGCCTGATATGTGCCTTCAACAGATTCGTCAACATTGCTGAGAACGAGTTCTGCCCCATTTGCCCCTTGAACGGCATCACCGTTACGGTACCATTGATAGACTACATCATCAATGCCACGTGTCTCAATGGAGAGGCGAGCTTCTGAGCCTGGGCAAACAGACTGTGCAACCGGCTCACTTACGATACGCAGGATTGGGCTTACGCTAACGGATGTTGGTTCACTGTACACTTCTGGCTTGCAGAAACCGTACACAACAACATCATACTGACCAGATGCATCAAGATTGATGTTGTCAATTGTAATTGAGCGTTCGGTTGCACCTTCAATTGGCTCACCGTTAAAACGCCACTGATATCCCGTGATGTTGCCCTCAGCAGAAACATCCAAACGAATGAGGCCACCCTCACAAACGTCAACTGCTGGCTCAGGCTGAGCTGTAATCGAAACACGAACGGCAACATCAATTCGTACTGGATTGGTTTGTGCACTTTCTCCGCACTCAATGAGGACCTTTCCGAAATACTCACCTGCATCTGCAGCTGACGTAATCGGCCAGAAAAGATAGTTTTCTGTTGTTTCGGTGAAGAGACGTCCATTACGGTACCACTGGTAGATTCCGTTACGCGCGTCAGAGTCGATGTACAAGAAAAGGTAATCGTCTGTACAGTACGTACCGCCTTCTAGTTGATTAAAGATTGTAATCGGTTTGCAGCCACCTTCAACGAAGAAGAGGCCGGTTTCTCCTGGTTTATGGCTGTATTCGCCACGACCGTCGAAGTATTCGATGACGCGAAGACGAACATTTGAACCTGCCCAATCTTCAGGGATCGTATACTCAATCTTGTTTTCGAATGGCTTGTAACAGCAGTCGAACTGCGCCCACTCTCCGCTTTCATTGAGTTCATATTCCACTTGAATGGAATTGCCGTACTCAAGGATAAGATCTGGATCGTCTGGACTCCAATACATTGAGAAGGGATCGCCGACATTAAAGGTCTCACCATCACCTGGACCCTCAACATTAATACTTTGTGCGAACACGGTCGCGGTAATTGCCGTCGCAAAGAACATTGCGATGACAAGAATTGGTCTTCGTATAAGACTCATTGTAGGCCCTTTCACCAAGAGGGTAAAAACGTTGTTTGCGTAAATGTTAGCGCGAACTTGAGATGTATGGCATCGTGCCCATGCCAGACAACTGTGATCAATGACACCGAACGGTGAACTTCGTTACTGTTAACGTGTTCGTGTTTCTTACGAATAACAAACGATGTTCAATGAAGCGACATTGTGAATGCGGACGCGAAAATATCAGCAACATTGCTGTGAACAAGTCATGTATTTGTTATCGATATGCGAAGTGATGCTGCGTATGTGCATATGCAACAACAATTATTCAACAGTGTTATTCCTCATAACTCCACGTATCATATCGACTAACGCATCAACAACAGGACGTTTGTTGTCGTCTCTCCATAGTGCTAATGCGATTGTTCGAACCGGTGCAGGATCGTGGAATCCTCGTATTCGTGCGCGTCGCACATCATCACTCAATTCTTCAACTGCACACTCAGGTACAATTGTAATTCCATGTTCTGCATCGACAATTCGAATGAGAGATTCGATACTTCCCGCATAATAGTCGAGTCTGTGATGTTCGGATTCACGCTTTCGAAGTCCACATAAATCGATTACTTGATCACGAAGACAATGTCCCTCTTCAAGTAACCACATGTCTTGCGTTGGCAGTTCATCAAGAACGATGTATGTCTTCTGTGTTACAACATGATCATCTGCTGCATAGACATAAAATCGCTCCTTGTACAATTCTCGTATTCGTAGTGAAGTGTTTTGTAGTGGTGTGGCAAGAATTCCACCATCAAGTCGACCTTCTTCAAGCTGACGAACGATTTCATCTGTGACAAGTTCATGGACTATCAGCCGCACATCCTTCCAGGTGTCAAGAAACTTCCTCACAAATCGATGTAAGAGATACGGTGCTACTGTTGGAATGATGCCAAGACGAAATGTACCCCGAACGGCTACTCCAGGATGTAGTGCCATCTCTGTGAAGGCTTGTGCCTCCGCTAATGTCTTTCGCGCCTGAAGAATGAGCGGTTTACCAGCCTCTGTAGGTGTCACAGGAACACGCGACCGATCAAACAGCTTCGTTCCAAGCTCATCTTCAAGTTTTTTAATCATCAGGCTGAGTGTAGCCTGCGTCACAAAACATGCCTCTGCCGCACGTCCAAAGTGCCGGTGTTCATCTACGGCGATGATGTATTGAAGCTGTTGAAGAGTCATGGCAGATAAAATAGATAGAATCAATGACACGATAGAAACAATCGGTTTTGTCGATGATATGAAATAGTCGAAGTTCGAAGCACGAACGAGATTTACGGAGGATATGATGAGTGACGACAAAAAACGCCTGACCACGTCAAGTGGGCGTCCGTACTACGACCACTCAGACACGCTGAGTGCCGGACCACGTGGGCCACTGCTTCTACAGGATTATATTCTGCACGAAAAAATGGCTCACTTTAATCGTGAGCGAATCCCTGAGCGTGTTGTTCACGCCAAGGGCAGTGCCGCCTTCGGGACCTTTACGGTAACACACAACATCTCCTCGCTCACGCGAGCAAAGCTTTTCTCCAAGGTTGGTAACTCTTGCCGAGTACTTCTTCGCTTCAGTACAGTAGGGGGCGAAAGGGGCTCAGCAGACACCGAACGCGATCCGCGTGGTTTTGCTGTCAAGTTCTATACCGAGGACGGGAACTGGGATCTTGTTGGTAATAACACACCAGTGTTCTTTATTAAGGATCCTAAGCTATTTAGTGACTTCATTCATACACAGAAGCGGGAGCCACGATCACATCTGAAAAGCCCAACGATGATGTGGGACTTCTGGAGTCTTCATCCAGAGTCACTTCATCAGGTGATGATTCTTATGAGTAGTCGTGGAACACCAGATGGATACCGTCACATGAATGGTTACGGTAGTCACACGTTTAGTATGGTGAATGCCGATGGCAAGCGCGTCTGGGTCAAGTTCCACTTTAAGACGGCGCAAGGAATTCGCAACATGTCGGCAACCGAGGCATCATCCATGCGTGGTGTTGATCCTGACTATGCACAGCGCGACCTGTATGAAGCAATAGCTTGGGGTGACTATCCAAGGTGGCATCTCAAGATTCAGGTGATGACCGAAGAGCAGGCACAGGTGTTTCCATGGAATCCTTTTGATCTCACGAAAATCTGGCCTCATGCGGACTATCCGTTGATTGACGTAGGGACACTTGAACTCAACGAGAATCCAATGAACTACTTCGCCGAAGTAGAACAAAGTGCCTTCGCACCAGCGCACATCATTGACGGTATTGGCTTTTCACCAGACAAGATGTTGCAAGGCCGTATTCTAAGTTATCCAGATGCTCACCGCTATCGCCTAGGAGCGAACTATGAGCAAATTCCCGTGAATCGCTGTCCATTCCACGTCAACAATACACAGCGTGACGGTGCCATGAGAGTTGATGGTAACCATGGTGACCAACCAAACTACTATCCGAACAGCTTTGACAGCCTACATGCCGAATCACGGTATGCTGAGCCAGCCTTTGAGCTCGACTCGATCACTGCAGATCGTTATGATCGTAACGGGCCCGGTGACGATGATCACTACAGCCAACCGAGAGCACTCTTTGAAAATGTCATGAGCGATGATGAGCGCACGGCAACCGTGGAGAACATCACGGCATCAATGTCAGGCATTCAAGGTCCTCAACGGGACAGCATCATTCAACGTCAACTCTCTCACTTCCGCAAGGTGAGCCCTACGCTAGCCGACCGTGTGCAACGCGGATTGTCGGCCTAATCACTACTCGCAATTCACCTGCTTCCGTTCGCTTCCAGGTCTTTCAGCCACTTCTCGGAGTTCTGGCGGACCTGGGGCGGCGGATTCATTGAGAGAGCCTTCTGAAAATGTTTCTTCGCTTCGGCGGAGTTGCCAGAAAGTGCGTATGCTTCGCCGAGTGAATCCCAGACGTTAGGGTCTGAAGCGTGACGTTCTGCATTCATCATAAAGATTGCAAGTGCATCACTCGAACGTTTCTGTTGTAGTAGTGAATAGCCATAAGCATTCATCTCTGCATTCGTCGCAATCTTGAGTGCCTTGTCACGCAGCTCCGAGGCCTGCTTCGTTTCGTTCTTGCGCTCAGCAATATCTGCGGACAACATGTAGGCCGTAAACGAAGGTTGTGATCGTAACGCTCGGTCAAGCCACGCAGAAGCGATACTCACGTCGAGATCGTTGTCAACGACGTACTGCGCAGCAGCAACATAGTTCGACGCAGTAAAGCCGGCAAGGCCCGTGAGTTGTGCCGTGAGATCAGGAATAACGGTGTTATTGAGATTGACAGCGATGGTACAGGCCACTGAGACAGTAGACCATCGCATTTCGATGATGGCCTGTGATGATGTCACATCAGTAACGTCGAATGTCAGCAACTCCGTATGACTTCCTGTCGTAGGACGAACTTCAATACGAGCAGCGTCCTGTTTCTCATCGTAGAAGTAGCTACCCCATGCAGAATTCTGCTTGCTAAAGATTACCGTCCACATTCCCTCTCGTGGAATCATATGAAGGCCATACGAGCCAGCCGGAAGGGCCGTTCCATTTACTGTTACCGGTGTTGTAACCGTAAATACGGTGTTCTCATTTGCCCCTGCCCGCCAGATACGGCCATATGGTACAACATCACCAAAAATTTTCCGATCCTTGACCTTTGGACGGCTGTAATCAACGGAGACATCCGTTACACCAACTCTTTGGCGTATATATCCCCGTTGACTCTCCATCGGAATGGACAGCTGACCTAAAGATGGTACGGTAAGCAGCAGGAAGAGTGCAAGTAGCGGAAACATTGTCTGAAGCCTGTGGAAATGAAATGGGTACGAGATTGGGCACGCGGTGACAACGGTGCACGGTCGATCGTTACAGATGAACGTCAGAAATGCTTCCGAAACGTGGAATACTGAATCCTATGACGAGGATTCAAAAATGTGTCGCATACAAGGTGATGTTCGGTAATACTGACATTCCTCATAGTTTTTTCTGGTATCAAACAGGAGTTTTGCGATTGACACCACTCGGAGGAGAACGGCATGAGATCGCGAAAATCCAACACACTGTTGGCAGCTCTGGTTTGTATGGCATTAACCATGATGGCGTGCGGGACAACGGATCCTGCCGACAATGATCCTAACGTACTTGCTGGTGAGACGGAGTTAGAAATCACCGAACCCGGCCAACGTTGGGGCGGAAGCGGTTCGTCGGGCTCGTGGTATTCCGGGGAGTCACTTCGGGATAGTGTATACGTCAAGAGTCGTAGTGGTGGGATAGTGACCTTTGACTTCAACCTTACGTTTGACACAACGTTCACGAAGTCACTTGATACCATGTTGGGAACGTCGTTTTTACCGGATGCAACAAAAAAGTCCATTCTTACAACGTATCTGGAGCGGTACGGAGCTACCCTGGATACGACTGACAAGTCGAGGATGACGATTCATGCCGAACCCCGATTTAAGGTAACGAGTGAAGGTATCCAGGACTTTTTAACGTCTGGCGACAATCTCTCTCGTCCGTTCACAATTGTGAAGTATTCGATGAAGGTCGGGGATTCGTGGACATTCACGAGAGATGACGGTGTCGTAGTGACCCGAAAGGTTATTCATCATAGCTCCGTTGAAGACTATGACGTTGGTTTCTGGTCGCTGAAAGTGTTCAAAACCGAACAAACGCAGCAAGACCCCCTCGTTCCTAGAATCATTTGGGTAACGAATCACAAATTCGGTCTCGTGGGAGTGCACTTCTTCACAGCTGACAACCGCGAGATCCGTGTAACCGTCTGGCCGCCAACACTCTAGGACGAGAATACCGACCTGTTTTTATGAGGTGCAACTAACCAATAGCTGCATTCCCCCCCCCCCTCACCGGAACAACGTGACAACTTATGCTGTATGTTGCCACTTCATCGTTCCAGGGGAAAAGGTTCATGAATACTCAGGGGAAATGGATAACACCTTCACGTGGTGTTGTTCTCGCCGTTGTGGTCGCATTTCTGGCCATCGGCGCGTCGATATCTGCCACTGCACAATCATGGGTTGCGGAGGCCCAACAAGCGGGATTTACGCTGAAGAAGGTTGTCAGCGATACGGCTATCCAGACTGGACAGACGTTTAGTTACACGATCTACTTCTCAATTCCTGCCGGTGCAACAAACGTCACGATTTCGGATGCACTACCGACGTCGTTGGAATTTCTTGGAGCGTCGTATACGTCGCCATGCGGGACACCAACTGTTGTATCACCTACGGTGGGAGGCATGGGTGGCACGTACTCTTTATCATGGGCATCGGTACCAGGCGGATGCTCTGGATCGTTTACCATTACGGTCAGATTTCCGAATGGTGTTACGTGTAACAACACGACGGCACGTAACCGTGTGTGTCTGAACGGCACAATCCCAGGACAAAACGTTACCGACCTATGTACACCATTCGTTTCGACGAGAGCAATAGCGACCGATCCATGGCACATTAACAAGTATGTGACCGGTGCTGCCTATGTCGGTGGTTCGTGTCCATACGCCACAGCTGACTCCGTGGTCTCATATCAAGTCTGTGTCTACAAGGACGTCGGCACTACAGGTCAGTTAAACCTTGTGAATGGTGTTGTGACGGATGTCCTGCCAACCGGCGCCGTCCTCCAGTCATCCTCTTGTGGGGCTACACAATCAGGAAATACCATCACATGGAATGTTGGTAACCTGAGTGCGACTTCCATGTATACAATGGTCTGTTGCACGTTTAACGTTCTTTATCCACGCGCACTGTTCCCACTTGGTAGCCAGGTAACAAACACGGCCGTTCTCAACGGTTCACTTGGCCCAGCTACGCAGCCATGCGGAACAACAGTTGACACGAGTAACCAGACGTGTGTGTCGTTTGCAAACATTGCAAGTGCCACAATCAGCAAGTGGGTGTACACCAATCGTCAACCAGGTTGCCCTGGTAAGTATCTCGTCTACATCTGTAACAACGGTAGCAGCCCAATTTCATCGTTCACGGTCACAGATACAGTACCAACGGCGTTATCAAGTCCCGCAATTGGAACTGTATCACCTGGTCTTAACGCAACAATAGTTGGCAACATTGTTACGGTAACAAGTACATCTGCGCTTGGACCAGGACAATGCAGGTGGTTTGAGATCACCTTCACGATTCCATCGACGGCAACGGTTGGATCTACGATCACGAACTGCGCGTGGTTTGCTTCGACGGGTATGCCAACCATCAGTGGTTGCAATTCCTTTACGGTAGCTGCGCCAGCACCAACGGCCTGTGTGTGGAAGGAAGTATGTAACGAACAACCATCCTACACACCGGGGTCGATCTTCCGGTATCGCCTCCGCGTACAGAACATCGGAGGAACGGCACTCAGCGGTACAACAATTACCGATGTACTTAACGGTAACCTTCAGTACATAGGCAATCCATCGTTCTATACGGGAACGGCCTGGAATGCACCGTGCCAAACAACGTCAAACTGGACAGGTGTTGGATTAACACATAATGCTGTTTCCAACACCGTAACGGCAACGTTGCCATCCATTCCTGCCACATGTCAAAACATCTTTTATACAAACTGTGGTATGTATGGTACTGGAGGAGTTCCGTACTACTTCATTGAGTTTGATGTAAAGGTTGTGGACACGTCAGCATTGGGCAACATTCCGAATCAATTCACTTTGTCTGGCGGTACCTTACCGGCTCCAGTAAACTCCAACATCGAATACGTCACCGTCGTTGGAACGGCAGGCTTTACGCTTGATAAGGGAGTAAAACCAACCGGACCAGGTTCCTTTGGTTCTTCGGCAACTACATCTGCTGGGGGCTCGGTTTCATACCGACTTCGTTTGAATGTAGCACCATCAAGTGTTGGTCTGCGACATGTGACGTTTGCTGATCTGTTGTCACGTGACAATGGAGCGAGTGATCAACTTATCCTTGGTCCATGTAGTCCTCGAGGTAGTGCCTTTGATGTTGTCTGGGCAAGTGCCCTTGGTTCCGCTCCAACAGCAACGTCATGGAACAACGGAACATCGTTTGCGCGCGTGAACAACTTCGCGCCAACCGGTGCACCAGGGGCGATGTTTGTTGGAGGATGTGGAACAGCAGGTACATGGACGTCAGGTATTCCTGCATCGGCAAAAAATCTTGGTTACTACTTCGGTAGTACACCAATTGCCGCAACATTCTCAGCAACGTCCGACTTTACAGCAACCGTTGCTGCTTCTGCCACGGATAACCAGCAGGCATGTAATACGTTCGCTGCCAATGCTGCAGTCCGACATCTTATCGCAAGCAGTATCATCAGCGACCAGATTATTGGTCAGCTTGAGTCAACACCTGTGTGCGTAACTGTTAAGAAGACCGGATGTCTCGATAGCGTACAGATCGTGGTGAACTGCGCAGGTAAGGATGCTGCTGGTAATCAACAGTACTCATTTGTGATTACAGGTTGGAATGCCGCCGGTGCTTCCGTCCTTATGCTGAACTCACCTCAAGGAACGTTCTCACCATCAACGTTTGCACTGTCACCCGGAGCATTCAGTATAACATCAACCTTTACGGACATCCCGCCGGTTGACGCAATGATCACGATGCACTATCAGCTCGTCGTGAACGGACAGATCATCTGTCGCGATAGTATCATTCGTGATCTTCCACCATGTCCGCAAGAGCCACCACAGGACTGCTGCAAGGAGTTTATCCGTCAAGTTCGTCACGACAAACTGACGTATGACAACGCTGGGAATGTAACACTCCAGGCTAGCATGATTGCTGGCCCAACACCAATCAAGGAGTTCACAGCTACCATCGTAAGTGTTCAGCGTCGGCAGGTCTGTGTGAATTCGGCAGGCCCATGGCATCGTGCATTCGGTGACATTACGGCTGGATCACTGTCCGTGCCCCTTGGCCCTGGGCCCCTTCTCCTCTCACTCTACTCGCGCGAAGCAACGTGGGGTCCTGGAGAGTGTCTGCCGTTCGGACAGGGGACAACACTCAATCTCAACATGATCTTCCCACCTCCACCAGCATCGTTTAAGTGTCGTGACACAATCATCTTTGCAATCCGGTACACGTTTACCGATTGTAAATGTGTAACGTGTACGCGTCTTGTATACGATACCATTGTACGCAAACCCCTGATCCTCCCTTGGGATCCAGTAGGCGGCGGTATTGGCATTGGTATCGGAACAGGAAGGTTAGCAACGAAGAAGATCGCCGGTGATGATGGTGATGGTGGTGTACAAGCCGAAGCACCAGCAACAACCCGCATCATCATGGACAACGATACTGATGGTACGTTGTGGATTGTGAATCCAGATTCCGATGAGAATACGATCACGGTACTTGGAGCAGAAGTAACATCATCAACGATTCCACTATCGTCGATCTCCATTGCAGACGTCACGGGTGTCGTGAACGGCGCAACGGGATTTGTGAGCACTTCTGTAGCACCTGGTGCTAACGGTGAAGTAGCGCTGAAGTTTAACAACCCATCTTCAACAAAGCAGTGGCAGGTATCAGTGCGATACCTCTACGATGATGGCGGAGATGTCTTTGCGTTCAGCGAACCAGTAACGTACCTCGTACGAGCCCCTGGAGCGGCACCTGATGAAGTGGCCGGAGATCCTACGATAAAACCAACGGCAGTGAATACCTATGCACTGCGTTTCCGCTCGTCAAACGGTTACAACTCGAATGTTGCTGCTATACGCTTGACGTCGACAAGCGCTGCTCGAATTCTCGCCGTTGGCCCCGCCGAAGGTGATGGAGAAACCGTGACGGTAACACTGACACCAAACGAAACACAAACGGCTATCGCAGCATTGCCGAGTGGGTACTATGGTGTTGAGCCCAACACGGACGTTACACCGATCTACCTCACTCTTTCGAACGTTGAAAACGCTGGTGCTGTGCCAATGCGATTCGAGACGTTCGATAGTGACGGTCAGCTCGTATCTGAAGGTACCTTCACACTTGAGCAGCCTGTGATGTCAGTTGAGCAAAGGGGCGAAACGGGCGACGTTGGTGCAAGGATCATCGGAATTGCACCAAATCCATCAGGAAACGTCGTCACAGTCACGGTGGCCGTTGACGCTGATCTTCCGCAGAGCGAAATCGTCATCGTTGCTTCCGACGGTCGCACCGTTTTGACTCTGTCACAAGGACCACTCCATGATGGAAGCAGAATGATCATTACGCAAGAGATCAACAAGCTCGCACAGGGTTCATACAATGTTGTTCTTCGAACGCCACGAGGATCAACATCGTTACCGCTGCGCATCATACGGTAGTCTTTGAACGACATATCAACGCCCCGTCTGTCTTGACAGAACGGGGCGTTTGTCGTTTGTTGAGGAATTACGATGTAGTTTTCGATAGATGAACACAAACCTCTATCGAATGACAACTGAGGCAGGCCTGACGGTTGAGCACGTCTGTGAAGTTGGCGTCTATCTCCCGGAGACGTCGAACGTCCTCAACTGGATTCAAGAAGGTGTTCGAACATCACTCGTTGAATGTGATCCTCTCATCGTCACACAACTTCGCTCTGCGTTTGCTAGGCCCAACGTTGTGATTCATGACGTTGCAGTGAGTCATGAAGTGGGTGAGCTCACACTGTATCGAACAGGTGCTTCAACCTTTGGAGAAAACGTTGCTGCGTCACCAGCAACAGTAAACGATGGATATCAGCCACGAGCTCAAGATAGTTTTACGGTACGATCTGTCACCTTCGATATGCTTGATGATGGTACTATTGACGTGCTCTCAATTGATATCGAAGGAGGTGAGTGGAACGTGCTTCGTTTTCTTGTGAGTCGACCCCTCGTGATCTGTGTCGAGACGCACGGAAAACGATATGAGAATCCGCATCTCGCTGACATACGCGGATGGATGCGCGTCCAGGGTTATGCTCCATGGTATGTGGATGATAGCGACACGGCATTCCGACGCGGCTATGATGGTGGACTGGTAGACGTTCGGAGAAAGAAGAATGCATTCCAACGGATTGTAAACACTCTTCGAGGGTATACATGAACGTTACAGTTGTTGACCTTCCTACGGTACAGGGTGTTGGGCGTCGACACATAGGCCCGTATAACCTTGTCGGTCCTGCCTTTGACGCCGTAGGCGCGTGGTGTACGTCTCAAGGATACTGCGAAGACGGAATGCGGATCTTTGGTTTCTCATGGGATGATCCGGCTCGTGTGCCTGCTGATGAACTGCGGTACGACATTGTCTTCACAATGAGTCGCCGAGTAGATCCAGGACCAGATAATAGTTGGATGGAAGTTGAAGGGGGTACATATGCCATGTTCCTTCATCGTGGTCCATATTCGGAGTTACCAGGTGCGTTTGCCCGAATGCTTACGGAATGGCTCCCAACGACGAACTTCCAGTTGCGTGACGGACCTTGTTTTGAGGAATATTTTGTTGATGTTGATCACAACGATCCATCAACCTGGAGGGTGCTTATTGGAATTCCAATACGATAAGCACGAAGTGCATCGTGAAGTAGCACAGAATCTCTGGTTCCTGTGACGTATGTGCATGCAGGGTAGGAAGTGCTGCTACTCTTCAAGGATCGGATACTGCTCCCATCCACGCAGGTCGAAGTGCCACCACTCTGTCGGTAAAACGTCAAATCCAGAGGCGTTCATGATGCCGCGTAATATTGCACGATGTGCCGCTTGTTCTTGTGAAATGTCGTTGGCATCGGCATGGGCACGCTCCGTAAACTCATCATAGTCTGTGCCCATATCAACCTCCTTGCCGTCGAGAGTACAAAGTGTTACGTCGACCGCACAACCGCGATTATGACGTGACCCCTTGGCCGGATCTGCCACATACCGCTCATCTGGCAGTAACGACCACATAAAGCGCTGAACACTGACTGGTCTATACGCATCAAAGATCTTGATTCTGTATCCGCGCTCTGCGGCGAGACGTACGGCTATCTTTAACGAATCTGCTACATGACGACGTGACTTGAGGAGCGAATCTGAATACAGTACTCGGTGCGTAAAGTTGTTCTCTGTGGCATACCGCACATCGAAGATGAGTTCAGGCACCTCATGCTGCAACACAACCATATCCGATGGAGATGCCGGACCAGCAGTCATCGTAATGGCTGCTACAAAGACCGAAAAAAGACCGAGAACCATAATCTGAAGAATACGTGATGTGAAACTAACCTGAACATGCGAAGTTAATGACGTAATCCTTGGGAGAGGTAGCATGAAACATGTCCTACAACTCGTTGCTGTTGCGCTGTGTGTCACAGTTACAGGACTTGATCTACGTGCACAGACAACGTGGTCGGAGTTTCCGATTTCACCTGACTATGCAATACTTGAAGACGTAGCAGTTCTGAATGACTCCGTTACTGTCGGAGTTGGACAACGTGGATGTATTGTTCGGTCATCCTCTCGTACACTCTATCGCGACCGTTTAACACTTATTCGACGCATCGTTCCGAATACACACACAGAGACACTCCGTTCTGTGGTCTTTACAACAGGAGAAGACTTTGTTGCTGTTGGAGACGACGGAAGATCGATCCGAGGAAACGCACTTGGTGGAAGAGTTGAATCTTCAATGTTACCTGCACGGACGAGCTACTCAACGGTGGCGGCAAACGGTGCCGTTGTCCTGGCTGGTGGAATAGGAGGTAACCTCGCCCGAAGTTCAGACGGAGGCGCTACGTGGCAAACAGTACCATTTCCGTCAACAGACAGTATTCATGATATCTCGCACAATGGTAACAACTGGTATGTCGTAACGAATACATCAATCTATGTCTCGAGTGACGCCTCGTGGATACAAATTCCAGTTCCAGCGGAAGTCGCCGATCTGCGTTACCTATCAATTGTTGAACTTCCCATGAGTGTTCTTCAACTTGTGATTTGTGATAAATCAGGTGGTGTGTGGACGTCTGATGATCGAGGTGTAACGTGGGGCAAAATCTATCCAAAACAAAACTTTTCAGGCACTCATACTGTTGAAGCGTTTGACGTAGACATAACAGGTAGAAAACTGGCAATCATCCTCGTGGATGCAGCAGATCGACGATCTCTCCTAACGTCACATGATGCAGGTGCTGCGTGGCAGAGTAATAAAGACTCATACATCGGCAGCCCACTGCGCTCAATAAAGTGGACTCCGTCGGGATCTATTGTTGCTTGCGCAAGGTTCGCTGAACTAAGGCTGTACACCGGTAATGTATCCGGTGGTTATTCCACACCAAACGTTTTCCAACACACGAACATTACATCTGTTGTTGAATGGAATGGTGAATTCATCATTTCCATGAGTAACGGGATATACTTTATCATCGTTTCAGTTGACAGTGTGTTTCACAGGCTTTCAAAGGTACTGTGGACGAGTGAAGGTGATTTCCCAAGGCTGTACAAGAGCTCAAAAGCACTCTTTGTAACATTCTACCGAAATGAGGGAAGACATGGCTTTGCGTGCAGAAGTACGGATGATGGTCGAACGTGGATCAATATATCTGACACTATACAACGGAATAGTCAGCTTAATATCGAGTCCTTTGGTTCAAGTGTACTCTTGCGTGACACACGATCACATTCGCTGTTCTCGTCGGATGATGGTGAAACGTGGACCGTATCACAAACATTACCTGAATACTACTCGCGTTACGAATCGTTTGCGTTTCTGAATGAGACGAGTTGGATCGAAAGAGTGTACGACCGTCGTGACTCCGTGCATCGGTGGCTTCGAACAACAGATGCCGGTGTAACGTGGTCTACGTATGATGCGGGACCATACGTCAGTGACGTTGTCTTTTCAAATGGCAATATTTATGGAGTTACGTCATTGATAGATGATGGACGTCGCAAACATGTGATCTATGTTAGCCATGATCTTGGTGGAACATGGTCAACCGTCTATGAGAATGTGCCGTCCGGGTTTACCGGTGATCCCGGTTGGATGGTAGTACAGGGAAATCGTCTTGTGGCCTATGGGCATGCCAAGGCATTGTATATCTCTGACAACGGAGGATTGCGTTGGCGACACGACACGACAGCTTCAAGTCCAACCGTGTTTCAACATAATGCCGTCACGTTCACTCGCAGTGGAAGGATCCACGCATTCTCAGACTTTGCGAACGTAATGGTTGAGGGTGGTATCCCAACGTCCGTGACCGAAAGACAAGACGTGGATATGAATATCATCAGAGTATCGGACGACGAAGTACTTGTCACGAATTCACTTCAGGAGCCACAGGTTCACGTTGTTGATCTGCTTGGCAGTTATGCGACACTGAGGGCACAACCATCAGGAGACGGGCAATGGAGGATCACGGTGCCGTATAACCTGCGACGCACTTTTCTTGTTGTCAACGGCGTCCTCGTACAACACTGACGCGGCTCCGCGAGGTTGTCACCGTGCGATATCAGCGCACAAGGTCGCTCTACATCTACGGAGTATTGTCGGAACGACGATTCGAACGAAATTCGAATTCCTCAAGTATCCGTCGCACAGTAGATTCTCTGCATGAAACAGCGCTCAGTCATTGGCATCTTGGTGTTCGTCCTGTCTCACGTCATCAGCGCCACGCCTCTTGTTTACGGACGTGGCATATCCGACTGGGAAATCCGTCCGATTGGATCGTCAAACTCCGACCTGTTTGCCATCGATATGATGAACGACAGTGTCGGTGTGGCCGTTGGAGAGTATGGTCTTGTGCGTACTGCGCGTTCAAGCACAAAGCTGCATGGGCTACCATCGATTATTTGGTCGACGATTCCCACCGTGGCACGGCAGAGTCTTCGTGACGTATATGTGCTGCCGACACGACATTTTATTGCCGTTGGTGACGCCGGGACAATCCTCAGAGGACACATTGATTCTTCCACATCTCGACTGATTTCGTCTCCCACACAATCAGATCTTACGGTCGTTGTACGTGACAATGACAGACTTTTGATAGGGGGTAAAGGGGGCGTCGTTCTTACATCCGACGATCTGGGAACGACGTGGAATGTGGCACAATCACCAACGTCAAACGACATCATTGATATCGCTCGATTCGACAGCATCTATGTTCTCACGTCTACTGAGATATGGAAGTCAGCAACTGGAGTTGAGTGGCACATCGTCTCACTCCCTGCAAATCTTACGCGACCGGTACGACTGCTCACGTTTGTTCGGCAAACCTCTCCGCCTGAAGGAAGAATCATCGTCTATGGTGATCCTTGGGTCTTCGTCAGTTCCAGTGATGGTGGAACCACGTGGAATGATCTTGGAATTGGATCAATGGCGCAACAATTCCCTCGAGCAACAATGTGGAGCGCTGATGTTTCTTCCGATGGAATGAGAATGTCTGTAACCCTGGACGAACGATATATGCCGCGACAGTTCCACATGATTTCGATAAACGGTGGACTTGACTGGACGAATAACTGTGATCAGTGGCATACACGATATGAGCACTACGACCAGGAGTGGGTGTCAGAACAGCGTCTCATAGGCGTAGCTATGGACAACATCTCGAGTACCTACACGCTTCGAGAAGACGGTGCCATGGTATCACCCGAGAACGGCACATCAACGTTTACGGTGCAGTCCGTAACGCGATCCGACGATAGTGTCTATATCGCAGGTGGAGGCGGTGACGTTCGTATTGTGGCAGTAGATACGTCGCACATACATGGGGAGAGGACTGTTGCTACGTTCTTTCCAGCATCACAACCAAGCATTGTATTTGCCAACTCAACAATGATCATGAGCCGTAATACAAATGCATCGCCTCCATTTGCTCCGGTTCTCGAACGATCTACAGACGGTGGGAAGACGTGGCAGGTAATTCCCATCGAAGATCCAGCGATGAGTTCACTTCGACTCTATACCTACGCGTCAACGGTGCTTGCTGTAGGTTACGGTAAGGGTGCAATGGTCTCAACAGACGAAGGAGCTACGTGGACGAAGGTAATGATTACGGAGGAGCACATCTACAGCCAGCCACAAGCATTACTCCTTCATGAGTCCTCATGGATTGAAGCCGTCTACGACGATCAGAGTAAGGATGTTCGATGGAGGCGTACAACCGATTTGGGATCAACCTGGACATGGTGTGGCCAGTCACCGACATTCGGAAGAATGGTTCGCTCTGGAACGGGCCGCCTTATCATGATTGGAAGTACACAGCAATCAGGCCGTCCCGTCGAGGATGTGGTTGCCATAAGTGATGATCTAGGTGACACGTGGAGAACAACGCTTTCAGGAACATCACCATCGAGCGGTTCCTTCATTTTTGACGCCGTCGCACGAGATACCAAGATCATTGCCGCTGGAGGTTTTGGCAAGTACATTGTCTCAACAGATAACGGAGAAACCTGGTCTGGTGACGAAACGTTAGCGTCCATGAGCGCAACCATGACCTTCCAATGTGTCTACATAGATCAACGAGGGCGTTCCGTTCTGTACACGAACTATGGAGATGTTATCCTTGAGCGACCATCAGGGACGACGTCAACACATGAACAACACGTTGATGATAACGGTGTCTCATTCTACCGTCACGGCAATACGGTCTATATCACAAGTGAAACAGAGCCACAGGTGAGTATTTGTGATGTCCAAGGTCGATGCGCAACAATACCTGTCGCACATGTTGGAGGGACAGCCTGGCACGCAGATCTCCGTAGTTATGGAAGATCAACTATTATTATTTCTGTTCAATCTCGACGATAAACGGGCCATAACCATAACATGTCACATCGACTTCCATTCCTTCGCCTGACGTAAGCATACGTCCGGCTACATCATACAGCCGGTACGATGCCAAACCGTTCAACGAGACAACGTCGGGCGTTACGAGAAGCGCACGACGGTTTGGTGCAGTTGCCCCTTGTGCCCCTTGACCAGAGTCGTTCGATATTGAACTTGTAGAGCACGGTAGCGCTGAGATATACCGCCATAGATCTGTATCAAAACCGCTTAGTGCCGGCAACTCTTCAGAAGCCGGGTTACCAAGACGCACAACAACAAGATCCTGACTTGGTATAAGATAGAGTTTTTGATCATTCTTGCCGAGGCCAGCAACAATATCCTTTGGCGCGGTGGGGACAAGGTCAGTAGAGTAGACAAACGGAATGCCTGGGCGCAGATAAGAACCTTGACCATTCAGCCACCACAAATATCCGTATGATGGATTTAATGTTTGTGACGGGCGCATTGCTCGATGAAGATAGGCCGTGTCGCGAATGATTGTATCAGAATTCCAGACACCATCGTTCAGCACGAGTAGGCCAAACCGCGCCATTGCTCGAGGTTTTGAGTACAGAACGCCATCTATCCACAACCCACCCATGCCGGTCCGCGATGCAAGATTGCGGAAGTAGTACTGTTGATACGTCTGGTTTGAAGCCTTGGCGATAACGTCTTGTAACAGGAGATATGTTGCATTGTAGTAGTCCCAACGTGTGTCTGGTTCGTCACGATACTTGAGGCAAGAAGGTTCGGTGCAGTTATCATCCGGAGTCCGACCATCGATACCGGTTGTCATCGTTAACTGATGACGTACGGTAATAGCAGCCTCCTGATCCTTTGTGCACGACGTCCACCCCTCACCCAGATATGTTGACGTTGGCGCTGAAATGTTAAGCAGGCCATTCTCCTGGGCATGACCAATAAGGAATGCCGTTACAACCTTACCAGCACTTGCCCAATACCATGCACTGTCGACAGTAAACGAATCATAGTATTTCTCAACAACAATCTTGCCGCCTTTCAGAATGATGAAGGCTTTCGCATGTGTTGCACCAACGAAGTTGAGGAGGGAATCGATTCGATCCTGACACCAGCCAAGTTCTTGTGGATCTGTTGTTTCCCACGTGGAACCTGTATTCGGGGGAAAGTAGCGTTCCTGAGCACTGGCGGTACTCACGAGAAGTATGAGGGAGACAATCCAGCAGACGAGGTTATGGGAAAGGCGCAAAAGGGGCTCCTTTATGATCGGTGCTTGGTTGGAGGAATGTCGTGAAAAGATGCCAGAGGACGGCAGAGGGAAAGATCCGAAGGCGAGTGAACGACGACCTCAGAACCACAACAAAACTGCAACGTTTAATCCGGCAACCGGGGAAGTCTTTTCATGTCCATTTCCGGTAATTTATGGTCAACAAACACTCAACATCTGCACATCGTGAGGAAACCTTTCATGTCGCCACTCAACCCCTACTTCGCCTTTAATGGCAACGCTCTTGAGGCGATGCAGTTCTATCACAGCGTATTCGGTGGTGAGCTTCTGGCCCAGACCTTTGCCGACTCGCCGGTGCCTCACGATCCCGCCCATGGTCAACGGATCATGCATGCGGAACTCCGCAGTGGCGGCCTCATGATAATGGCCTCTGATACCATGCCGGGGCAGCCAGACGTTATCGTTGGCGGCAACCTATCTCTGAGCATCAACAATACAGATCTCGACGAGCAACGGAGACTCTTTACGGCACTTTCCGAGGGGGGGAAGGTTACCATGGACCTTCAGGACACCTTTTGGGGCGCGCGGTTTGGGATGCTGATTGACAAGTTTGGCACGAGCTGGATGTTTAACTGCGAGAAGGCCGGGTGAAGGTGCCGGGGAAGGTGCCGGGGACCT
>DDUR01000013.1 GCA_002344895.1 Ignavibacteria bacterium UBA2333
TCCGCTTCGCGGGGTGTGCGCTGCGCGAACTCTTCTTCTCCCTCCCTGCCCCCCCCCCATCACCCCTACCTCCCTCCCCACCATCAACCCCACCTGCCTCCCCACCCTCAACCCCACCTGCCTCCCCACCTGCCTGTGCATAACTCTCGATTCCGCTAGGTCGTTGATAACGCTATATTTGGCTGTATTCGCGGAGAAAACACGTTCGGATGAAAGTTTCCCATTCCTGGTTATCGGAGTTTGTTGACCTTGATGCCGCCGGGCTTACGCCGGACGGGATTCAGAGGCTGTTAACAGACATTGGTCTTGAGGTTGAGCATGTAGATATGCCCGCCAAGGCCCTGGACCGGTTTGTGGTTGGACGTGTGCTCTCATGTGAACGTCATCCAAAGGCCGATAAGCTGAGTGTCTGTACAGTTGACGTTGGAGAATCAGAGCCAAGGACAATTGTCTGTGGTGCACCCAACGTGGCAGCCGGACAAACTGTTGCCGTTGCTCTCGATGGTGCCATTGTGCCGAACGGCGGATTTGAGATTGGACGTCGTACCCTTCGTGGTGTAGAGTCAAACGGAATGATTTGCTCCAAGGCCGAACTTGGTCTCGGAGACGATTCCGATGGTATCTGGGTAATGTCTACGGACGCCCCCTCAGGAACGCCCCTTGCCCAGGCTCTTGGTATTGATGATGTGATCTACGACGTGGCCATTACGCCGAACAGGGCTGACTGTATAAGTCATGTTGGTATCGCTCGTGATCTTGCTGCAGCAGCTACAACGCCTCATACCATCACGTCATCCGCTGTGTTACCACAGGCACGTCAAGGTGTACCCGTTCGTTTGGCCGATGCTGATCTCTGTTCACACTATGTTGCAGTGTCTATCTCCGGCCTCAAGAATGGTCCTTCACCAGAGTGGATACAACGTCGGATAACGGCCTGTGGTATGCGACCCCGGAATCTGTTGGTTGACGTAACAAACTACGTCATGCTCGAAACCGGTCAGCCACTTCATGCCTTTGACGCTCGTAGTGTAGTTGATGGAATTGTTGTACGTCGGGCCGGAGCTGATACACAGTTCACAACACTCGACGGAAAACAGCGCACGCTGCAGCCAGATATGCTCATGATCTGCACACCATCCGGACCAATCGGTGTGGCAGGTGTGATGGGAGGAGAAGATTCGGAAATCAAGGACGATACAACGGAAGTTGTGCTCGAAAGTGCATTTTTTGCACCAACGTCGATACGACGTACAGCTCGACTGCTCGGACTCCACACAGATGCATCGTATCGATTTGAGCGCGGTGTAGATCCTGAAGGTATTCGCCATGCTGCTGCACGAGCTGCTGCACTGTACATGGAGTACGGCGGCGGAACCGTTACCGGTGTAACGGATGAATGCCCAACACCGTGGACACCCATCACAATTGAGTATCACTATGCCGACGTACAACGATTTGTTGGCGTGAGTGTGACACCGGAAAAGATTGTGGAGATGTTTACTGCACTTGGATGTACTGTGACAAATGTGCAAGAGCACGTCTGTACCGTCCAGCCACCATCGTGGCGTGCTGACATTGTAACGGCTATTGACCTCACGGAAGAGGTCATGCGCCTGAACGGAATTCACAACATTCAACCGGCAACATCTGCAACCATTTCATGGATGCAGCCGCTGCCGACGTATGTGCGGGCAGGGGGCGAAAAGGGGCCATCGTTTAGCAGGTCTCTTCGCCGTGCCCTTGCTGCGCGCGGATATGCCGAAGCCGTCACAAACGTGTTATGTCCACCAAGTGGTGATGAATGGCAAATACGTTTACAAAATGCCCTTGGCCTCGAGTTTTCCGCTATGCGCATGTCGCTGGTGCCAGGTCTTGCTGAAGCAGCTGCGCGGACATTACGATTTGGAGCTTCGGGTGTTCGGATGTTTGAACACGGCAAGGTCTTCCGCCGTGATCCTTCAGCCGAGTTTGGAAGAACTGAAACAGACAGATTGTGTGCCGTTGTTGTTGGCAAAACCGACGAACACTGGTCGGCACCGCAGCGTCCGCTCGACGTCTATGACGTTATGGGAGACGTAGCGGCCGCTCTACGACTGGCTGGAGTAGGGGATGGACGCAGTCTGCCGGCAAATGCCGTGGTAGGAAAACTCGACCCAACACTGGCAAAGTCGCTGGATCTTTCCGTGCCAGTATGGTTTGTGGAAATGGATGTGCGTTCGCTTGTTCCGGAATCACGTACCTTCGTACCGATCGGTGCCTATCCGGCCGTTCGTCGTGATCTTGCCTTCGTCGTTTCCGAAGAAGTGCTTGCCGCCGAATTGCTTGGTGTTGTACGATCGGCAAAAACGGACTTGCTCCGCGACGTCGACGTATTTGACATCTATCGCGACACTTCCCTTGGTTCAGGGAAAAAGAGTGTGGCAGTGGCCTTAACATTCCGAAGTGACGAGCGCACGCTTGTTGATGCAGAAGTTGATGCTGCTGTGGCCGAAATTGTCACCATCACGGAACGGTCGTTGGGTGCGACCGTTCGGGGATCGTAATCGGAGGGTTCTAGTCCATGGGTCCGACGCCGGAACGACACGAACGACAGGAAAACAGTAACGAACAGGCTGAGCAGTCTGCGCTCTTCGCCTCGACGACAGCCGCCGAAGGTCGCCCCGAAACGATGAACATGGTTCGTCGTTTCTGGGACATCGTCAACAAGGCTGCCGACGTTATCGTTACACTTCGTCAGGAAAATGCCATCCTGCAAGCTCAGAATCAGACGCTTCGCCATAGCGAAAGCGATATTCAGAAGCGTGTAGAAGGTTTCCTTGAACGTATTGCCGAACTCGAACGTGATGTTCTGGAACGCACCGAACGTGCTGCCCTCGCAACTGAAGAAGCAGCAGCCCTTCGTGAAGAATTGGCTGCTCAATATGCAGCGGCACAAGCTGCAACGGCGACAGCACAGGATGCCGTGAACCGAGCAGCGGAATCTCAATCAGAGCTCACGGTGTTGCGTCAGGTTCAAACGCAGGTACAACCGGACACACAGCCAACAACTGCCGATCCGGTTACGGATAAACAGCCAGAGCCTCCGGTAGCCGACCAACCGCTCAGTCAACACGAAGCCCTGCGAAATGTTATCGTTCCTCCCGTGGTTATCCACGACATTGGAACCATCGACGAAGCGTCACTCGAAGAGCTGGATGCACTTCGCACAAAGGCTCAGGCACTTGAGGCAACGAACGCCGATCTTATGCGTGTGAATGCCGATCTCTCGGCTGCTCACAGTGCACTTGGTGCCGAACACGATGATCTTAAGGCTCGTTACGAAGCCCAGATCTATCACATTGACCGACTCGAAGACGAACTTCGCGAACTCCGTGCACGGATGGAAGAGGCGACGGCCCAACTGGCCGACTATTCGTCGATCTCCGAACAGCTCGATACCGTACGCGAAGAACTCGAACTCCGCACATCAAAACTTGACGAACTCCAGGATCAACTCGCCGAAGTCCTTGCCCGCAGAGATGATATCAAGGGGGCAGAAGGGGCCGATGAGGCAAGCCTCATCGCCGAACGCGACGAAGAAATTCTGGAACTCCGGCGTGAACTTGCGCACGTAAGTGCTGACCTCGCACGGTCCATGGAAATCGTGGAAATCTACCGTGCCGCCGGCCTCCGTCATCTCGAAGATCCGACGTTGGCCAATCAGATGGCCCTCTTCGGAGTAGCAACACCTTCGCCGGCCTCCGTGCCAACAGCGACGGTTCTTAACAAGCTTGACGATCGGCAGTTACGACAGCTCGCAGGGCGTATTGACGCCATGGCTGATCGCATCGCCGTATTGTTTGGAATTCACTAACTTTACGTCAACGACACACGCGGCGACACCATGTCGAAAGCGATCAGAGTCAACATCGGTGGAAAAGACCTCACTCTTCGTGGAGACGACGAAGAGAAGATCAAGAAGTCAGTCAGGGAAGTCAACATTCAGATTCAGGCCCTGCAGCAATCGTTGCGCGAACAATCAACGCCGACATTGTCCTTGCTAGCAGCCTTGAATATCGCAGAACGCTATCATGACGCGCTCGACCAGAACGACCGGGATCTCCGGTACGTGGCGCAGGAACTCGACAAGATGTCGCAGTTCCTCGAGCGTGCATGGCGTCAGCCCCTTCCCTAGCCCCCTTCCTGTTTGACGGGTCGTCCTTTCCGTGGACGTCACAGCGTGAGAGTCGGAGAAAGCGTAGTCGCATTCCCCGCTCTCGGTCCGCACGTTTGAAAAAGAACCGAACATTTTTTTCTGCTCGGGAACTAGGCTCCGGCCATCAATGGCAGGCCTCACCCGCCCTGGCGGGAACGATCTTGTGCCCGTGGCATGAGTGGCCGCTTCGGCAACGAAGATCGGCAGTCGTTCAGTGGACGTCAGCGATGTCCGGGATGGTACCCACCGTGCGCACCAAAAAGGTTCTTTAAAAACAGTCTCCTCCGGGAGAAGGTTGCCGAGAGCGGGTCTGCGGCTCATCCACTCACGATGAGCCCGGTGGAAGCACCGGGAGAGGAGAGCAGCAATGGAGCCCATGACCCTGGGTATTGTCGTCGGCGCAGCAGTCGCCGGCGTCGGATTCTTCATAACATATCTGTCCGGCAAGAAGGTAGCCGCAAGCACCGTAGCCGAAGCCGAAACAAAGGCTCGGAGTCTTGTCGATGAAGCACAAAAAGAAGCAAATGCGATAAAGCGCGAAAAACTTCTCGAAGCAAAAGAAGAGCTTCAGAAACAAAAGCGCCAGTATGAATCAGAACGCGATACTCGTGATGCGAAGGCAAAACAGTTTGAAAAGGAGCTGCGCCGTCGTGAAGAAGGTCTCGAACAGAAGTTCGACGTTATCGCCAAGAAGGAAAAACAGCTTTCTCAGCTCGAAACAGATCTGACGCGGAAGCATCAGTCGATTGATACGAAGCTGAAGGATTTGCAGGTCACGATGGACGAGCAAACGGCTCGTCTTGAGCGTATTACCGGCATGAGCCGCGAGGATGCGAAGAAGTTCCTCGTGGATAATATGGTCAACGATGCTCGTGCCGAAGCCGCCCAATTGGTTAAGGATGTGCGCGACGAGGCGAAGATTAATGCCCGGAAGGAAGCACAACGAATCGTTCTGATGGCGATTCAACGTACGGCGTCAGATCACTCCGTAGAAAACACGGTAAGCGTGGTAAATCTGCACACGGATGAGATGAAGGGCCGGATCATCGGTAAGGAAGGCCGGAACATCCGTGCCTTTGAAGCTGCCACCGGTATTGATCTGATTATTGACGATACACCGGAAGCTGTAGTTATCAGCGGTTTTGATCCATTCCGCCGTGAAGTGGCCCGTGTGTCCCTCGAACGGCTGATGGGTGACGGTCGTATCCACCCTGCTCGTATTGAAGAAGTTGTCGACAAGGTCCGTAAGGAACTCGAAGAGGAGATTGTTCGTGTCGGCGAAAACGCCCTCATGGAGCTCGGTATTCACAACATTCATCCGGAACTCGTTCGATACGTTGGTAAGATGAAGTATCGTTCGTCGTACGGACAGAACTTGCTTGCCCACAGTATTGAGGTGGGATACCTCGCAGCGATTATGGCCAATGAACTTGGCCTAGATGTGAACCTTGCAAAACGAGCTGGTCTGCTTCATGATATCGGCAAGACAGTGGATCGTGACATTGAAGGTCCGCACGCCTTGCTTGGTATGGAGCTCACAAAGAAGTTTAAGGAGCATCCGCTCGTTGTGAATGCCGTCGGTGCTCACCACGACGATATTGAAATGGAGTCGCCGGTTGCCGTGCTCGTTCAGGCTGCTGACAGTATCAGTGGTGCTCGTCCGGGTGCACGCCGTGAATCCCTGGAGAACTACGTTAAACGTCTGCAACAACTCGAAGAGATTGCAACGTCGTTTGATGGAGTCACGAAGACCTATGCCATTCAGGCAGGTCGTGAGGTACGCGTGATGATTGAACCTGAGCGTATTGACGATTTGCGTGCCGATCAACTGGCGAATGACATTGCCAAACGAATCGAGACGGAGATGGAATACCCAGGTCAGATTAAGGTCACCGTCATCCGCGAACGTCGTAGCCAGGCAATTGCCAAGTAATGCTCGATCCCATCCGCTCACTGCTGGCAACCATTGGTGTTCCGGAAGTTCTTGACGATCCGGACCGTCTAGCTGAATTTGGTGATCATGAATTTGAAGTGCTCGAACGTGCCTATACCATGGCACTTGAACTTACCGGTCACTACGCAGCAGCAGATGCGGACGAGGAACGTGAAGCTCTCGACGTACTCTTCCTTACACGAATGACACTCAGTACGGCCCGATACCTTCGGGCCGTACTTGTGCTTGGTCCACCGGCCGAGGCACCAGCGCTGACTGTTCTCCGGAAGGATTGGCAGGGACATCCAATGCATCGGAGTAGTCGGGAAGACCTGGATGATTTACTTGTCCCAACGCAAACGTTAAACGTTCTGGAGGAGATCGGTCTTCCAGCAGATCGTGTGGCAGAGATTACGTTTGATGAGCGACTGGAACGTGTAGCAGAAAGTGAACAATTATATGGAGTTGATGACGACTCGGAATCCTTCTTCCGGTCGTTGTGGAAGATTGGTGTTGCAGATAATGGAGACCTGATCTGTATTGATGAACGTGCCGATGGAACGATCTGTCGACTTGAGAAGGACTGGGGCTTCATGAGTATGATCTACGTCTCAGCCTCCATCTCGCATTACTTGCATTGGTTGGCATTGTATCGCACCTCACCCGAAGCTGCAGCTGCATGGGCAAAGGTGAATGATGAAGCATCTCTGAGCTAAACGCCACACTTTACCGTACAGCACCGACGTGATCTTTGCCATCCTCACTCTGCTGTCGTGGACAGCTGGTACGTTCGCCTTTCTGACGGCTTCGCGGAAGATCTATCCAGCACTGTTAAATCGTGTCCGCCTGGGCCTTGCCGCTGTAATAACCTTCATAGCTGCCTGTATCTACCAGGGATTGTTTCCGTGGCAGCTTGTGATGCAACCTTCGGTTGAGTCGTGGATCTTCCTCGGTCTTTCAGGTATTGTTGGCCTCACGATCGGTGACTACTTCGGATTTACTGCCCTGCGAATTCTCGGTGCACGCCGTCACAGTGTTGTTGCAACCACCGCCCCCATTTTTGCTGCCCTTGGTGCATTTACCTTCGCAAACGAAGGACTTACTCTTCATACTCTCGTTGGCATGGTGATATGTATCGGAGGTGTTCTCCTCGCCATGTCGTCGGCGCGTGAGCGTCAGGCCGTTGAAGGTGAAGGATACGGAACGTATACGATGGGAGTACTGATGGGAATTGGTGCTGCTGTTGGACAAGGCATCGGCCTTGTGCTTGCTAAACTTGGTATGCACTCGTCCGGTGTTAAGATAGATCCAGTGCAGGCCACGTTTATGCGTATGTCGATCGGATTTTTGAGTACCTATGTGCTCGACCTTACACAACGTGGCCCCCTTCGCCCCTTATCCGAAGCATTTGTAGACAAGGAGGGTAGGAATGGTATGTTCCTTGGTGTGCTCTTTGGTCCGACACTCGGTGTTACCATGTCGCTCGCCGCAGCAGCGACCCTCGATCTTGCCGTTGCACAGACAATCTTTTCCATGACGCCGGTTGTTATTACACTTGTTGCTATTCTCCGAGAACGCCGTTTCCCGCCCCTGATATCACTTGTCGGCTTAGCCGTAGCTATTGCAGGCGTCGTAATCTTGGTGGCAGGGTAAAAAAAAACAGCTCCGGAGAGCTGTTTCAGATTACCTGTTCTTCTTCTTGTGACGGTTCTTACGAAGCCGTTTTTTGCGCTTGTGGGTGGCCATTTTATGGCGCTTGCGTTTTTTTCCGCAGGGCATGATGGTTTCCTTGGAAGACGGTTGTTAATTCGTGATTTATGATGTGGTTTCGAGAGAAGTGACGGCGTTTGCTGCTCGCTGACCGATCTCCGTTGCTGGATTGGCACTGCGGCATTTGATGAACCACGCCTTTGCTTCGTCTGGGTTGTTCATCTGGACGTACATCACGCCGAGATTAAACATCGCCATCTGATTCTGTGGATCGCGATCAACAACACTCTTGAGCATTGTTATCGCTTCATCAGGCCTGTCTTGTTGGAAAATGCAGTAGGCAAGATCAATTCGTACCTCAGCATTCCGATTGTCAACGTTGTTCAGGAAAGCTCGATAGTGTTTTTCGGCAGTAGACCAGCGACGCAGCCGGTAGGCAATGTTACCTGCCGAAACGATCAGCATACTATCCGTCGAATGCGTTGTTATCGAGTCCTCAAGTTCCGCCAGTAACACCGAAAGTGACGAGTCACGTCGTGCCGCACTGTCGGCTGCTGCAGCTTGTTCAGCAAATGCCCGGCGTTGTTCGGCCCGTTCTGCAGCCTTAGGTGCGCCTTCTTCAGCTGCCTGGGATACCATCCAACGGTGAATACCGAATGATGTTGCCGCCACCGAAACGGTGACGACCAGGGCCAAGAGCCATGGCTTCATCTTAGACGTCCGCGGATGGAGCTGCTGGACCTGAACGCAGTTTGTCGTGAACCTTGTCCTGGAACTCGCTCGACACCTTAAACGACGGGATAAAACGCTCCTCCAGCGGCACCGGATCACCCGTCCGTGGATTACGCGCCATACGCGGCTTACGGCTCTTTACGGAAAAAACACCAAAACCCCGGAGTTCGATACGCTTACCTTCGGCAAGTGCATTGATGATACTCAGGAGAAAACCGTCAACGACCGCCTTCGTCTCGAGCTTTGTGAGCCCGGTCTCGTTCGCGATCTTATCCACGATGTCGGCCTTCGTGACGTTCAAGATGTCCTCTTCCGTGCTGTGCTACTGCTACACTAGACCGCCACGGATATCGTACTTCAGAAGCATCGAATCCGGACGGACGAACGCCAAACATACGAAAGGTGTTGAGATTTCACAACCTTAGCACCTGTTTGCCCCCTTCGCCCCGTGACGAAGCAATGACGTCGCGCCGTATCTTTGTTGGTTCAGTACAAGGAGAAACAGTTGAGTTGGTCGACCGAGCGTCTTTCAGACGACGAGCGGACATTACAGGAAACATTACGCACGA
The DNA here is from genome assembly GCA_002344895.1 of Ignavibacteria bacterium UBA2333. GTDB lineage: Bacteria > Bacteroidota > Ignavibacteria > Kapaibacteriales > Kapaibacteriaceae > UBA2333. The sequence continues at coordinate 9,140 of DDUR01000013.1, forward strand.
CGGGACGCCTGCCCCGACACGTGGCCGTCATCATGGACGGAAATGGTCGGTGGGCTGAACACCACGGTCGTCCCCGTATAGATGGTCATCGTGAGGGTATGGAATCCGTCCGCGACATCGTCAAGACGTCGTCGCAGACTGGTGTGCGGTTTCTTACGCTCTATGCCTTTTCCATGGAAAACTGGAAACGCCCCGTCACCGAGGTGAACTTCCTGATGTCGTTGCTGGAGTCCTACATCGAACGAGAAATCGATGAACTTCACGACAATGGTGTCCGTCTGCGAACCATCGGTAAAACGAGTGCGCTGCCAAAAAGTGTGCGTCGAATCCTCACCAATGCAATCGAACGCACTCGAGACAATGAGGGGCTAACGCTGACACTTGCCTTGTCCTATGGAGCACGTTGGGACCTGCTTCAGGCTATGCAGATGATTGCTCTTGATGTTCGGCGTGGTAAGGTTTCTCCCGAAGACCTGACGGAAGAAATGATTTCTCAATATCTCACCACGCAGGGTTTACCCGACCCAGACTTTGTGATTCGTACCAGCGGTGAACTCCGACTGAGCAACTTCTTGCTCTGGGAATCGGCCTATGCCGAGATCTACGTGACTGAACGACTTTGGCCGGACTTCCGGCGTCAGGACTATTACCGTGCCCTTTGTGATTATGCCCGCCGTGAACGCCGTTTCGGAAAAACATCTGCCCAGGTTGCTGCCGATGGTGGGAAAGGGGCAGAAGGGGCATCAGATCAACGAACCCTCCTCGATAAGATACTCCATGCGATTCGGTAAGGCGCTCGCAGTACTGCTCGCAATTCTGTTGTCCTCCGTCGCCGTTGTCGCTCAACAGCAACAGCAACAACAGCAACAGCAACGTTATCCGATCATTGCCGGTATCTCCGTTGAAGGGTTAACACTCGGCGAGGATATGCAAACGGTGATTGCCTATTCCGGCCTGCGTATCGGTGCGGAGGCTCGGCCGGATGATCTTGTTGCAGCCGTGAAGAATCTCTGGAATCGGAGAACGTTTGCCGATGTTCGTATTGAGAAGGAGCGCGAAACAGCACTCGGTATCTTTCTTGTGATTCGTGTTGTTCCGATGCCACGTTTGCGGACACTTACCATTGTTGGTAATGATGACGTGGCCAAGTCGGAAATCGAGAAAGCAATCGGTAAGGTTCGTGGTGACATTGTTTCACCGTACGATCTGTACGTCATCCGTCAGTCGGTAAAGAAGCTGTATGAATCGGAAGGTATGCTCTTTGCCCGTGTTGAAGCAGAGTTAGCCTCGTCCGATAGTGGCATCTACAATGATTTGACGGTTACAATTGACGAAGGTGCGGAATACTCCGTCGAGGCCATTGAGTTTGAAGGTAATGACGTGCATTCGGATGAAGAACTGGCGTCGGCCTTTGAGGATACAAAGACAAAGGCCTGGTGGCAGTTCTGGAAGTCGAATACGTTTGATCTTAAAAAATATGAGGCTGATAAGGAGAAACTGAAGTCGTGGTTCCTTGATAACGGACTTATTGATGCTGAGCTCGTTGACGACACGGTCATCTTTCACGATGATCGTAGTACGGTGACGTTACGGTTGACGGTGAAGGAAGGACCAGAAGTATACATCCGAAGTATTCGTTTTGCCGGGAATACGGTGTACGATGCTGACGTTCTTACACGCCGTCTGGGAATTGATACGGGCATCAAGTACAATGCGTCGACGTTCACGCAGAACCTTCAGATGAATGCAGATCAGAGTGACGTTGCGTCTCTCTACATGGACAATGGTTACCTGACTGCGCGTATGGTGCCTGACTTTGTGCGTGTATCACCAGATAGCGTTGACGTTGTTATCAATGTCTTTGAAGGTGAGCGCTTTACCATTCGTCGTGTAGAGATTGTGGGCAATAACAAAACTCGTGATCGTGTTATTCGCCGAGAGCTTTTTACGCGTCCGGGTGACTTCTTCAGCCGATCAGCCATGATTCGAAGTATTCGTGGTCTTGGTGTACTAAACTACTTTAATCAGGAAGCACTCAACCAACCTCCACAGATTACACCTGTTGATAAAACACAGGTTGATCTTACGTATAAGGTTGAGGAACGTAGTACAGATACATTTAACGCGTCGGTTGGTTTTGCCGGAGCGTTTGGATTAACGGGAAGTGTTGGAGTAACTCTCAACAACTTCGATATCACCGAGCCCCTACGAGGTGGTGGTGGTCAGATAATGTCCTTCCAATGGGAGTTTGGCCAGGCGTCTCGACTACAGACCTTTCAGTTATCGTTTACGGAACCATGGTTGATGGGACAGCCCACAACCGTCGGCTTTAACCTGTACGACACACGGCAGAACTTTAACATCAGCGTCCGTCGTACCGGTGCCTCACTCAATGTTGGACGTCGATTCCGGTTCCCGGATGATTATTTCCGTGGTGACTGGGCATTGTCCTTCGAACGCATTGAGTCAAACACCAATAGCTTCTTCTCTCGTGCCGGAACGAATACGGCACTCACACTTTCGCAGACGTTTTCGCGGACAAGTTTTGACAATATCATCTTCCCGACGAGTGGATCGCGTTTTGTCTTGTCTACGCGACTAACAACTGGATTCCTTGGCATCGGGACGACAGACTTTGCAAAACTGGGATTCACCTTCGATATGGTGAATCCACTTGTGAACATCAACAACTATCCTCGACTTGTCCTCTTCCTCGGTAGTGAAATGGGATTTGTTGACGGCCTCAAGAGTGACACTACAATTCCGCCACAGGAATTGTACTACATGGGTGGTAACGGACTTGGTGGATTTGCCATCACACCGTTGCGTGGATATCGTGACAACATCATTGGCCCGCTGGACGCCACTGGACGTGCTCTTGGAGGTCGTGTACAAGCTCGATTTACAGCAGAGCTTCGGTTCGCATTGTCACTCAATCCTTTCCCCATCTATTTGCTTAGTTTTGCCGAAGCAGGGAACGTATGGGAAAGTCTGCGCACTGCCGATCCATTCGGTCTCAAACGAGCAGCCGGGGTTGGTATGCGGTTGCTCCTACAACCGATTGGCCTTTTAGGATTTGATCTTGGTTACGGTTTTGATCCCGACCCTGCTACCGGTCAACGTTCTGGCTGGCGATTCCACTTCCAGTTTGGACGCTGACCGGTCTTTGTTCACAACAACGAAATCAACGCATTACAGGAATCACGAAATGTTCGTTCGACTTGCGGCGATGGTCATTGTCGCCCTCTGCGCGGCTACGGCCGTTAGCGCTCAATCAATGAAGATCGGTCTTGTTAACACCGAGACCGTCATCAAAGAAATGCCAGAAGCCATTGAGGCCACAAAAAAAATTGAGGAAATGGGTCTCAAGGTGCGCGATACGCTGCAAATGATGCAGAAAGAATTTGAATCACGCATTGAGCAGTACCAGAAACAACAGGCGATGATGAGTGCCGAAGCTCGTCAGAAGGAAGAGCAATCACTCCAGGGTCTGCGCCAGCGATTCCTCCAGTATCAAGAAGAAAAGCTTGGAGCTACAGGTGAACTCGCTCGTATGCGCGAAGGATTCCTTACGCCGATTCGTGCTAAGGTGAGTGACGCTATAAATGCTGTTGCCAAGGAAGAAAAACTGAACCTTGTCCTGGATAAGGTTGCCGGCATTGTTCTCTTCTCAGAAGACAAGGCCGACATTACGTTTAAGGTGCTTGATCGACTCAAAAGGGGAGACTCGAAGTAATGCCCCTTTTGCGCCATCCTCATCGGAGTAACAACATGATGGACGGATGGAATGGACGCTGGCGTATGGCCGTCGTCCTCGCAATGGTCATTACCTGCTGGATTCAACCAGCGTCGGCGCAGAAAATCGGATACGTCTCAACGGACGCAATTCGCGATAAGTATGAACCGAATAAGATTGCAATTCAGCGTCTCGAACAGTACGTCACTGAATGGCGGGAAGATCTCGCCCTCAAACAGAAGGACATCGAAGAGCTTGAACTCGAGATGAAGAAGAATCGCCTTATCTGGTCCGATCAGGAACGTGAGGCGAAAGAAAAAGAACTCGAGGACAAACGACGCGAGCGCGACAAGATCGCCAAGGAACGGTTTGAGCCCGGTGGTGAATACGACAAACAGGCTGAAGCCCTACTCAATGTTATCTGGGAAAAGATCTATGCTGCTATTCAGAAGGTAGCTGCAGCAGAAGGGTATGACATTGTCTGGGACAAAAGCACACAACCGCTGATCTACGTCAATGCCAAGTATGACATTACCGTGAAGGTGATGAAGGAGCTTGGTATTGATTCCGATGAACTGGAGCGTAAACAACAGGATATCATCGATAATGATCCGCGGAATAAACGCCAGGAAGAACCGCGCCGACGTAAGTCGAGACGTTCTTCGGCAGCTGAAGAAAAGGAAGAACCTAAACCCGATGCGACGATAAAGTCGGTGCCAACTCCAGATCCTGTTACACCGCAGCCGGACTCCACCAAACAGGAGAAGGACATTCCGCGATGAGTGATGCCCACAACGAACGGCACGGATATGCCGTACGATATCTAGCCGACCTCGTTGGTGGAGACATCGTTGGCAATGATGACGTGCATGTTACGGGTATCAATCGTATTGAGTTTGCCGGACCAGGTGACTGCACATTTCTATCGAATCCGTCATACGCGAAGTTCTTGTCGGTCACACAGGCAGGCGTGATTATCGTCAGCCGCGCCCTCCTTACAAACGAACTGCCAAGCGGACGTACGTACATCATTACCGATGATGCCTATCGCGGTTTTGTCCTCGTCATGCAAAAGTTCTTTCCACCTCTGCGTATGGAGGCTGGACTGCGTCACACGTCGGCTACAATTCACCCTTCTGCAGTGGTTGACAGTACAGCATCCATTGGTCCAGGCTGCGTGATTTCTGAAGGCTGCGTTGTTGGACCGCGTGCACAACTCTTTGCAAACGTTGTTTTGTATCCTGGTTGTCACGTTGGTTCAGACACGGTTATTCATGCCAACGTCACCCTGGGAGCGGGAACACATGTCGGTCAACGTTGCCTTATTCACCCCGGAGCTGTTCTCGGTGCTGACGGATTCGGCTTCTTTGAGAATCCCGATGGAAGTTTTGAGAAGATTCCGCAAGTGGGTACGGTAGAGATTGGTGATGACGTCGAGATCGGTGCCAACGTTGCCATTGATCGTGCTGCTGTTGGAACAACACGAATCGGAAATGGTGTAAAACTTGACAATCTTGTTCACATTGCTCACAATGTGGACGTTGGAGACAATACGGCAATGGCCGCACAAACCGGCATATCCGGAAGTGCTCGAATCGGCAAACGAAATCGGTTTGGTGGACAGGTTGGTATGGTTGGCCACGTGGCTACAGCCGACGATGTTATTGTTGAAGCTCAGTCCGGCGTATCAAAGGCCATTACTGCGGCTGGTGCCTATTTAGGATCGCCCGCCAAGGAACATCGGACGGCCTTGCGGCTTGAAGCGGCACTACGTCAGATACCGCGTCTTTTGCAGGATGTGCGTGACCTTCAGCGACAGATCGACGAAATGAATAAAACATCCTCATGACACGGAAGCAGACGACTCTTGCCGATGCCGTTACGATGGACGGCGTAGGTCTTCACACAGGTAACATCACCACGATGACCTTTCGGCCAGCAGCCGAAGGAACGGGGTACCGATTCCTCCGAACGGACCTTCCTGGGTCCGTGGAGATACCTGCTATTGTTGACAATGTTGTTGATATCGCCCGTGGCACAACAATTGCCGTTGGAGATGCGCGCGTACACACGGTAGAACATGTACTTGCGGCCCTTGTGGGAATGGGCGTTGATAACGTTCTCATCGAACTATCAAACAATGAACCTCCCGTCGGCGACGGATCGTCGCTACCCTATGTGGAGATGATCAAACGCGTAGGTGTTGTTGAACAGTCTGCAGACCGCGAAGAACTTGTCCTTGAAGGTCCAATTCGATATCTCAACGAGCAACGCGGAACGGAGATTGTCGCTCTTCCGAATGATGATTACCGCGTGACGGTGATGGTGGACTACAACAATCCTGCACTTGGTTCTCAACATACAGGATTGTTTAACCTTGAAACGGAGTTTGAAACTGAGTTTGCTCCGGCCCGGACGTTCTGTTTTCTCCATGAGGTTGAGACACTTTGGAAACAGGGACTTATTCAAGGCGGAAATCTTGACAATGCAATCGTGATTGTCGACAAGGAAATGTCTGACGGTGATCTACGAGATCTTCTGACATCCATGGGTATTCAAGGGAATGCTGTCCTTGGTACCAATGGCATTCTTAATGATAATCGGCTGCGTTTTAAGAATGAGCCAGCACGCCATAAGCTGTTGGACATGATTGGAGATCTCGCCTTAATCGGTGCACGTTTGCGCGCACAGGTACTTGCTGCACGACCTGGCCATGCTTCGAATATCGAATTCGCTCGTATGGTTCGCCGTATGTACGAAAAGCAGCAGACTGTGAAGAAGTATCAGCGTGATCGAACCGCCGGTGTTGTGTTTGACATCAACACAATTCTACGACTGATGCCACATCGGTGGCCGTTCTTACTTGTTGACAAGATCACAGACTTCGATCCTGAGAACAACCGTATTGTCGGCATCAAAAACGTCACCTTTAACGAACCACAGTTTCTCGGTCATTTCCCTGACCGTCCAATCTTCCCTGGTGTCCTCATCATGGAGGCCATGGCCCAAACAGGGTGTATGCTGCTCGTGACGAAGGGTGTTGATGCCGAAAAGAAGCTCGTCTTCTTTGCGGCTATGAACAACGTCAAATTCAAGAAACCGGTTATTCCGGGTGACGTGCTTGTGATGGACGTGACGATGACACGATTCCGGTTTAACACTGCTCAGCTTGTGGGACGTGCCATGGTGGGAGATCAGGTTGTTGCTGAAGGTGAGCTTACAGCTGCCGTCGTTGACCGGGAGGTACAATGAGCGGTTCGATACACCCTACATCCGTCGTCTCACCATCAGCTTCAATTGCCGCTAGCGCCGTCATCGGTCCGTTCTGCGTTATCGAAGATGACGTCGTCATCGGTGAGCGTACAACATTAATGGCGAATGTCTTTGTCGGTAATGGTGGACGTATTGGTAACGATGTTCGAATTCACCCAGGTGCTGTTATTTCTACAGCGCCACAAGACTTGAAGTATGCTGGTGAACCCACATTTGCATTTGTGGGTGATAGAACCGTGATCCGCGAAGGAGCCACCATCAATAGAGCAACGGTGGCAAGTAAGGAAACGCATGTTGGTACGGACTGCCTGTTGATGGCCTATGCACACGTTGCACATGACTGTCGCGTGGGTAACCACGTTATCCTTGCCAATTCCGTACAACTTGGCGGTCATGTTGAAGTTGGTGATTGGGCTATCATTGGTGGCCTTACCGGCGTTCATCAGTTTGTGCGGATTGGCCCCCATGCCATGGTAGCGGCCTGTATTATGACGGCAAAGGATGTACCACCGTATACACTCGTTGGGCGGTACCCGGTAGGCGTTGAGAATCTGAATACCGTCGGTCTTCGACGTCGAGGATTTTCAGCGGAAACGATCAGAACGATTGATGAATTCTACACCATTCTGTTGCGCCAAGGACATAACGTGTCCGATGGCTTGCGCGCATATGAATCGGCCGTTTCCGACATAATCCCCGAGGTTCGCCTGTGTATCGACTTTATTCGAAATTCACGACGCGGAATCTATCGCTGAGTTGCCTCGAGTCCGGCTCTCCGTCATTTGGTCATCGTGGAAATAGAGTTGGTAGACGTGCCGGTGTCGTTGCCTACCTCTTCTGCGTTTTCTTCGTAAGCACGGCGACGATCCATGCGGCCGACTCGACACATCTACGGCCTGTTCCTACCTTCGTGCGGCCCCTTTCCGCCCCTTACGAGGCTCGTATCCTAATGATGCATCAACCCGGGCCCGGACATAACCGTCTGGACATTGGTGCAGAAGTAGACATTCTTGACAATGTCATTCGAACTCAAACGGATGCCGGTATTGATACAGCGGCCTCCGCTGAGTACATGCGCTGGACCTTTGGCGTCGACTTTTTTACCATGACACGCTTGCGTTCAGAAGGGAACTTCAAGTTTCCTGTTGAAACAACGGACTTCTGGTTTGGTGTAAACGGAACGTGGACGTCAACGGCAACACCTCTTTCTGCACGACTCCGCCTAGCGCACATTTCGAGCCATCTTGTTGATGGTTACGCTGATTCATCCGGACGCTTTGTATCTCGACTTCCATTTGTGTATTCACGTGAGTTCGCTGAAGTAACGGTGATGTATGATTTTGCAAATGTTCGGCCATATGTAGCGCTTACATATCTCTGGGCCGTTCAACCACGAATATTCGATCGACTCATTCCGCAGATCGGAGCAAACGCTCAGATCGATCTCACGTCGGCATTGGCCTTACGCGCTGGCGTTGATCTTCGGTGGATTGGTATACATGGCCACACAACAATGGCGTCAACGGCACAAATTGGACTATGTACCTCGGCAACAGCATCAACAACGGTTGGTCTAGACCTGTATCGATACGATGGCCGCAGTATCCATGGCATGTTTGCTGATCTATCTGACCACTATTGGGGTATTGGCGCGTCAGTGACGTTCTGACGTAACCAACACCCCTTCGGTCATCGTTCTACTCGGGTGATTACTCCGCTGAACGTTATGGCACCACTATGACCGGCGCAATGATGGTTTCCTGTGTTGTGCGAATCACCACGGAATAACGTCCGGACGCAAGATCAGTCAGGTAAACATACACGTCTCCGGCCGTAACGTCCCACCGTGGTGTAGTACTCCGTCCCATGTTGTCGACCACGTCAATACCGATAACGTTGATGTCTTCGCCAACATTCCCCGTGAGTCCAATTCGCACAACGTCGTGTGCTCGAGCCGGTTGTGGCGCAACCGTCAGATCATAAAAGGCGATATCATCAAGTGCCGTCGTGATTTCATCAAATCCACCGTACACCTGTTTGGTAAAGCGGCGTTCGAGTAGCTGTTGACCCTGACGAACTTGAATATCTGCTGTTTCGATCGTTAAGACCGGGATCGAAGACGAGAGCTGATACCATGCCGTTGTCGTGGTCGTCGTGCGAATTGTGCGGACTGGGCCGGGTAGTTCTGACGAGCGAACCGTATCAATTGTCGTTTCCTGGCGACGCACACGAACGACAGAGTCGATACTGCCGGAGGCAAATCGCAGTGTTCCAAATCCTGTATAGGTCACGGATGAGGCGCCGAAGCGCTGTACTGGTTGTGTGAGACCTACATATGTAATGGATGATTGGTACGTGTCACTGAATGGCTGGGCATTTGTAAGCTCAATCGGACGCGTGTCGAAGGGATTGGTTGGACTCGCCACTTGAACAGCATTCGGTGTCCACGTTCCAAGGAGGCGTAATCGCTGACCCACAAGCTGATAGAATTCGTACACAGAATCACGTTGAACAACACGGTCTGCGGTCGGAAAGAATTCTCGTGAATTCTGGGGTGCTGCATCCAGTCGAATAACTTGGTATGTGAACGGTCTCTGAAGTGAAACAAGATTGGTGTACTGCCAGACAATGTTTAATCCTGCATTACCTGGCTGAACGCCCGTAGTATCGTATGTAAACATCGTTGCCTGCTCACCAACCGTCGGTAAGCTCCGAACATCAAGTCGAGGTTGAGCGGAAGCCGATACGGAAGCGAGGAATACAAGAACTCCAAGTACAATGGAGGCCAGATTGACGTTGTGTATGTGTCCGATTCGCATAAATCTCCTGTAATCCTGCTGTGTCGTCTACCGCTTCCCGAATTCTGTCGACAGTCAAACATCGCAAGATGCGACCTGAACATGACCTTAACAAAATCTTTACAACCCGACGTTATCTCGCACCTTGTCAATCGACATTTGCTCAGGCTTCTGTAAGATTGTGGAAGAACATGACAGATCCTCTCGACATTCATGAACGTCTTAAGGGTGAACGGTCGCCTGCGAGAAAAATCGAAATCCTGCTTCAGGCGTGTCGCGAATTGCAATACGTTCGTCCTCTCGAAGCGCTTTACCTTGCACAACAGGCTCGTCGTATTGCAAAGACGGCAAAACTTGTAGAGCGTGAGATACACTGTATACGAATGGGTGGTATCTGCCTTTATGCAGCGAATGATCTAGAAGCTGCGTTGGCTGTATTCTCTGACTCGCTTAAACGATATCGAAAAATTAAAGACACGGTAGGAGTCGCAAAGGCACTCCAGAATATGGGGCTTACGTTACGCGGTTTGGCGCGATATGACGAAGCACTACGTGTATATAATGAAAGTGTTGACCTCTTAAAGCGGCTAGGAGATGATAAAGTGCTTTCACAGGTCTATATCAACATCGGTGCAGCCTGTGCTCTCACTGGACGGCCTGCATCAGCTCTTGAAGCATATACCGAAGCACTGGCAATTAGTGAGAAGCTTGGAGACGTGGCTACACAAGCCCAGACGATGGGAAATATCGCCGACATCTACATACAACTCGGTGATCACGATAAATCTATCGAGTGGTCGCGTAGAAGTCTGGAACTTCACCGTGTACGGGGTGAACAAATGGGAGTAGGGCTCACCCTCTCTAATCTCGGTCGCGTGTATCAGTCTTCCGGTAATCTTGATTCAGCATTGGCTTACTTCACGGAGGCCTTGGCTGTGATGACAGATCTTGCCTCGACGGACGGTCGGGCCCGTGTTCTCTGTCAGCTCGCAGAATTGTACGTAGATCGAAAGGCCTATGTCCAAGCTCAGGACTTCGCCCAACAAGCCCGCGAACTCTTTCAAAGCACCCGTGATGTCGATTGGGAAATACGGTCACTGCTTGTCCTTGCCGATGCAAGTGTCCGACGTAAAAAGATTGATGAAGGGGCGGCCTTCCTTCGTCAGGCCTTGGGGCTCCTTGAACGTACCGATAACAAGGCCTTACATGCCGATGTTACCATTGCATTCGGCACGGTGCTGCTTGCAGCAGGCCAAACCAAGAAGGCCGTCACCACAATTCTTGCTGCGATCGACATAGCAACAAAGGCTGATCTCCTGGGTCAGGTGGCACTTGGATATGGACGTCTCGCAGAGATAGCTGAACAGGAAGGGGACTATCGAACAGCGCTGAAGCATGAACGAGCCCGATTTGCAGCACTTCGTCTAATGGATGACAAGATACATGCCCGTCATAGCCAGGCCCTTCAGCTCAGACTTGATATCGAGAGATCTGAGCGTGAACGCGCAGTGATGCGACTTAACACAGAACGTCTTGAGTTTGACCTTGAGTCACGCGAGCGTGAAATCAATACGTCTGCACTTTCGTTAGCTCAAAAGAATGAGCTGATGTCGTCCATCATTGAAGATATTGATGCCGTTATCGCAGCTGCCCCTGCGCAGAGGACCGTGTTGCTAAAGGGAATACGACATCGACTCAGCTCTCACATGCGCACAGGGGAAGACTGGAAAAATTTTGCTGATAAACTCAAGGATGTTCACGATAACTTCCACGCATCACTTACGGCTGTATGTCCGGAGCTGACGCCTGCAGAACTGAAGATTGCGAGCTTGTTGAAGTTGAACCTGAGCTCAAAAGAGATAGCAGACATATTACATCTTGGAATTCAGAGCGTTGATATTTATCGGCATAGACTGCGAAAGAAACTCAAGCTGCCGTCAGGGACAAACCTGATTTCATATCTAGCCTCACTCGGATAACCGAAGTCGGCTGCTAAGATTTTGTAAAGGTGCATCGACGATACCGTCGATGTAGGTTGCTTCCAGATAACAACACTGGAGGCAATCATGCTCAAACTCATCATCATTCTCACGACAGTTCTAGTCTGTAGTTCTGCAGACGCTCTTGCCGTGGGTGCGCTGTTTGCGAGACCACTAAATGGAACGCAAACTCATAAACCGATGGACATCATCAGATATGATGCCGTCGTAGATATTCAGGATCACGTAGCGACAACCGTCGTGAATCAGGAGATCTATAATCATCTGACCACGGTATCGGAGGCTACCTTCATATTTCCTTTGCCTCCTGGTGCAATGATAGTTGATATGGGATATGAGTTTAATGGCAAGTGGTACACCGCCAACGTACGTGAACGGCAGGAGGCACAGCAGAGTTACAACTCAAAGGTGCGAAGACTCATTGATCCGGCGTTACTTCAGGAATGGGGTGATAACGTGTATAAACTCGACATCGCACCGATTAATGGTAAATCCATTGTTAAGTTCCGCATTACCTATACTGAGTTTATACCATATGTCGCTGGTGAACTTCGATACAAACACCTCTTACGAACAACGGGACTATCGCCAAAGCCCTTAGAACGGATGACACTATCAGCTCGAGTTCGTTCACAGTTGTCCATTGCAAGTGTCACAACTCCAGACTATCAAGCTGGTTCGGCGAATGTGGTTACCCAGCATTCGGGAAACGAATACACGATATCGTTTGGTGATGAGGCCTATGTCCCGTCAAAGGACTATCGTATTTATGTCAAGAACTCTCGGAACGATGTCGCGATGCAGACGCTCACGTATGTGCCTACGGAGTCGGACTCATTCGGGATGGAGCCGTTCTTTGCGACATGGATTACTCCGCCTGACGAGGCGATCCAACGTGTGCCTACAACATGGGTTATCACAGCCGATGTGTCGTCTAGTATGAACCATGAACGTATGACCAGTTTGCGGACTGCGCTGCATGCCTTTCTCGATAACCTTAAGACCGGAGATAGATTTAATATCGTCACGTTTAGCACATTAGTATCAAGTTTCCGCCCCGACGTTATAGATGTCACGTCAGAAAACATCGGGGCGGCGAGGGAGTGGGTAAATCGTTTAACGAGTATGGGGCTGACGAACTTCTATGAGGCACTCAAAACCTCGTTACGTCAGTCGTGGAATCTCAACGGGAAATCTTCAAACGTCCTCGTCTTTCTCACAGATGGTGAGCCGTCATACGGTGAAACGCGTCCTGCAGTGCTGCTGGATTCGGTACAAGCGTGGAACAAGACAAACGTGCGTATTCATACTATCGGAATCGCATTGCAGCAGTATTCTCTTCTCGAGATGCTTGCGAGTCGAAACGGTGGTACGTTCACACACATTGAAGAGGACGACGAGATATCATTGTTGGTTGGAGAACGTGTCGTATCAATAACGGCCGACGAACTTAAAGATCCGTACATCGACTATCATGGACTTACCGTGATGGATGTCTTTCCGAATCAGTTGCCAAGTATTTCGGCAACGGAGAGAATTACACAAGTAGGCAGATATGGGGTGGGTGGTGAGTATCTGGTTGAGCTTCGTGCGACGTTAGGCCAGGATGAATTGTCATTACAGCGAATGGTGCTGTTTGGGTCACCGTCGCTGAACAATCGAGCTGTTGCGAGGCTTTGGGCAAGAGCAAAGATCAATGATCTGCTGAGCGAGATTCTCCGAGTAGGTGAGAGTAAGGAACTCGTTGACGCAGTCATCGACTTAAGCATACGGTTTGGCATACTCACAAAGTATACAGCCTTGTATTCGGATCCGGACGTTGACGAACCTGATCAACCAACGGACGTTGTCACAGAGCCTCGCCCGCTCGAAGTTGCTTCGATGTCGGTTGCGCCCAATCCGGTCACGGAATCCGCAGTTGTCAGCGTTACCGTGCCCGATGCAGCCATCGGAGCAATGATCGTCGTACGGTTATATGATGTTCACGGTCGATGTATTGGAACCGTCTATGACGGCATAGCTTATCGTGGCCTTTCTTTCCGTGTTGATGCCTTTAACGTTGGTGGTTCAGCCTTGTCAGCTGGCGCATACACACTTGTTTCTACGGTCAACGGTGTGACGATAACCGTACCGTTTATAGTCCGGCTCTAACGCAGGCCGTTGCACGTAGTACATGGGCGGTTCCACGTACGTGGGGCCGCCCTTTGTATTTTTGCGCCCCTATGGGCATTGCATGTGGAATCGTTGGGCTGCCGAACGTCGGTAAGTCTACTCTCTTTAACGCACTCACGTCGAACGAAGCAGAAGCGGCAAACTATCCGTTCTGTACGATCGATCCGAATGTTGGCATCGTCAACGTTCCCGATCCTCGTCTGAGAAAACTCTCTGAGTCGTATGAAACCGATCGCGAAGTGGCCACTACCGTGGAGTTCGTTGATATTGCTGGTCTTGTTAAGGGCGCAGCACAGGGTGAAGGACTTGGGAATCAGTTCCTGGCAAATATTCGTGCCTGCGACGCTGTTGCTCATGTCGTGCGGTGCTTTTCGGATGATAATGTGGTGCACGTTCATGGTGATGTAAACCCTCTGCACGATATCGACATTATCGAGACGGAACTCGTGTTAAAAGATCTTGAGACGGTCGAAAAGCGCATGGAGAATGTGCAGAAAAAGGTACGAGCAAACGATAAAGACGCGAAGGAAGAACACGAATACCTAACGGGGTTACGCACACATCTCGATGGTGGACGTACGGCACGTACGTATGAACGTGATGACAAGACGTCCGTCTTTATCCGTCAACTGCAGCTGCTTACCGATAAGCCTGTTATGTATGTGGCAAACACCGATGAGGCCGGTGTTAAAAACGGAAATCAATACGTTGACGCCGTGCGCACGCGAGCGGCTGCAGAAGGAGCTGTTGTTGTTCCGATCTGCGCAAAGATTGAATCGGAGATTGCCTTGTTGGATCCGGACGATCGAGACGTGTTCCTGTCAGACCTTGGTATGGAAGAGCCTGGCCTCGATCGTGTGATTCGCGAGGCCTATCGGCTCCTTGGCCTCATTACGTACTTCACGGCGGGAAAGAAAGAAACGCGCGCGTGGACGGTGCGACAGGGAAGCACGGCACCCCAGGCTGCAGGTGTAATCCATACCGACTTTGAGAAGGGATTTATCCGCGCCGAGGTAATGGCCTATGCCGATTGGGAAAAGTTAGGGTCGGAACAGGCTGTGAAGGATGCCGGATTGTACCGTATTGAAGGCAAGGAATACCTTGTGAAGGATGGTGACATCATGTACTTCCGATTTAATGTTTAGAACTACGTACGTTATACGAATGGTGCCGGGGACCTTTAGGCCCCCGGCACCTACCTTTTTAGGTCAGATTGACCACGCCGATTCAACCGTCCCAAACTCCTCAGCATAGGCCCAGAAACGCTCGTAAAATGGATGCCGACATATCGTTGAGGCATCGCCAATGACGACGAGCATCTTCCGAGCGCGTGTGATCGCAACATTCATTCGGCGAGTATCGGTAAGGAATCCAATGTCACCATCATCATTACTTCGTACTAGGCTGATGATGATCACGTCACATTCCGATCCCTGAAACGAGTCAACGGTGTTAATATCCAGACTACCAAACGCTGCCCGTCTGCCGTTGTCAATAACGGCGTCGAGATGGCGCACCTGTCCTCGATATGGCGAGATTATTCCGACACTGAGGTCGTGACGGTGTGCTGATGTGACAATGCTGTCAAGGACGTGCAGGACAGCTGTTGCTTCTCCAACATTCTTGAGTGATTCAGCGTTATCGCCAGCCTCCTCCGTCCAGCCCTTACCCGATGTGTCGATAACCCGTAACGATGACCGAAGGTCACCATCATCTAAAATCGTATGCTCTTCGACACTTGTGTGTGCCGTGACCTTGCCGCCATAAAACACGGTATTACTGAAGCCCATAATCACGCGATTCATACGATACTGCTCATCAAGGAGCAGTACACGGTCTGGAACTGTTGTTATGGCGCGTTCAAGCATGGTTGTTGTCAGTCCTGATGTCGCAGCTTTTTGCGACATAACCGTCGGTGGTAACTGGAATGGATCTCCCGCAAGAATGAGTCGCCGGGAACGTAGAATCGGTATCCATGCCGCAGGGTCGAGTCCTTGTCCCGCCTCGTCCAATACACACGTGTCAAACTCCCTGCCAGCGAGGTCCATAGAACGCACACCAACAGGGGTGCAGGCTATCACGTCAGCGTCGTTCAGGAGCACATTGGCCAGTTGTTCTTCCATTCTCCGGGCGTCAGCAGAGACGGACTTTGCTTCGGCAATAAGTAGCCTGCGCTGCTCCATTTCGGCTCGCCCAAACGAACGTTTATACTTCGTGGCTAGCCTTCGATACTCATCTGCCTGTTGTCGTAAGCGTTTGATATCCGGTGCCCACGGATGGTCCTTCCAACGCTCTGCCATCGTATGCGATATCACCGATCGGTCAATCCTTGAAAGGTTTCCGATACGAATAACATCGAGTCCAGCCGCCGAACAGCGCTCCGTGAGTAGGTCTACTGCTGCATTGCTTGGGGCGCAGACAAGAACCGGACGTGCTCGAGATGCTGTGGCTCGGATAATTTCAACAAGTGTTGTTGTTTTTCCTGTGCCTGGTGGACCGTGGATGATTGCCAGATCATCCACACGTGTTGCAAAGTCGACTGCAGCACGTTGAGAATCATTTAAGGCTGAAGCAAAAGAAGGGGGTAAAGGGGGCAAGGACGTCGTCGCTGAACGAAAACGAACGCCGTAAAGAAGGTCACGAATCCATCCCACGGGTGAATCGGCATCAGCTTCCTCAACACGTCGGAGCGCTTTTTCCATCTCGGCAAACGACGTGTCATCGTGGATTATCTGAAGGCCGATCTTCCCGTCATCAAGCCAGTCCGGATGCTCATTTGTGCGCAGGATAATGTGTGCTCGACGTCCTGATACCCAGTGTAACGTACCATGAACACTTCGTTGATCACGTTCTGCCGCAGAAAACAATTGGGCTGGTTTGCCACCACTAAGGTGATGTGGTGATGTCTTTTCTGCGGGACGTTCAACAACGACGTATGGATACTCGCCAAAACCATATCCAGTCTCCACAATTCGTAGTGGATACCAGCATATACCCTCAGCAATACGTGCGGAAATTGGGGCAGAGGTTGTGAGTTCGCCGTACCGACGGGCTTGTTCAGCGGCCTCAAGGGCAAGTGATTCGCGCAGAGAAGAAAGGATCATGAACATTCAATAATTCGCGGTGAGGCGCGAACCTAGTAATTTTGCGGGCTTTACAATCAGGAGGAGCAATACAATGAGACTTCGGTCCATTTTGACGACACTCGCCATGGCCGGCACGTTTGCTGCCTCTGCCATGGCCCAGACGACCGAACCGTATACACCATGGCGATTTGGTCTGCACCTCGGTGCCAACTACAATATGGCCGGTGTTGGTTATGCCAATTGGTTGTCCCCGGAAGATCAGGCACTGCGTCCATTTGGTCAGTTTATCCGCAAGGTCAGCAATGATGGTTCAGGAATCGGTTTGTATGGAGGTCTGAGTGCCCTGTACATGCCGACAAATCGCCTCGGAATCGGTCTGCGCGCATCGTATGATATGCGTGGCCTCACGGCAACGGACGATCAATCCTATGCCAATGGCAACAACGGCTTCTTCAGTGATGAGTATACCTTTACCATGGATTACTTGTCGATTGAGCCCCTTTTGCGCCATTACCTGACAGATGCTCTGCACCTGACGGGTGGAATTGGTGCGCATTTGAACCTTACGCAGACGTTTGACTACACACTGGATGGTGGTACAACACGAACGGGTTTACCTGTTGCTCCAGATTCTGTGAAACACGGTATCTCGTGGTCGGCCTTCCTGGGTGTTGGTTACGATATCGCGTTGACAGACAATTCCGCTGAGACAATGTGGTATCTCACACCATTTGTTGAAGCCGGCTACCTTGTTAGCCAGCGTGGTGTTGACTTTGTTGATCTGCAAGGTGCATTTGACGATGCCTTGTCGACGGTGACGATTCGTGCCGGTGTTGGTATTGCTTTCGGAAAGAACGAGAACGCCGCGGAAACGGATAGCCGCTCAAGCAGCTTCTTCCGTGTGACGCCTCCGGAAGACGGGATCTATGCAAAGAGTATCGTTGATGACTTTTTCCCGATCCGTCCATTCGTTTTCTTTGATCGTAACAACCCGGAGATTCCTAGTCGTTACAACAAGATTTCCAGCGGCGATCGAGAAAACTGGGCTCGTGAAGCACAGTACGTATCGGTCGAGGACATCAAGGACATGGAGGCACGTCCAATCAAACAAAGTGACGTGTACTACAACGTGATGAACATCTACGGATACCGTCTTTCACAACGTCCAGATGTAAATGTCACACTCTATGGTTCTGATCCCGTTGAAAAGAATGGTGAGCAGCTGGCAAATAACGTGAAGACGTACCTCGTAAATGTGTGGGGTATCGACGAATCGCGTATCACGGTCAAGGGCCTCGATAAGCCGCGTCGTCCGTCCGGCACAGCGAACACACCCGCTGAATACAAGGATCTTGTTGATCTCGAGAACCGTCGCGTAGAGTTTGACTTTACCGATAATTCCATTCGTGATCGTGTTATGCTCCGTGCCGAACGTGAAGCTCGTGTTGAGAATAGTATGCTCGTTGAACTCACAACGAACGAAGAAATCGAATCCTGGAACGTCATTGTTACTGGTGGTGCGAACGTTCGTAAACAGTATGGTCCGTTTGAGGATACAGAGATGCTTCTGGATCCGACCGGATTGTTAAAAGACACGGAGCAGAACAACACGTTTACGATGGAAGTTGTTGCTCGAACAAAGGATGGACGTACCCTCAGTGATCGTGCGTCGTTCTCGCTTCGTCGCGCTACGGATGACTCTCGCGCTGAGCAGTTCTCCCTCATTTTTGAATACGCTGATGACGATCCTGTCGCAAAGTCAGGTGAGTTTGTAAAGAATGTTGTTGCAGCACGTATTCCAAACAACTCCTACGTCATCGCCCAGGGCTTTACAGATAACATTGGCAAGGATGAGACCAACATGCGTCTCTCCACACAACGTGCCAAGACCGTTAAACAACAACTTCAGCAAGAACTTCGCTCCAAGGGCCGCTCGGCACGTATTGATGCTGTTGGTCGTGGTGAAGGAAGTATCTACGCTCCATTTACGAACGATCTTCCAGAAGGACGTATGTACAACCGTACGGTTCTTCTGAACATCTATCCAAAGAAATAACGTGGCCTTTCTTGGATCAGGCGCATGCCTTGAATTGACGGTTTCCGATCTGACGGCTTCCCGCTCCGCGTGGGAAGCCGTCGGCTTTTCGGAGATTACACATGGTCTGTTAACAGATGGCCAGATAGTTGTCGGTCTACAGCAAGGACCCGTCCCTGCACTTCGACTTGTCTACTCATCGTCAGCACCGCATCGTCTTGTACAAGTGTTGACGGATAAGGGGCTGCCGTCACGACGTGACGGCGAAGGGGCAGCAGCTCGGCTGGCCGATGTGCTCGACGTCTACATTGACGTCGAAAAAATCCGTCCAATTCCGCGCCCGGAACGCACACCCAATCCCGTCTGCGGATATCTTGATACACTGGTTATCGGAGTAGATAATCTCGATATCGCTCGCCGATCACTTGAAGCCGCCGGCTTTTTTGTGATTGAACAATGGCAGGGTGATTTTCCACAGATTGATATGACCGATGGGTTAATGACGATTGGACTTCGCCTTGGTGTTGCACAAACACCTTTTCTTGTCTACGAATCAGAGGATATTGACGGACCACAAACGTTTGATGTTCATCCTAACCTTCGAATCCTTGTAGCTCCCGAAGTGATTGCAGAAGATGACGACGTTGACGATGGATACGAAGGTGATGATAACGAGGATGACGCCGACGATAGTGAGGGACATCACTGATGACAATGTTGATTCCAATGGTAGACACGTCGGAAAAACGAATCGTACTGTTTGACCTGGATGGGACACTTGTTGACTCGCGACGCGGTATCGTGTCGACACTTCACGAAACAATTACGTCGTTCGGTGTGACCGTTGAAGACAATCACGACTACTCGTGGTGTATCGGCGCATCTCTCTGGAAAATCTTCGCTACTTATCTTAAGACCGAAGATCGTCCCACACTCGACGAAGCAGTGCGACGGTATCGAGAGATCTACGGTGCCGGTGCAATGTTCGACTTTGATGTATATGACGGCGTTGTAAACATGTTGAGTGATGTCAAGTCATACGTAGATCGTGTCGTTATTGCTACTGCAAAAACTCATTCCTATGCGCGAACGATTGTAGAGTCGGCCCCCTTTGCCCCCTACATTGATGTTGTCTATGGTTCAGAACTTGATGGTACACGTGCCGAGAAGGCAGATCTTATTCTTCATGTGTTAACGACGGAAGGTTTTGATCCATCGGCTGCAATCATGGTAGGTGATCGGTATCACGATGTTGAAGGTGCAGCTCGTCACGGCGTGAACTCGATTGGTGTAACGTATGGATACGGTAGTGAAGAAGAACTCCACCGAGCCACAACGATAGTTCACACGGCCTCGGCCATCTCCACAACTGTCCGTGACCTGCATGCGCGTTCTTCACGTCTGTAGGTCTGCCGGTTGGGGCGGTCTTGAGCAATACGTTGGATTCCTCGTCCGGAAGCTGAAGGAGCAGGGCATTGATGTTTCCGTCATGGCCATACCGGGCACACGGGTCTATGAAGACGCCATTGCAGCTGGAGTCAGAGTCATCAGCGCACGGTCGAATAAACACGTCGACATTGCAGACATTCGAACACTACGTCGTTTCTGCACACGAGGCACTGTTGTCCACACGCATGAACGTCGTGATGTTTGGCTAGCCTCACTCGCATGTTATGGCACTCGTGCCTCACATGTATACTATGCCCAGATGGTGCCTGTTCGTAAGCGTGATCCCTGGCATTGGTTGATTTACCGCAGAATTGATGCTGTCCACAATTCATCACCAAGCTTAGCAAGCAGTTTGCCAACACTCTGGCACGTACCAGCTGAGCGTGTATGGACATTTGGTCACATGCGGGATCGGTCTGAGTTCTTTCGTGATGAGGGGGCTCGCGCCGCGTGGCGGCGCGAATGGGGGGTAGAGGATAACGACGTTGTTTTTGGACTCATCGGGCGAATTGATCCTCAAAAGGGAGTTCGTGAGTTCGTTACGGCCCTGACGCTTCTCAGCGACGACGTGCGGAACAAGGTTCGGTGTATTGTTGCAGGCGAGCCAAGTATTGAGCGAATGAACGCTGATGGCACACCGGTGTATGAGCAGGCAGGTATTGACCTCGTCCAATGGCTTCAGGAACGAGTGATAGAGTTTCCGAATCAGCTTGTGGTATTGCCGTTCCAACGTAAGCCTGTTGAACTCATGTCGGCACTCGACGTTTTCGTTATGGCAACCTATGCCGAGATGTATGCGTTTACTGTTCTGGAATCCATGATGGCTGGTTGTGCCGTGATTGGTACAAATTCAGGTGGTACACCTGATCAACTTGGTGAAGACCGCGGAATTCTTGTTGAGCCACGAAGTGCCGAAGCTATTGCCGCGGCGATGACAACGTATGTTCGGAATACCGAACTTCGGAAACAGCATGCCGAAAAGGCCCGGGAATGGGTGCTCAAGAATCATACAACGGAAAACGTTTTGCCGAAGTACATTGATTTGTATCAACGACTCTCAACGAAGTAAGGAGTATACCATGTCATTCATCGTTCTTCACGGCGCACTTGGAAGTCGTCATCAATTTGAAACGTTACTGAAGGAATTCGGCGACGCTGAGTTTATTGAGTTCCCTGGACATGGTACAACACCCGATACTGATATGCCGTGGACAATTGATCTGTTTGCCAATGTTCTCGAAGAACGGCTTGGTGAACGTAAGAACGTTGATGTATTTGGCTACAGTATGGGTGGATATGTGGCCTTGACGTTGGCACTTCGACGTCCGGAACTGTTTCGACGTATTGTGACATTAGGAACAAAGCTCCAGTGGACACCGGAATCTGCCGAGAAAGAGTCATCACGACTAAACCCCGGAGTTATCGAAACGAAGGTCCCCGCATTTGCGACAGATCTTGCACGTCGGCACGGTGCTGAGCGCTGGCAAAACGTACTTGGCAGAACGGCCGAACTGATGATTGATCTCGGATTATCGCCGCGGTTAACACCTGACAACATCTCCACTCTGTCCGTAAATGTTCAGTATATGTTAGGTGATGCCGACGAAATGGTCACGTTGGATGAAACGCTTGCATTTCGTTTTGCCACGCCGCAGTCGAACCTGGCAATCTTACCTGGTACACGTCATCCGATCGAAAAAGTACGTCCCGAGCTTCTATCGACGGTTCTGAGGGATGCTTTTCAGCGATAGGATTATACCATCCAAGACGAACGACGCTGATACACAACAACGACCATAACGAATCGCGACAGTCTCCAGGCGGTTTCCCAGACGGTGAGCGTCGTGTACAGTCTGACGCCGTACGACAAGCAGCCCGTGAGTGTGGTTTTGATGCCGTAGGTATTGCACGGGCAGAGCCTCTTGAAGAAGCGTTCGGCAGGTATTTGGAGTGGCGACGAGCCGGTATGTCAGGGCCTATGCCATGGCTCGACGATCGAGAGTCGCGGCGCGACGTACGAGCGATACTTCCAGAAGCACGATCCGTTGTTGTTGTTGCCCAGAATTACTACGTGCCCGTTCAACACAGGCCCAATGCCGCCGGCAAGATCTCGCGATATGCCTGGGGTGATGACTATCACGATGTGATTCCCGAAAAACTTGATCGACTCCGGGAACGGATACGGGAGATTGTACCAGGAAGTGTCGATCGGCGATACACGGACACCGGGGCAATTCTTGAAAAGGAATGGGCCGTACGAGCAGGTCTGGCCTGGCAGGGGAAACACTCGAACGTCCTGCGCCGTGATATCGGCTCGTGGTTCTTTCTGGGCCTTGTGATAACATCAGCCGACTTGGAGCCAGACGCTCCAGTATTGGACTACTGTGGAACCTGTACGGCCTGTATGGATGCCTGCCCAACACACGCCATCGTCGCTCCATACGTCGTAGACGCCCGCTCGTGTATTTCAACGTGGACGATTGAGACCAAACCTGACATTGAGATTGCTGATCACATTGCGGCCAACCTTGACGGCTGGCTTTTTGGATGTGATACATGTCAGGACGTCTGTCCATGGAACCGTTTTGCAACGGACGTTGGGGATACACGTTTTGCACCACGTGACGGTGTTACGGAGCTTGCTCCGGAAGCCGTCGTAGATTTGCAGCCCGAAGAATTTCGCACCCGCTTTCGGAAGAGTCCGGTAAAACGTACCAAACTGGATGGACTTCGTCGAAACGCGCGCGCCCTCCTCAACAAGAAATCATGACGACTACCCATACGGACATTGCCATCATCGGATCCGGACCAGCTGGATTCACTGCTGCCCTTTATGCCAGCCGCGCCAACCTCGGCGTGATCATCTTTGAAGGTCTCCAACCTGGAGGTCAGCTCACGATCACGACAGAGGTTGAGAACTATCCTGGATTCGAACACGGAATTCAGGGGCCAGAGCTTATGGACGTAATGCGCAAACAAGCACACCGGTTTGGCGCAACGTCGCGTTACGAGCTTGTAACGTCGGTTGATACAACGGTACGTCCCTTTGTTCTGAAAAACGAACGCGGTGATGTTACGACGGCCGATGCTGTGATCATTGCCACGGGTGCATCGGCAAAGTTGCTCGATGTACCAGGTGAGAAGGACTATATGGGCTTTGGAGTGAGCGCTTGTGCTACGTGTGACGGATTTTTCTTCCGTAATCTTCACGTCTACGTTATTGGTGGTGGTGATACAGCAATGGAAGAAGCTAACTATCTCACACGGTTCGCGGAAAAGGTGACAATTGTTCATCGACGTGAAGAATTCCGCGCTTCGAAGATTATGGTCGATCGTGTCAAGGCAAATCCGAAGATTGACTTTCTGCTGAATAGTGTTGTCTCGGAGTTTGTCGGCACGACAGTAGGTTCTGCCAAGAAGCTTACCCATCTGCGCATTCGTGATACGGTAACAAACGAAGAACGGGAAGTGGCAGCTGATGGGGCCTTTGTGGCCATTGGTCATCAACCGAACACAGCGCTGTTTGCCGGTGTTGTTGATATGGACGAAACAGGATATATCGTTACGCAGGGCAAATCATCGCGCACAAACGTTGATGGTCTCTTTGCATGTGGTGATGCGCAAGACAGCATCTATCGTC
Organism: Ignavibacteria bacterium UBA2333; assembly: GCA_002344895.1. Classification (GTDB taxonomy): domain Bacteria; phylum Bacteroidota; class Ignavibacteria; order Kapaibacteriales; family Kapaibacteriaceae; genus UBA2333. The sequence continues at coordinate 33,329 of DDUR01000013.1, forward strand.
AGGCAATTACAGCTGCCGGGTCAGGCTGTATGGCAGCCATTGATGCCGAGCGCTGGCTAGAAGAACAACGAGCTCACGCATAAGTCGGCCATCGTCTCCAATAAACTGCCGTACACTTCAGGGTAAGACTGTGCCCTTGGTTGTTTGTGCGACCTTCGATGCCTCGTTCCGCGATGTGAATCCCCAGAGGACAATTCGATAGACAGGTCCCTTTGCACCGTAAACGGACTCGTACATGGCGTTATAACCTTTACGTGACCACGTCGTAACAAGCTCTGCTGCCTTTTCTTCTGTGGCGGATGTTGTTACTTGAACGGACCATGTTGATTCGTCTGTTACGATACGGGCTTCAACACGATTGTTGAAAAGTTTCTGACGTTCGTCACGCTCGAAGTAGTATAAGGGCCGCATCGCACCCTCACTACGAATGGCAATACGTGTCGAGTCGATTCCTTGAGCTACAAGGACGTCAGCTACCATCGCTGCGCGCCGCCGGGCAACGTCATCAGGTTTCCCGGTTACGTCGCGCCCTGCGTGTCCAATCAGCTCAATCGACAGCGTTGCATCGTCCATCATCCGATCAACAAGATTGGCGAGTGTAGTGTACGAATCACGTACAGATGCATCCGTGTCATCAGGAAACAATGCTACAATGGTTGGTCCTGTGCGCGATGACCGATCTCGTAGGGGTATGACGGCAGAGTCAAGAAGGATTGCTCCTTGGGTAAGAACTTCAACATGGACGAGTACTTCGTCACAGGTTGTTACATCGGTGCTGAGTGGTGCCGACATTCGTTCAGCAACATGTTTGCCAAGCAGTATCTCTACGATTGCCGCTGAAACATCCTCATCTTCGTCAAACAACGTCGTTACACGTCCACCTGTTGCCCCAGCAATGTATCGCCAGATATATCCGTGCATCGTGAGGCCACGGCGGATAACATGAATACGTGTTCGTGAATTTCGGGCGCGTTCAATAACGTCTGCTACGGAATGAAGTACACTAGCCTGATCATCTCCAGCGACAACAAGAACTAGATCATGTTCGCGTCCATCACCGGGTAACCACTGCATGGCTCGATGTAGTGCCGTCAGCGCTGCAGACAGATTACCAGTAAAAGTTTCTTCGAAAGAGCGACAGTTAGCAGCAGCGTCAACAACATTCTGAAGAGGGGATACAACGGCAATATCTTCGCCAAACACGGAGATATGCAGACTGTCGCCAGGAAGTACGGTAAGGTCGCGACTGAGCCCCAAAAGCGCCGACGGCGCGAGCCCCCTAGCCTGCAGAGTCGACTCAATAGTGATTGCAGAAGTTCGAACTGCGCCCTCGTCGGCTGTTGAAACAGGAATAACATCCGTACGCTCAACAATCGGTTCTTCAGCGCGGCACGTTACTCGAATCGATACTGTACGTCCGTTCGCTGCAAGAGGCACAGCATTACCAAGGGCGTCGAGGCCAACCGCTTCCACAACAAGTGAATCCATCTGGCGCACCACGCCGAGGACACGCACGGCAACGAGGTCTGACGTATCGGAGCCAACACCACGAAGTCGTACGGAAGGAAGAGCTGAAGTCGGGAACCTTGGCGGGCCCGTCGCCACCTTATCATCCTGTGCCACCAGGGGAGCTGTCATTACGACAGCACAGAACACCGTCAGGCGGACAACATGGGTAAGGGGTAAAAGGGGCATGGGCGTTAAGATACCGTGAACGTCATTCTTCCATTGTCATCCGCATCGGCGGTAACGGTGCCGCCGGCGACAACTTCGGAAGCAAGGACCTTCATCGCAAGCGGATCGGCAAGATAACGCTGAATGACACGCTTTAATGGTCGTGCACCGTACTGGACGTCGTACCCTCGGCGTGCCAGCCAGTCCAGAGCGTTGTCGGTGACGATGAGCTGAATGTCGTGTTCTTTTAACCGACGAGCAACAGCTGCTATTTGCAGTCGAGCAATGGCATGGACCTCACTCGGAATCAGCGGCTTAAAGAGAATGACTTCGTCGATACGATTCAGGAATTCCGGACGTAACCGTTTCCGTAACATGTCGGAGATTTCCGTTCGTAACGTACTCATCACCGTTTCACGGTTTTCTTCCGTGATTTCGAGCAGTGAGTCTTGCATGAGTTCGGTGCCGAGGTTCGACGTCATGATGACGATGGTATTCCGGAAATCAACAACACGTCCTTGTGAGTCCGTCAAGCGTCCATCATCGAGCACTTGTAGCAGAACATTAAACACATCGGGATGTGCCTTTTCGATTTCATCGAGTAACACAACCGAATAGGGACGTCGTCGTACGGCCTCTGTCAGTTGCCCACCTTCTTCATATCCAACGTATCCCGGTGGAGCACCAATCAACCGAGAAACAGCATGTTTCTCCATGTACTCCGACATGTCGATACGTACGAGTGCAGCTTCATCATCAAAAAGAAACTCGGCAAGAGCTCGAGCCATTTCCGTTTTACCGACACCCGTTGTACCGAGGAAAATAAACGAACCTATAGGTCGAGCAGCGTCCTGGAGTCCGGCACGTGACCGACGAATAGCGTTGGCGATAGCGGCAACAGCGTCTTCCTGACCGATAACACGATCGTGTAATCGATCTTCCATTCGCAGGAGCTTGGTGCGCTCAGTTTCCATCATGCGCTGGACGGGAATACCAGTCCACTTGGCAACGATTTCGGCAATGTCTTCGGAGCCGATTTCTTCCTTCAGCAATGGAGCACCATTCGACTGCATCGTCGCAATGTCTTCATTGGCCTTTTGAAGTCGTCGTTCAAGGTCGAGTAACGTGCCATAACGCAACTCTGCCACACGTCCATAGTCACCAAGACGCTCGGCCTCTGCGGCCTGCTGGCGCACGGATTCTATATCCGATTTTAACTGTCGGATTGTTTGAATGTGGAGTTTTTCCGTTTCCCACCGAGCCCGTAAATCATCCCGATCTCGGCGTAATGATTCCAGCTCTTTCTCGATCTCGTCGAGCCGTTTCCGTGTCGTTACATCGTTCATAGTGTTGTCTCCGCAACAGTACGGTAATGACGAATGTGAGGGGGAATTGGTGCTGAACGCTGTGTGACGTTGGCTGACGCAGGGTGACGCTGGCTGACGCTGGGTAACGCTGGCCTACGCTGGCTTACGCAGGGTGACGCTGGCTGACGCAGGGTGACGCTGGCCTACGCTGGGTGACGCGGGCTGATCCCGGGTGTTACCCCGCGCTGATATAGTGCGCCCCTCAGGAGCGCTTTGGTGCTTTGCCATCTGCCTCCCCATCTCCCTCCCCACCATTAACCCTACCTGCCTCCCCACCGTTAACCCCACCTGCCTCCCCA
>DDUR01000060.1 GCA_002344895.1 Ignavibacteria bacterium UBA2333
TCCCGGCGGTTTCACCGCCGGCTGATATATCGTTGCCCTCCGGGGCAACCTGGCCTCTGATGCGCCCCGGAGGAGCGCTGTATATCAGCCCAGCATCGGCCAGCGTCAGCCAGCATCGGCCAGCGTCACCCAGCGTCAGCCAGCGTCAGCCAGCGTCGGCCAGCGTCAAAACGTCAATCGAAACGTTGGAACCGGGAAAAATCCTTGTTGATATTCCGTTGTTAAACCACCCGTGCGGCGGTTAAACGATTGTACAAACACATTTTTGTTATTTGTTGCGTTCTGGAGATCGACCGAGAACTCCATGGTTGCTCCTGCAAATTCCATTCGATACGCAATACGAACGTCGAGTCGGAAGTAGGGTGTTTGTTGTTCGGAATATGCGCGGGATTCATCAAAGATGGTGCGGCCCGCGGCGGCCGATGCAACAAGATCAATTGGCGTAAGGTACCGTCCACCCGTTGTGGAGAGTTTGATGTTCAACGCCAGTACGTCATCATCTCCAATGGAGAATTCCTTGCCGCCGAGTATGTTCACAACGTAACGTGTGTTAAACGCCGTATTGCGTTCGACGCCATCACTTCCCGTATACTTTGAATCAAAGAGTGATGTTGTGACAAGAAAATAGTATCCGTCACCAAAGAACTTTTCCAGTGTGAACTCGGCACCAACGTTGCGGCCAGTACCGTTTGAGATGAGATCGGCACGATTACTGGGTGCAAAGTCATTCCCGGTGTTGATTGCCGAAAAACTTGAAGGAGTACGCTCGACAGGTACATCAAAGAGTGACTGATAGTAAGCTTCTACTCGCAATCGAAGGTCTGAGAGCGGGAACCAGTCCGTACCAGCAACAACGTGATGACTTCGTGTAAATCCAAGGTTCAGGTTTTCCGATCTGCCATCGGCAGACCGAACGTTGTAGGTATAGATGTTCTGAGCTTGTGAGTGCAGACCGTATCCCACGTTCACGCTGAGGGACGGTGCGAGAATGTAGGAGATACCTATCCGAGGCTCAACTGCAACGGCATCTCCTATCGTGAGGTACTGTGCGTGTAAACCAGCATTCATTGTGAGATCTTCTGTGACGCGCAGTTTGTATTGTGCGTACGCCTGACCAAGGGTCGATGATGATTCGCTGTCAACAAAGGTCCGATCATCAGGTTGATCGATGTTGTCGCGACGGTATAAATCGTACGTTGTACGATCGACAAAGAATCCTCCAACAATCGACGAAGTATTTGAGAGTTTATGTCGGATACTTCCCGCTGCCGACAATCGTAGTGTTGATAACGATTGTGTTTCATCACGATAGGAAAGTCGTGTTACAGGATCGATAGAGTCACCATCATACCGTTCCGACGTTCCGGCAACACCGAGGAGAACCTTTAGATACGTGTTCTCATCGAGAGTTCGATCATATGCCAGACCTGCCCAACCAGTCTTATAGTCCACAGCTATGTTCCGATCTGGATCACCATAAAGATCAACTTCATTCGTGTCGGCCTCGTTACCCAGGAACGTTACATCGCTTGCACCACCAGTTCCAAACAGTGTGAGTGATGAAGCATCATCAAGTTTTGTCACAACCTTAAAGTTTGCATCCTGATAGTCCGGAACCGCAGATCCCGATCCAAAGTTGATGCCGAGCGCTTTGAAGATTCCAAGTGTAGAGTACCGGTAGTTCACGAGGTAGGAACTGCCTTCCCACGTTGGTCCTTCAGCACCAAACTCAAATCCGTTAAATCCGATTTGACCAACAAACTCGTGGCGGTCCGTATTCCCCTTCCGCATCTGTAGGTCGAATGCCCCGCTGATGGCATTACCATACATAGCTGGAAAGGCACTTGTCATAAAGTCGGACTTGTCGAGTACGTTGTTGTTGAGCATACTAACCGGACCACCCGTACTTCCGAGTGATCCAAAGTGGTTTGGATTCGGAATGATCATACCTTCCATCATCCACAACATTCCTGCTGGAGAGTTACCACGAACGACGATGTCATTCCGTGAGTCATTCGCACCTACAACTCCAGCAAAGTTTTGAGCCATACGCGAGGGATCACCCAATGCGCCGGCATATCGTTTTGTATCCTCAAGATTAAACGCTCGTCCGCTAACGGTTGCGTACTCATTGTTTGTTGTACCAACGTCCTTAGCTCGTTCGTAGACGACCTCAACATCAGCAGTTTGAGAAAATGCTTCATTAAGTGTGATGGTGAGAACAACTTCTTTACCTGATGTGACGAGTACATTATCGTTCACATAGGGATCGTATCCGATACTTGCTATCGAAATCGTGTGACGGCCCAGATCAATACCAGCGATCTTAAAGCTACCATCCCGCTGAACGATTGCCCCTTTTGGCCCCTTACCATCAATCATAACCGTTACGCGCGCACCAGGAATCGGAGCGTTACTTATCGCGTCAATCACTGTTCCACGCACAACCTGTGTACGTCCTGCAGTATCTACGGGGGAAGGGGCAAAGGGGCTTGCCTGTTGTTTGGCAAAGCCAAGACCAAACAGAAGTGTCAGGAGGAAAACGAAACGTGTCATCGGTGGTTCGGCATGTAGTGGTGAAACCGATGCGAACTTCGTTACGAGGGCGTATGCAATGCCTTGACGTAGATCAAGAAGTTCGACCGGGCTTTACCGTGAGGCGGCGCCGAATACGTGACAAGGCCTCAGGTGTTACACCGAGGTAGGTAGCAATAAGGTAGAGTGGCACTCTGTTAATGATATCGGGCTGATCAGCCAGAAGTTCGATATAGCGCTGTTCGGCCGTTGAACTAATGAGAGATTCATTCCGATACGAAACGACCATAAAGAGTGACTCGGCAACCTTTCGTCCGAGTCTGTCAGCTCCGGGTACTGATTCATACAATTGATGAAGTGTATCATAGTTCATCGTCAACACAGTGGATTGTTCCAACGCAAGCAGGTCAACTTCACTCGAAGTGCGACGAAGGAAACTTCCATAATCGGTGATCAAGCCACCTGCTGACACAAATTTTAGTGTTGACATCTTGCCGTCGATTTCGAAATACATATGGAGCAGACCCGAGGCAACGAAGTATATCTCGTCACAGCGAGACCCCGTAGTGAGACAACGCTCACCTTTGTCAACAAACATCCCTACATGCGACCGTCGTAAAGCCTCTTCAAGTTCTGGGGTCAACGGCATAAACCGACGGTAGGCATGAACCAGTGCCTCTAGGTCTGCTTCAGATGGAGGGTATCGACGTCCCATGTTTTACGATGATCGGCGTGTCCAAACGTAGTATACAGGCCACCCAAGAGCAACAATGCCGAGTCCTGGCCACGTATAACCTGGTTTATATATCAACAGGACAACGCAAATGAAGGCAGCTCCTGCGATATACATTGCTGGCAAGACTGGATAACCCGCTGCACGGATAGGACGTTCCCGAAGAGGCTGTGTGGAGCGCAGTCGGAAGATGCCGGCAATCGTGAGTATGTAGAATACGAGTACTGCAAAGATCACATAGTCGAGCAAGTTGCTATACGAACCACTCAAACATAACAGCGATGCCCATACGGCCTGGATACGCAGCGACGTTGAGGGCACTCCAGCATCATTAAGTTTTGCTGCCGATTTGAAGAACAGCCCATCAACAGCCATGGCATAGTAGGCGCGTGAGCCGCTGAGAATGAGGCCATTATTACAACCGAAGGTTGAGACCATAATCAGAGCAGACATGATGTAAAGCCCGATATCACCAAACATCACGTCAGCAGCAGCAGCTCCCACACGATCCGATGTTGCGTGTGAGATTCCTCGAGCAATTGTTGACAACCCTTCGGGGTCGCCACGTAACGGTAACACCGAAAGATAGGCTACGTTACACAGCAGATACAGAAGTGTAACCAGGGCAACACCACCGAGCAATGCACGAGGAATTGTACGTTCCGGATTCTTAACCTCTGCCGCGGCAAACGTGATGTTGTTCCAGGCATCACTAGAAAAGAGGCTGCCTACCATGGCAACCGCTACTGCAAGGAGTACGGAGAGTCCATGTACATCCATCGACGGTGTCCACGCTGACTCTCCACCGGTTGTAAACGTTGCTACATTGAGCTGAAATGCTTCACTACCCCACCCTACAGCGATACCGATAAGGGCGAGAGCAATGACGCTGACAATCTTTGTTGTTGTGAATGTATTCTGTACGAGTTTACCAATACGTACTCCGCGTACATTGATCTCCGTTAACACCACAATGCTGAGAATGGCGACGAACGGTGTAACGGCCTCACTGTATGGCACAAAGACGGCCGTGTACTTGGCAAAGGCCATAGCAACAGCTGCAATGGTTCCAGTCTGAATAACCGTAAAAAGTGTCCAACCGTACAGGAATCCGGCAAGTCTGCCAAACGACTCACGGAGATACACGTACTGTCCGCCTGCCTGCGGAAACAATCCGGCAAGCTCCCCATAGGATGCGGCTGCAATCAGCGTCAGCATACCTGTGACAATCCAGGCAACAAGAACGAGTAGGGGTGATCCAAGCGTTCGTGCTATGTCTGCACTGACAATAAAGACGCCGGACCCAATCATGGATCCGGCGACAATCATCGTTGCATCAAATGGGCCAAGTGACCGACGAAAACTCATGCCTGTCCTTCGGCCTGCCGTACCTTGGAGCGGTGAATACTGTACGAGTAGTAGATCACCTGACCAATAACGAGCCATCCAACAAGTCGTGCAAAATGATGCCAGTCACTCACACAGAGTGAAACCAGCAATGCACCGCACGATAAAATTCCGAGGACTGGTACAAGGGGCACAAGGGGCGTCTTAAAGGGACGTTCGCGATTCGGCTCCTTATACCGTAGAATCAGAACGGCGGCACAAACAACGACGAAGGCAAAGAGTGTACCTACGGACGTCATTTCACCAACAAGGGCAATAGGTGCAAGGCCTGCAAATCCTGCTACAACAAAGGCAAACAGGATGTTCGATTTCCACGGTGTCTTGTATCTGGGATGTGATTCACTGAACAGTTTCGGAAGCAGTCCATCCTTGGACATGGTAAAGAACACGCGTGACTGACCAAGAAGCATCACGAGGATTACAGATGAATATCCAGCGAGAATGGCAAGATTAATTGCTGGTCCCAACCATGTCACACCCATCTTCTCGATGGCAACGGCAACCGGTGCGGCAGCACCCTTAAACTCCGTGTAATTCGCAACGCCCGTCATGACGAAGCTGAAGAGGACGTAGAGAATAGTACAGACGACGAGGGAGCCGAGGATACCAATCGGCATGTCCTTTTGCGGATTTCGAGCTTCTTGCGCAGCGGTCGAAACAGCGTCAAAGCCGATAAAGGCAAAGAATACCATTCCAGCAGCTTTAAGGATACCACTAAAGCCAAAATGTCCAAACGAACCTGTGTTATCAGGAATAAATGGTGTGTAGTTGTCTGCGTTGATGTAGGCAAAGCCGAGTCCAATGAAGATGAGGACAACAGATACCTTCAGAGCAACTACAAAGGCGTTCGCCCTGGCGGATTCCTGAATTCCTCGGATAAGCAAGAGCGAAACGAGGAAGACAATTATCATAGCCGGGAGATTCACAATGCCGGTCTCTGCTGCACCTTCCGGAGTCTGCCAATACGACATAGATATTGCCGTTGGCAAGGTAATATTAAAATGTGCAAGAAACTTTGCCAGGTAGGCCGACCACGAAACGGCAACCGTCGAGGCACCTACGGCATATTCGAGGACAAGGTCCCAGCCAATAATCCAGGCGAATGTCTCACCAAGAGTTGCATATGCATAGGTGTAGGCACTACCTGCAACAGGAATCATGGCTGCGAACTCTGCGTAACACAGACCTGCAAACGCACAGCCGATGGCAGCAATGATAAACGAGATGGACACGGCTGGTCCAGCATGTTCTGCGGCAGCAATCCCTGTTAACGAAAACAGCCCAGCTCCGATAATGGCACCAATACCGAGATTAACGAGGTTCATGGGGCCGAGCGTTCGTTTGAGCTCGGACGAATGCACCGCGTCACTTTGGAGTTTCGAAATGTCCTTGCGGTGCTTTAGTTCGAATGGCATGGAGTATTCCCCGGTTGAACGGAATTCCTGTCGCAAAGGGCGCAATATAGTCGGTACATCTGCACGTACGGCCTCTTGGTAACGTGGTAGTCGCTAAGTTCGCACGCGAATTTTCCCCAACCACAGCAATCCTCGGAGTTTTCCATGGCCCTCGCACTTGGCACGTCAGCCCCCGACTTTACACTTCTCGACGGATCGATGCAACCCGTCAGTCTCTCGTCATACCGCGGCAAGAAGGTTGTCCTTGCCTTCTTCCCAGCCGCCTTTACTGGCGTTTGTAAGGCAGAACTCTGCTCATTCCAAACAGCCGTACAACGACTGAACGGCATGAACGCACAAGTCCTCGCCGTATCGGCAGATCTTCCCTTTGCCAATAAGGCCTTTGGTGAGGCAAATGGACTAACGTTCCCTGTACTGTCCGACTGGAATCTTGCGACGATTAACGCCTACAACGTACCGTTCGAAAACTTCGCCGGAATACCTGGACTTACACGGAGCGAACGTGCAACGTTTGTGATTGATGCCGAGGGCGTTATCCGCCACGTCCACGTTACAGAGAACCCTGGTGTCGAGCCGAACTACGACGAGATTTACGACGCCGTCGAGAAGATCTAAAGTATCGAACGGTACAATCAGCTATAAACGACTCGGCCCACTCGTAAGAGCGGGCCGTTCCGTTTTCGTGGCTCTTCCCACAAAGAGCTTCACGAGGTTCCTCTTTATGCTGCATGCCCCCCGGCATGCGTTTGGTGGGCTCGTTATGATTTGTCGCCGCCGGACGTTGTCTTCCGCGGCCGACCGTAACGACGTTCGGACTTCCTCTTCATACCGAGCTTCGTGATTTCATCAGAATCGTCACCGTATTGGGCAACAACCTGAACCTTGGCGCCAAGAACAAGGTCGTGAAAACGCCATTCGCTTTGAATGGCAGCTTCGCGAGCTCTTGTTACGGCCTCCAAGGCCTTCTGCTCTGCTGCTAACGCCTCCGCCATCGCCTTTTCCGCTTCCCGCAACTTGGCCGCAGTGAAGTCCGGATTCGCAGGATTATAATCCTTCAGTGACAAGACAGCTTGTACAATCTGTCTGTCCTTCTTCAGGATTCCCTGTGAGACCCGTGCATTCTTGCGTTTCGCCATGGTTTCGGATTCCCCGAAGCGGTTTCGCTGCTCGTGTTTTGCTGCATGCCTGGCGTGTTTCGTCGGCGCTGAACGTCGTTACGACGCAAACATACGAGATTCTGCACATGCACAAAATACTTTCGACACCGTCATAAAAGATTTTTTCCACAGCCCGATAGTGTTCCGCAGCGTCAGAATAGTACATGACAGTCACCCGAAGGTGTTCGACACGTGCTGTTGCCCCATATGCCCCTTACCGATGTCATTCATACACGTCGGAACGTCATTCACTCACTGTCGACATGTATTCCGACGTATCGGAAGCGACCATCAACCGTGCGACGTAGGATAAACACCGGACCGATCGTCCTTTCACCGCTGCGGATTTGACATTCACGACCAAGAACGTCAAACATCCGGATGTCAGAGTCCGAAGTCGATTCTCCGGGAGAATGGATGCCGTCTTCCCAAGAGAATTCTCCGGGAGAATTCTCCCGGAGAATTGATGTTGGCCGTGGACCCTCGATTGCACCTGCAGCAGTACGCTCTCCGCGGCGAAAACCTCGAATATCTGTCTGGCAGTTCGGAGATGCCGGCACGTGGACCAGAATGCGTGGTTCCTGCTCCGGATGTACAAAACGTTCGAGTTCGGCCATGGCTGCTGAATATGATGTGGGGCCTAGGCGTACCGAGCCCCGAACGACCGGAATTATCGAATCTGTAGGACTGGTTAAGGGGCAAGAAGGGGCCACATTCCACACATTCCCAGAGCGTACAATGGCTGAAAGTGCAGGGGAGAGGACGTTGTCCTCATACATACAACCGTTTGTCCCAAGACTACTGCCCAGATTATCTGTGAGGAAGAGATTGTTGACAACGCGCAGGTTAACCACATCCTTCAGCAACTGAGGAAGTAAGATGGACAATAGCCTGTCCCGTGGTGTGCCGGACGAGCCATAGATTGTGTTGTGCTCGAACCAAATGTTTCGAACGCAGTCGATATTAAACAACTGGAATATTCCAAGTGGCCGTGATGAGTTCACGATGATGTTGTTCGCAACGAGGATACTGTCATTCATGCGAACGATAAATTCGCAACCCAGCCCTGTACATCGAAATCGACAGTCAGCAGTTCCCGTCCACGTTGCCGTAGGACATTCATCGTCAAAGGCACAGTGATGCTCATTATTCATCGAGATGCCGGATGTGGTCGTCGGGAATCTCCAATGTGACGAGTCGCTGGGATCAGCATGGACAATGTTGTTACGAACAACAACAACGGCCCCCATGTCGATGTAGATATTACCCGAGAAGTTGTTCCCGACGATGTTGTCGTGGATATCGGCATGTGTACCACGATTCACGTTGATACCTTCGCCCCAATTATCGTAGACGATAGTACTATCAACAGTTGTATGAGTAGTTGATAAAAACTTGACGGCTGATCCCCACGATCGATCTTCCTTGTCATAATCAGCCCGACATGATTCCACAACACGGCAGTTCGTAAATCGAACGGTATCAGCATTTACCGCATAAAGCCCGTGACTTTGACACGTGTCAATGGAAACGTCTCGAACAGTAACGTTTGATGAGTGTGGAGCAATACGAAGTCCTACTCCGGGAGAACGACGTATAGTGATTCCGGAGATAACACACGACTGGCCAGTTACATCGATTGCCCCTTGTGCCCCCTGCCAAGAGAGTGCTGAACAATCAATAATTGTTGCCTCTGAACCAGCACCAATAATGGATATTGAACGCGACGCGGTTTGCCGCCGTACGTCTTGAGGACCAACAACGAATCGTTCTCGATAGATACCGGGGCGAACGTGGACCGATGCCGATACATGTGCGCCGTCAATCCATGGCAAGGCAGCGAGTGCAGCAGAAAACGATCGTTTAGGTTGCAGTGGAGTTCCTGGCCACGAATCATCACCTTCGGGTCCTATAACGACAACTGCCGACGTTTCAAGCGAGGAAACGTCGGCAGTTGGTTTAGCAATCTTTTCGACAATGTCGTTCGCCTGGGTTGACGAACACACTGTGAGGAACATCAGAACACTAGCGGCGCATCGGAACAACGAAGGAATGTACATGTGGGCCGGCCGAGATATTGATGATATAGACGGTCGTCGCTAGAGCTGGAACGGCTCGCGACGATTCAGGCTCACCACTTGTTGTCCATTGTGTGACGAGTCGACCTGCAATATCGTAGATCATGATGGTTGCTGGTGTCTGCGGAAGTCCAGTGAGTCGAATCGTTCCGTCTGCCGTTAGAACGCTGATGGTTGCCAGTTCCACGACATCGTCTGCAGATGTTACGTCCGTCGTCGTAAACGTTGCCGTTCGACCCGTGTCAACTTCTTCACCATTAACACGTCCGATCACATTCCAGTAGATACGACGTCCGGCTGGCAAACTCAGATACAGTGCAGATGACGTATTTGAGCGCACGTCGGCTACAAGCGAATCAAACTCTGGCGTTGTCGAGAACCGGACTCGGTAGTCGTCAAAGTTTTCGCCTATCGTATACGTCACGGTGCCAGATCGCGGAATGTTGGTTGCACTATCTGCGGGTGCGAGAGGCAAGAGTGACTGACCTGGCAACGGATTCGTCGAGAAGATTGCCGTTGTGGACCAATCGCTCCCAATTGAAGCACTGTGTGCCGAGACACGCCAGCGATACTGAGTTCCCGGTTCCAGCAACAGTGCTCGATAACTTGTATCTCGTTGGATTGTCACGGTAACCGTTGCTGATGTCTGGAACGTCGGCGACGGCGTATACTGAAGTGTATACGACGTTGCTCCTGGTACAGCAGACCAAACAAACTCTACGTTCTCGCGCGAAATTGTCACACCACGCGGTGTGCGTGCAATTGGCGAACTGAGGGCTGGTGGACCAACAACTTCAAACACGTTTGTTGCTGAAAACTCCGAAGCACCATATGGACCAACGGTACGCACGCGCCATAACACTCGCGACGAAAATGGAACAGGTGGCAATTGTACGGTAACTGCATTCACTGTGTCTTCAAACCACACATCCTGTACACCTTCCAGTCGAACCTCCAGGTGATAGGAGCGAATTGTGTCGACGGCTTCCCATGAACAGAAGACATCGTTAGGGTAAAGGCCTGTTGTTCCGTTTACTGGAATAACGGGGCGAGGGACATTTGGTTTAACAACAAACCGCTTTGGCGTCGTCCAAGGGCTCAGTGAATTTGTACCCGTGGAACGAACGGTCCAAACATACTCCTTACCAAGCTCAAGATCTCGGTTAATGTAGAAGGCCGTGTCAGCAAGCGAAGTATCGACGATGGTGGCGCCAGCGGGATATGTGCTCACAACAACCTGATACTGCGGCGCACCAACAACTCGTGTCCACGAAAAACGCGGACGCTGTTCTGTGGCGAGAGGAATGGAATCGACGTCTGGCAATAAAGCAGACGGAATTGCAGACATCGTCGTAAAGAGATTTTCGCCGGACCATGGGCCTGGTCCGTTAGAACGATAGGCGCGGACGCGCCAGCGATATGTTGTCTTTAAAGCGAGATCTGAAATTGTCGTATCCGTACGGTCTGTTCGGAATCGCTTGACAGGATTATTGAGTCCTTGTCGGTAAATCTCGACTTCATAACCATCAGTTTCAACGGCTGCTGACCACGCAAACGGCGTTGGGATAACGACAGGGACATCGCCATTCGCAGGTGAACGTGGTGTTGGATTTAAACACGGCAAGAAGCCTACACAGTATTCCCCTTCAAGGATTTGAGGAATCGTAAAGACCTTCGACTGGGCATCAAACGTTCCTTGTACAACCTGGAGTTGCCCCTCACCCTCAACAGGGCGATAGTACACAATTGCCTGACCTGGTTCTTCAACACCTGGAATCGAACCAAGATGGAGTTGTATTCGACCATCGGCTGCAAGTGTACTAGAAGCTCGGACGACCCACCGCATGGGGATAAAGTCGCATGGCTGGCGTCCAGCTACAATAGCATCGTGAGGAACATAGTGATGTTTTTCAATGATCCAGTTTGCTGGCGAGTTAACACGCAAAACATTCAATGCCATGTGCGTGGAACTATCACCAGACATAAAATCATAAACGCCGGTCGTCGTGACATTACGATTTGCAGCAGTCATGATCCAAACTGCCTGGCTAACACGATAGCTGGAAATCTTCGAAGCTGCCGTTCGCATTTCCATGACAATCGTTCCATCTGGACGAAACTCATGTGCTATCAGAACATCACTGCCACTGCCGTATCCAACGAGATAATTCCCATTCGGCAATTGTGAGACATTTGCCATAGTAGAGGCATAGATCTCATTCGGTGGTTGCCATTGCCACGCACGCGATACGGTCATATTGACTTCATCAACATCATAGGCAACAACACGTGAGTATCGACGAGGCTTTAGATTACCGTTGTCGAACAGAAGAATCTTCCCATCTGCTGTGCGTGAAACGGAGTGTTGATGAGAAAATCCACGAAAACCTTCAATCACATCATCTTGCCAGACAAACTGATTCCCTGACGACTTCTGTCCACCGAGTCTCCATAGTATCGCTCCGGTAGAACGGCTCACCTTAATGATTTCGTCCGTATGACGACACGAAACAAGTAGGTTACCGTCTGTATCGACTGTAATCGAGTTTACATGGATATAATCGATCGACCTCTGGGCAAGATCAATATCATCCGTTGCATCTGTCACCGGAATGTGATCGAGTGACTTCCAGGTAAAGGTCGCTGTTCCTTGGGGAGTAATCTCTTGGATAACGGCACCGATGACCTCCGCGATTGAGTCTCCATTCGAGACATATGGTCGCATATCCATGACCCGGGTTTCGTAACCGAGTATCACTGCATTACCATTCGGTAGCAAAAAACCTTCGTGAAAATCGACGACATAGTTACCAACCATGTAGATCGTATCCACAGGTTGCATCTTCACGTTACGTTTCACGAAACCGCGAAGAGCCTGATCGTAATACAATAGGTGATTATTCCCGACCGACAGGGTGTAGGGCGTGCTCGACGACTTCGTCATGACGATCCTACCAGCTCCATCAACAAGGCCAACAGAATCGGTAAGTACCGGGCCAATCAGGTAGTAACCCGGTGATGGGTGATTCCGTAGGGAAAACGAAACCCGCTTGTTAAACGCGGGCTGCGCCGTAGCGCAGATGACTGAAAGAGTCACCAGCGCTGCGGCGCAGCAGATTTGAAGGAGTCGCAAGTTCATGTCTCGAATTCCGTGTTGGCCCACAATTCTACCAAGGTCGTGTTTCACTACGACATCAGCCCCGCAAAGGAGCTACAACATCGTGAAACGTTACATGGTTTCAGCAGCTCGCGGCCGACGAAATCGCGAGGATTGTACGAATCAAGCGCCGATGAGTGCTTTATAGGCGTTTACATCAAGCAAACCATCGACTTCTGAAGGCTTGGAAAGTTCAATCTTTACCAGCCAGCCAGCGCCGTAGGGATCCTTATTGACGATGTCAGGCGAACCATTTACGTCATTTACCTCAATGATCGTGCCACTGACAGGTGCGAAGAGATCAGCGACCGTTTTCACAGCTTCGATCGTTCCAAAGGTGCCGCCCTGGTCAACAGTAGCATTAGCGTCGGGAATGTCAATGTAGACAACATCACCGAGTTCACCCTGAGCGTGGTCAGTGACACCGATGGTACCGACGTTACCTTCGATGCGGATCCACTCATGTTCCTTTGTGTACTTGAGATCAGCTGGCAGGTTCATCGTTTACGCTTTCCAATCATGATTGTCGAGATACTTTGTGTCAAACTCACCAGAAATGAAGTCCTTATTGTCCATCATCTTCCGGTGGAATGGAATTGTCGTGTGAATACCTTCGATGATAAACTCATCGAGGGCACGGCGCATTTTCGCGATTGCCTCGTTACGTGTGGGCGCAAACGTAATCAGTTTTGCGACCATCGAATCGTAGTACGGAGGAATAACGTAGCCCTGATAGATGTGCGAGTCGACACGAACACCGGGACCACCAGGGAAGTTCAAAGATTCAATTCTACCTGGTGATGGACGGAAGTCGTGATATGGGTCTTCAGCGTTAATACGACATTCAATTGAGTGTAGCACAGGATCAGTTTGTTGCAATCGAAGTCGTTCTCCTGATGCGATCAATAACTGCTCCTGGATGAGATCTACGCCCATGGCCTGCTCCGTTACCGGATGCTCAACCTGAATGCGCGTGTTCATTTCCATGAAGTAGAAGTTTCGATGCTTATCTACAAGGAATTCGATCGTTCCAGCACCGATGTACCCAACACTGGCTGTACCACGCACGGCTGCTTCGCCCATGGCTGCGCGAAGTTCAGGCGTCATAATTGGTGATGGCGCTTCCTCGATTAGCTTTTGGTGCCGACGTTGGATGGAACATTCCCGTTCATTCAGATGAATGACGTTGCCGAATGAATCGGCGAACACCTGAATCTCAATATGACGCGGCTCTTCGATAAACTTTTCGATGTAAACGTCACCATTACCGAACGATGCTTCTGCTTCACCACGTGCCGTAGCATAGGCCTTGTCTAACTCCGATGGATCGGGAACGTATCGCATGCCCTTACCACCACCACCAGCAACCGCCTTCAACATCACAGGATATCCAACTTCGAGGGCAACACGACGAGCATCTTCAATTGTAGGAACGATACCATCAGACCCAGGAACCACCGGTACACCGGCCGCCTTCATGGTATCCTTGGCGATCGACTTGTTCCCCATGCTGACGATTGCATCAGGTTTGGGGCCGACAAAAATCAGATTGCAGTCATGACAGATTTCAGCAAACGTTGCATTCTCAGCAAGAAATCCATACCCAGGATGAATTGCATCGGCTCCGGTGACTTCGGCAGCAGCAATGATCGACGGGACGTTGAGATACGAAAGTTTACCGGCTGGAGGTCCTATACAAACGGCTTCGTCAGCAAACCGAACGTGCAGTGATGCGCGGTCAGCCTCCGAGTACACGGCAACGGTACGAATACCAAGTTCACGTGCGGCTCGAATGATGCGCAGAGCGATCTCGCCACGATTGGCGATCAGGAGTTTTCGGATCATGTTCCCCTCCCTTAATCGGGCTTGATGAGGAACATTGGCTGATTGTATTCGACCGGCTGAGCGTTCTCAACGAGAATCTTGACGACCGTTCCCGATACGTCACTTTCGATCTCATTCATCAGCTTCATTGCCTCAACGATACAAATCGTGTCGCCAACATTAACATGCTGCCCAACCTGCACAAATGCATCTGCATCTGGCGAAGGTGCACGATAAAACGTACCAACGATCGGTGACAAGATCGTGTGACCAGCCTCAGCCGCCGATGGTGCAGGAGAGGCTACCGGAGCAGGTGTAGCAACGGGTGCTGCTGCCGGTGCTTGCATGGTTACAGGAGCCGCCTGTGGCGGAGCCATAACATAGGTTGGTTGGACGGAACCGTTTGGTCCGCCATACTTCGAAAGTTCAATTTTTACGCCCTCTTCTTCAAGGGCAAGTTCTGTTGCACTGCTTTCGTCAAACAGGCGCAAGAGTTTCTTCAGGTAATTCAGATCCATGCTTCCCTCCGGCAGTGTTCGGATTGGTGGAAGCCCCTTATCGGAGCCCCTTACTCCTTGACGCGGTCAAGATAGGCACCCGTGGCCGTATCGACACGCACAAGATCACCTTCGTTGATGAAGAGAGGAACGTTAATTGTCGCCCCGGTCTCCACCGTAGCAGGTTTCATGGCATTCGTTGCCGTATCTCCACGAACACCAGGTTCGGTGTGCGTGATGCGAAGTGGGAGGTGCTGTGGTACTTGAAGTGTAACGACATTCCCTTCTTCATCGCGACCTATCTGGACTTCGATACCTTCCTTCATAAAGCGGGCAGCGTCACCGACTGCTGCTGCCATGACCGGGATTTGGTCATATGTACTCGTGTCCATGAAGGTAAACGTGTCACCATCACGGAATAGGTATTGATAGTTATTCGTTTCAACACGAACGAATTCGATCGTTTCACCAGAACGGAAACGCTCTTCCTTGAGCTTACCAGACTTGATGACGCGCATCTTTACCTGATAAAAGGCTCGCAGGTTGCCTGGTGTACGGTGAATGGACTCGAGCACGACGCAGAGTTCGCCGTTATGTCGGATTACTGCCCCTACTCGGAGGTCGGCTGTCGTTGCCATCTGATACGTCGTTGGTGATCGGTAAGTGGAGGTCCCGGCCGGATTCGAACCGACGTACAAGCTTTTGCAGAGCTCTGTATAGCCACTCTACCACGGGACCGAAGAGCCGCGAATATACGGGATTCCGCCGAACCGTTAGCGATTGCCCGGAACAATGACAATTCGGCGTGATTGTTCGTGGAACCAGCATCCTCGTGGAAGTGGTGCGTCCTGAGGGCGTCCCACAAGGTCGACAAACCGGGTGTTGTCAGGAAATCCTAAGATGTGAAGATGGTCGATGCTTCCGTCCGACAGAGCATGCGTTACGCGAGGTATCATTGTCTCTTCGGCAACTCCGACGCGTACTTCAGATGCTTCTTGGAGGTAGACGAATCGTCCTCCAAGTCCAGTAGAAACATTCACCAGGAAATAGGCTGTTCCAGACTCACCAGGAGTCGGCTCTTCACCAACGCCCGCAGGTAGGTTGTCCATTGGAGCGGTCCACACTCCGCGGCTTCCATAGATGGGATCTGGTTGCAGAGACGGGAGCATACGTGCGATAAAGGGCAGTGGACGGCCTTGAACAAATCTCATTCCGGCGAGCAACACACGATTATCCGCATCAACACTCATGCTGTTTGGGACAAGCTGCTCCTCCATCCCATTAAATGAAATCATGGACGAGTCGATCCTGCTTCCGTCATCTGGAATCACCAAGAACTGAATACGACCTTGTGTCGGATCTGCAAGAGCACCAAGTCTTGTCACGACCACGTAGGATCCGTCGGATCGTGCACACATTCCAACAACACCTCCAGAGTACTCACCTGTCCATCGAACCTGTCCATTCGATCCAAAGTCATTGTCGATTACTCCATCTGGACGGTTCCGGCGTACCGTCACGTCAAATACATCACCAGTTGATACACTGAGTGTCAACCATCTGCCTTGTTCATCGCGTACCACGTTTAGGGTTGAGGCGTTCAGCGATACATCGACACCACGTGCCCACTCACCTGCGTCAGATAATGTCCAAACCTCTGGACCTCGGCTTATTCCATAGGCAAGGAAGGCATCACCTCCGCCCGGAATATCTCGTGCTGGATACACACTGTCTATCTCGGGGAAGGCAGACACAGAAACACCATCGGATCCAAAATTTTTCTCAAAATCTCCAGTTTTTGTAAAACCAAAGGCTATGGCGCGAAGGGGGCTTGGATTGAGCCGTGTTACGGCTGTACCAAACACAATGTATCCCTGTTCGGTTGCACGTATACCTACAATCTGAAAATTCTGCAATGAGTCTGGCAGCGCTGCGAACGTGCCTCCGCCAACACCAAACGACATGTCAGATTCTCCCGTAATGAGTGAGTATCTGAACAGCGCAAGACCCTCACGATCCGCACCTGTTGGCACAACAGCAAATGTTGCCGTTGTACCCTCGCGGACAAATCTTACTGACTTTTCTGTTCCCCAGCCTGTTGTAGATGGGATGACGGAGAAGCGACCATAACTATCATACTGGGCCGAGCTTACAACATGCAACGTCAGCAAGGTTATCAGCGAAATGATATGTCTCATAGCGGAATCGGTGCAGATGGTAGAAAACGAAACGGGGTCCGAAGACCCCGTGTATTGACAATGTTACGCCGTTTCGGTTACGACGTCAAACCTTCGTGATGAAGAGGTACGTAGGGCCAACGTATCGTTTGCCCTTTGCACCTTTTCGAAGCGGCGGAGGATTAATTGGATCTGTTCCACGCACCGTACGAACGGTAACACGTGCATCTGGTACGCCGGCTTTGATGAGCGCTGCCTTGAGTGCATTACCACGAGCCATCGACAATGATGCTGCAGATTCTGCTGTGCCGTCGTCGTCAGGATAGCAGACAAGTTCGACGGTGACACCGGGATTCATAACAAGCAGACGAGCAACGTCGGCAATTTCCTCTTCGGTACCAACCTTAAGTGTCGTCTTTTTGAGGTCGAATGGAGTTGGTGTGACGGCGACTGACTTGCCGGCTTCTAACGGACGTACCACAAAGTCTTTGGAAATCTCCGCATACTTCTTCGTGTTCGGAATGTCGATCGCAAATTCCTGTTTGAAGAAGCGAGGATCTTCGACCTTGATCGTGTACTTCTGTCCAGGTTGCAGACCGGTAACGAGATATCCGTCCTTTGCATTTGCACGGAAGGATTGCCCCATCTTTTTCCCTGATGCATCATACAATGCATACGACGCATCAACCGGCGTCAATGAATTTGCATTGAGGATGTATCCCGTGAGCGTAACAACGGTGCCAATGGCACTTTGGGCCGACATCGATACCACAGCGAAGCTTGTTACGGCCAGAAGAAGTAAGGCGTGTTTTATCATTCGTTGTTTCTTCATCGTTACTTCCCTTTCTGGTTCGTACGTCCGGCTTCATTCCCTTTTTCTGTCAACATGCGAACGCTGCCATCGGCGCATCCGATGATGATTGTCGATGCATTACTTGTAAGGTCAAGTGACCATACTTCCGCGTTTACCGGGAAGTTGAGCATGTTCTGACCTGTTGTTGCATCCCACATCTTCACAGTTTTGTCCAAACTCGCAGAGACAAGCGTCTTGTTGTCCTCTGCCCATGAAACATCCTGAACAAGGTCTGTGTGCGCATTAATCGTTCGGACAAGTTCACCAGCAGGCATGGCCCAGATCTTGATTACTCCATCTTGGTCTGCCGAAGCGAGGTACTTAGAATCAAACGAATACAGAACGGAAAGAACCGGTGCATTATGTCCGATCAATGTCATGAGTGGCTCTTTTTTTGCAAGGTCCGTTGACCAAACTTGAATCGAACGGTCATCTGAACATGAGGCAAGAAACCGGCCGTCATAACTGTATGCAACCGAGTTGGTTTGCATGGTATGACCACGCAGTGTCTTAAGCTCAATTCCAAGTTTGGTGTCCCACAACTTCACGGTCTTATCAAACGACGTTGAAGCAAGAAGTTCACCCTTCTCATCTGCTGGGTTAAAATAGACTCCGATCACTTCAGCCGTGTGTCCACGATTAACACCAATCTGAGCGCCGGTCTCAACATTCCATGTACGCACAGTGCGATCGTTGGAACCCGATGCCAACGTTTTATCATCGTTCGAAAACGAAACAGAATTCACCTGCGCCGTGTGTCCTTTCAGCGTGCGGAGTTCCTTTCCATCAGGCAGGCTCCACAGCTTAATCGTTTCGTCGAGACTGCACGTAGCCACCATCGTGTTGGCATCGTTGACGAAGACATTAAGAACTTCGTCGGCATGATTGCCGATCGTTTTCATGGTATACGTGCGCTGCTGGGCTGTTCCCATCGTCGCAGCGATGCAGAGCATCGTTGCAACGCCCGTCCAGGCGCGAAGTGTACGCTTCATGCGAGAATTCCTTGTGATTGAGTCGTGTGTCCGTTGTTGTCCCATCATTCCGCAGACGTGCGGAGCTCTGCTGCAATGGATCTGAGTTCCGAAACGATGACATGCGCTTCATTACGCCGATCTTCACCGTCCGAACCCTCTATCCCCTGCACAGCCCCTTGTGATGTTTCTTCTGAAAACGTTGATTCTTCAAGTTCGTCAAGTGAGCCATGTTGGCGGAGGTATTCCTTTGCTCCGGCCACGGTGTAACGCTCCTGACGTAACAGTCGTTTGATGATGCGCAAGACACCAAGATCGCGTTGTGTATACACGCGATTACCAGCACGATTCTTCTGCGGACGAAGTTGCGGGAACTCGCGCTCCCAGTACCGCAGTACATGCTGCTCCTCGCCGATAATCTTGCTGACTTCGGTGATGGAGTAATAGAGCTTCTGGATTGCGCTCTTCATCAAGGGCCGATTATACGAAAAAACAAGTGTCAGTCAGTGGTCGAAGTTGAAGAGAGTTTTCGTCCGGCTCGGTAGACACCTGCCTGACTTGAGATGTTAAGGAGTACTCCAACAGCGATTGCGCTGAAGAATACACTTGATCCACCATACGAGATGAATGGCATGGGTAATCCGGTGGTAGGTAGAATTCCGCAGGTTACACCTGCATTGACAAAGGCATAGATAGCCAGCGTCGTAGTAATCCCTCCCGCAAGAAGACGCCCAAATGGATCTGGTGCCTTTCTCGCCACAGCAAACCCTCGCCACATGATAAGCGTAAATGCTCCAATCAGAAGCACTACCCCCAGGAATCCGTATTCCTCCCCAACGATGCTGAAGATAAAGTCACCATAGGACTCTGGCAAGAACCAATCTCGCTGTCGGCTCTGACCCGGCCCAACTCCCGTTATCCCACCATTACCAAACGCAATGAGTGCCTGGTTCAGTTGATAGGTAACAGCCTCATCTGCATTATCCCCTCCAAAGAAGGCAAGAAGTCGTCGAACACGATACTCTGCCGTAAACGCATAGGCAATGCCAACAGCTGCTCCAACTCCGATAACCATGCCTAAATGCTTCGAATCCGTATCGGCAAGAAAGAGGATCGTCATGACGATGAGAAAGACAACACTTGCCGTACTCAGGTTTGGTTGGAGTGCAATGAGGCCACATATAGGAAGTGTCCATCCAAGTACCGGCAAGAGGCTCTTACGCCAGTCACGTACAAAAACCTTGTTCGCAGCGAGTATTGCACTCACATGTAGGACAATGGCAAATTTTGCGAGTTCACTTGGCTGAAAGTTGATCGGTCCAAGATGTACCCACCGACTAGCGCCCTTAATCTCTGTACCCATCAAGAGTACGAGAACGAGGAATCCTATGGCGATGAGTACAATCGTGGTACTGAATCGATCCCAGATGTGATAGTCAACCTTCGAGAGTCCGATCATCAATCCAAGGCCAATCAGTACACGTACAGCGTGATTCCAAAAGAGCTGTTCGGAAGAACCGAACTTGACGTCGGCAAACGATGAGCTTGCACTGTAGACAAATGCTACACTAAAGAGCAGCAATGCTGCAATTGGCAAGAGGATAAGCCAGTCGATGTGCGACGGCGCGGGTTTGGACGACATTCTGCGAACCTACGGCAGTTCAATACGAAAAGTCGTACCGACACCTGGCTGTGATTCTTTCACGTAGATTTTGCCACCGTGATAGTCTTCGACAATTCTCCGCGAAAGTGAGAGACCAAGGCCCCATCCGCGCTTCTTCGTTGTATACCCCGGCTCAAAAATGTTCTTCCGCACATGGGATGTCATGCCCTTCCCATTGTCCGTGATGCTGACAAGTGTTCCGCCCTTTTGGCGTCGCCGCAGGACAATATCGATTCGACCGTCAGGACGTTCAATGGCCTCAACCGCATTCTTGATGAGATTTTCGATGACCCATTCAAAGAGATCTATGTTGAGTGGGCATTCAACGGTGCGATCAAGTTGCCGATGAATAACTACTTTCCGACCAAGATGCGGCAAGCGCGTTTCAAAGTATGTTACAACGTGGTCCAATACGTCCGCCACGTTCGTTTGCTCTAACTTAGGCTGTGATCCAATCTTGCTAAATCGAATCGCGATGATGTTTAACCGCT
This sequence comes from Ignavibacteria bacterium UBA2333, assembly GCA_002344895.1. Lineage (GTDB taxonomy): Bacteria > Bacteroidota > Ignavibacteria > Kapaibacteriales > Kapaibacteriaceae > UBA2333. Next base: position 20,959 of record DDUR01000060.1, read on the forward strand.
CAATGTCACGCGTCATCTCGTCGGCCGTGCTGCGCACCATGTCGGGATTTGCATCGTTCAGTCGCAATATCTCAATCCATGCCAACAACGAAGACAGTGGTGTGCCAAGCTGATGTGCAGCCTCCTTGGCCATACCAACCCAGATATTGGATTCTTCATTTCGGCGTATGGTACTAAAAGCAACATAGCCAATAAGAATAAATGCAGATACGGCAAGTATCTCGGCAAATGGCATGTACCGAAGTCGGCGTACGATGGCGGAGTTTGTATAGAAGAGCTTTTGTGTTACTTCACGATCCTGATTGAGGATGTCGTACGGTTCATACTCTGACTTCATCTCGGCAATGGTCCGCTCGAGTTCCGCACGCTGTTCCGGCACTGTTAATGTACTGTCAAGTTCAACATTCAGCATAAACTGCTGAAATGGGTAGACAGGCTTTTCGTTCGCATCCGTGAGAATAACCGGGAAGTGAATATTGTTCTGGATATCAATGTAGAACAACAAATCCTCTTCCGTTGCGGCCATCGATAGACGGGCTAGAAGTCCAGCATACAATTCTACCGTCCTACGCTCTGTTTTCTGCAGTTCGTCAACGATGTTCATCGTGTAGTACAAAACCCCGCCCATAATTGCGAACCCAAACAGCGTCAAGAGTACCTTGAGCTGCCACTTCGTGACACTCGTTCGAAGTATTGGTATGCGATCACTGGTCGGTCCCTTCCGTACCAATGTCACTCCGCTACGATGGTGATGAAGGGGGCTTCGAGGGGGCTTTGTTGTACGCTCACAAGCTGACCATCTCGAAGTATAAGAGTTGCCTCAGCCGTGAGTTTCCGTTTCTTTACGATGACCTTTACTTCACCATCGTTCGGTATCGGCGAAAGAACACGTGAACGTGCAGGTCCTGACTCACCACCGCCAGCACGAGGTATTGTGATTCCGCCCACCTCAATCGTCACCGTTCCAGGAGATGTCGATAGTTGTGTTTCAATAGCATAACCAAACGCCGAAAACTCACGCACTGTTCGAAGGTCAAGTTGCACCATTCGGTGTTGCGTCTCTTGGTCAACCGTTGTTCCTACGGCAAGTATGTATTCGTTAGACATCATGGCCTTGTGAGGAATTGCTCGACGTTCGTATCGGCAACCGATTGCTGTTCACCCGTCGCCATGTTCTTGATGACAACGTTGCCCTGTGCCAATTCATCATCACCCATGGTGATAGTATATCGTGCCCCGTGCCTATCAGCATCGCGCATTTGTGCTTTTACCGATCGACGCTGAAGGTCTTCAACAACGGAGTATCCCTGCCGACGAAGTCGTAATGATATCAGTCGTAAGGGTAACCGCGCGGCATCACCGATTGCAATAGCAAAGACGTCGATTCCCTTTTCTGCGCCCCATTCGCCCCTTTCCTGCTCCAACAACATCATCACGCGTTCAACACCCAGGCTGAATCCAACGGCAGGTGTGTCTGTTCCACCAATGAGAGCAAACAGAGGATCGTAACGGCCTCCACCTCCAATGGCATTCTGTGTACCAAGCTCCGTTGTTGTGAACTCAAAGACAGTATGACAGTAATAGTCAAGTCCTCGAACAAGGAGTGGGTTGTGAACATATGGAATACCAGCGACGTCGAGCATCAGACGAACAGATTCGAAGTGCTGCCGGCTCTCAACATCAAGATAGTCAACGAGTTTTGGGGCTTCTGCAATAACTGGTTTGTCCTGCTCATCCTTCGAGTCGAGCACACGCAATGGATTTCGTTCGAGACGCCGCTGCGAGTCTTCAGATAGGCGTTCAACGTTGGCACGGAGATACGTTACGAGAGCTTCGCGATACGCTGCACGGGATGTTGTGGAGCCTAACGTATTCACCTCGAGCGTGAACTTGGTGACACCAATTGTTTGTAACACGCTGTACGCAAGCTGGATGATCTCAACGTCCGCTTCAGGATGTGGAGAGCCAAGACATTCGGCACCATACTGATGAAACTGCCGGTAGCGGCCCTTTTGTGGCCGCTCATAACGGAACTGTGGACCAGCGTACCAGATGCGTGTGGTTGGTGAATGTCGAACGAAGTTGTGCTCAATCGCAGCCCGAACAATGGCTGCCGTCATTTCCGGACGTAACGTCACGGAGTCACCACCTCGATCTTCAAACGAATACATTTCCTTACCGACAATGTCCGTCTCTTGACCAACACCGCGTGCAAAAAGCTCGGTATGTTCTAGGATAGGCGTGCGTAACTCTTCGTAACCAAAGGAGGCACTCGTTGTACGGAACACCTCTTCCGCACGTTGCCACGCTCGTAGTTCGGGACCAAACAAATCCCGCATACCTCGGACAACACTAATCATGCGCGCTCCTCATCCTGGCTGGCGAAGAGCTCCATGACGTCGTCCGTTGTGCGTGCTTCACGAAGTGCCGTCCGGAAAGCATCCGATCCGATTGTACGTGATATCCTACTCAGGAGGCGCAGATGCATTCCAACATTTCCTTCTGTACCAACAAGCATAAGGATGATCGTCACCGGTTGATCATCAATACTATCAAAGTCTATTGGCTGCCGAAGTGTAGCTAACGCAGCAACACTTCGCTGAACGGTATTTGTTTTACCGTGTGGAAGCGCTACGCCATTGCCGATTCCTGTCGACATGAGTTTCTCACGTTCAAAGATCACACGTCGGAGTTCAGCCGTATCGCGAACGACACCTGTTTCACCGATCAAGGCAACCAACGCTTCGAGTGCTTCGTGTTTATCCTTGACGTCCAGGTCAAGTCGAATACACTGTGGTGTGAGAATGTCGCTGATGTTGAGTTCCATTTCTGCTCCTAGTTCCCGTCACGCCACTGCGTAACGAGTTCGACATAGTGCCGTCGCAATGTTGCGGCATCGTCGGCCGTATCGGCTTCTGCCGTTACGTGGAAAAGTGCATGTTCCTTATCGGGAACCAGCAATACGTTCGTTGATCCGTCATAAACCATCACACCATCGACTAACAACCGCTCGCGTCCATCCGTGTGTTCCATGGCGCGGCGCATGACGGTACCCTTTACTTCCCATGGACATGGTACGGCGGCATGATCTTGATGGCGTTTCGGCAAGTCATTGTCGAGAATTGATAACTGATAACCCGTCGTAGCGAGCATTTGAAGGAGCCTACAAGCGCTGTACACACCATCGGCCGCCACATGGAAGTCAGGATAGATAAATCCACCGCGAGTTCCACCTACAAATCGTACATCAGGATCACGCGTAGCATCCATCATTGCGCCATGCGAATTCCGTATGCGTAGAACGTTGATGTTATGTCCAGCGGTGATTGCCTCAATTTCTCGTGTTGCCTGAACAGGTACGGCAATTGAATACGGTTCAAGGTGTTTGTTTGTATCGACAAACAGTTTTGTCATGATGGTGAGTAAACGAAGTCCGGTATACCAAAATCCTCGTTCATCAACAAGTGCCATCTTTTCGGCACCTGGATCAATCTTGATTCCAAGTTCATAGCCGAGAGAACGCATGATTACTGCGGATTCCCCAAGTACTTCGCTTAAAGGATCTGCAAAGTGTGATGCGTCAACGTAATTATTCATGGCCAGTACGCGGCACCGAAGATCACCGAGGATCTGAGGAAAGACATTGGCAGCCAGACCGTACGAATAGTCGACCAGCAGTTTAAAATTACGCGTACGAATCGCCTCAATGTCAAGCGATCCCAAGAACCTCTCGATGTAATTCGCCGTTGATCGCTCTGGGAACAGAAGTCTTCCAACGGCGTCGCGGTCTACACGACGGACGTCTTCACCAAAGAAAAATCGTTCGACAGACTTCGACGTTGACGTCAAGATGTCTCTTCCATCACGACCAAAAAGAATAATGTCTGTTTGATGAGCATGACGTGGTGAACGTCGGACGTGAAAACCGGCCACATACCGACCGGACACGAGTTCCTGACGTGTTTGTGGGATCGACGTCGTTTGAAGATCAGTGATCGACACGCCCACACTCATAAGTCCGGCCGTAATCGATCGTTTCATGATACGCGACACTTCATCGTCGTCACGGCTTGCAACAACATGGGTTGATGCACCCATAGCCATACCGAGTGCAGCACCAAGCCGAGCGCCGAACTCAGGGTTCATGTCAAGATTGGCAAGTCCGGTAATCCGCGCGTCGGCAAACAATTCGCGAGACCATCGTTCTTCCTGGACAAGACTTCGAGTTACGGTGGCGTGACTTTCAACGTGCTTGCGAGGCCAAAGTTTAATATTGGCCATGAGCCGCGCAGAGTCGTCTACGACACAACTTTCTGCAACAAAGACATTATCTCCAATAGTCACATTTGAGCCGATGCTCACGTTATTGCATATGACGTCGTTCGCTATTTCAGAAAAGTCACCAATCGTCACGTCGTGCCAAAGTACGGTATTACTCATGCGAACACCAGCGCCGATACGACATCGGTCGCCGATGATACAGTTTGAGAGGACGGCACCTGGGCCAATCACGACATCGTCGCCGAGGACAACGAGTCCGTTAAAGTGAGCCGACGGTGCAAGGTCAAGATTTCGACCACAATACGAGCTGTCACATTGTTCACCAGCCAGGCTGACATTAACACGTCCACCAAGAACATCATTTGATGCTAGTTGATATTCATGAAGATTACCAATATCCTTCCAGTACCCAGGTGCTATATATCCGAAGAGTGGCAACTCGCGTTGAAGCATCCGGGGAAAAAGATCCTTACTAAAGTCAAACTCGGTCTTCCCTGGGATCAGATCAAGAACTTCGGGTTCAAGAATGTAGATGCCCGTATTGATTGTATCACTAAACACCTCGCCCCAGGCTGGCTTCTCGAGGAATCGTGTAATACGGCCGTCGGCACCGGTCATGACGATACCATATTGAAGGGGCTGCTCAACGCGTGTAAGAACGATTGTCGCCATTGCACCGCGTTCTTCATGAAAACGAATTGCAGCAGACAGATCAAAGTCGGTGAGGACATCCCCACTAATAATGATAAATCGTTCCTTCAGTAGTTCCTGTGCATTCTTCACACTACCGGCCGTACCAAAATCAGCTTCGGCCGTTATGTAGCGCATATTCACGCCAAAACCATGACCATCACCGAAGTACGACGTGATGTGTTCTGGTTGAAAGTAGAGGACACTAACGACGTCGGAGACGCCGTGGCGAACGAGCAAATCGACAATGTGATGCATCATCGGTTTGTTCGCCAGAGGAACCATGGGCTTCGGTATCGACATCGTCAGCGGACGAAGTCGTGTACCGAAGCCCCCGGCCATGATTACGGCGTTTTTCATAGGCGGCCAAAAATACGATCATTGGCCGACCAGTAGCCCCAAATCTGCCGAACGTGCATGATACGGGGCAAAAGGGGCCGTCTGTTAACGATTGATTCGAACTTTAAAGTACAGCGTGTCGCCCATCCAGTAGTACGACCAGCGCACATCCGTAATCGGCGCAGAAACACCAAGGTAGTTCAGTCCGATAACTTCAAATGCGCCTCTCGAAGCTCCACCGCGCTGAATGAGCATGGTGTGATACGTCTTGATCGCTTGAAGAAAGACCGTAACCTGTTGAATCGTCCAGTCTCCCCCAACAACCTGATTTGACGACGTAAGCCATGGCTCAATGAAACCGCATGAAAACGGGTCGCCGATAAACGGAAGATTGAGCGCAACCAATGACGGTTCGGGAGGTGAGAAGTAGTTACAAATCTGTTGCTCAACAAAAGGACCGCATGATGCAGCTCGTTCAGGGTTCGCCCCTGTCTGCTTCAAGAGTAGATTAATGTGCTGATCAGAAAATGTGAGGATGTCGCGGACAAGATTGGTATCCACCTCTGATCCTGCTGGGTCCTTACTCGTAGAAGTATATGTCTGACCATCTGGAGCTCGTTCAATTGGTGTCCAGATCGGTTGATAGGTTGACTGCAGTGGAATCGATGTATCCTGACCATCCCATGCTATCTGCCTACTTTTGAACAACGTTGAATCATATATCGATCGGAACTTGAGATCGAGTTTAGGAGCCTTCATTGTTTGTGGTATCCATCGCTGGACTCCAGACTTCTTTAACGCACCAGATCCTTTGTTTTCCGAATCACACTGTAATCCCGTCAGCACGAATGCTCCGAGAATGAGAATTATGGCAGTTCCCTGCCACCGCAAATTGTGCAGATTCATGTATGTCTCCCGTGAACCCTGTTTGGAACGAATGTCGTGCGAACCTTTCGCAACTCTCCAATATTCCTGCTTAACCATGTGAGGTAAGACGCTCAACCTCCCTTGAGACGGCTTCCCAGAATACTACATCGTCTTGATGCTCGCTCTGCTGTAATGATGCCAGGGCAGAATCAAACTCATGTGGTCGATGTATTCGCCCAAGAATCCGTTTCAGCTCAACGACGGCCTCAGCCGTGAGCGAAGCTCTCATCTCCGGTCGCCCAAACGTACGAGAAAGATCGATTGCCTGCCTCAGTGTGACTACGGCTTTTACTGTGTCTCCAATCGAAGCCTGTACCTGAGCCATCCCTACAAGAATCTTGAACTTCAGTGACAATGCACCCTGTCCGTCCGCAAGTTCACCAGCCTGTTCGTACCAGATCAATGCCTGATCGAAGTTGCCGACCTTAAAATGATAGGTTCCTAACGATCCGAGTGTCGTGATTTGTCCGTGTATGTCACCGATCAGTCGCTTGATTTCGAGCGACGTCATTGCGAGCGAAATTGCCTGTTCCGATTCGCCAATGGCGTCGTGAACGACGGCAAGATTTGTTAGTACCTGAGCTTCGATTCGCCGACTTCCGATTGATCGCGCTGTAACGAGTGATTCTTCATAGGCTTTCCGGGCCTCGTCATTCCGTTGAAGGTTGACAAGGTCCTGGCCTACATTGAGGAGTTCTCCCGCTATACCTGGTTTGTCGCCAATTCGCGTTCGGATTTCAAGAGCTTGCTGATGGCGATACAGTGCGTCAGTATCTTCTCCAAGTAATTGATGAATGTTTCCAATGTTCGCAGCGGCGGCCGCTATGTCTCCCATACTCCCTATCTGTTCGGCTATGGAGAGACTTAGCTCATAGTGCCCGCGCGATTGTTCAAGATCAGCCCTGCGATACGCAACATTGCCGAGAATACGCTCAGCCCGTGTTAGCAGATTGAGCGTTTGTGTGTGTGACGCTAGTTCGTGTGCACGTCGAGCAAGTTGTTCAGATTCCAGCAGGTTTCCGCGAACCCACTCCGTCACAGCCATACCAAGCAGGGCAAATCCAAGCTTTTCTGCATGACCACAACGTTCAGCTGCTCGTACGGCACCGGAGTAACATGTTAGCGCTTGACGATACTCGCCTACGTGTTGAGCAATGTCGCCCTGTAACTGCAGAACGTCACATTCAATTTCAAACAGTGCTGCTCGATCTCGACGACGACCGCGTCGAATCGAGACAAGGGCGAGTCGCAGCATATGGCGTGTTTCACGCAGAGCGTAGGTAGTCCAAAGCCCCTTTGCCCCTTTCACAAGAACCTCTGCGGCCTCGCCATATTTTCCAATCGCAGCTGCGTGAACGGCAATACGAACAGCTCGTCCGTGATGGATGGTTTCGCCGGCAATGCCCGCGGCAAGTCGATCGTACAACATTCCATGCAGGATGTCGCGTTCATCCTCCGAGAGGTCGTCATACAACGCTTTCTGCATAACGGTATGCACAAACTGCCAGGCAGTGACTTCTTCTCCGAACAGGTTTTGGCGGCCGAGTGAACGAATAACACGATGTTCCTCTTCGATGAGCCTCAAGCGCTGGAGTGTTTTTAGAAGTGGCACTTCAACAAGTCCACTCACCACCTGAGCTGAGAAGGTCTCTCCTTCAACACTTGCATATCGTAACAATTCGCGCTCATCAGCCGAAAGCCGACGCAAACGTTCACTCACAACTGCATGTGCTGAATCGGGTACGCGGACAAGATCTAGGTCTTTCAGGACAGCTGCAGATCGTGCATCAAGAAATCCGTCCTCAACAAGGACGGACAGGAACTGTGTGACAAAGAGCATGTTACCACCACTACTATGCTCAAGCCACTGTACTAACGTGTTGTTACCCCGATACTCAGGGAAACGCTCACGAAGTAATACATCAATTTCCGTGTTACTGACATGTGGAACGTCAACTCGTTTACATAGACTGTAGCGCTCAAGTTCGTGTCGTACACGAACAATAGGATGTTCACCCGACGCCAGGGCATCGAGAACGTCTTCCTCCCGATACGCTACAACAAAACAGAGTCGACAGTCTTGTAACTCGCGTGCTGCGGTAAAGAGAAGGTTTGTTGATGAAGGATCGGCCCAGTGGAAGTCATCAAGAATGATGACAAGGGGCCGCTCTGCGGCTAAGGGGCGCAGAAAATTCAGATACTGCCGAAAGACCTGATCCTGGCTCGTTGCCGCGCGTGTACCGTCTGAGATCTTCCCGTGGAGGTAGTATTGGTCATAACCACTACCAAGAATGTTCAAGGCGTGGAAGAAGGTATTCCCCACAAGAGGAATCATACCAATCCATGACGGAGCCGTATCGAGTAAAAACTTTCCAACGTCGAACGAAAACTTTCGTGACTTTTGAGGCTCTGCCGCATGTGTTATCAAGTCCGCTAGGACATCGGCAAACGGCTTGAGTGCTTCAACTTCACCTACGTCTTGTCCCGCGACGGGAGTGCTACACTCCGTGCGCGCAACAAGAATGTTGTTACTGTCTTCGGTTTCAAGTTGAAGTTGGAGTTCACGCAGGAGTGTCGTCTTGCCAATTCCGGCCTCGCCGGTCATAAACAACACTCTCTGCTGGGCATCCGGCTCCAACATTGCCACGGTTGCCTTCCGCAGGTTCTCAAGCGTGAGATGCCGAATCATTCTTCGTCATTTCCTTTGAGCGATTCGATAACACTGAGATCCTCGAGTGTTGTTGTATCGCCAGAAATCGTTCCCGCAGTAACAAGCTCTCGCAACAAACGCCGCATGATCTTACCAGATCGTGTCTTTGGTAAAGCTTCAGCAAACCGAATCTCATCAGGTTTCGCAATGTGACCAATGTTGTCGGCTACTCGTTTTCGTAATGCTTCCCGAAGATCTTCAAGTTGTACATTCTTTGCCGATGACTTCAGTGTGACAAATGCTACGAGTGCTTGGCCTTTGATCTCATGTGGTCTTGCTACAACGGCTGCCTCAGCAATTGCAGGATGGGCAACAAGTGCACTTTCTACTTCAGCTGTACCGAGTCGATGCCCGGATACGTTCACTACGTCATCCACACGACCGATTATCCAGATGTTACCGTCAGCATCACGCCGAGCACCATCACCGGTAAAGTACCATCCGTCGCGACCCGATCGTTTGTCTGGTGGGAACTCACTCCAATATGCTTGTCGATATCGTTCGTCATTACCATATACGGTGCGGGCTATGGAAGGCCACGGATGCTTTATAACAAGCAGTCCTGCCTCGTTGGCTTTACACGACGTGCCGTCTTTGTGCACCACATCGGCTAGAATTCCCGGTAGAGGCTGCGTTGCCGTTCCGGGTACCGTGGTTGTTGCTCCTGGAATTGGCGCGATCATGATAGCGCCAGTTTCTGTCTGCCACCACGTATCGACGATCGGACAACGTTCTTTTCCGATGACGTCGTGATACCACTTCCAGACTTCCGGATTGATGGGTTCACCAACGGTTCCGAGTAGCCGGAGTGAGGTAAGATCGTGTGCCTTTGGCCACTGATCACCCCATTTCATAAAGGCACGAATAGCTGTCGGAGCAGTGTAGAATATCGTCACACGATGTCGCTCAATCATGTCCCAGAACCGATCAGCCTTTGGCCAGTTAGGTGCGCCCTCATACATCACAATGGTTGCACCATTACTGAGGGGACCGTAAACGATGTAACTATGTCCGGTTACCCAACCAATGTCTGCTGTGCAGAAGTAGATATCATCATCGCGAAGGTCAAACACATTTTGCGCCGTCCATGTTGTCTGAACAAGGTATCCCCCTGTTGTGTGAAGGATTCCCTTTGGTTTCCCTGTTGAACCGCTTGTGTAGAGGATAAACAGTGGGTGCTCCGATGGCAGCGCTGGTGCCTTGTGAACAATAGAGGCCGTACACATAACATCATGCCACCAAACGTCACGTCCCTTTTTCATGGGCGTTGACAACGTCGTCCGTTTATACACAATAACGTTCTTTACGGATTTGACTTTTGACAGTGCTTCATCAACTGCTGACTTCAACAACACCGTGTCGCCACGTCGATATGCTGCATCCTGTGTAATAACACAAACAGCTCCTGAATCAATAACTCGTTCTCGTAAAGCATCTGCACTAAATCCTCCAAACACAACGTTGTGTGTGGCACCAATCCGTGCGCAGGCAAGCATAGCAATCACGGCCTCAGGGACCATTCCCATATAGATGGCAACAACGTCTCCCTTCTTCACGCCGAGTTCGGTAAGGACATTTGCACAACGACATACTTCCGAGTGCAGCTGTCCATAGGTTAGCGTGCGGATCTCTCCCGGTTCACCTTCCCATATCAGTGCTGCCTTCGTCTTACGCCATGTTGTTACGTGTCGGTCAAGACAGTTTTCTGCAGCATTCAGGGTGCCACCAACAAACCACTGAACATGAGGATGTTTGCGGACGAATGCCTTCGTCCATCGTTTTTTCCACAACAGATGTTCCGCTTGACGTTCCCAAAACTCAACGGGAGATCGGATCCCTTCTTTCCGCAGTTTCTCCAGAGCAGAATGTTTGATACGCGCTGTAGCAACAAACTCTTTAGGTGGTGGATAGGATTTCATGATGACATCCTGCGGTAATAGTTTAGCTGACCTACGTGATAGGCGAAGTGTCGTAGGAGATGAACGAGAACATTAGCGGTTGATCGAACACCGAAGGTGTCAAGCGGATAGGTGTTATTGATCTCACCATCAGAAAGGTGCTGCAGTGTTTCCACTACGTCACGCTCAGCTTCCTGGAGGCGACGCAACACCTCTTCACGGGATAGATGTCGTTCTGAAAACTCTTGTGGTCGGTCCCGAACATATCCTGTAGTACCGAGTACCGATCCAATGAACCACCGTGTATTCCCAACAAGATGCAGTACCAATGTACCGGCTGCATTGGAAATGCCATGGTGTTCTAACCACAACGATTCATCTGATGGGAATGCCTCTACCTCGGCGCGCAGTTGGGCAAAAGCCTCCTGATATGCGCGAAGGAATTCCTGCCCCTTCATGCCCCTTGTCCAAGAATGTTTTACTTTACGAGTTGAGATATCTGTTTGAACTGCGGATGTTCAGCTGTCCGCATAAACTCAAACAGCAACGATTCAGCAGTGGTGACAATTGCCCCAGCTGACGCCATACGTCGAAGCGCAGCGTCACGATCCTGCTGGCGTCTTGACGAAACACAGTCCTCAACAACAATGGCCGTTTGGCCTTGTGCAAGCAAGTCCAGAACTGTTTGCTGGACACAGACGTGGGTCTCAATACCGAACACCACAACAGCATGACGGCCAAGGCCAAGAACTCTGGCCTCAACGTCGGGTGAGCCACAGGCACTGAAGGTCATCTTCTCAATCGGCTCAAATCTTCCAAGAGCTTCAGCAATCACCGGAATTGTGGGCCCGAGGCCCTTACTGTACTGCTCGGTGACATGTACGGGTATGTCCAGTATCTGAAGACCGCGTATGAGCATCGCCGAGCGTTGTGCAAGTGCGTCGTGCTCAAAAATGTGGGGGAACAACCGTTCCTGAATGTCGATGACCAGTGCCTGTGATCGGGATGCTTCGAAACGCATGTGAACTCCATGGATGGTTGGCAATCTACAACGTCGAGACGGGTTAACGAATGCTCTACATGGACCGTCTAGTCTCGCTGGGCAACAATGACGCCAATAAGCGCGATAACACCACCGACAACGAAGTACACTGTTGGCTCCGTGCCAAACACAATGAAGGCAAGAACGGTCGTAAAAATGGGTTGGAGGTTGTTAAAGACGGCCACCTTGCTACTGTCAAGACGCGTGAGTGCCACATACCACAGTGCATAGCCCACACCAGACGTAATCGCACCCAAATAAAACAGCTGTGGCAAGACGGTTAGAGCTACAGGAAGCCCCCCACCACTATGATCAAGCCCCGGCAGTGTATCCAAGACAAACCAGACAGGAATGTAGAGCAGTAGGCCAAGGAAAAAGGTTAAGGACGTCGTATAGATTCCTCCATACTTCGTTGCAAGCGGACGTCCGATCATCGTATAGAGTGCCCAGGAGGCACTTGCACAGAGGACCATGATATCACCAAGCAGTGACGCCGTAGCAAGAGTAATTCCCTTCTCTGCCAGAACGATGATTGTTCCTGTCACCGCAAGTCCAATTCCAAGCAGTCGTGTAGCAGTTGGCCATGTTCGGCGAGCGATCGCTTCAAACATGACAACAAACGTCGGCGTTAACGCATAGGCAAGTGCTGCGTTTGGGGCTGTTGTGTATCGCACGCCCCAGATAAAGAAAAGCTGGTTAACAGGAATGTTGATGAGCGCTAAAAAGATCAACATTCGATAGTCACGACGCTCAATGTTGGGCAGTGTCTGTCGTTTAAAAAAATACCATATCCCAAAGGCAATACACGTCCACATTCCCCGGACAAGAACAACATGGAGCGGATGCAGAATCGACGTAGCATTCTTTGCAACAAGGTGTGTACTCGATGCAATGATTTGCTGCAGTATCAGCAGTAGATACATCATCGTGTCAATCCATGACCGATGAAACAACACGAAGTACGTGTTGTGATTGACCTTCATACGAATACGTTTTCGTCGCAACGCAGCGCTGTTGAAGCGCTTCATACGTTATCGGCTGCCGTATTCTTGTCATCGCATCAACGATATCGGTTGCAGAGAGTGTTCTGTTTACAAGCATCCCCACCGGCTCTCGCATAATCATCTCGTGTAATGCCGGCAGGTCAGTTACAATGCTCGGAATACCAGCCATCATGTACTCAAAGAGCTTATTCGGGAGGGCATATTCGTAACTCATCGAAATCGGTTCGATTAAACACAGTCCAAGGTCAGCCGAACACGTCCACGAATGAAGCTCATCATACGGAACTGACGCATGCCAATGCGTTCGGTCTTGTACACCACATTCGCGGCTTACTTCTTGCAGGGCACGTTTGGCTGGACCGTCACCAAGCACACAGAGGTGAACATTCGGTAAAAACGGCATCGCTCGCAGAAACGGCTCTAGGCCACGTCCATGGTGGACTACACCCTGATAGAGGACAATCGTGTCATCAGAAGGAATCGTAAACGTGTCACGAAGTCGTGTTGTTCGTTGAGCAGGTTGATATGGCGGAACGTTGAGGATAACCTCTGCTTTGCGGGAAAACCGTTCTTCAACGACCTTCGCATCAAGAGGGCCACTAACGGTAATCATATCAACTTGTCGAAGGAGTCGCCGCTCAGACCATTCAATAAACTTTTGGCGAAGGGGCCGCTGCGCTAAGGGGCCCAAGGCAAAGTTGAATTCGCGCATGTCATACAACAGTCGCGCTCCCGTACGACGTGCAAGGGAGACAGCAGAAGACAAGGCGAAATAGTCGCCGGCAATGATCAAACGTGGTGTTGGGATGTTTTGTTTTCGTAACCATGCTCCATACCGCAACGCTCGAACGGCGGCTCGTCCACCACGGTCATTCCATGTATACAACGTCACGTCACCACCCGGCTCGCCAGCCGTACATGCCGCTGCCACACTTACGGTAAAACCGGCAGAATCAAGTGTGCGTGCAAGAAGTAATGATCGACTGTCGCGGCTAACGTCGCCAACAATGCAGATCACTACGTGCAGGTTCATCGCCGTCACGGCTCGATACGCAGATGATACGTGGAACGTAAGATTCCGCGCGAATCAAATCGTTCCTTAAACCCGATAAGGCCGAGTGAAGGAGTCATTGGGTCGTCAGACTTTGTATCCTGAGAGACTCCAATATCTACCCAGCGATAACCATTGACCTTTGACCATCGACATGCCTCATGCATAACAAGGTAGATTGGCCGAAGGTGTTCGTATTCATACCGAAGCATGTTATAGAAACACAGTACAACGTTTCGATTTGCTACAAAGAGTAATGATCCTGCAATGGCCACATCACCATCATAGACCATGTTCAGTCGTAAATGTTCAGGCATCAAGTCGCGCAAACGGAGGAGCTCTTCAAGAGTGTGGGTCGGTTTTACCCCATGTCGCGCCTTGTTTTCAACGAGGATATCATGGAATGTGGCGTAATCATCACTTTCAACAATGTTCAGGCGACCCTCACGAAGGATCTTTCGAATACTCTTACGGGCCGTCGCATCAAAACGCTCGATGGGATCTCCCTCGTGGCGGAGATCAATGGCATGACTGATATAGTGCAGTTCAAAGTCTGCCTTACGATACAGCATGGCGTATTCATGATGCTGATTTGTCTCCGTTGCATAGATATGCGGAGCTGGAATCAGATAGGCGTCACGAATAGACGTCTGGCGACAGTAGTCAATAAATGCATCAACGATACGCAGATTACGTTCGAATGACGTATCCTCCGTTACAAAACTGCCATAGGATGCACCGACGGGTGACCAAAACTCGCCTTTGTTATTAATACCACCGGGAAGAACTGCTACGAGTCTTTCACCTTCATAGAACAACAAGTGGTGATAGTTCCATCGGCCCTCAGGATGATAGTCCAGAAAGCGTTGCATGTGGAACATGGTGCCATTGTTCGAATGGCGTACGAATGCATCCCACTCGTCGTATAGATGCGATGTGTAGGGAACGATGTTTATGGGTGCCGCCATGTCGAACTACAAAGGTACGGAAGGAACTTCTGCCGCTGTGCGACGTAGGGGAGCCAAACCGCGTGTATATTTGCGGTCGATTGCATCACCATTTTTGAGGTTTTCATGAAGTCATTTGCAGCATTTGCAGCAGCTGCCATCGTTTCCGTTTTCAGCGCATCCGTTGCGTCAGCACAAAGCCCGAGTGAGCAATTCGGTTTTGGTGTGTCGGCAGGTGATGGAATGGTCGGCGGCCATGCGGCATATGCCATCACTCCAGCCTTTCACATCGGTACCCAACTGGGACTCATTGTTTCTGATGGAAACAATCAGTTTGTCTTGGCTCCGTATGGAAAGTTCTTGTTCTCTGGTCCAAAGGAGTTAAAGCCATATCTCTGGGCTCAATTTGGCATTGCAACGGGACAAGCTCAAGGTACTGGAACAGGCACACGAACAGGCCTCGCCATTGGCGGTGGCGCGGAGTATTTCGCTACACCGAACGTAGGTATCTTCGGTCAAATCGCAGTTCTTGACCTTGGATTTGGCGATTTCAGCTACACCAACTTTGGACTGTTATCACCTCGCGTCGGTATTGAGTGGTTCCTCGACTAATCACTCCGCTTCCGTAGAAAGTTTCCCGGGCGTCGTACCTTGTACGGCGCCCGTTTTTTTTTTGGCACATCTTGCCCCCTATGCCCCCTACACAAACTTTTGCCATTGTCCGCACCGATAGACTTGGTGATATGGTGCTGACGCTCCCAATGGTGGCTGCAATTCACCGGGTGAGTCCCGATGCACGCGTGGTGGTGATTTGCCGACGATATGTTGCGCCTCTTGTTGAAGGGGCTGAGGGTATTCATGCAGTGCGATATATCGACGACTCGTCGTTGTATGAGATTCTCCGCGAAGTGCAGCCGTCAACAGTGTTTTTTCCGCGCCCCACATTTTCGGATGTACTTGCTGCCGTTCGCGCTCGAGTTCGGTATCGTGTGGGCACGTCACGCCGATGGTATTCATGGTTTCTTACTCATCGGGATCGTCAATCACGGTCCGCCGCACGCAAAAACGAAGCCGAGTATAACGTCGACCTTGTACGGTTGAGATTTGGTGATGAAGCCGCAGAAAGATTAATGGGACCACTTCATCTGCTGGCACCGCCGCCGGTACCGCCCTGTTCGTTACGTCCGGCAGGAGAATACGTTGTGTTGCATCCAGGGTCAGGTGGCTCTGCACGAACATGGCCCGTATCACTGTTTGCTGAACTTGCACAACGACTGTATCACAAAAACATCGACGTCGTTGTTACTGGATCTGATGGCGAACAAGATCTTGTCCGGATCATTGAGCGGCAAACAACAATTGTGAACCTTTGTGGACGTACCACATTAACGGAAACAATTGATATCCTGCGTCATGCACGCTGTGTTGTTGCCAATAGCACGGGAATACTTCACGTCGCAGCAGCGTGTGGTTCAAACGTAGTTGGCTTGTATCCTGCATCACCGCCGTCAATGTCAGCACGTCGGTGGGGTCCGTGGACAGACAAAGCGACTATTCTTGAAGCCGACGACATGGCCTCAATCTCTGTTGACGACGTCGTTTCGGCAATTACCGCATTCTGAGCCGTGCGCGTACACGCTCTGCATCATCCGGCGTGTCAACAGCAATCAGGTCAGCTTCTACCTCAACACATCGAAAAAGTGCACCGTGTTCAAGCAAACGCAGCTGTTCCAGGAACTCAGCTCGTTCAAGTGGAGACGGTGGAAGTGCCACGTGCTCGCGTAACGCATCAAGGGTGAAGGCATAGATGCCAACATGTTTCCAGTGAAGGCCCGGTACGAGCTTCGACGCACCATCACGCACATAAGGAGCACCAGCTCGTGTAAAGTATAACGCTCGTGCATCCTCCGTTCTCACAACCTTTACAACGTTCGGATTACTCAGTTCTGCTTCGTCTGTAATACGAACAATAGGTGTCCAAACATCAGCATCACGCTGTACCGTTGCATCAAGAAGAGCTGAAAGTACGGTAGGGGGCAAAAGGGGCTCATCACCCTGAATATTCACAACAAGATCAGGCTCAAGATCAAGAACGTCGAGCGCTGCGAGTACTCTATCGGTACCTGATGGACATTCAGGTGGTGTGAGAACTGCATAACCACCAAAACCACGTACATGGTCAACAACTCTATCATCTTCAGTGGCAACGACAACGACGTCGAACCGATTGGACTGTTCAACAGCTTCTACAACGCGTTGGACCATCGTCTTGCCTTCAAGATCGATGAGTGGTTTGCCCGGTAGCCGTGTGGCAGCATATCGTGCCGGTATAACACCTACGATCATCCGAGGACCTTCGGCACCTTAATAAAGGCCTCGTTCCGTTTCGGTGCATTACCCAGAGCTTCTTCTATACTCAAGGTAGGTCCCACAACATCCGGACGTGTCACATTCGGAATCGGATTAACCGATGTCAGTGGCTCTACATCATCCATCGGCACAGCAGTGATTTTACCAACTTCCTCCACGATACGCGTGAATTCGCGGGCAAAATCCTCAAGCTCATCGTCGGCAAATCTCAGTTTGGCGAGTGAGGCAATCTTTCGAACTTCTTCGGTTGTCATACCTGCAAATCTACGTGTCTACCAATCGATGTCCGCACGGTTGCCATTGCCGTGGATTCGGCCTGGCGGGAAACGGGTGATTCGAGGACAACGGGATCCTCAATATGAAGCTCCACGGTACCAGGAACAATCCGCCGAGTACGCGCCGGGAGAATGTTATGAGTCCCTACCAGAGCGACAGGAATCAGTGGTTTTCCACTTCGGGCAGCCAGGACAAATGCACCTCGCTTAAACTGAGCCACTCGGCCGTCCTCACTGCGTGTCCCCTCAGGAAAAACGAGTACCGATGAGCCTGCACGCATACTCTCCACCGTTTCTTCAAGTCGTGCCATGGCATCGCGTCCATCCGCCCGGTCAATGGCAATAAAGGGAGACATTCGTAAACACCAGCCGAACACGGGGATCTTTTCGAGTTCGCGTTTGTACATGATGCGAATGTTATCGGGTATAGAAGCTAGTACAACGGGAATGTCAAAGAGACTTGCATGATTACACGTATACACATACCGTTCCGTTGCTCGGATCCGATCAAGTCCGAAGGAAACCACGCGGATACCGGCGAGTCGAAGCAGAATTCGTGACCACGTGCGAGCATACAGAAAGAAGACGTCGCGGTCCCGAAAAACAAACATGTGAAACATCACGGCGATTGCGAAGGCAACGGTGACGACCGATATGGCGAAAAAGACGAACCAGGTACGCATGTACTTCAAATCTACGCAGGCATCAACACGGAACGTCCGTAGATTCGCAATGGACCACTGTGACGACACTCACCTACGCACATGCCAAAGTTGAAGCATATGAAGATCTTCCTTCTCGTTCTCTCCGTCGTGACCGTTATGGCAACATCACATGCCAACGCACAGGATACAACAGCGCCGTCAAGATCGTTTGTAGAGGGTCTCGCTCAAGAACCTCACTGGGGTATAGGCCTACAGGCTGGATTGGCAACGGGTACTGGCGTATCAGTGCGGTACTCATTTGGCAATCGGTTTGCCGCTGAGGTGATTCTCGGATACCTTGCCATTCAGAATCCTGCCTATTCCTTTGGTGCGGAAGGTCAATTCTTACTTGACGACGCCTTTGATCATCGACTGTACGCCTTGGCTGGCATGAGCATTAATCGTATCACCAAGGGTGACAGTAATTATCTTGCTGCGCCCGTTCGAGCCGGCCTTGGTGTTGGATATGAATACTTTTTCGGGACGCAAGCAGCTATCTCGGGAGAGGTACCAATTACGTTCTTCTTCCAGGATAAGCTTCAGGTATTCCCAACATTACAAGTACAGTTTACCTTTTACTTTCAGTGAGAGGTGTCTGACAGTAAACCACGAGCACGTACTACTGACGCAACCAACTATACCATGGCCGATCTGAAGGATCTTGCTTCACTCCTTGGTGTCACTCCAACTACCAAGGATACATCAACCGACAAACGTAAGCGCGGCTACGATGGGAATGTAGTTCGGCTCAAGGTGCGCACGGAAAAACGGCGCGGGAAAGTTGTGACGATAGCCCAAGGATTTCAATCTCATCCTAAGGAATTACACGATTTACTTGCACTTCTGAAAAAAACGTTCGGTACAGGCGGGCAGGTCACGGACAATGCGCTTGAACTACAGGGAGACCATGTTGAACGTATCAAGGCTATCCTCATCGAACAGGGATGGTCCATCCATACAAAATGACGTATGACGATGTATTCCTAACTATTCGTAGTCGTGCACCTCAAGCACATCTCCATCCTGAGTTGCCATCATATAACCAGTCCCGGTAAACGAATCCCCTTCCGATAACCCTCGATATCTCTTCCCATCGATTGTCGTATCAGACATTGTCATTTTGAACTGTGTCCGGAAGAAGTCACCGTCTTGTAGCCCTTTCACGCCGTATCCGAAGGCGTGAAACATCGTCACCTGTATTCGTGCAAGACACGGATTTGTGGCACATGGATCACCTGGGATTGCCGAGCGATCCGTAAACACTGTTATTATCTTAGCATCAAACTTGATAGCTCCAGGTGGTAACAACCTCTTGTGACGTTCATGAAGGGGCAACTCACCAGGCTTGCGTTCGAAACCATCACGTACCGACTTCGGTGATGGGCAGCCACCCACAATTGATGCGACAACGAAAACGCCGAGGATTGAAAAAAATTTATGCATGGTTTGGCCCGTTGATGAAAAGGCAAAGATCGACTCGTTATCGGAAGGCAAATGCCGTTGGATTTAACCCGACGGGGGCTGCAAGCAGACGTTTTCCCGTTGTATCATAGGCGAGTACCTCACCATCGGTAACGTACGAACGAGCATTCCCTATCCACAGTGTTCCAGCCTCTGCCTGATAGGCCAACGAGTACCATACGTCAGAGCCACTCCCGGAACGATGGCGAATGACCATTGACATCGTATCAGAAGTGCCACGAATACGAGACACGCCGAGGCTGTGAAGGACAAAGACGTCACCACTCGATCGGTCGAGACTTAGGCCTCGTGGCGCATCCATGCTCCACCGACGAAGTATCTCGAACGATGATGCATCGATGAGCGCTACGCCGCCAACTTCATCCTTTCGAGATGGCAGATTCCTGTACGACACCCAGATCCGATTTCGGTCGGCGTCCGCAACGATAGCAGCAGCATTCGGTAGTGCGTCAATTCTTCGCACCCGCGATAGATCAGAACGCGCATAAACATCTACCGTGCCTGCTCCGGCTTCACCACTTCTCAGGTCACCATATCCTGAATTCGCAACAAAGATCCGATTGCGTAATACGGCGATACCCTCAGGTGCGGGACCCACAGGTACACGCTCAACACGCAGTCTGCCGTTCCGAATATCAACCTCCGTGATCGAATCGTCTGTAAGATTTGTGACGAAGATTGTTGAATCGTCAGCGAGTGCCATTCGATAGGGCTCCGCACCCTGAGGGGCAGGGATTCGGCCTATCCATAATCCAGATGACCTTCGAAAGAGTTCAATTGATCGTGATGTACTCACGGCTATAAAGATTGTGTCGCCCCGAACAACAATGTCTGATGCTGTATCACCGAGATCCATAGATGTATTCACTACGGAAACGACGTCGCGGACCACGGTGCCATCGAGTCCAACCCACGACAGGACACTATTGTTTTGTCGCCACAGACCTTCACAGACAACGAAGACGCCACCTGCCCCAAGCACACCATCATTTCGAACGGCAACGTCAGGTGTCGGTAAACAACTGGAGAGGACTAGAGTCAACGCCGTAATGTTTACTACGAAGTATCGACGGAATCTGTCATGAAGACTCGCCCCAAAAGAGCACGAGTCAACGAAACGATGTTGACGTCGAAAACTCATCGTAAGACCTTCTTTGTTCTGACTGCATCGTCAACGACGACGATCAGTGATGCTCCGCGGGGAATAACATCTAGGTCTAGGTAGTGAGTACCCGGACGTACACTGTGTGAGTGAACGAGTGTGCCATCACACGAATAGACATTGATGGTCGCGGCAGAAGACGTTGTTCTCACCACAACGTTCTCAGCAAATGGAACGTGATCAATTCGTCCTTGACTTGGTGCATCAACACCATGCCACGTCACAATAGCATCCAGGTCAAATCCCGTCACACTGGGATCATGAAGTGGATGCAGGCGATTCTCAAGGACAATACGACTGACGTCTACCAAACGTATCCATCGAATACTATCAACACTGATACTCGCAAGATCAAACTGATCACCACCACTTACATTCGGATCAAACGGATCTGCATCACCCATGGTTGGTGTTACACCGGCGCAGCCTTGTAATGTTGTTGAATCAAACGGGAACGACGTCCACACGATACCATCCCGGCTTACATCCACTCGAGCTGGTTCAACAAAACGTTTACCATCGGCATAGGTAAACACGTTCTCGAATACGGTAAAGTCAGGGCCTGGGCCATCCACGACGATAACATCACGGAACCCGATAACCATCGTGCCATCCAGGCCTATGCTACATAATGCCCGCGGATCCGTTGTGGGCACAGATGCCGTTGCACGCTCGTCGGGAATGCCAAAAATGTTCTTCGGGAAAAACGTCGGACCCTGACCTACAAACTGTACAGTTCCAGGTGAGAATGACTGTACTGTGTCGATTGATGATCGTAACCACTGAGCCGACGCAGAAGGAACATGCGTGATCGAGGCCATCATCGTGACCAACGTCACAACGACGATGGGAAAAATGGACAAGAGCCGACTTGTACCCGGTACATTCTGCCAATCATATGGACAATGTCGGCAGGCCGAACCACAACACGTTCCGCGACGTTCATGTGCACTCTTGGTGAACACCGTGTAGCCTGTGTCGGGGTCGACATACGTATCACGACCTTCCTTGACGGCCTTGTCATGTGCATCCATGGCTGTGTCGGAAATGTACCGTTCACGTTTCATGGTTCAACTCCAAGCGCTACGGACAGTCTGATGGTGCGGCCTGGCATTGGATAACCACGAACAACGGCATATGACACATCAGCAATATTATCGGCGCTCAAGCGCACGTCGGCAAACGTCGATCCCATTCTGCCTCGGGTTCCAACAGATGCACTTACAACGGTAAACGGTTGTAGCAACGACGTTGCCTCTCCACCTGGTTGACTAAATCGACCTCCCACGTACGTCAAACGAATACTTGCGAGAATCTTTTCGTCGATCCAATCAACACTCATTCCAAGCATCTCATTCGGAACGTATGGAATAAGTGTGCCATCAATTGTTGATCTCCCAGTTTTGTCACGCGCATCAGTAATAGTCCACGACCACGTTGCCGTACAGCGTTCATCAAGCAGTGAAGCTCGTACGGATGACTCAAGACCAAGAGTTTGAGCTCGGCCAACATTTGATGCGCTTGTTATGACTGGGCTTACGGGAACGGCTACGATAAGATCGGTAGTTGTAACAACAAAGGCATCCGATTCCACAACAATCCAGGAAGCCGGACGGAGGGCCACTCCCAGATTGATCGTGTGGCTTCGTTCCGGTCGGAGTCCACTGGTACCATAGTTGAGGAAGTAGAGTTCATTAAATGACGCCGGACGGAAGTTATACGACCACGACGAACGGATTGCAGCATCGTCAGTTATTGCATAACGAGCTGATATCAGTGGTGAAAGAGCATTGCCGGCATCACTGATAACATCGTACCTAAGTGCAGCCTGTACGTTCAGTCGATCGGTGACAGGCATTGAAGCAGTGATTGACATTGCCGCGCAGGCCCTACGAACCATGTCACCCACATCAGGTTGAAGAGCACCACCTCGCAGGTCGGCATAGCCCCCTTCGCCCCTTACCGAAAACAACAATGACGACATCATCACTGAGTAGTCTGCGGATAACAAAACGTCACGTGTGGTATACCGCTCATCTATTCCACCAATACCTGTAAGGTTCGCATCGGGATCTCGATATCGCATGTCGGCAATCCGCAACCCTGATCTGACAGTAAGAAGTGACGATTCTGACGTTACGAACGTTGATCGGAACCCAGCGACAACATCCTCATCTTCGAGACGTGCTCGCGCCTGCGCGACACTACCACGAACAACGGCTCCCGGTACACCTCGAGATGATGATCTCGTGAGCACATAGGCAGCAGTTGAAGCTGAGGGTCGGAACGAAATCATGGCCGACAACAGTCGAGCATCACCGTTTTCGCGATTCACAACGTCGCCGGACGATTCGCGCATGGTGAATGGGAACGACCCGCGTGTTGACAGAACGTCGAGGGATGCAGCAACGGACATTCCGGATTGAACCACATCAACGTCGAATGACGTCCGAGACTCTTCGAACGATCCAACACATGCCGATGCTCTTGCCGATGTTGCCGTTGGTGTGCGCAGGCCGATATCAAGAACCCCTGTAAGCGCGTTGGCACCGAACAGTGCAGCAGCACCTCCACGAGTTGTATGGACGGAACCAATCATCGTCACAGGAACCCCACCAAGATCTGCAAGACCATTCTGTGCCGACGTGAGGCGAACACCTTCGATAAGGAGTAATGACTGAGATCCGGAACCACCTCGAATTGAGACCGTCTTGAGCCCGCCGAGTCCACCATAATCCCGTACGAAAGTCCCAGGTACAAGACTCATCACGTCCGTAATCTGTGTTGGTGCTTGTGCCTTCAAACGATCTGACGACAGCGTAAACACAGGAAGAGTACGTTGTAACGCTACGTCAAACGGTGAGACTTCTACGGTAACTGTGTCTGCGTCTCTGACGCGCAAGGAATCCACGTGTGCCGACAGTGTCATACCGGCGCAAAGAAGTCCAAGGGTAAGTATGGGAACGAAGGCCTTCAAACGAACGACAAACCTACGAAGGCAGGAATCGACGGCGGGGTATTGCTTATCCAGAAGAAATGCCGTAGTTCGTACCTGGTTCAGGGGTGAACCTCGGTTCAGTTTCGTACACAACATGGGAGACAGGGGATGAAGCGCGTCCTGAAATGGGTCGGCGTCATTGTGCTGTTGCTTGTCCTAATAGTGGCAGGTTTTGCAGCCTGGATACAATTTTCCGGTATGCCGACATATGACGTTGCCGTTGTTGAAATGACCATTCCGTCCACACCGGAACGTCTTGTTCGTGGAAGAGAGCTAGCCACGTCACTTTGTGTTCACTGCCACCTCGATCCGGCAACACGTATTGCCAGTGGCAAGGAGATCGTCGACCTTCCCAAAGAGTTTGGGCGGGCGTTCTCAAAAAACATCACAAATCACCGTACAGCAGGTATTGGTGGATGGTCTGACGGTGAGATTGTCTGGTTACTCCGGACAGGTATTCACCCTCGCACGGGCGAGTACGTCCCACCGTGGATGCCGAAGTTTCCGCGGCTGAGTGACGAAGACATGGCGTCAATCGTTGTGTGGTTACGCAGTGATGATCCGTACGTAGCTGCGGCTGATGTTCCGAATAGGCCGGCTGAACCATCGTTCCTAGCAAAGTTTCTGTCACGAATTGCCTTTAAGCCACTTCCCTATCCATCGGCACCGGTGGCTCATCCCGACACGACAAACAGTGTTGTTTGGGGTAAGTACCTGGCTCTTGGTGTCTACGACTGTTATTCATGTCACAGTGGTGACTTTGCCAAGATGGACATGTTAACACCAGAGAACAGTTTTGACTTCTTTGCTGGCGGCAACATGATGCCAGATGCGGCAGGCAAGGCTGTTTCGACATCCAACATCACGATGGATAAGACAACGGGCATCGGATCGTGGACGCGTGAACAGTTTATCACGGCCTTAAAGACAGGATTTCGTCCAGATGGCTCACAAATCAGATATCCAATGGCTCGTTTTGTGCAAGCCAGTGATGCCTCGATTGGAGCCATTTATGACTACCTAAAAACGGTTCCAACTATCAACAAACCACGCGGTGTGGTTGAACTGCATGATGCTGGCGCAACTGCGTCGGCCGGGAAAAAGGCATACTACCGGTACGAGTGTATTCGATGTCATGGCGAGTCGGGACTCGGCATTGCAGACCTTCAACTTGCCGACACGAAGTATGCCACGGATAGCCTGATGTCAGACGTTATTCGTCACATCAACACCTATCAACCCGAATCCTATATGCCGAAGTATGAGGATCGGATACCGGAATCGGACATGGCAAGTCTCATTGCCTATGTTCGTCAACTCGGACAAGCTTCAAAACGATAGTGCATCTTTACGAGGCCGACGTCGTAACAGCGCCCTCTGACACAAACAACTCGTCCGGATCCACCAGCTCTTCATGTCACATAACTGAGGCATGAAGAGTTGGTTCCGGGTACACAAGAATCAGGGACCGTTGTACCATGATACCGACAGGCACTCCTCCATTATATCCAACAATTCTCTTTGTACTGACGATTGGCGTTGTCGTTGGCCTCATACTTCGACTACTTCGCACGATACAGATATCGCCACGGTTCAGGAACCTATCAATCGCCATCCTCATTGGGTGGATGGCCGTACTTGGAATACTTACGGCTCAAGGCTTTTTCCTTGACTTCTCATCTGTTCCACCACGACAGGCCCTGCTTGTTCTTCCGTCGTTTATCCTCCTAGGATTGTTGATCGTCAAGATGCGTCGGTGGAACATCATAGGCCTCATTCCCCCAGCTTTCGTTATTGGCATCCAGGCATTCCGGCTTCCGCTGGAGATCACACTTCACGAACTCTATCGTGACGGTTGGGTAGCACAAGAGATGACCTGGAGTGGCTTCAACTTTGACGTAGTCATTGGTATTCTGGCCTTACCGGTAACGTGGTTTGCCGTCGTGAAAAAAACGCTCCCACGATGGACCATACTGGCCTTCCACAGTCTTGGACTTTGTACAGTCACCATCGTTGCTACGACAGGCATACTCAGTGTCCCTCTACCGTTTCAGGTGCTTCATACCACACCTGCGAACATCTTCACATCGACCTTCCCCTATTCCTGGCTTCCCTCAATCCTGGTCCCACTGGCAGTATTTGCGCACATACTTGGGTTGCGACAATACCTTACCGGTCGAATCCAGTAGTGACCACACGGCCATTCTCCTCCAAAAGGTGACGGGCCAGTAAACTGAATGACTGTAATTCGATGGAAGTGCGCTATTTTGCTAGACATACGCATCTATGATTGCAGTACAACACCCATTTTTTGAGCAATCGACGGACCGTCTCGTCGAACGCTTTGGCATGATCTTCGACATGCCGTCGATGGGCATAGCCGTATCAATGCCGAATAAACAATTTTATGACGTCAATGAGAGATTCTGTGATATCGTAGGATATTCTCGTGCAGAACTTGACCGGTTAACATGGACGGACATCACACATCCTGATGACCTTAACGCCGATGTTGCGCAGTTTACGAGAGTTCTCAGGGGCGAGATAACACACTATCACCTTGAAAAGCGATACGTCCGTAAGGACGGTGGTGTTGTGTGGACGGAGATTCAGGTACAAGTCTTCCGACTTCCTACCGGCGAAATTGACTTCCTCATCGCCTTTGTTGAAGAGATAGGAGATCGAATCCTCCGTCGGCAAGAACTCCGTCAGCAGCTTGAGATCTCAGCACTTGCCAACGAAGCACTTGTTGAGAAAAATCGGCGCCTACAGGAATATGCGCACATCACGTCGCATAACTTGAGGTCACCCGTTGGCAATCTCAACGCCCTTATTCACCTCTACCGTGATGAAACTGACGAAGCCGAACGCTCCATCATATTCGACCAGATTTCCAGGGTTGCCACCGTGTTAACGGACACGGTGAATGCACTTGTATCGACGCTTGCGATAAAAACCGAGGGTACAACGGACGCTACGGACATATCGATAGCGGACCTCGTGGAACGAATCAGAGCATCGATTAGTCACGACGTGCGCCGAACGGGAGCAACGATTGAGACGGACGTAACACTGGCACCAACAATCCACTTCAGTGCTGTCTATCTCGAATCAATCCTCCTCAACCTCGTAACGAATGCCCTCCGGTACCGTCATCCGGATCGTCCACCGAGCATTGTCATCAGCACGCGCACGGATGACACCTCAACGATACTCCAAGTGGCCGACAATGGATTAGGAATCGATCTTACGCGGTATGGAGGGAAACTCTTTGGTCTGCGGCAAACCTTTCACCGTCACCCCGATGCACGAGGGATAGGCCTCTTTCTCACGAAGAGTATGATTGAAGCTTCGGGTGGAGAGATCAGCGTTGAAAGCGTGGTAGATCATGGCACAACCTTCACACTCAAATTCCCCAATGCGCCGAGCACCCACGTTGTGCGTCATTGACGACGACGACATCTACCTTTACACGCTTCGACGCTATATCACGACGGAATCGTTGGCAGATCGGATTCTCGAATTTCACGACGGTCAAGAAGCATTCGACTACTTCCGAGGCATCGTTGGACTTCCGGACGAACTTCCTGATATCATACTTGTTGATCTTAACATGCCCATCATGGATGGATGGGAGTTTATCGAAGCTATGCGTCAAGTATGGCCTTCAATAGCAAAGCCGATTTCTCTGCACGTTGTCAGCTCAAGCATCGATCCTCGCGATCTGGATCGCGCTCAGCGCGAGAACATTGTTACTGCCTATCATCATAAACCGGTAACACGCGAAGTCCTGCGAACCATCTTTTCGTAGTCTTTCGCGGGATGATGCTGGCGTATGCTGTCTGACCCTGGCTTTCCGAATCGCGTCGGCGAGGTATACCGTCGTATTTTTCGGGCGTGAAACGACTTGAACGCATCCAGGCCATACTTATCGTTCTGCAGTCTCGAACCCTGGTACGAGCAGAAGATCTTGCTGAACGACTGGGTGTAAGTGTCCGAACAATCTACCGTGATCTTCGATCGCTCGAAGAGTCCGGTGTACCCATTGCTGCTGAAGCGGGCGTCGGGTATTCTCTCATAAAAGGATTTACATTACCTCCCGTGCATCTTACGGCAGATGAAGCGGAGCACCTATTACTTGCGGAAAAACTTCTTGCCGCTACCGCTGATGAGTCAACGCAGCAACTTGTATCGGGTGCAATGGATAAAATTCGCGCAGTACTGCATTCCGAGGATAGAACG
This sequence comes from Ignavibacteria bacterium UBA2333, assembly GCA_002344895.1. Classification (GTDB taxonomy): domain Bacteria; phylum Bacteroidota; class Ignavibacteria; order Kapaibacteriales; family Kapaibacteriaceae; genus UBA2333. Next base: position 49,081 of record DDUR01000060.1, read on the forward strand.
TCGGTCGAATATCTCGAGCACAGGCTTCTCGTTCAGCCAACGCCACATGGATCACCTGTCGAGCATAATGTGATACCGACCATCCTTCGGGCTCTTCGCACATCGCGACGTGTTCGTATCACCTACTTCTCGAACTCAACACAAACAACGTCCGAACGACTTATCGAACCACTCGGCCTCGCTCACTACGCTCAACATTGGCACGTTCTCGCCTGGTGTGTTGGGAAAGCAGGATATAGAGACTTCCGAGCCGATAGAATCTCAGCTGTCAGTCTAACGGACAGTCAGTTTGTGCCCTCTCGGCATCCGTTACCGGCCGACCTCATGGAACAACGTCAATTCCATGAGCAGGAAGAACCACTGGATGTTGTTCTTGACGTTCACGAATCGGTTGTGCCGATGTTGACGGATATTCGTCGGACGTACGGATTCCTGCGTGAAGATCCTCTTCAACACCATTGGCAACGAATGTATTTCCGTAGCACGTATCCTCAGTACTTTCTTCGATACATCATCGGATTTGGTGCAACTATACGTGTCATATCACCGCAGCGATTTCGTGAAGCGCTAGCTGACTATGCATCTTCTGTAGAGAAGCATCATCGGGATATTGTCGTACAAAGCTCCTGACATACAGCTGTCACACGTTGCGATGAAATTGCACCGTTCACAGTTTGTTTACCAACATGTACGGAGCACTTCACCATGAAGAACGCAATCACGTGGTTTGAAATCCCATCAGCTGACTACGATCGAGCAACAACATTCTATGAGCGCACGCTGGGTGTGCAGCTGCAACGTATCGAAGACAACGGCATACCGATGGCCGTTTTCCCTTTCGATGATAGGGCAGGCGGAATAGGCGGAGCGGTTGTTTACGACGTCCGACGATCACCAAACATGGGCGGAGTACATATCTATCTCCCGTGTTCGAATCTTGACACTGTATTGCAGCGGGTAGGGGGCGAAGGGGGCACCGTTATCGTACCGAAGACGGCCATCGGCGAGCATGGCTGGATGGCTGTTATCGTCGATTCCGAAGGTAATAATGTTGGTCTTCACCAACTTCCAGCCTAGGTACAGATGGAGATGCCATGGGGTATACCATGATGCAACATTGACACGTGCCGTGACAAGGTGCCGGGGACCTTTAGGTCCCCGGCACCTTGTCTGAATACGCGTCAACCGTGGCCTTCAATAGCAAAACCGATTCTCTGCACGTTGTCAGCTCAAGCATCGATCCTCGCGATCTGGATCGCGCTCAGCGAGAGAACGTTGTTACTGCCTATCATCATAAACCGGTAACACACGAAGTCCTGCGAACCATCTTTTTGTAGTTCGGGCTCGTGGTCTGATTTTCTTAGCGCTTGAGTAGATTCGGTGATGAATCTGATCACGCTTCTTCTCGTTTTCTTTTCGTCGGATACATTCCTCTCCGTTGTTTCGTCCTCAAGGGATACAGTTCAGTTTGAGCTTTCGGGAGGGTCACTGCAGAGTTATGGATGCAAACCGATTGACCCTTCCTATTGGATATCAGGTAGTGGATCCGTGGTAACGATCATATATCGTGAGAAACAGAATCAACCAACGTTCCGAGTATGGGGCATGAATACTGACGACGCGGCTGGTATCTCGGTCAACGGCAGTGATTATCCCTTGTCGATATCGACAGCATCATACACGACAAAAATCACTTGTGGAACATCACCGGGAACCGAAGGCATAACCTTTCAGGAAGGCCTGCTCGTTGGTGTGAATACGCCATCACAAGGTAACTACTCATATCAAGACATTACCCTCAACGCTATCAACGTCAAAACGCTCACCATTCGAGGTCTGCGCGGTGCAGGGTGGGGGTTTTGTGGAATCGTACAACGCGGACCTCGTGAAACAGAGGATGCGACAAAACACCAGCGACGTGGTCGAATCGACGATTGATGTACTGGTACGCTGCCCAAATGACATGGTGCCGGGGACGTATAGGTCCCCGGCACCATGACGGGACGTTGAGAGAGTATCGTTGTAGGTCGGACAAAAAAAATCCCCCGAATCCTGAG
>DDUR01000046.1:0-4301 GCA_002344895.1 Ignavibacteria bacterium UBA2333
TTAACCCCATCTGCCTCCCCACCCCCCATGCTCCACACCTACGGCGGTATTCATCCGAACATCCATCCATCTGTTTTTATTGCCGACGGCGTCCACATTGTTGGTGATGTTGAGATTGGAAAGGATTCATCTGTCTGGTTTAATACTGTGATTCGTGGTGACGTTCATGAAATACGTATCGGTGAACGCACGAACATCCAGGATCTATCGATGTTACACTGTACGCTTAACACACATCCCCTACACATAGGCAACGGTGTAACTGTTGGTCACATGGCTATGTTACATGGATGTACGGTTCACGACTACGTACTTGTTGGCATGCAAACAACCATTCTCGATGCTGCTGTTATCGGAGCATACAGCATGATCGCTGCTGGCACCGTTGTAAAAGAACGATTTGTTGTCCCCGAAGGCACCCTCGTTGCCGGTGTTCCCGGCAAGGTCGTGCGTGATCTTACCGAAGCTGAACGTAAAAAACTTGAACAAAGCGCACAAAACTATATTGACTATGTAGCGTCGTATCGCTCAGGTACGAGTGCGAGGCAGCGGGGATAATGGTGGGGAGGCAGGTGGGGGAAGATGGGGGAAGATGGGGGATGATGGGGAGACAGATGGGTTTAATGGTGGGGAGGCAGGCATACACTATGCACCCCGGAGGGGTGCCGTATATCAGCCGACGGTGAAACCGTCGGGAAACCCCGCGTAACCCTGCGTCACCCCGCGTAACCCCGCGTAACCCTGCGTAACCCCGCGTCACCCCGCGTAACCCCGCGTAACCCTGCGTCACCCCGCGTAATCCTGCGTTATCCTCCCCTTCTTCCGAAGGAGGCGGTTTCGGCGGCGGCGAGCCATTCGTTGAGATGGGCAACGAGGTGTTGCAGGGCAACGTCGTGTTCGTTGGCGACCTTGCCGTCAAGGATGTCTTCTTCCAGTCGCCATTTGAGGTAGCCTACAATACGTGAAGGCGGTAGGCCGGTGAGCTCCATAATTTCTTCGCCGCGCACTGGACTCTGAAATGCCCGCAGATGATCACGTTGTTGAACGTCGAGTACTTTATCACGTACGATGTCGTAGTTCCGCACGTACTTTTCAGCACGTTTGGGATTTCGTGTTGTAACGTCGGCCTTACATAACAGGAAGAGGTCTTCAATGGCATCACCGGCTTGGACAGCTAGTCGACGTATGGCAGAATCCGTGATGCCGTCGTCAACAAGGGTCATAGGGCGCTGGTGGAGACGTACGAGTGTTCGTACGTATTCAAGGTGCTGAAGTGGGAGTTTTAGCCGACGGAAGATTCGTTCCTGCCAACGTGCCCCTACTTCTTCGTGACCATGAAATGTCCACCCTGCACCTTGTACAAACTTCTTTGTTCTCGGTTTGGCAACGTCATGCATGAGTGTTGCAAATCGTAACCAGACGTTTTCACTCACAGCGCTGACGTTGTCAACAACTTGAAGTGTGTGCCAGAAGACGTCCTTATGGGCAAATTCCCTATTGCCCACCTTAACAAGATCTACTCCAGCAAGAGCATGAATCTCCGGGAGAATGTGTGCCAGCAGTCCTGTGCGGAACAGAATTGCCAGGCCTACACTGGGTCGCGGAGCAGCGAGGATCTTCAGGAATTCATCGCTGATACGTTCCTGCGAGACAATAGAGATCCTATCGGCCATCGATGTGATGGCCTCGAGCGTAGAAGTATCAACGTCAAACTGGAGCTGGGCAGCAAAGCGTGCGGCCCGCATCATTCGTAACGGATCGTCACTCATGGTGACGATCGGATCGAGTGGTGTGCGGAGGACACGACGCTCAAGGTCAGCAATACCACCAAACATGTCTACCACTTCACCCAGATGATCCGGATGTAACGAGGCAGCCATGGCGTTGACGGTAAAGTCACGTCGCCGCAGATCGTCCTCAAACGTTCCCTGGACAACACGCGGTTTCCGTGAGCCCTCATCGTACACTTCTTTACGAGTGCCGACAAACTCGACGTGATGTGTGCCGATGGGTACGAGGGCAGTACGGAATCGTTCGTAGATAACGGGTGTGCAACCAAAGACCTTGCCAACGATGTTAGCAAAGTGTAGAGCATCTCCGTCAACCGTAATGTCGATATCCTTTCGTGGACGCCCCATACGTGCGTCTCGCACGTAGCCCCCTACCACCCATGCTGGCACCTGATGTTGTGCAGCAAGAGCGGCGATTCGTAGCAGGACCGGATCGTCGATGTCGATATGCGTCGTATCAGCCGGCGTAGGCGGCGACGTCCTTGATGGCGCGGACACCAGAGCTTCCTTTATCACGACGTTCCATGGCGACGAGGGCGGAGGCATAGATCTCCTTCCACGTTAGTCCGAACTTCACCATGAGTTCTTCCGGCTCACCAGACCCTCCAAAGGAGTCCTTTACGCCAACAAACTCAATCGGTACGGGAGCATTTTTGCCGGTACATTCGGCAACAGCTCCTCCAAGTCCACCATGAACCTGGTGTTCTTCAGCTGTTACGATACAGCCACATTCACGTGCAGCGGCCGTAACCGTTGCATAGTCAAATGGTTTAACGGTGTGGACATTCACAACACGAGCCGAAATGCCCTTCTTGGCGAGTTCCTTGGCTGCAAGGATTGACTCCCATACGAGAGCACCATTGGCGATAAGAGCAACGTCAGTACCATCCATCACAACGTTGGCCTTCCCAAGTTCAAACGGCGTATCGGCCGTGGTAAACATTGGTACTGGTGAACGTCCAAAACGGATGTAGGCCGGTCCCACCATTTCGCCCATGGCGATAGTTGCCTTCTTTGCTTCTTCGAAGTCGGCCGGTACAATCATTGTCATGTGTGGAAGTGTGCGCAAAAACGCCACTTCTTCCAGCACCTGGTGTGTAGCACCATCAGGACCAACACTAATACCTGCATGACCTCCACCAATCTTTACATTGGCTTCGTTATAGGCCACGGAGATACGGAGTTGATCGGCATTTCGTAATGCACAGAAGGCACCGTACGAGGCAAAGAACGGAATCTTGCCGCTCAGGGCGAGTCCAGTTGCAATGGTGGTTGCATTCTGTTCGGCAATGCCGATACTAAAGAATCGATCCGGAAACTTATCCTTAAACAAGGATGTCATTACCGATCCGGTGATATCACCACCGAGAACGATAACATTATCATGGCGTTCACCAAGTACAACAAGCCCTTCGCCGAAGCCGAAGCGTGTTGGTTTTTGTCCGAGCAGTTCTGTATTCATATTGAGAAGTGTCAGGTTGGAGGGTTCGGAGAAAACGGTCAGGCCATCTGGGCAAGTTCGGCCAGGGCCTCTACTGCTTGATCCTTTGACGGTGGTTTACCGTGCCATTCAAACTTGTCGTTCATAAACGACACGCCGTGGCCCATGTAGGTCTTGGCAACGATGGCAGTTGGCTTCTTTGTACCGTTTTTCCGATTCTCAAGAAATCTATCAAATCCGCGATAGATGTCGGCAATGTCATGTCCATCAACAACAATTGTATCAAAGCCAAAGGCAACACATTTGTCGACGATTGGATAGACATTCATCACATCTGGAAGGCGACCATCAATCTGACAGTCATTGTTATCGATAATCCAGCAGAAGTTGTCAAGGCCAAAGTGTGAGGCCGCCATAGCAGCTTCCCACACGGAACCTTCCTGCAGCTCACCGTCACCGGTAAGGCAGAATACATTGCGGTCATTCTTCTCTACCAGACGGTCACTCATCGCCATACCAACGGCGATACTGATACCCTGGCCGAGTGAACCGCTCGACGTTTCGATACCCGGCAGGTGCATGTCACGTCCGGGGTGGCCCTGCAGTCGCGTATTATACTTCCGCAGCGTTGCCATCTCTTCTTTTGGATAACAACCGGCATTGGCGAGGGCGGCATACATCACGGGGGCCATGTGGCCGGCGGAGAGCACAAACCGATCGCGATTGGGCCAGTTCATATCCTCGGGCCGATACTTCATCACACCGCCCATATAGAGCACGGCGAAGATATCGGCCGAGCCAAGTGGACCACCGGAGTGGCCGGAACCGGCACGGACGAGCATACGAATAATGTCCCGGCGAATCTCATTAGCCGCAGCGGCCATGTCTTCGGGGGATCGGCGTTCATTTGACCACGTCGTGGTATTGAATTCGAGTGACTTTTTAACGTCGACGTCCATGATCTCGGATGTATGAGATGATCGGAAAGGGGCAGAAGGGGCAAAGTTACGAGAAGAAGGGATAACCATGCCGTTCGCTGCGCTCACGGGGTGCTCAGCTGCGCTTCGCGG
>DDUR01000046.1:4562-5376 GCA_002344895.1 Ignavibacteria bacterium UBA2333
CGGGGTGCTCAGCTGCGCTTCGCGGGGTGCTCGCTGCGCTCACGGATGCTCAGCTGCGCTTCGCGGGGTGCTCGCTGCGCTCACGGGGTGCTCAGCTGTCGCTTCGCGTGGTGCTCGCCGCACGCGCGGGTTGAGGCTGGTTAACGCGAGCTGATGTAGGTCGACAGTCCAGTACATTCGTGAATTCTACACAATGAATGAAGCGTAGCCCGACGCAACTTGTGTAGCCCGCGTAACCCTGCGTAACCCGCGTGAGCTAACGTGAACTCGCGTGTGTTCGCGTCGTCATAAGTAGCGAGTAACTTGCCACATCAAGCCGCATACCGGGAGTGAATCACCGTGACCTCTGCTGATCAGATAGACAACATCGAGATCCGCTTGCTTCAGGAAACAGACGACATGGAGGCGATTACGGATCTTGTGCATCAGGCGTATGCCGAACATGCCAGGTGTATGTCCATCCTTACAGGGTTATGGCCTTGGCAAACGAATACATACAGTTGCCACGGACTACGTTCGTGCTCACGGCGGACGACGTCTTGCGTTAAACACAGCAGAACCAGCAACACAACTCATCAACCTCTACCTCCGCTGGGGATACATAATCGTTGACACCTGCGACTGGCGTCCGTTTACAAACTATCGAAGTGTAGTACTTGTGCTAAATCTCGAGTAACGCTGGCTGACGCGGGGTGACGCTGGCTGACGCTGGCTGACGCGGGGCAACGCGGGGTGACGCTGGCTGACGCTGGGTGACGCGGGCTGACGCTGGGTGACGCGGGCTGACGCTGGCCGACGCTGGCTGACGCGGGGA
>DDUR01000033.1 GCA_002344895.1 Ignavibacteria bacterium UBA2333
GCACCTTTTGACTCAGGATTTATTCTCCCTACTTCGACGTCACGTCAACACCCAGAATCATCTCGAAATACCTCGACGATGCACCCTGGTAAAAACCCGTTTCCGGAACAAAGTCCTTGGGATTCGTAAACGTGCCAAACATCATGTCAAAGACGGGTACATCGGCGAAGTTGCCAAAGTGTACGTCGCGGCCATGATGCAGGCTGTGGCTCTCCGGCCGTTGGATGATGTATCCAAGCCACTCCGGTGTTGAGATGTTTGCATGCTGAAACACGGCAAGAAATGTCGTAATCCATACAGCCCACACGGTGCTTTCAGCGGAAAAACCGACAATCGTCACAGCCAAGGAGAACATCAGCGTAAAGCCCACCGTGTCCCACGGTGAGAACCAGAACGCACTCCATGTATCAAGCCGCTCAGCACTGTGGTGCGCTTGGTGGAAGATGCGCCACAACACGGGCACGGTGTGCATGGCACGATGATACCAGTACGCCAGCGCTTCGTAGATCACAACCGCTATTGCTGCCCCAGCCCATGTAGGCAGAGATGAAAGGTCGGTAAGGCGCAAAGGGGCAAGCAGGTCGGACCAGAGAAACGGCACGTAGGACGACAGAACAAAGTAGCCGCCGAAGGCCAGGAAACCCTTTACGCGCCAGTACGGAATCTTGGGCAGGAGCCGCGCTGGACGTATCGCTTCCCACAGAATGAGTCCTGCATAGAGGATGTAGATGACAATGGAGGCAGGGTCAAGTAGAAGGTCGAGGAGGTTTGGCATGAGCTGTTGAAGTTGATGTCGGATCGTTACGAACTCTCCGGGAGAACTCTCCCGGAGAATCTCTTCCGGGTCACTCTCCGGGAGAACTCTCCCGGAGAATGGTTTTTGGGGTTTACTCTCCGGGAGAAGTCTCCCGGAGAATGGTTTTTGGGGTTCACTCTCCGGGAGAACTCTCCCGGAGAATCTTTTCCGGGTTGACTCTCCGGGAGAATCTCTTCCGGTTCACTCTCCGGGAGAACTCTCCCGGAGAATCTTTTCCGGGTTGGAGAATCTTTTCCGGGTTTACTCTCCGGGAGAACTCTCCCGGAGAATCGATGCAACTTCGGACGGACTCATGCCGTATACCGCGTCCGATTCTGCTAGAAATACGACATAACCGCCATGAATACCGAGAAACGCCCCCTTTGCGCCATAACCGTCTATCCCGATACCTCATCGAGTGTTGTGTATGGCATGTATGACTTACTCAAATCCGTTGGTCGTGATTGGTCGTTTGTGGTTGACGGTACGGTCGGTACGTCGCTGCTCGACGTTAAGCTGATCGGCGCAACAACAGATTCGTTTTCCTTGCTCAATGGTGTGCCAACAAAGGCGGAGATAACGTATTCAAGTACCGATACTCCCGATGTTATCATCGTTCCAGAAGTCATGATTCCTCCAGGTGCAGAGATCGGCCCTGAGTTCGATCCCGTTATTCAGTATCTGAAGAGCATGTATTCCAAGGGTGCAATCATCGCCTCGGCCTGTAGTGGTTCACTCCTGTTAGCTGAAGCAGGTCTGCTCGATGGTTATGATGCAACATCACATTGGGCCTACTGCGATACCATGCGACGTCGATATCCGAAGGTAGACGTTCATGGAGAACGCGCTCTGGTTGTTACCGGTGATGAACACCGACTCGTGATGGCCGGTGGCGGAACATCGTGGCTTGATCTTGCACTGTACCTCATTGCCCGCCTCACGTCCGTAGAGCGTGCAATGGAAGTAGCAAAGATGAATCTTATCGATTGGCATGATGTTGGACAGCAACCGTATGCACGACTTGCACTGACGCGTCATTCGGATGATGCAGCAATTCGTGCCTCTCTTGAATGGATTGCACAACACGTCAGAGATAGTCATCCAGTTCAAGGAATGATTGAGGCAAGTGGTTTACCAGAGCGCACGTTTGCACGTCGATTTAAGGCCGCAATTGGTATGACGGCGATTGACTATGTACATGCATTACGGATTGAAGATGCTAAACAACGACTAGAATCAACAACCGATCCCGTTGAAGGTGTTTCGTTTGAAGTTGGATATGAAGACGCTGCCTACTTCTCGCGTCTGTTTAAACGAAGTGTTGGGCTCGCCCCCGCAGCCTATCGACGTCGTTTTGCACGACTACGTGAGATGCGGCCCTCATAGTGTACAGCACTATCTCTTACAGACGAGATCCACGATCAATAAACATCATTGACCCGGCACAAGCGCTTGTTTAGTACGTGCCAAGGCAAATCTCTCCCAGCTACTCGGGGTCCACAACCAATCTCGAGAAACTCCATCCCTGCAGCAGTCAGTGGTGAGTGAAGGGCGATACATATACGCTGTAAAACTTTATGAATAGTTGCCTACTGTGTCAGTTTGCACGTAAGGAAAACAGAATGCCACTACTCCCGCAAAATCTTCTCCATCGCCTTACCCCTCGCTAACTCGTCAATGAGTTTATCAAGGTAACGAATCTCACGCATGAGTGGGTCTTCAACGTTCTCAACACGAATCCCGCAGACAACTCCCGTAATACGATTCCGAGCAGGATTCTTCGCTGGTGCGTTGTCGAAAAAGTCCTGAAACGTCACACCCGATGTGATCTGATGCTGAAGACCTTCTTCATCGTATCCCGTTAACCAACAGATGATGGTATCTACCTCGGCCTTTGTGCGATTCTTCTTCTCTGCCTTGGCCACGTAGTGAGGATAGACACTAGCAAACGACGTTGTGTAGATGCGGTGCATGGGTGGGGGAAGGTCGGGGAGGGTGAGGGAAGATGGGGGAAGATGAGGGAAGATGGGGGAGGATG
>DDUR01000042.1 GCA_002344895.1 Ignavibacteria bacterium UBA2333
TCCCCCACCATCCCCCACCTTCCCCCTTCATCCTTACCTTTGCACCATGCTCGAATTGTATGAAGCCGTCATTGGTCTTGAAGTCCATGCACAGTTGTTAACGTCGTCCAAGGCCTTCTGCTCATGTCCAACGGAATATGGTGCAGAACCAAATGTGAACGTCTGCCCAATATGTCTTGGACATCCAGGCGCTCTGCCCGTGCTAAATGAACGCGTTGTTGAGTTTGCCGTCCGTATGGGGCTGGCAACAAACTGCTCAATTCGCGAACGAAGCGGTTTTTCACGGAAGAACTACTTCTATCCCGATCTGCCAAAGGGATATCAGATTTCTCAGTACGAGGATCCTATCTGTTACGGTGGATACGTCGAGATTGAGGTGGAAAACGACGTCCGGCGTATCGGCATTACTCGGATTCACATGGAGGAAGACTCAGGGAAAAGTGTTCACGACCTCGATATCGATACTCTCGTAGATCTTAACCGAAGTGGTGTACCACTTATTGAAATCGTTTCAGAGCCCGACATTCGTACGGCCCGTGAAGCATCACTCTATCTCCAGCAGGTCCGACAGATCCTTGTGTATCTGGATATATGCAACGGTAACCTTGAAGAAGGCTCGATGCGATGTGATGCAAATGTTTCTGTTCGACGCAAAGGCGCAACGGCATTTGGCACAAAGACAGAAGTAAAGAATCTTAATTCTTTCCGTAATGTAGAGAAGGCTATTGAATTTGAGATTCAACGTCAAGTGTCATTACTCGAAGCCGGTGGCACGGTTGTCCAGGAAACACGTATGTGGGATGCCGGTGCTGGTGAGACAAAGATTATGCGCACGAAGGAAGGTGCAGCAGACTATCGCTACTTCCCAGAGCCGGATCTTGGAGATGTTGTAATTGATGACGAATGGAAAGAGTCCATTCGATTGTCACTCCCCGAACTGGGTCTTGCAAAAAAGCGTCGCTTTATGGCAGAGTATGGTCTACCTGCGTATGATGCCGGAATTCTTGCCGATGATTCCGAGGTGGCAGCCTTTTATGAAGCTACTGTTGTTGCCACCCGAGATACCACTCACGAGACGTGTAAACTCGTGAGCAACTGGATCATGACGGACATCCTGCGTATCATGGGCGATCGTAAGGTTGGAATCAACGAAACGGGCATCTCAGCCGTCCAACTCGCCTCACTCGTCTCAGCCGTACGGTCTGGTGCGATTTCTTCGAAAGTGGCGAAGGATATCTTTCCCGATCTTGTGGGTTCTGGCCGACTGGCTGACGACATCATTGCAGAACGGGGACTCCGGCAGGAGTCTGACACGACCGTTCTGAAGGGACTGGTGGCAGAAGTTCTCGCCAACAATCCCGACAATCTTGAGAAATACCGGAATGGAAAAACGAATCTTCTCGGCTTCTTTGTGGGCCAGGTTCTTAAAGCCTCCGGTGGAACCGCTAACCCCGGCGTCGTGACGGCGCTCATGAAGGAGGCGCTCGATGGGACAGGTTCGTGACCTGGCCCGGAGGCCCACACCACAGGAGTTGATATGCCGATAACCCCGACGAAGTTCATCTGGAAAAACGGATCCTTCGTATCGTTCGACAATGCAAAGATTCACGTCCTGTCCCACGTCGTCCACTACGGTACGTCCTGGTTTGAAGGAATTCGTGCGTATGACACGGAACGCGGTACGGCCGTTTTCCGCCTCGATGATCATATGCGCCGACTACGTGACTCGCTGAAGATCTATCGAACAGCTCTGCCGTATTCCCCTGAGGAGCTGTCAGAGGCTGCGGTCAAATTGATCCAGAAAAACGGTCTCACGACGTGTTATATCCGCCCTGTTGCGTTGCGTGGTTTTGGTGACATGGGTGTCTATGCCCTGCGCTGTCCGCTCGACGTTTACATTGCTGCCTGGGAATGGGGTGCATATCTCGGTGACAACGCAGCAGAAACGGGTGTCGACGTCTGTATCTCCTCCTGGGACCGTATTACGCCGAATTCCATGCCGTCCTTGTCAAAAGCTGGTGGTAACTACATGAATTCCCAGCTTGTAAAGATGGAAGCCGTCGAAAATGGATATGCCGAAGGTATTTGTTTAGACGCGTACGGCAACATCGCCGAAGGAAGCGGTGAAAACGTATTTATCGTCGTTGGTGGCGAGCTGATTACGCCACCGTCGGCGTCGTCCTTACTGCCGGGGCTGACACGTGATAGTGTAACGACACTTGCCAAGGACCTTGGACTCACGGTTCGTGAGGCAAACATTCCACGAGCCATGCTCTATACGGCAGATGAAATGTTTGTGACTGGTACGGCCGTTGAAATCACTCCGGTACGGAGTGTTGACAGAATTCCCGTCAGCAATGGAAAGGTCGGACCCGTTACGCGTGCCATTCAACAGGCATTCGCAAAGATTATTCGTGGTGGTGATGACCCACACGGCTGGTTAACGTTTGTACCAGGTACAGAACGCAAACCGTCACGGGTTACGCCCCCTTCGGCGCGGAAGCGCCGATAGCCCCCTAACCATAGGCGCATACGTATCGTCCACGACTTCGTGGCGCGAAAGCGCTGCCAAGCCGTAACTTTGCGGCTCGCAAGCGCCGCTAGCCGAATCACCAACGACAGTTGTTCTGGAGCACTCAAAACATGTCAGCATCATCAAAGAATAAGAAGAAAGGGGCGGCGTCCGGAGCGGCCAAAACAACACCTGCTCCTGCACCCACGAAGGCCGCTCCGGCCGCCAATGGGGCAGCAAAACGCGCCGACCTCTTTGACATAAAGGGATACGATGCCTCCACACTCGTAGAGTGGTATCGTCTGCAGCACCTCGGACGTCGGCTGGATGAAAAGGCCGCCAACTATTTGAAGATGGCCAAGGGCTGGTCCTACCACGCTCCATTTGCTGGTCACGACGGAATTCAGTTGGCACTCGGTCAAATCTATCGTCCAGGTAAGGACTTCTTGTTCCCGTACTATCGTGACATGTTGACGAGTCTTGCCGCAGGGGTAACCGTTGAGGAAATTATTGCCAACGGACTGAGTAAGGATGCCGACGTAGCAGGTGGTGGTCGACACATGAGCAATCACTTTGCGAAGCTGTCGATTAATCTCCAGAACTCGTCATCCTGCACGGGTAATCACTCACAGCAAGCAGTTGGCCTTGCTCGATCGGTGAAGTATTACGGTGGTGACGAAGTTGTGTACTGTTCAACGGGTGATTCGACGATTTCCGAGGGATACTACTACGAGGCGGTAAACGGCGCAAACCGTGAAGTACTTCCCGTCATCTTCGTCATCCAGAACAATAAATACGGCATCTCTGTACCCGTGAAGGATCAGACGGCAAATGCTGTAGTGAGCGACAACTTCCTCGGTATGAAGAACATGCTGATCGTTCAATGTGACGGAAGGAATCCAATGGATTCATACCGCGCACTGGAAGAGGCACGGAAGTATGTGCTAGCAGGTAAGGGCCCGGCTATGGTCCATGCGGACTGTGACCGGATAGGTTCACATTCAAACTCTGACAACCACGAGCTCTATCGCACGCGTGAGGACATTGACGCGATGGTTGCACGTGATCCGCTTCCGCGGATGCGGGCATCGCTCATTGCTGCGGGTATTGCGACGGACGAACAACTCACGAAGATTGAAGAGGAAAACAAGAAGGCCATCTTTGCTGCTGCTGATGCAGTAGAGCCACTTCCGGATCCGGACGGTGCATCATATGCCGACTTTGTTCTTCCTCCGGCTATTGTCGACTATTCTGACACATCGGAAACATCATGGACACCGGCCTCGGACGCTCCGGTCTTGACGTTCCGCGAAGGAATCAATACAGCCCTCATCGAAGAGTTCCGTAGAAACGAGAATACGTTCCTGTTTGGACAGGATGTGGCAAGCGTCAAAAAGCAAGGAATCTTTAACGTCTGCAAGGGACTGCTGGACGAATTCGGACCAAAGCGTGTCTTTAATGCACCGATCGCTGAAGACTTTATTGTGGGTACAGCCAACGGCATGTGTCGTTATCGTGATGACATTCGTGTTGTGGTTGAGGGCGCTGAATTTGCCGATTACTTCTGGCCTGCAATGGAGCAACTCGTAGAGTGTTCCCATGACTATTGGCGCACAAAGGGTCAGTTCTCAGCAAACGTTGTGATCCGGTTGGCCAGTGGTGGTTACATCCAGGGTGGCTTGTATCACTCACAGAACATCGAAGCAACGTTAGCAACGTTACCAGGCATTCGTGTTGTAATGCCATGTTTTGCGGATGACGCCGTTGGACTGATGCGAACGGCAATTCGTTCTCGTGGTGTTACGATGTACCTGGAACCGAAATTCCTCTATAACTACCGACCTACTTCCGCACCACTCTCACCGGATAACGTCGTTGTACCATTCGGAAAAGCACGTATCCGCCGCGAGGGAACTGACGTCACGGTCGTGACCTTTGGTACAACCGTTCATTGGAGCTTGCAGGCAGCGGAAACACTTGCTGCTGAAGGGATCAGCGTTGAAGTGATTGATCTTCGGTCGATCATTCCGTGGGATCGCGAACTCGTACTCGAGCGGGTGCGTCGTACGGGTCGGTGTGTTGTAGCGCACGAAGACAAACTGCTCGGTGGTTTTGGTGGCGAAATCGCTTCAACGATTGGTGAGGAGCTCTTCCGCTATCTTGATGCTCCCGTGCGACGAATTGGATCGAAAAACACACCGGTAGGCTTTGCGAAAACACTTGAGCAGGCCATACTTGTAAATCCAACAGACATCGCAAACGCCGTTCGTGAGGTTGCACGCTTCTGACGGGGTGTGAATAACCCTCCACAGTGTCAATGTCGATGGGCCGTAACCCTACTTTCTGTACGGAGTTACGGCCCATCATCTTTTTTTGGTGGGGAATCACCGTGGAGGTATATTTGCGCGCTTCGCTTCATGGGCGAGGTATGCCATGGTGTGTACCTGACTGTCCGTGGGGCGTCTGTTCGTGATGAAACAAGGCCATTAGGCCGCATTGCGACTCATTTGGAACATTGAGGAGTGCATGAGCACAGAAAACGCGAACGACATCGTAGAGACGTCACCCAGCCCCAATCGCGAGGATGGTGGTGGGTTTTCTGCGTCCACGATACGGACCTACATCATCATCGCCGGCGTTATTGTTGTAGCAATAGCGGGCATATTCTGGTGGAACAATCAGCAAGACCAACGTGAAGCGGAAGCAACCGTAGCGCTATCCCGTATACGGCCACTGTTTGAGGCTGGTGAGCTCCAAAAGGCATTAACGGCTGATTCTGTACCGAACATCGGAGATGAAAAGGTTGTTGGCTTGCAGTATATCGCCGATGAATACGGTGGAACAGATGCTGGCAAGACGGCGTCGCTGATGGCTGGCAACTGTCTACTCGTCCTTGGCAAAGCTTCTGAAGCGCGCCCCTACTTTGAAAAAGCACAGGGATCCGATGCAATTGTTGTCGAGATTGGTGCTTTAAAGGGGTTAGCTGCGTGTCAGGAATTCGATGGAGACTACTCGGGGGCGGCTGAACTCTATGAGAAAGCTGGTGACCGGGGAACCAAGACAGGACTAGAAGACCGCTGCTACCTGTATGCGGGACTAGCGTACGAAAAGGCTGGCAACAAGGAAAAGGCTGGACAGCTCTTCACGAAGGTGGCGGAAAAGTTCGAAGGAACTGAGTCGGCGGCCGGAGCAAAATCCGGTCTCGCCAGGCTTGGCATGGCAATTGATTAGAGACTGCGGGCTTGAAGTGCCCTTTTTGGCATTTCGCCTATGGAGACCCAATAAAGAGAACATGAACGCAAGAACAAAACATAAGGTTTTTACAACTGGAGGTTGTATGCAACGTTGGTTTCGTCTAAGCAGCTTGCTGCTTGTGCTGACCGCGGCATTTTCTGTAGTTCGAGCCCAGGACTACGTGGATGTTCGCGGTAGCCTGCCTCCGGGGGCCGTGCGCGTCTTTGTACGCGATACGGTATACCGGATCAGCGGCACATATACCATCGGCGGAACGCTGGTGATCGAACCGGGCACGCGGGTTGAGTTTCTCCCGAACGGTCGACTGATCGACTCAACGGGTGGACGCATCATCGCGGACGGTCGCGCGTCAGCGACGTACAATGCGGGCGCGGTCAATCCGCTCTTCCCGCCGTACACGGGATATGACGACCCGGATTATTTCGGAGCTCCGGGAGTCGTCTCGTCGACGATTGCTACGGAACCGACGATCCATCCGTCGAAGTATCCGTTAATTTTCCACGTCGACCTTGGTTCGGATCCGAACCTTCAGGGTCTGACGCCGGGACAGGCTATCCTTTACAGGGCAGCACGTCTCGAACTCGGCGGAGTAATTTCTGCCGTGCGTCTCAACCCTTGGTTCCGTCCAAAGGTTGGAAGCCAGATCAACGTACGTCCAGCACGGATTACGTTTATCGCTGGTGACGTCAACAACTTCTCACGCGAGTGGGGCCACATTATCATCCTTCCGGGTGCTCGTGCTGCTTTCTTCCGTGATGTTGACTTCCAGAACTTCCGTAAGGACACGACGGTTGACAACGAGCCAATCTATTGGACAAACTCGTCTGGCCAATCGTTTACGCGTGACAACGCTATTGCAGCAAACGACAATCTCCTTCGCGCCTCGAATGGTGGCGGTGGTGCCATCACGACGTTCTCCGTTCGTACATGGCTCGTTGGCTGTAACTTCCGAAACAACATGGCCCGCTATCGTGGCGGTGCTCTCCAGGTCCTCCAGGCACCTGTTGACCAATTTGTCAACGGTCCTCTGCAGCTTTGGCCGGTAACGGACACGTCAGGTCTCCCGACGTATCCTAATAATGTAAACCCATGGATCACGGAACCGAACTCGGCCACGCCGATGGTTCAAAATCTCCGTGCCATTGACTGGCTTCATGCTGCCGATGCTGAACCACTCACAGACGTAGCTCGTCAGAGTGTTGATGATGGTCGTATGGCTATGTATCTCGGCCGTATCCGCCAGCTTCGCTTTACGAACAACCGCGCTCTCTTGAGCGACGTTGATACGGTACGAATTGGTGCTATTCGCGTTGTAACCGATGCAAATCGTGTTGCAACGACACATGCAACAATCAACCGTTCACTGAAGAATGAAGCTTCTGGTGGCGCTGTCTACATCGCTGGCCGCCGTCGTTTTGTTGTTGGTTTTGGTATCAACGACGTCCAAGGCAAGGATACACTTGAGTTTAACGGCAACTACGCAGAAAACCGCCAAAACACGAACCTTGCTGGTACACAGCGTACACAAGGTGCTCGTGGTGGTGCTCTCTACGTTGGCGATAACACGAGTGTGATTCTCGCTGGTCGTTTTGTCTCGAACCGCACAACAGTGCCGTTCATCAGTAACGACAACGTGTATAGCCCGAACTCAGTAGCTCCTGCTAACCCATCATCGAAGGCTCTTTACTCCCTCGGTGGCGCTGTTTATACCAGCACAGGTGCAGGCCAACTCGCAATTCGTGGTAATCTCGATAACAACCCTGCAACACACTTCACAACCAACACGGCTGCTCGTGGTGGTGCTGTATATGTTGAAGCCTCAACGTGGAACAGTGCTCCATCACCAGTTATCGGTGGTTCGGACGGTGTGATTATCGCTCGTAACTACGGCTTTAACATCAAGTTCCGTGACAACGAAGCTTCGGCTGATGGTGGTGCTATCTATACGAACCGCAACATGTGGTCGTATGGCGCTGGTGGTGCTAACGGACCGCTGTGGGTATACGGAACGAACTACGGAATTGAATTCTCGAACAACCGCGCTGGCTACTCCGGTGGTGCTATCAGCGTAAACGTTCCACAGAATCTGACAATTGATCGTCGCTGGTTGCGCTACGTCCGTACGAACTTCATCAACAACCGCGTTGGCCAAGTAGCTGACTCGCTGCTTGACGAAGTACGTGGTGGTGGTGCTCTGTATACGATCAATGCAGACCTCAACCTTGTAAAGGGTGCTGAATTCCGCGGTAACCGTGCCTTTAACGGTAACGGTGGTGCTATCGCAGTCGTTACGCCAGACACGCTGACACGTAAGCGTTTTATGGTTACGGACCTCGACGTTGTGTCGTTTAATGCCGGTGGTGTTGCCACAGGATATACGCCACGCAACGACGTCTTCACGTTCCAAACAACAACGCCACGTGCTGATGAGCGTATGCTCACACGTTTCTACGACAACCTTGCGATTGCTAATCCAGATCGCCAAGGTAACGGAACAACGCAGCGTGATAACGCAAACAATCTCCAGCACCCAGGTGCTAACCTTCGCGAAAACGGTACAGGTCTTGGTGGAGCTATCTACATCCTTGACTCCGTCCGTGTTCGCGTAGACACCTTCTCCTTTGATCGTGTTCGTTTCCAAAACAACACGGCATGGTCCGGTGCTGCGATCTATTCTGATAACTACGACCTCAAGCTTGCACTTCAGCGTTCGCTTATCACGGGTAACCGTGCTGTTAGCGACATTGGTGCTGGCCTTGATACAGTAACAGGTCCTCTCGTTAACAACGAAAACGTCCTGTCGAGTGACCTTGCTGGTGCCGTACTGTATGGTGAAGTTGTTGGCCCACTTCCGTGGACAACGTACAGCTTTGCTGCAAACTCCATCTACGACAACGCTGCTCGTTTCATCATTCGTCTGCCTGATGCTCAGGACACGAAGGGTGTACTTGCTGGCACAACTGGTATCGGCTTTGGTGGTGTAGATACACTTCGTGGTAACTACTGGGGCCGCACGGAAGCAAACGTTAACACGATTCTTCCTCTCTCACAGAACCAAACATTCCAGCGTATTCAACAAACGTTTTTTATCGCTGGTAACGGTAAGACGCACATGCGTTTTATCCGCGATGCTCAGAACAATGAAACGGAACAAGGTCCATTCGAATCGACATGGCGTATTACGTACAAGCCGGTTCCGATCTACCGCATTCCAGACACACTCCTTCTCGCTGGTCGTATCTACGACATCTTCGATAAGGGAACGGATATCAAGACAGCTGACTACTCGATGCGCCGTATGTCGCCAATCGAAGACTTCGCTGTTGGTATTCCTCCGACACTCATGCTCTATACGGATCCACTCCAACCATCCTTCAACAAGTATGTGAAGCGTTGGACACGTAATCCGTTTGATGCAGAAACAGATCCGATCCTTGCTAAGGTTCAGACGGAATTTGTTGGTGACCATCCCATTGGTTACCCGCTCTTCCTCGAAACAAAGGCAGACTATTCGGGTGCTTCTGAAGTCAACAACAATGACGCTCGCGCATTTAACGAGTCCGTCTTCTTCGTGATCAACGAACGCACGGGTGATTACATCCGCGTGAACATGCGTCAGAAGACCCTCACGGATTCCGTTTACCGTGCTCGCGTCGAACTCGTACCTGACTCCTCTAATGGTGGTGACCCATCACTGCGTCGTGCCTACGAAGGTCTCGCAACGTATGGTTCAGGTGCTTCTCTTCTCCTTCGTCTCGCTGACGATGCTGTAGCTGAAGATTCAGCTGCTCTCGCCGGCCGTCGTTGGGAAGGTTCAACTGTACTTGGTGAACTTGGTGGATCGAACTTCCGCCTTGGTAACCGCCCAGCTCTGCCGTCATCGAACACCGTTGGTGCAGATGGTGGTAAGGAAACGTACTATGGCGGTGAGCGCTACCGTGCCCTGCCGGTTGTCAACGGTGACGAAGTTCTCGTTGTTTCCCGTACGATTCTGTGGAAGGAAGGCCCAATTGCAGCTCTGAATGGCTCACTTCGTTTCCGCGTTAACAACAACACGCAACCACCGGTCTTCACGGGTTCTGCCGACACACTCGGTACAGCTGCGTCGATTCACCCGGCTATGCGTAATCGTGTCTTCGTAACAGAGAATCGTCTCTACACGCCAATCCAGGCATTCGAATCCATCCGCAGCGATGGAAACGGAAGCTGGTTCAATGAACCACCGTCATATCCAGCTGACAGCACGGGTGCTGCCATCGTTGAACTTGACTGGACAGAGCGCGATACGATCTTTACGATCACGGCAACAGACGTGAATCGTTTCTACGACCCACGTGTGATGATTGACTCCTCGAACGGTGCTTACCTTTCGTACTTCTGGTCAATCTCAGATCCAGCATCGGCTCTTAAGTACTGGCTGCGTGATACACTCATCACAGCTGCTAACGAAGACAGCCTCGCTTGGGGTGCTGTAGGGTATCGTATGTTCCGCGGCCGCCCGATCAATCCGTACATCGTTCCTGGTGGCGAAGAGATCGAAGTAGTTGCGAAAAACTTCCCACCGTCCATCGAAATTGTTGACACACTCCGCGCTTCTGGCGTTGATGAATCAACGATTGCAAAGTGGCTGTATCTCTATCCGAGCTACTTCCACGCAGAAGAGTATGACAACAATGCACTTCCGCTCGGATCACGTGATCCGTTCAATACGAACGCTCGTTTCCTCCAGCAGGATACGGTCAACTTCGGTTGGCTTGACACATCAGCGTATCGCTTCCGCATTCATGTTGTAGACTCAATGCCTCGCTTCGTATGGGCGCGTCAAATCAACTCGCCAAACGAACCACAGTATCTGCGCATGCTTTCGGGCCCAACAACACTCGTTCTTGACCCGACGACAACAGATACAAACAGCTTCCGTGACGGATCGTATCTCGATACGCTTCGTATGGAACCAACGGCATCACGTGTTGGACGTCGATTTGTTCAGCCTAACCTCATCGTTGATGAAACATACAACGACCCGGCAGCTGATCAACCGGACGATCTCGACATTCAGTTCGTAGCTAACCTTACAGACTCGCTGCGCTTTAAGCTTGACGTCAACACTGACGATGAGTATGAAGACCGCGCTGCTGTTGATAACAACCGCGCAATCGTACAACGCTACGGTGCTTGGGACTTCCGCTACGGTAAGACTGCATACGGATTCATGTCAACAACGGTACGTGACACACCTGGTGACACGGTTCTGGATGAAGTTCGTATCGCACGTCCAATCTGGATGTCGAATCAATACATGCGTCGTTACAACGCCGCAGGTAATGCCGACCTCTTTGCTGAAGACTTCACATCGAATGGACAGATCAACATTCGTATTGATGGAGCAGAAGCTCGCGAAATCCTGAAGCCGATCAACGATCTGAATCCAGGAAGTCCGATCAACGATGACCTCAACACGGATACTGTCTTCACAGTTGTTGTTAACGACGGACACGGTGGAATTAACACGCTTACACGTCGCCTCTTCGTAAACGTTGAGCCACGTATTGTAACGGACAATCTGCCAGAAGCGATTGAAGACATCGACTACAACAACGACACGACGCTGAACCGTAATCTTACAGACAGCGCACGCCGTATCAAGATCTACGATCCTAACTGGGGTCAGTCTGGTGAATTCGAACTCGTCTATGACGACTATCCACAAGATTCGATCGCTCGCGATCCGTACTTTGAGGAAGCCGGCTACTACGATCTCCGTAATCTCAAGACAACACCACGTTGGTTGCAGATCGACAAGTTCAGCGGCCTTCTGTATGGAACACCAGGCGTTAAGGACACACCATTTGACGACACAACAGTGACCGTCACGGTTGTCTATCGCGATGCAGGTCGTTTGACAGCGGTTCGTACGCTTGATCTCAAAATCAACGCTCGTAACCACAAGCCTGAGCTCTTCACATCACCGGTTATCCGTTGCTTCGATCTAGATGCAGCGTATTCGGACACAATTCGCGTGACGGATATCGACCTCGGTCGCCGTCAAGCTGATAATGAAGTACTCACGTTCACGGTTATCGAACCAGCTGGAACATTCACGTTCACGCCGAACACGCTGAACTCCGAATCACTTGACACGCAAGCGGTTGTTATCTCAACAACAGCACTCAACGGTAACGTTGTTGATGGTCGCCTCCGCATCGTCGTCGAAGTATCTGATAAGAAGGGTGCACAAGGCGATCCATCAGGCAAGGACACACTTGTTTACTGGGTTGCAGTATCCGCTCAGACACGCTTCACGGTTGATATGCGCGTCTCGAACAACTTCGGTGCTTACCAAGACCTCCAGTGGGGTGTAGGTGGTGCTGACATTGCAACGACAGGTTACTCTGCCGAAGCTTATGGCAAGCTCGACTCCAACTATTGCGAGTATGAACTGCCACCTGTGCCGGTAGACGACGTCTTCGATGCACGTTGGACTGTTCCTACACGCAACGGTATGCTTCGCAGCATCTATCCGTTCAGCAACCAGCCGGGTGAAGCAATCTATCGTGCTTCCATCCAGCCAGGTGGCGAAACAAGCGGATCATCGAACTACTATCCAATTCGCATCACATGGTGCCGCGATCAGATCCCTGCTCGTGACGCTGCGAGCCCTGGATCGTACTACATCCGTGACAACAAGACTGCAACGGGTGGTCAAGCTCAGTTCGCCTATAACATGAAGACAGGCGAAGGTTACTCGATCCCTGACGTTCGTCTTGCAACGGATGGCGCGTGTGACACGATTATCATCTCAGCTGGTGACATCGACGGTTTCGTAATCGTCTATGACTTCACAACGCCTGTAAATGATGATCCGACATACAGTGGTCCTCTTGCAATCACAGAAACAGCTCCGAACCCATTCACATCGACGACGAAGATCACGTACTCCGTCCCAACGACGAAGCGTGTAACTGTCGAAGTTTATGATGCAATTGGTTCGAAGGTTGCAACGCTTGTCAATGGTGTTGTTGACCAAGGGGTACACAACATCGAGTGGAACGGAACGAAGGACGGAGTTACCCTTGGTAGCGGTGTCTACACGGTCCGTATCTCTGATGGCCTCACGTCAGCCACACAACAAGTCGTCATCGTCCGCTAACGCGAAACCGTATGGGGCCGGATCTCGGTCCGGCCCCTACACTCCGAACCATGAAACAAACAGTTGTAAACCTTGGAGTACGTATGAAGAAACAGGTATTCATTGCCTCGGCAGTGGTGCTCTGTTCGATCGCGTTCGGTGTTGTTGACGGTTCGGCGCAACAGATTTTTAATCAGTTCCGCCAACCTGAACTCGTTGTCAACCGTCCTTATCGTGACGTTGACTTCTGCAACACCTCGCGGGCGAATAAGACCATTCTCACGCCATCGGCATTCGTCCTGCCGCCAACAAACGTCAATGACGTCGACGACGGCTATGCCTACGTGGCTTTCCCAACCGGATTCCAGTTCCGGTTCAATGGTAACCTTTATAATGGCATTTATGTCAGCATAAATGGTTTTGCCACATTCGACAACACGAAGCTTGTGCCAGCAAAGCAGTCAATTGGACTCTTCACAAACTCAGCTTCGTATCCTGACAATGCAGTAGCTCCGTTCTGGGGAGATCACCGTTATCGCACGAACATCGACGTTCTTCAAGGCTATATGCCTTCGGAGATCTCCGTCGTTATGGATGTTGATCGTGATGAAAACTGTGATACAGTGAAGTACACGCGCATTAACCCGACAACGGGTCAAACAGAAACGTTTGTGCGTAACTGCTTCATCATCCAGTGGAAGAATCTGAATATCAACGACCAATCGGTAAACTCGTCCGTCGGTAACTTCCAAGCTCGTCTCTATGAGGCAACAGCAGCTGAGAACTACCAAGGTGATATTGAGTTTGCATATGGTCAAGTTGGTGGAAATCCTAACACATCGAACACCGTCGTTGTAACACGCGGTGCTACGGTTGGTATCAAAGGAAACAGTGGTTTCCCTGGATTTCTCTCAGACTTCTGGAACGGTCTTGTGTGGACACCGCAAGTGGGTTCAAACTCACGTACGGATTCTACATCAATCTGGCAGCCATCAGGCGGTCGTTCAGACGCTATCATTCGTTTCAACTCCATCCGCTATCTCACGTTCAACAACTGGGGATTTGGCGATGCTGACACGTCTGGAGCTGAAGGTCAACGTCACGCTGGTCTGCCACAGAACCGTCGCGTAACTGCAAATGACGCTCGCGTTATCATTCAGTCAATCGTTACGAAGCGCCCACTTGATTCCGTATGGAAGCGCCAAGCCTACCAAGGTGATGTGAATCACTCAGGTCGCTACTACTTCACGAAACTCAATCGTACGTTTACGGGTGACTCAATTGAGCCACTTGTAAATCCTAATCCGCCGCACATCGTGATCTGGCGTCGTACGATCGATGTTGAGCAGAAGTATGAATATCCGTACGCTCCTCAATTTAACGTTGGTGTAACACAAACAACCGGTAAGCAGGTTCTTCGTGTACTCAACGAATCTGAAGGACTGTATGGTGTTGGCGGACGTGCTCCTGACGTAAGCAGCCTCAACCAGATCTATTATGAAGTCACAGAGTATGACGCTGGTCTTATCATGCGTTACCTCAGTGGCCGTCTGCCGGAACTTCCATGGGTGTATGATAATGACACCACGGGACCTGATTTCGGTAAGGTAGTTGTTGATGGTAAGGCTACAAACGTTTCATTTGGAAGTCCAGTAGCTGTAAATGGCGACGTTGTTCGCATTCCGGTTTACGTTAATGGCACGATTAACGGAGCCTTTGGCGCTAAGATCGAAACATCCAACATCGAAGGTATCGTACCAGTTAACTCCGAACTCGGAGAAGTAACGGTTGATGCTTCAAATGATGTCGCTGTTGTTATCGGCGCTGGTTCATTCGATGCAAACAGCCCTGTTGCCTACGTTACTGTAAAGGCTGCTGACGTCTATCGTTTCTCGGGTATTCGTTTTAACGAAGAGCTCAAGGATGATCAAACAGTGGCTGGTGATGTCTCAACAGAAACAGCGGCTAACGTCTCCTCGGCACCAAATCCGATGACAACATCGACAACCGTAGATGTGAACATTCCTGCACAAGGCATGTATACAGTCCGCGTTTTCGATATGTACGGCAAACTTGTGTCGACAATCTTTAACGGTGTTGTTACGGGTAACACTCTGACAACAACGTGGAATGGTTCGGACCTTAACGGTTCATCCGTTGCAGCCGGTGCCTATGTTATTCGCGTAGAAGGTGAATCCTTCAGCACGAGCAGCATGGTAACAGTTATCCGCTAAGTCGGCGGATAATGCACGACGTAATTCGAATCGCCTTGATACTGCTGGCTACACTCGTAGCCAGCAGTATCAGCAAGGCGGACGACACGTTAAAGGTTCGCTCGATTCGGCTGGTTGATGTTTGTTCGCAAGAGCGAACCTTCGTCATAACAGCCTCTGTCGGTGAAATCTTTTCATCCGACAGTCTCTTGTCCTTTGACATCACGATTAACTACGATACGGCTGTCCTTCGGCCAACGACAGGACTTCCAAGCGGTACCATGGCAGAACTGATGAAGTATGGCGACTTCAGTCCCTACTACAACTTTCAGGTACCAGGCGAAATGCGCGTAGGAGCGTTTACGATCTCTACGCCAGCACGGGGCAATCGACCGTTGTTCGCTCTTGGAGGAACTTTCCGCGGAACTTGTCCGGACACAGGTAGACTTGGTGTCTTCTTTGCACCAGAGTTTAATCCCGAGTTCAAAAAAATGGTGACAGTGTATGATGTGAACTACGTCCATACAACTGCAACACCAACAACAAGGAACAACGTTGGTCTGACCTGGGCACAACGAAACAATGTCATCTCACATCCAGATACGGTTCTGGAACATGAGTTGCTAGTACATGCTTCAGGGCTAATTGGCGACTCACTGCTTCTCACTCTTGAATCGCAACGCGAAGATCTAGAGATCGACACGGTAGCGACGCAAGCTCAAGACGGAACAAACATCCTCAACATCACACGTAACGAAACTGGCCAATACACTGTTGTTTTCACAACATCGGATTCAGTGGCCAACTTCACGGTAAGAACACGATCTACGTATCGGCTCGACTCTACAGTGAGTTCCGTGTGGGGAACATTGACAACAAGAAATACGTGCAGTTGTGTTCGTCCAGGAAAGGTAGACACATTGTTTGTGACTGCAGTTCGGACAGATACAACAACTAGCACAACCGATATCCAAGAAGGTTCTGTAAAACTTCGAAAGATCAATGAGATCATCGAACTACAGGGTGTCCTTGGGTCATCGGCAACGATTGAGGTGTTTGGCATTGAAGGGAATCTCATTCAACGCCATCACTTCACGCCAGGATCCAATCCAGCTGTATCGTTAACGAATTTCCCAACCGGCATGTACTTCATCGTAGGCCGGAGTGGTTCGAGATTCGACACGATCGTGACAACGCCATGAAGAAAGAAAACAAACACGTGATCAACTCATCTGAGGAGTCTCTTATGAATCGTCGATATGCTCTCTGGGGCGGAGGTACCAAACTTGGTATCGCCATCCTACTGGCACTGTTGACTGGCATCGGCTCTCAAGTGGCTACGGCTCAAACGAACAAGCCGGAGCTGCCGACACTGAGCCTAACAGGCGAGGGTGACGGTTGGAAAACAACCGTGTATCCTGATGGCCGAATCTGGGTACCTCGTCGTGGTACGAACGGCGAACGGACCCTTATCGTCCCAGTCTATATCAAGAACTGCTGGCGTTCTACAGCTGACTATGAAGCGTTTCCGATCTACAGCTTCAAGTTCAAGGTGCAGTTCGATAGCACAGCCCTTGAGTACATGGGAGTTGAAAAGAACGGCCCGACACGCGGATCAATTATGAATCCGACACCGTGTCTTGCTCGTGATTTTGAATTCACTTCGCATGTAGCTCGCGATACGACGTATCAAGCAGCTATTGCAGGTCCGCTCGAAAACAGACTCCGCGGTAAGCGCGTTCTGATCTCAGCCATCTCATCAAAGCCGCTTCCACAAACGGGTGATGTCACAACATCATGCGAACAGCGCCCATTTGAAGAACTTGTCTATCTCAAGTTCCGCGTTATTGCAAACCCGGCTTCGAATCCGGTAAGCGCTCGTACGCCACTGATCATCACGAACGACACGCTGTTCTACAATGACTTCCAAGTAGGACACGAACTTCCGTTCCCGAATGATCCAGCACCTTCGCGTTTTGCAGGCCTTGGTGGATCAGATAACTACTTCCTTGATCAATTTAACCAAGAGCAGATCCGCGATCCACTGCGTCCATCACGCCCTGGTATGATCTGGGTTGAAGTCACTGACGAAATTCCACGTCTGTCATTCACGAACGTGGCTGACCGTCGTTTCCGAATTGCAGACTCCGTTGACAACACGAACAACGCTCAGTGGTTCATCGTCAATCCGATTACGATTGACTCAGGATCTACGGTTGACATCCAGAATGGCTATAGTACGCGTGAAATTGACGTTATCAATGCAACGTCTGGTTCGCGTCTAACAGACCTCGTGATTCAGTCGGACTCCAAGTGGCTGCGTTTCCAGTCATTCCGTAAGGGTGGCGGTGGCGGTACGGAAATCGATCCGTTCCCAACACCAGTCCGCGAAGGTTTTGTCCCAATGCTCGACAAGGGTATCCTGGGTACAACTCTTGGTATCACGCCACAAGCTGATCCAACAACGCTTATGCGTGATCTGAACCTCCGGATCATTTGTGATCCAGAGCAGATCATGAATCCAACTCCAAATCCTCGTGGCGAGTACTCGGGTATTTACGTTGGTTACCTGACGTTCGAATCCCCATCTATCGACGTATCGCCAGTTCGTTTGAAGGTCACGTTTATCATCTTCCGTCAGCCGTTTGAACCAGCTGAATTTGATGAAAACGATGAGTGGAAGCGCGGATTTGACGCATGTACAAAGCCATCTGGTGGTATGCGTCTCGAAGTTCGTAACTCGAACAATCCAATTGAGCGTACATACATCGTTTTCGGTGTTGGTGCTCGTGCAACAAATGAAGTTGACACTCTCTTCGGCGAAACAGTCTACCTCAATCCTCTGAACTCGTTCGGTGCTCGCTGGTATCCGAAGAATGCAGCCGGTGAAGAGATCTACGCTAACGGTCTCGGTGATCTGTTCGACTACACGTTCGAAACAGTACAAGGCCCTTGCGGCGGTTCTGAAGGTCCTAAGTCGTCTTCCCGCGATATCCGTGACATCTACTCGGATGAAACGATTATGTATCTGTGTAAGTTCAATGCCGGTAGCGCACTGAACTACCCAGTCGTCGTATCATGGGATACAGACTTCTTCTCACCAGATGCCGAGCTCTTCATTCGTGATACGCTCAACGGTTCACGCTTCAACGTTAACATGCGTGAAGCAACGGGTATCGGAGGCACACGTCGTTCGTTCACGATTCGTGACGCCGACATCAATGCCTTTATCATCGAGTACACACTTCCAAAGGTTGCTCAATTCCCTGTCATCAAAAAGGGATGGAACCTCCTGTCGCTGCCAGTTAATCCGTCGTCGTCCTACTACAAGGACATCTTCAAGAATGGTCTGAACATTCCGTTCACGTTTGCTCAGAACATCTATCAGAACACGGAAACAGATCTGCGTCCTGGTGTTGGTTACTTTGTGAAGTATGCTGATGAAGTCGATCGCACAATCGCTGGTGCTCGCATCCGCGCGATCAACGAAGCTTCATACCAAACACGCGTATATGATGGCTGGAACACAGTAGGTTCGCTGTCATACTACACGAGCACAGAGAATCTGTCGATCGCTCCACTTACGGGTGCTACAACACTTCCTTCACTCGAAGGCGATGTGTATCAGTACGTAACAGATCGTGGTTACCAAGCAGTTTCAGAAATCGTGCCTGGTCTCGGTTACTGGATCAAGGTTCGTGGTACAGGATACTATGAACTGAGCCTTGGTAAAGCAGGTGGTGTAAACTTCGCTACACTTCGTGACGCTGTTACATCAGCATCAACACCAGTAGTTGTCCGTGACAACGATGGTCGCGAAGCTTCGCTCTTCATCTCTGAGAACGCTGCTGTCGAAGCACGTAATGTCTTCGAACTGCCACCGCTTCCTCCGAACAATCTGTTCGACGTTCGATTCTCAAATCAGTCGTACGTAGAAGATGTAGCTAATCCGATGATCAAGCTGCAAGGAGCAACATTCCCACTCACACTTTCGATCAATAACCCTTCACGTAACTACACCATCGTTGACCCGATCTCCGGCGAAACACTCGGTGCTGTTCGTGCTGGTATGATGAACGTTGTGAAGATTGAAGGAGCACGTTCGAACGCAGTTCGCCTTATGGGCGGTGAGTTCGAAACAGCCAACCTTACAGTCAATGTTGCGCCAAACCCAGTAAACGTTACATCTACGGTTGACGTAACGATTCCTGCAGCTGGTATGGTGAACGTTTCCGTCTACAATGCAGTAGGCGAACTCGTTCAAACGATCTACAACGGATCGAAGAATGCTGGTCCATTCACGTTTGATCTTAACGCTGCAGCTCTCGCACCGGGACGCTACATCGTGAAGGTTATGACGAATGGTTCGGTAGCGACAACACCGGTAACGGTCGTACGCTAATCTCATGTCGGTAAAACAAAAGGGCAGCAGGAAACTGCTGCCCTTTTCCTTTTCCTGGTAGACATCATGACAACCTCGACACTCCTTCGACTTGTTTCTGCAATACTTGTACTCGCATGTTCGCAGGCACTGTATGCCCAGCGAGTATCGTTGCCACTCAAGATCTCTCATACAAGTCCTATATCAACACGAGAATTCTCCTTTACAGTAGGGTTCGATAGAATCGGTACCTACGGCGTTGATACAATTCTTAAAGAACGCGACATTCCAACATTGCCATTACCTGGTAGTGTCTTCTACGTCTATACAGTCATCGACACGGGTGAAGTACTGTGGATGAGTCCACTAGATCTACGTAGACTTCGAACAACTTCTGTCTACGTCGATACCTTCGACATGCGTGTGCAGTGGAACGGTGCAGATGGCGATACCCTACGGTTTGCGCTGCAACTTGTTGACCTCCCGCGTGGAATTGACAGTGTGTGGATTCATGATAAAGGTTCAACGTGGCCGAACAACTTCTTTCGGCAAAAACTGACAGGAAATCAAAACGTGGTGGTTACGAATCCTGCACTGGATCGATTTACCGTTCGCGTGTGGGTTAACGGAGTACTTCTTTCAACACCTGACGAAGCCCCCTTGCCCCTTTCAATACGTCCACATCCCTTGGTTGACCAGCTTCGAATAGCAGACCTTCCTCCAGAAAGTAGAAGCGTGACGATTTCTGACATATCGGGCCGCATCCTTGGAACGTATGCAGCAGACGACGTTACAGCTGGCGTTGATGTGTCAGGATTACCAGAAGGTCCATTGAATATCAGTGTTGTGGATGCGAACGGGAAGTACCGTAGATTCGTTGTACTACGTCAGATACGCCCATGAGCGAACAACCTCGCGAACACGATAATAGCGGCCGAAGTGGACGTCGGAATGTGGAACGGCGGCCAGACGACACATCCGGTGAATCACGTCAAGGAGACGAACGTCGTCCCGATAGAAGATCACGGGAGCCACGTCCGGAAGGACGCCCTTTACCACGTCCAGAGTTGCGCCCTGATCAACGGACACAACAACGTCCAGATCCCAGAACGGAAGGCCAGCCCGAACCTCGTCGTGAACAACGACGGCCTCAAAGACCAGAAACTCAGCAACAAGACTTACGGAACACTGAAGGTCAGCGACATCATTTCCGGCGTCGACCTTCAGAACGGCACAATGAATTCGTGTCAGATAGACTATCGAACTCAACCGTGAGTATTGTGATTCCTCTCCTGAATGAAGAGGAATCACTTGGCGAACTGGCAAAACGAATTGAAACCGTGCTCGATCGATCACATCGTGGTCGATGGGATGTTCTGTTTATCGACGATGGATCTACTGATGATTCATGGTTGGAAATTGAACAACTCCATGCAAAAAATCCTCGCTTTAAAGCAATACGTTTCCGCCGCAATCACGGTAAATCAGCTGCTCTAGCTGTAGGCTTCGCTGAAGTACGTGGTGATATTGTTATCACGATGGACGCGGACCTACAGGACGACCCTGACGAGATACCGGCCTTGATTGCAAAGCTCGAAGAAGGTTATGACCTTGTGAGTGGTTGGAAACGAAAGAGGTACGACCCGTGGCATAAGACTATTCCGTCAAAACTGTTTAATGCCGTAACGTCCCGTATGGCCGGTATTAAACTACACGACTTCAACTGTGGCTTAAAAGCATATCGTCGTGACGTTGTCAAGACCGTTCAGGTATATGGCGAAATGCACCGCTATATTCCGGCACTTGCACACTGGGAAGGCTTTCGCGTTACGGAGATACCAGTTCAGCACCATCCTCGAAAGTATGGTGTTTCAAAATTTGGAATGAGCCGGTTCCTCAAGGGATTCCTTGATCTCTTGACCGTCCTCTTTACAACACGATACGTCAAGCGGCCACTGCACTTCTTTGGAACGGTTGGCTTTGTCTTTGCACTTGTTGGATTTGTTACGGACTCGTGGCTGGCTATCGAGTGGTGGATGGGACACACGTCGTTATCGAATCGACCATTGGCACTCTTTGGAATTGCCATGATCATCGTCGGCGTGCAACTTATCTCCATCGGCCTCATCGCTGAGCTTATCGTTAAGAACAACCTTGAACAGCAGAAATACAGCGTTCGTGAACGTCGATCGTAACGATTCTGCTCGTTCTTTGTCGGTGATACGTCACCGCAACGAACTACCATGACCATGACCAAACACCACGTCACCTCGAGTCTTGTTCTTCTCGCCGCCCTGCTCATGGCAACAACATTCGCCACGTCGCAGGTGAGATATCGCCTCGCAGCTGGAATGAGCACAGACTGGATTACGAGTGACAATCCAGCCGTCTACCGTATTACTGGACAACAGAACAATCCTGATCCTAACCAGGCATTTGGTGGCGCATTGGATGGTATGCAGATGGGCTGGGGCATTCGACTCTACGCCGATCTTGATAAACAAAAGAAGTTTCGGGTACCTATCGGTATCGACTACTATGGGTTCTCTGGCGTTCAGGCGTTTACAGCAGAGACATTTTCACTTCGTATTCGTCATGACGTTGACGTATTCACCGGCCTTATTGGCTTTGAATACTCCTTTGTCGAGTTTCCTCTTGCCTTTGCTCGCGCCTTTGCTGGTGTCGAAGTCCGACCTCTCTGGGTAGCGCCAAACAGTATAAATCAGATCGAACGAACAATCACGCCTTCTGGTATCGTCGAGAACAATCGAACGTATAGTGGCAAGGACGGAGCATTTCGTGTGGGTGGTATGGTTCGCCTTGGCATCGAAGGAGAACTCTACTATCCAGTGTTTCTCAACACGAGTGTTGGATATGGTGTGATGAACCTTCTTAACCGCGATGAAAGATCTACGGCCAATGACGGACGCGGTGAACTGTTAACTCCACAACGATTGAATGAGAACGGTGAACGGATGTTGTCACACGTCAACTTTACCTTCATGATTCAGGTTCGACTGTAAGGAAACAGAAGAACCTCCATGCAGATGTATCGTTCTGACTGCCGTCACTTTCGCGGTGATATTCCATGTCGCCCACATAAGACGTTTGGTGTAACATGTGATAATTGCTCACATTACGAGCAACGAACAGGCCGTATCCTCATCATCAAACTTGGCGCTACCGGTGATGTTCTAAGAACAACACCAATTCTCGCTCCACTTCGAGAACGATATCCTGGCCACGAGATTTGGTGGATTACGTTATCACCCGACGCCGTTCCTTCTACTGTTCAAAAACGTTTGCCATGGACGTGGGAAACGGCTCTAACCGTAACTCAAACATCTTTTGATGTTGTTATTTGTCTCGACAAGGATGTCGAAGCCTGTGCATTGGCACAGCAAGTGGATGCTCGCGAACGATATGGTTTCACACTTGTGGACGGGCTTCCTGCGCCGGTGAACAACCTGGCAGAGCACAAGTACATCACGGGAATCTTTGATAGTGCTAACAAGGCCAACACCAAGTCATATCCGCAGGAACTCATGGAGCTCTGTGGTTTTGAATGGAGTGGCCAAGAGTATGAGTACGATGAGCAGGGAAACCTTCCTGAAACATGGGAGCTTGTGTTAAAGGGGCAAAAGGGGCCATTTGTTGGCTTGAACACAGGATGTGGTGATCGTTGGATTGCTCGTGAATGGCCGCAAGAAAACTGGGCAAAACTTATCCGGCTCTTAAAAAAGGATGGTGTGACGGTCGTGCTACTTGGTGGACCTGCGGAACACGAACGTAACATTGGTCTCATGGCAACCACCGGCGCATTTTATGCTGGATTGGCACCACTCAAGGAGTTTATTAATATCGTCGGCAGGTGCGACGTTGTGGTAACAACGGTTACAATGGCCCTTCATGCTGCTATTGCTCGACGACGTCAGGTTGTTTTGATGAACAACATTTTTAACCGCCACGAGTTTGAGCTGTATGGCCGTGGTGTCATTGTTGAGCCTCCTGTTACGTGCACCTGCTTCTTTCAACACGATTGTACAAATCCATCCTACAGGTGTATGTCCGAACTCACACCGGATACACTCCTCGAAGCAGTCCGTAGCCGACTAGCAGTACTTCGTCAAGCGTAAAAAGTCTTTTCAAAGGCGTGACCTTCTGGTTTGCCTAAGATGATACGTCTGACAAGTCCACGAATGAAGCCCGTGCCATATCCGATGAGTTGTACAAAAGCTGCAACAACAGAGAGTCCGGCCACAGTTGCTGAACGTGACGAGATAACCGCGGAAACGAATAGAGCCAGAGTATAGAACGCCAGCGGAAGTAATGCTGCCCAACCGTGATCGAGTGTGACGGCGTAGATAAAACTCACCGCCACGTAGGTGGTAAATGCAGCAGGGAAAAAGTGTGTTGCCTTTAACGTTCCTGGATGACGTAATGTGAGGTTAAC
The DNA here is from genome assembly GCA_002344895.1 of Ignavibacteria bacterium UBA2333. GTDB lineage: Bacteria > Bacteroidota > Ignavibacteria > Kapaibacteriales > Kapaibacteriaceae > UBA2333. Next base: position 23,944 of record DDUR01000042.1, read on the forward strand.
TCGCGCAATGCCAGAATTATGAACTTGTTTAAAAAATGATCTGAGGGTAGATCTACGCTTGTGCCATACCCATGCCTCTGGGATGAGACCCGTCGTAAACCCTTCACGAATAATGCGAATGCTGAGATCAATGTCCTCACCAAACCGCATCTTCGAAAATCCGTCTGTGCGATTAAACACTTCGCGGGATAGACCCATGTTAAACGAACGAGGATGAAAGGCACCACCAACGCGAATCTTTCCACCGCGGATACCGCCCGTCGTGAGGAATGACGTCATGGCAAAGCTGATCGCCTTCTGAACTGGCGAGAACGACGGATGCTCACGATCCGGTCCCCCAAAGGCGTCCAATACACGTGCCCTGCGTGCCACATCGATATTCTCCAACCACGTCGGTGGCACGGTACAGTCCGAGTCCAGGAAGATAAACACATCACCAGAAGCTCGTCTGCAACCGTAGTTACGAGACAGGCCTGGTCCGGTGTTTTCCTTGGCATAGTAGGACACATTGAGAGACGTTCTCCAGCGCTGCACGACGTCGGATGCAGGAATGGAGGATCCGTCTTCAACAACGATCACTTCAAAGTCACGGAATGTCTGGACTGACAAGCTCTGAAGGAGCTCGTCGAGTTCGTCTGGCCTGTTAAAAACGGCCACGATGATGGAGTAGGTCATAGGCGCAGCAACAAAGATACCGTACCTTTGCCCCTTCATGGCCCCCTATCAGAATATGGATCCTGCAGACGTCGTAGCCGGCATAGACGGCCTTCATCCGCGTACGATTCGTAACTATCGTATGCAGTATCGACTGGCGCGGCACACACTCATTCCGTGGCTTGAAAAACTCGGAGTGCTTCCACAACCTGCAGCCGTAATTGAAATCGGTTGTGCGGAAGGTGGTGTCGTAGGAGCCTTCGTTGAGCGAGGAACGTCACTCGCAGCTGGTACCGACATCATGGGGCCTCTCCTTACGCAGATCAGCGATCCGTTGGCGAAACGGTTGGGATTTGACATTACGTTTAGCGAGCATGACGTGATTTATCAAGACCCACTACCGGAATGGCGTGGTGCTTTTGATGTCGTCGTATTACGTGATGTAATTGAACACCTGGACGATGCTGGAATTGCGCTGAAGAATATCGCAAAACTTCTGAAGCCCGGTGGAGTTGTTCTGCTCACGTTCCCGCCGTATACGTCACCGTTTGGCGGACATCAACAATTACTCGGCACGACACTCGGAAAACTTCCATTTGTTCATCTGCTGCCCAAGAGCATGTTCAACAGAATCGTAACGTCTGGTGATCCGCAGAATGCCGAAGAAGTTGAACGTCTTCACCGAATTCGTCTTTCAGCAGATGACATTCATCGTGCTGGACCGGCTGCGGGACTTCAGCTTTTGGCAGAGCGCTACTTTCTGTTACGTCCGGTGTTCCGGTGGAAGTATCAGAAACCCGTTCCAACAATTGAGATGACGGGGCTAAAGGGGCTCAGGGCCGCTCGTGCACTTGCGATGGAAGCTGCCTTTGTCCTGCGAAAACCGGCCGCATGAAAACCGTACTAGTTATTGCCTATCACTTCCCGCCTGGCGGAGGGCCAGGAGTACAGCGTGTGCTCAAACACGTTACCTATCTCCGGGAGGCTGGCTGGCGTCCGATTGTCCTCACAGTCGAAAACGGAGATTTTCCTGCCCTTGATGTGTCATTGTTAGAGAAGGTGCCCGCCGACGTTCGTGTTGTGCGTGTGCCGATTCTCGAACCGTATTCCATCTACCGTCGCTTTATGGGCGGTGGTGGGGCAATCGACGTCAACGTGAACAAGAGCAAACAACAACGTCGCGGCTGGAAAGAACGCCTTGCAGAGTTCATCCGAGCTACGTTCTTCATTCCCGATGCACGCGTTGGCTGGTTACTTACAGCAGTAAAAGCCGGCCGACGGATCATTCGCGAAGAGCACGTTGATGCTATCTATACGTCGTCACCTCCCTACACATGCGCTCTTATCGGCCGTGCGTTAAAACGACAAACCGGCCTGCCGTGGGTAGCAGGTTTCCGAGATCCTTGGACGGGATTTCTCACAACACCGGATCGCTGGTTCCTACCAGCAAGCATTGATAAACATCTTGAGCGATCAGTCTTTACCGAAGCAGATGCTGTTGAAAGTGCCTGGGAAGGCATCACGGCTGATGCACTGGCAAAGTATAGTTTTCTTGATCCGAAGAAGTTTTTCCACGTACCCAACGGATTTGATTCGACCGACTTTCCGGACATAACGTATGTGCGAAATGAGCGCTTTACCGTGACGTATACGGGATCAATGTATGGCCGTCGTACACCGGCTGCATTTCTGGCTGCACTCGACGTACTCCGCAGCCGTGGAGAAGTGCTTCCCGAAGATGTGCGGCTGCGTTTTGTAGGAAGGTTTGGTGCTGAGGTCGAGGAAATGCTGGAGAAGAGCCCCTTTGCCTCTTCGGTAGAACGAATCTCCTACGTGCCGCATACGGAGAGTATTGCCTATCTGATGCGAAGCGACATTTCACTTCTCATCGTTGATGAAGCGAAGGAGAGTGCCGAGATTGTTCCTGGAAAGGTCTATGAATACCTTGGTGTGGGACGTCCGATTCTAGCACTGGCACCACGTGGTAGTGCCATCGAAGACCTCATCAAGGAAACAGGCGCAGGTGCCAGCGCACCACAGTCGGACGTCACGGCGATTGCAGATATCATCGGCACGTTTGTTGCAAGGTGGAAACGTGGCGAGCCTATTGCTACGATGAACACGTCTGCCGTAGCTCGGTATGAACGCCGTCAGTCAGCTCTGGCACTGGCAAGAATTCTGAATGACGTTGTGGATCAGAACAACACAAAACCGCACGCGAAATGAACATCAAGAACATCCTCTCCATCATCGTTGCCCTGGTCATCGCATGGTTTGCTGTAAAGGCTGCATGGTGGTTGTTTACAGGCGTACTCACGATGGCTTTCTGGATTCTACAGATTGCCTTTGTTGTTGCGGTAGCCATCCCGATCTACATTATCGTTCGTAGGAAACTCCTTTCGTAAGGATACTCCAATGCACCGTCTCCTAGCCTGTGTTGCACTTCTTGTGGTAGCAACAACATTGTCTGCACAGCAGTCGTGGGATCCACTGTCTGTTGACGTCACCCGCGCACTGGTGAAGGACCTGTTTCAGTCCAATGCCGTGCCCTACGTTCAGCCGATGGTCACAACGATCAATGCAACATCAAATGCGGGATTCTACAATACAGCCTACATACCGAAAAAGGACTCCTTCTACGTCAAGGTAAGTGTCCGCGGGATGTTGGGCTTTATTCGCGATGATCAAAAAACATATAATCCAACAATTGACTTCGGACAGCCGACGGATAATCTGCTCACGGCCGTAACACAGTATGGCACAGTAGATCTTACAAACCGAACGTTTGTTATCAACCCACGATATGAGGATACGCTTGGTCTGACGACACTGCTCGTCCGCGAAGTGTTCATCGAGGCGCGTAAACAAGGCAAGTTCCCGTTGCCAACAACGGCACCAACACTCTTTGGATATGCTCCCGATACGCGTGTGTATCTACCGCCGAACGACACTCTGCTTGCCGTTCTGCGAACGCGGCCAGACTATCAAACCTTGGTAGCACTCGTTCCGAATCTTGATTCAAACATTACCGCACTCCTCTCACAGTTTGCCCTGCCGCCATATCTGACACTTCCACCGGGAGCAGATATGAGCACTCTTATTGCAGCTGTACCGCAGATCGAACTTGGATCATTTTTGGGAACGGAGATCCTTATTCGGGCCATCCCACCTGTTGAGTTTGACGCCAATGTTGGTGACTTCTCGTTCTGGGGACTCGGTTTAAAACACTCAATTTCTCAGTACTTCCCTGAGCGATGGTTTGATCTTGCTGTACAGGGTGTGTATCAGGGAACATCGTTAACGAATACGGTCGGATTTACCGGGAGTAAACTCGAAGCCAATGCACGAATCTTTAGCGGCAACATTCACGCAAGCAAACGATTCGGCGATTATCTCGATGTCTTTTCCGGATTCTCATACGAACGCATTGATGTGGTGAGCACATACACGTACGTCTTGCCGCAGGAAGTTCAGATTGCATTAGGTCTGCTTCCTACACCTCCACCTGGTCAACCAGCTGTTCCTACACCTGAACAGCCTGGTGACAATCGGCCACAGAAGAGTGAAGTAAACGTAGGTGATACGAACCTAAAGTGGACCATTGGCGCAACCGCCATCGTTGGTCCTGTTCGCATCTTTGTTGACTACAGTGTAAGCCAGTTTAATATCTTCAGTGGTGGTGTTGAGGTTGGCTTCTGATCGGTAGATGATCGTTTACAACATCATGCCGATGTAAGGTTCTCGACGTTGGTACAATGTGGCTAATCGACGAGTTGCGCCGTTTGCCCCTTTCTCACAATCATTCCCTCTGTAGCTAATGATGTGAGCAAACTCTGTACAAAGTCCGCATCTTCCGATGTCGTGTCGCTACCAAATAGTCGCGTTGTGATATTATGAACACTTGCCTCTTGAGATGAAGAGCGTAGAAATTCGACGATCCTCCCACGCCAGATACGACGTGGCTGACCGCGCCAAGACGGCTCCTGCTTTTTAGGACGTGAAGCCTGTTGTAAAACATGTGCACTCGGGCAGAAGTCTTGAAGGGGGCAAAGGGGGCATTGAGGACTCCGCGCCGTACAGATGGTAGCACCAAGATCCATAACGGCGTGATGCCACTGCGAAGGAGAATCGTGGGGAATGATGGATTCGGCATAGGCAGTGAGTGTTGTGTCGTCGTCAACATCGACTGTTGTTGTGCATCGACGTGAAATACGCGTGTAGACTCGACGGACATTCACATCGAGAACAACAACACGACGTCCAAAGGCAAAGCAGGCCACGGCGGCTGACGTATACGGACCTATACCGGGCAGTGACTTAAGCTGATCGACTTCTCCAGGAACACGACCTGCAAACCGTTCTGTGATAGCTACAGCGGTTTCCTGCAGCCGCAGTGCGCGACGATTATAGCCCATACCGGACCACATCTTTAGCACTGTTCCTGCCGAGGCCTCTGCCATGGCTTGTGGTGTGGGAAACACATCTAGGAACTCCGGAAGTCGCTGTTCAACACGCGACGCCTGTGTTTGTTGGAGCATCACCTCCGAGACAAGGACAACCCAGGGGTCGATGTTCGGTCGGCGCCAGAAGAACACGCGTGCAGTGGTGGAGTACCAGGAGAGCAGGATGGAAACCATACGGAAAGATAGGTGCCGGGGACCTAAAGGTCCCCGGCACCTTTCCGGAATGTGTGCGATATTCGCCCCACACGATGAACAACACCATCCTCATCGAACTCATTCACCGGGTAACGGCGGTACGTGAGAATGCTTACGCCCCGTACTCCCGGTTCTTTGTGGGAGCCGCTGTTCTTGCCAAGGATGGATCGGTTCACGTGGGCTGTAATGTTGAAAACGCTTCGTATGGACTGACGCAGTGCGCAGAACGGGCAGCCGTTACGGCTGCCGTAGCCCATGGTGTACGCGAGCTCGACGTATGTCTGATCGTAACAGATACACCCACACCTACAATGCCGTGTGGTGCCTGTCGACAGGTGTTGCGGGAGTTTGGTGTTCAGCGTGTAATCTCCGTTACGCTTGGTGGCGCACATCACGACGTGTCCATGAATGATCTCCTGCCAGATGCCTTTCTTGGCGACAATCTTCCGTAGTTCAATAACGATCGTCCTCCATGGTCCTTTCTCCCGGTGGCTCGTCGCCCCTTTCGCCCCGTATCTGGCTTACCGTCATTGTGTGCGGACTCGGATACTTCGTGGATATCTACGACCTCATCCTATTCAGTATCGTTCGTACACAGTCGCTCATCGATATTGGAGTGACGGCTGATCGAATGCAGGACGCAAGTGAATTGATCCTCAATTCGCAGATGATTGGAATGCTGTTAGGCGGTTTGCTCTTTGGCGTATTGGCCGATCGTAAGGGTCGGCTGAGTGTGATGCTCGGTAGTATCCTGCTCTACTCAATCATGAACATCATGAATGCCTTTGTGAGCAGTGTAGAGATGTATGCCATCTTTCGATTTCTCAGTGGAATAGGCCTTGCCGGAGAGCTTGGCGTTGCCGTAACACTCGTTGCCGAAATCATGCCCGTCAAGTCTCGTGGTTACGGTACAACCATCGTAGCATCAATGGGAATTCTTGGAGCCGTTGCGGCCTATCTTGTTGCAGAGTTTACGAACTGGCAAACAGCCTTTGTTGCCGGTGGAGTGATGGGGCTTTTGTTGCTTGTTACTCGCGTTCGAATTCACGAATCGGGTATGTTCCGTGCAGCTGAAAGGTCTGATGTGTCGCGTGGTAACGTGGCCATGCTCTTTTCACCAAGCCGTATTGGTCGATACCTGTCATCCATTGCCATTGGTGTTCCTATCTGGTATGTCATCGGTATCCTCGTCACCTTTGCACCGGAGTTCACATCAGAGTCTAGCTCAACTCCGGTTCTCATGAGTGGTGGAATGGCCGTCATGTGGGCCTATGTTGGACTCTCTTTTGGTGACCTCTGTTCTGGTCTGCTGAGTCAGCTTCTAAAAAGTCGTCGTGCGGCAATTCTCGTCTTCATTCTCCTTACGGCAGCATCGGCAGCATGGTATCTCACATCAACTGATAAAACTCCTGTCCTTACCTACTTCCAGTGTGCTCTCCTCGGATTCTCCGTCGGCTATTGGGCCGTCTTCGTTACAACAGCAGCAGAACAGTTTGGTACCAACCTGCGAGCAACGGCGGCAACGACGGTACCCAACTTTGTACGTGGTTCTCTTGCTCTGCTCATCCTGCTGTTTAAATGGTTACGAACCGACGTCTTTGGTGGTGAAGGAATGGAAACACCTCGGATTTCTGCAGCCCTCGTCGTTGGAGCACTCTGTATTGCCATTGCCCTACTTGGCTGGTTGGGCCTGAAGGAGACGTATGGCAAAGACCTTGAATTCGTCGAGCGATAACTTCCCTCACAGCCGTGGCCGTCCGTATCTTTGCCGATGCACCACGCCGAACGTATCATCATTCTCGACTTTGGTTCTCAGTTCACACAGCTCATCGCGAGAAAAATTCGCGAAGCCGGGGTCTACGCTGAGATACATCCATATTCAATCTCGCGCGATGCCCTTGTAGCATTATCTCCAAAGGGCATTGTGCTCTCCGGAGGTCCGAGCAGTGTTTATGCTGCCGACGCACCGATACCGTCGTTCGACGTGTTCGCACTCGGTGTACCCGTCCTCGGAATCTGTTACGGTCTGCAACTCATTGCACACACACTTGGCGGTGCAGTCGATAAGGCAGCACGACGTGAGTTCGGCCGTGCCTTTGTCCATGTTGATGATGCAACCGATCTCTTTCACGGCATCTCTCCGTCAACACAGGTCTGGATGTCTCACGGAGATCATCTCACGGCCGTACCGCCTGGATTTGATCGTATTGCACACACCGAGAATGCTCCTATCTGTGCCATTCGCAACAAGGAAAGGGGCATATGGGGCGTCCAGTTTCATCCGGAAGTTCATCACTCAACAGAAGGTGTGCGGTTACTCCGCAACTTCGTCGTAGACATTTGTGGATGCTCACCAACATGGAATGCAGAATCGTTTATAGATGCTGCTATTCGTGACATTCAAACAACCGTTGGTGATGGCAGTGTCATCTGTGCATTGAGTGGTGGTGTTGATTCTACGGTGGCTGCGGTGTTGATTCACAAGGCCATCGGAAATCGTGTTCACTGTATCCATGTGGACTCGGGTCTTATGCGCAAGGGTGAGAGCGCGATGATTATCGAACTCTTCCGTCAACACTTTGACATGACGGTAGATCTTGTTCATGGACAAGATCTGTTTATGTCGAAACTCGCAGGTGTTACTGATCCGGAGAAAAAACGTAAGGCCATTGGTAATGCCTTTATTGAACTCTTCGACGTTGAGGCAGCCAAGTTCTCTGATGCTGGATTTCTTGCTCAGGGTACGTTGTATCCAGACGTTATTGAGTCATCGAGCGTAAAGGGCCCATCAGCGACGATCAAGACGCATCACAACGTAGGTGGTTTGCCGGATCACATGAAACTCCGACTCGTTGAGCCATTCCGTGAACTCTTTAAGGACGAGGTCCGCGCCGTAGGACGTCAGTTAGGAATTCCTGATTGGTTTATTGATCGTCATCCCTTCCCAGGTCCTGGCCTTGCCATTCGTATACCGGGTGAGATCACGAAGGAAAAACTCGACATCCTTCGTGATGCCGACGAGATCTACATCGACGAGATTCGGTCAGCAGGTCTCTACAACGAAATTTGGCAAGCATTTGCTGTCTTGTTACCCGTGCGTACGGTTGGAGTGATGGGTGATGAGCGCACATATGAACACGTCTGTGGTCTACGAGCAGTCACAAGTACAGATGGTATGACGGCTGACTGGTATCACATGCCATACGATGTACTTGCGCGAATTAGCAATCGAATCATCAACGAGGTTCGAGGTATCAACCGCGTTGTGTACGACATTTCGTCGAAACCACCAGCCACCATTGAATGGGAGTGATCGTGGAACCCACCCAAGCACATAATCTCTTTAATCATCTGCCAATCATCGGCACGGCCATCGGTCTTGTTGTAATGATCTACGGCCTTCTGATGAAGAGCACCGAAGTACGACGAATTGGTCTTTTGGTCTTTAGTGTTATGGCCCTTACGGTGATGCCGGCAAATATCACCGGAGAAGATGCGGAAGATCCTGTTGAAGACATGGCTCCCACCGAGCAGAGCGCTTCGGTGCACGATCTGATTCACGAACATGAAGAGCTGGCAGAAACCCTCGTACCACTTGGATTAGCAGCTGGCATACTCGGATTGTTTGCATTTTTCTTTGAGCGCAAGTTTGTTGGCCCAAGCAAAATTGTTGGCTGGGTAGTCCTTGCGCTCGGAGTTATCATGGTCATACAGGCAATCCGCGTTGGTCATGCCGGTGGCATCATCCGACGTCCGGAACTCAGCGGAACTCCTGCGGCTGCTCCTGTGTCCACGGGAGAGCACGAGTGAGCGAAGTACTCGTCCCCATTGCCAATGGCACGGAAGACATGGAGGCCGTTATCATCATCGACGTACTCCGTCGTGCTGGTGTAAACGTAGTAGTTGCTGGTGACGGTGACGTAGTGACGTGTGCGCGTGGAGTGCGCATCATCCCGGACGTAGCGCTGGATGATCTTGGTGATGATGACACCTTCACAGCGATTGTGCTCCCTGGTGGTAGTCAAGGAGTTGAGAATCTTATAACAAACCGCGGTCTGGAGCACATCCTCCGGAAACATCAAGGTCGAAAAGGACTGCTTGGAGCAATCTGTGCTGCGCCAAGAATCCTTCATGAGTTTGGGCTACTCCCAAAACGTGCTGTTATTACAAGCCATCCGTCTGTGGCTCATGATCTCGCCTCGTATGCGTACTCTCTAGACCGTGTGGTGGAAGACGGTAACATCGTTACGAGCAGAGGTGCTGGTACGGCCCTTGAGTTTGCGCTCACACTTGTACGTCGCCTCGTGGACCAAACGACGTCCATGCGTATTGCTGGTGACATCGTGATGTATGAGTGACGAGGTCTCGCTAGCGCTCGACGGTATGTTCTCTGCGCTCGTCGTCACCCAGCGTCACCCAGCGTCACCCAGCGTCACCCAGCGTAACCCAGCGTAACCCAGCGTCACCCAGCGTAACCTAGCGTCACCTAGCGTCACCCAGCGTCACCCAGCGTCACCTAGCGTAACCAAATCACCTTCGTATTGTCCTTTGTGCGTACGTGCAATTCTGCACCAATCGAATGAGGTTTGACAATGAAGAGAATTCATACATCTGTAGTGCTGATTCTGGCAATTGTTTGTCTGATGCCTACGAGTGGCATTACGGCGGGTGAGACACAACACATCTCAACAAGGACAACAGGTGCCGCATTGGATGGTGGGAAGTCGTACCTCATAACATTCCCGAAGATCTGGCCGGCACCTAATGAGCTGCCTATGTCATCAGCTCTCGTAGTTCGTGTGCATGGGAAGGACCTAAAACAAGTGGTACTTCAGTCTGCTGATGGTACGTCACTTCGAAAACTCGATCGAATACAACTTGCAAGTGGAGGTTCGGCTGAGTTTGTTATTCCTACGGAATACTTGCACACTGAGCATGGTAAAAAGGTAAAGAATGGATTGTGGTTGAACGGTGACGCTCCATTCACGGTGACAACATTTGTTCGATGGAATGGAAATGGTGAGAGTTCGCTCCATCTTCCGGTTCAATCCCTTGATACATCCTACACAGTATCATCGTGGTTTGTAGATCGATATGGCTCACAAGGTTCGGAACTGCGACCTGGACAGATCATTGTCTCGGCAGTGGAGGATGGCACGGTCGTATCAATCACGCCAACTGTTGATATTCCCGCAGGACCCGATATCCAGGCCATTAGTTCAGGACAAACAGGTATTTGTACGCTGAATGCAGGCGAATCCATTCTGATTCTTCCAGCAATCCAACCTCTTCTTGTTAAAGAGTTTCTATCTGATATTTCTGGAACGCACATCTCAGCGAATAAGAAGATCGCCGTGATCTCGGGCCATACGAAGGCCTCAGTGCCACGATATCCGGATCTTTTGCCGGCGAATGGTCCAGATGCCGGTCCCGCTTCATTTGTACGAGCGCCCTTCCATGAAACACAGCTACCCGATGGCATGGCAGATACTCTGTTTGTGACGATACCCATCGCCTATTCCGTAAAGCGAATCACGGGGACGGCTAACCCTGAATTTGGGATAGATGATGATCGAGGTGATGTTGTACGTATACTAGCTCTGCATGATAGTACAATGGTATACAAATGCAGGCAGGATGGTAATGGATTTATCGCCGTACGGCGACTGAATCGCGGTGAGAGTCATATCGAAATGACTCAGGAGACTGCAACGACGTGGAGAACAACAAAACCCGCACATGTAACACAGTATGGTAAGTCGTGGTTCAACGGCGGTGAACTCAGCGGCGAGCAAACGAGTATGCGCGCCAATGGTTACCCTACGATGACGTCAGTTCCTCCGGTGAGCAGGTGGACACAGTACGCTCGTATCGAATCTGATACGAGTGGTATGGACTGTTTTGTAGGCCTCGTGTTTCCGACATCTGAGTTGATCAACCTTCGGGTGAACGGTAACCCCCTGGCTGCGACCTTCGGAAGTATGCTTCGCACAATTGCTTGTGGCTCATTCTCCTACGTGCGCACGCAGATCACGTCAGGCCTCACAATAGAAGGCAGAAGTGGTGCAAGGTTTATGGCGTGGACGTGGGGTTCACGCGATAGTGCCGGTGTGGAAGGACGTTCCTATGCCTCAACGGCTGGACTTTCCTTTGATGCTGAATGCCCTGGAACGACCGAAGTTTCGCACGAGATGTCAAGCTGTGGTGTGTTTAGAGTAACAGTTCAATCGGATACGAACGAATGTTCGCGGCGAAAGAGTATAGATGTTCGCGGTAGTGCTCGTACAACGATCATTGAAGAATCTCCAACGCGAGTTGTTCTCGAAATCACACCGGAAAGTTATGATAGTAATCAGATAATCTCGGTTGATGTTGAAGCGTTAACGGGAAGTGTAACAACGGCTCGGTATAGTTTCCTGGCAGATAACATTGTTGCCTCGCCACGTGTCGTTGGGCTTGCTGGACTTCCTGCGCTTGGAATTCGATGTATTGACGTGACGCTTACGAATGCACGCCTTACAGGCATAAGTCCAACAACTGTGACGCGCCTTGAGCTGGCACATAACGAGCTTGTCAATCCACCCTCATTCGGCGAAATCACGAGTAGCGAAAAGAAAACGGCCGAAGTGTGTGTACGGCGAACAACTGAAAAACTCGTTGATACGCTGTTTGTCGTTACTGATTGCCGTCGCATTCCCGTGATGTTCTTTGACTTCACGTTAACTTCAATTGACGAAGACGCCGTGGCTGGGCTCGAGATTCTTGACGTTCGGCCATTACCTGCCACCGATGGTGAGGTGCTGGTGAACGTAACTAGCCGAGATGCTGTGTTAACACAATTCGAGGTCACAAACATGCTTGGTCAGAATGTGACGTATGCCGTTGGTGGCGCCCTTTGCCCCCTTCAACCTGGCATAAATACGGTTCACCTCAACGTTGCCTCACTCTCTCCGGGAACATACTTTGTGGGTGTTGCCGGTAGACCATCAACAGTACTTGTGGTGAGGTAGGACACGGGGCCGTAACTTGCGGCGTGAAGCGCTACCTCATTACGTCCGCACTCCCCTATGCCAGCGGTGTTACGCACCTTGGTAACGTCGTTGGCTCAACTCTTCCTGCCGATATCTATGCCCGCTTTTGCAGGCTGCGAGGCCGCCAGACACTCTACGTCTGCGGTTCCGATGAACACGGTGTGGCTATTACGATAGCCGCTGAAAAGGAAGGTATCAGCCCCCGAGAGCTCATCGACCGGTATCATGGCTTAAATGCCAAGGCGCTGGATAGTATCGGTATTGCCTTTGACATCTACGACCGTACGTCGAATCCTATCCATGCTGAAACAGCTCGTGAGTTTTTTTCGGTATGGGGCAAAAAGGGGCTTCTCGTAGAGCGTGAGGAAGATCAGTTCTATGACGATGAGGCCCAGATCTTTCTCCCAGATCGATACGTTGAAGGTGTATGTCCAAACTGCGGTTACGATCGGGCTCGTGGAGACCAGTGTGACAACTGCGGTGCCTACTACAACCAGCTGGATCTCAAGAATCCGCGATCTCTTGTGAGTGGTAAGAGTCCTGTTGTACGGTCCACAAAACATTGGTACTTCCGTCTTGATGCCTTTCAGGAGTGGACGGAGAACTATATCGAATCCCATGCGAAGACATGGAAGGATAACGTTCTACAACAAAGCCGGTCCTGGTTAAAACAAGGTCTTGCTGAACGAGCGGCAACGCGTGATATGACGTGGGGTATCCCAGTACCCGTCGAGGGAGCTGAAGGTAAGGTGCTCTACGTCTGGTTCGAAGCTGTACTCGGTTATATCAGCGCTACAAAACAATGGGCTCTAAACGCTGGTACACCTCAGGCGTGGAAGGATTGGTGGCAGAACGCAGAAACGACGTATACGGCCTTCCTAGGAAAAGATAATATCGTCTTTCATACGATTATCTTCCCGATCCTACTGCAGACTCGTGCCGATGAGGGATACATCCTTCCCGAGAATGTTCCTGCAAATGAGTTCCTGAATCTTGAAGGACAGAAGTTCTCGAAGTCACGGAACTGGTTTATTGATCTCTTGCAGTATCGTGATGCATTTCCGGAGGACTTTCACGTTGACATGTTACGGTATGTTCTTGCAATGAATATGCCGGAGACAAAGGACAGTGACTTCACATGGCGTGACTTTCAGGCTCGTACGAATAACGAACTGGCTTCCATTCTCGGCAACTACGTCAACAGGTCGTTACAGTTCCTGCAGAAGAACTTTGCAAGTACTCTGCCTACTGTCGATTCAGCGTTTGTCGCCGCGTGGAATACGTGTGTCCGTACCGGTGAAGGAAGTTCGCTACTACGTCCACAAGACATTGAGTTTGCTGAGGCCATTCGTCATGGCCTTACGACCGTCGCCGAGAACTACGATCGATATCGTTTCCGCGACGCAGCGACAGAAACAATGTCGATTGCTCGCGCTGCGAACAAGTACTTTAACGATCTCGCACCGTGGAAGGCGTTAAAGACCGACGAAGCTGATTGTGCTAAAACAATGTTTATCTGCACAAATGCCATTCGTACGCTGGCAATAAGCTTCGCGCCCCTTCTTCCCAGAACTTCAGAACGGCTGTTAGGTATTCTTGGACTTGCACCAAACTCCGGTGCTCCACAGCAGAATGCTGTAGGATCGGATGTGTGGTTAACGGCAGGTGAAGCAGCGTTACAACCAGCGACGGTGATTGCGCCTCCAGAAATCTTGTTCACGCGAATCGAGGATGACGTGATAGAATCCGTTCGACTGAAGTTTACACCGGCAAGTTCAACAGATGGGGGTAGCGCCCCTTCTGCCCCTTTACCATCGACTGCTCCGACAAAACCGTCGAAGGAATCAAACGAGGATGCTACAGTAGCAACCATAGATATTGCCACGTTTGCTGAAGTAAAACTCCGAACAGCACGTGTGATCTCGGCTGAACGTGTGGCAAAAAGTGAGAAACTTCTCAAGTTGCAAGTAGACCTCGGTGAAGAACAACGTCAGATTCTCGCAGGAATTGCGAAACACTATGCGCCGGAAGATCTTGTTGGTACACTCGTTGTCATTGTTGCCAACCTGAAACCAGCCAAGCTCATGGGCATGGAGTCTCAGGGAATGGTACTTGCTGCTTCGAATGCTGATGGTACGTTATCTCTCGTAACACCGCGGGCCGACGTAGGACCTGGAGCAGAGGTTCGATAGGTGGAAGAGTTTCGTCCAGATATCGACGTACAGCCTCCCGTAAAGGAATCACCCCAACTTGTTCGGCAGCGTAGACTTCTGAACCGCTGGAGTGTGTTTGCCCTTGTTGCGGTAACGGCTGGCGCTACGGTTCTTTACGTTAGCAATGTGATACAGGTGAATAGACTGTTGCGTGATGTAGAGTCGCGAACAAAAACGCTCGATTCACTTCAATCCGTTCATGACATTATGCGCCGCGAAGTGTACCGCCTTCAGTCTGCTGAGCGTGTTACACGACTAGCTAGTGAGCGGCTTGGAATGATTCCACCGCAAAAAGCTCCAGTTGTTCTACGGTCGGAAGAAGAGTAGACCAGTATGGAGAACGACGTTCCTCCACAGCAGCCTGCCTATGATGCTATCCGATGGAAGGCCGGTGTGCTCATTCTCTTCTTTGCAGGAGCATTCCTTGTCGTTGTCGGTCGGTTGTTCTGGGTTCAAGTTGTTGAGGCCGGTCATTACCGGGATCTAGCTCGTAAACAATATGAGAGTAAGGTAGAGTTACGAGCACAGCGAGGTAAGATACTCGACCGTAAGGATCGTGATGTTGCAACGATGATTCGTACAACGTCATTCGCTGCAGATCCTACTCTTATTCAACAACCAGCACTGATTGCCGAGCTGCTTGCTGGTGCAGATGGTAAGGCCGCAGCATGGTATCTCGACCGCATACAGAGTGCGCGGAATCGATTTACCTGGTTGGCTCGTGGCATCAGTACAGCCCTCTATCCTATGCTCGATACCATTCGAGATCGCGGCCTGATACGACTGACAGAACCCAAACGACACTTTGTGTACGGGCCCGTTGCGGCACAGGTTGTGGGCACGACGGATGTTGATAATAATGGACTCAGTGGAATAGAACTGGGCTATGACTCACTATTGCGTGGGAAGAGCGGATTTGTTGTAATGCAGCGTGATGGTCGAGGTCGGCTGCGCCCCAGCGTAAATCCAGAACGTGAGGCCCCGCGTGACGGTGCGAACATCAAATTGACGCTCGACATTGACATGCAACGAGTTGCGGAACAGGAACTCGACCGTGGTATCCGCGAAAGCGGAGCAACGAGTGGTACTGTTGTTGCCATTGATCCGGCCACGGGCGACGTGCTCGCAATGGCATCGTGGCCAACGTTTGATCCAAATCGATTGGATCGTGCAACGAGTGATGCTATTCGTATTCGGGCCATCACGGATCAGTACGAGCCGGGCTCAACAATGAAGGCCGTCACTGCAGCAGCTCTACTTGAGGAACGAAAGATTGCTCCCAACGACGCTGTTGATGGTGGAAACGGAACGGCCGTGATCTTCGGCGCACCTATTCGAGATGATCATCCGGTTGGACAGACGACGTTTAGCGGAGCAATGGAGCAGTCAAGTAATGTCGTATTTGCTAAGTCCGTATCGGCACTGGATGATCGTGTTTATTACAAATACGTTCGTGATTTCGGATTTGGCATCCCGTCGGGTATAGACCTTCCTGGTGAAGTCAGAGGTCGACTCAAACGACCGAATGAGTTTGATGCAACAACAAAAACATACATGGCCTTTGGTTATCAGTTGAGTGCCACGGCACTACAAATGGTAAACGCCTACGCTGCTATCGCCAATGGCGGCGTGATGATGGAGCCGCGAATTGTACAAAGTGTGATTGCAGCCGATGGGTCAATTCTCCGGGAGAACAAGCCGATGCGGATTCGACGTGTTATCTCGGAACAAACGGCAAAACTGTTAACGGATATGCTTGTTGGTGTTGTTGAACGAGGTACGGGCTCCGAGGCACGCATCCCCGGTGTTCGTATCGCTGGAAAGACAGGCACAGCCCAACAGTTGGTTGACGGAGCCTATGGAACGTCGTCATACACAGCCTCCTTCGTTGGCTTCTATCCGGCTGAAGCACCACGTGTTGCCATGATTGTGATGTTGGACCGGCCAACAACAAGTATCTACGGCGGATCTACTGCAGCACCGATCTTCCGGAGAATCGTTCAGAAAACGATGACCATGTTGGCACTTGATGACAATACACGAACACGAATTGCTGCGAGCGCTGATGCCGACAGTGTGTTTGTGCCAGATGTTCGGGGGCTGGACCCGCTTACGGCAGATACGGTATTACAGCGACTAGGCCTTCGTCTCGCGGACGAACATCCTGTAGACGTGCTCATCGTCAAACAACGTCCGGAACCCGGAATACGCGTGGAACGGTCAACGGCCGTGACAACGGAGGTTCAAACATCACGCAAACCTGGTGATACGACAACTGTTGCAACACCTGCGAACCGCCCGAATGTGGTTGGTATGCCGTTACGTCGAGCCATTACCGTCATCCATGCTTCGGGATACGATGTTCGTATTCAAGGCACCGGTAAGGTTATATCTCAAGAATGGCGCGGGAATGTCTGTATCCTCAGCGCTCGGTAGTGTAACGAAGTCCTTCGTCGTGGATTAGTAGAACGCCCATGAAGCCCCTTTTGCCCCTTTCCCAGCGTCGGATCACGACGGTACTCACGTTGCTCCTGTTTTTGACAGTTTTTGTCGAAAGGGGCAAGGGGGCATTGTTGCGTGAACAGGAACTTGAAGCCGGTTTTCCGCCTACTCCTGTCTTTCAATCCGCCATGAAACAGGTGATCGTCCGTGGTCTACAGCCTGGTGCATCGGCATTTGCGGTTGATGAAGCACCATCGGCACCATTTAGACTTGTAAATGGGAACGGGATCACAATTACAAACGGCGAAGCTCGCCTGGAAGTAAGCTTTCTGTCGCAACAAGCGGGCAGGTACACAGATACGATCATTCTGCGTCGTCGGCCAGCATTGCCGCAGAATAACGACGAAGTCAAGATCGTTCTGACAGCGGAGGCGTTTGTTCCCGTACGTCGTACAACACTAAACTTTGGTCGTATTGCCACTGGCGATACGTCCCGGAGAGTTGTTGTTGTTCGTGAGGACATCGTCCGCGACTTTTTGTGGACGGTATCGGATCGTGTTACAGCACCGTTCTTTGTTGTTAACCGAATACCAGCACCCGTTGCCGACACCTTTGGATTTATGGTGCACTTCCGTCCAATCGTTGGCGGCGAGTATGTGGATTCGGCCGTATTTGTTCGGTATGATAAAGACGATGCACAACGTGTGAATCCGATTGACACGCTGGTGGCGCGCCTGGTGGGCATTGCCGTAGATCTTGACAAGTCAATACAAACAGACTTTGGCCCTGTTCTTACGGGTGATGTTCGCACTGTACGACTTGGAGCGGAGTTGATCGGTGGTATCAAACCAACGTACGTCATCAAGCAACAACCAGAGTCTGAAGTCTTTACCGTTCCCGATAAACCAACGGTTGAGCGAGATTCCATCATCGTGTCAGTGAAAGCATCACCGTTACGTGAAGGAAGGTTTTCTGACAGGGTCATTTACGAACGTCGATCACCAGATAATCGGCCGATTGACGATGTGACGATTGATATGACGGTAACGGCGGTTGGAATGCCGCAGGTAGAGACCATCATACTTGATCAAGTTGCCGTTGGTACTCCACAAATAAAGGATGTTACCATCGATCTTGGAGCAGATCTGTATGGTGAAGGTTTTCGATATCGTATCGTGACCGTTGAACAGGGGCTAGCATCGTTAACGCTAACATTACCACAGGCAGGTACAATCTCGCGTGATCGACGAATTGGCATACGAGCTCGTGGTGAGTCAACAACGTTTCAAACTGGTGTCAGACAGAAGTTTCTGCTGATTCGAACAACGTTAGGTGGAGTTGATGTTGACAGCACAGAGATAGTTGTCAGCACGACTATGCGTCCACGACCAGTTGCCATACGATTTGGTGTTGTACCAGAGCGACGCGAAGTGCGTATCGGTGATACCGTACGTGTTTCAGTTCGTGCATTCACCGATGGTGTGATTGATATCCCCGTGAGATTCTCAGAAGCCCAGTGCTCCATTGCCTATAACAGTTCCGTTGTTGTGGCCTCGGAGGTGAGTGGAACTGAGTTAACGAGGACGGTGATGAACGATCGCGCTGTTGTCGTCCTAACATCCGATGGAACGATATCGGAAAGTGGTGCCGAAGTCGCTGCGTTCTCGGCTGTTGCCGTGATGGGTAACGATGTACGAACACCCCTCGATCTGCTAAACGTTACAGCGCAATTCACGGATGACGTAACGGGACGGGATCTGGACTCAGGAGAGATTGTTTTGACAAACGTCTGGCAATATCCAGATGGTCGTATTCGACTCGTGAACAGTAATCAGGGGCCGCTTGAACTTTCCGTGAGTCCGAATCCACTTGAAACGACAACAACCATTTCCATTGGGAATGTGCCGCAGGGTAAGGGGATTCTCCAGATTGTCTCACCTGAAGGTGTTGTTCTTGCCGACTATTCAGCCGAAGTACGTGATGGAGCAACGACGGTGTCGGTGTCAAAGAGCGCAATTGACGGCCTGACAGCAGGAACCTACATTGTCCGTCTAGCAGCTGAAACGGAAACGGGAATCGTAAACTCCGTTGTACGCCTTCTCGTCGTTCGGTAGCGTCTATCTTTGCGCGTGGTCCGCGTACTCGCCCTCACTCTGTTTGTTCTCATAACGTCAGCCCTGCGGGCTCAGGACGTACGTTTAGGCGTTGACCTTGGTGCTGACGTCGTCTTCCCTTCGGCCGACTTTATCACGCTTCCTGGAATCGCAATCCCGGACGGTGCCACGTCGTTTGGGTCAACAACCTCCACAGCCGTCGGTGTGCGACTCGGCCTTTCTGCGGATGTCCCGTTGTTTGCCCTTCAGGGAAAATCGGTTCGCGGTGGACTCCGACTCAACGTCACCTCCGTATCACCTGCATTTTCGGCTGCTGAGACAGCACCCATAGCACGGGGTGACACGGTGTATCGTGCTACAATTGGTCACACGGTTGACATGACGATGACGGCCGTGGTGATTGAACCATTTCTGAGTTATCCAGTTCTCGACTGGCTAAACGTTGGACTCGGTGTTCAACTTTCATCTGTCTCAGGTTCTGCATTTACTCAAACACAACAGTTTACGGATCCGCCTGGTCTACCCTTTGTTGATGGCAGTATTGTACAACAAACAGCGTCGGGTGCTATCAGTGGATTTTCGCCCCTTTCGCCCCTTGTCAATCTCAGAGCTGAAGGTAAGATTCCCTTCCGCCCAGTGCAAGGAATATCATTTGCACCGTGGGTACAGATTGTATTGCCACTCGCATCACAGCATTCAACTGCGTCGTTGACATTGCCATCACTTGGTTTCGGTGTTGGCATTCGGTATGACCTTGGTGGTGCGACATCGCAACCGGAACCGATGGAATTGCCAAGGTTTCGTGATACCATCTACGTTCGAGATACCGTTGTTGTGCTCAGCTCAACTGTGCGCACCGCAACAACAGCACGAACAAGCGTATACGTTGATAGTATTGTCAGCAGAGACAGTATACGGTATCGTGTAACCGAATCCTTCCGCACAGTTGTCCCAAAACCACCTAGTGTATTACATGCAAGTGTTCACGTAGACATTATCGACGACAACGACGAAACGGCGGCCGAGGCCTATCTGCGTGTACGCCGAATCCGTCGGACACGAGTTGCGAGTGTTGCGCCTGCGATACTGTTTGATGGAGATTCCGTGGGAATCCCTCAGCGATATGTACAGTCTGGTAAGGGGCAAAGGGGCTGGACTGCAGATGATGCTCTCTTGGACACAGCAACTCATTGGCACTATCGAGTACTCGATATTCTCGGTTCGAGAATGGCCGCACAAAACGGTGTGAATGTCACGCTGGCCTCGTACGACGATGGAACCGAAGAGGGGAAACTTCGTGCACGCCGAAGGGCAGATGCTGTACGGAACTACTTTAAAAAAGTGTGGAATATTGCCCTACAGCGTATGACGATTGACATTCGTCCTGGTCAAGCAGCTCAACCTGGTATTGTTGTTGTGGAGGACGAAAGTCGGCGTGTTCTCGGACCGCTTCGTGCCACCGACTATATCGTTGAAACCTCGTTACCACGGATTCGTGTTACGCCGAAGATTGTGAGTGATGCTGCGATCTATCGTCTTGGTCTACGTTTGTTGCAGCGTGGCCGCGTTGTACGAGTTATTGATAGTGTTACTCAAACGGTACCACCATTCGTTGATGTTGACATGAGTGACGGATTCGACGTGTCGACTGCTATAACCGATCCCGTCCTCGTCGAACTCACGGCTGAGAATGTAGAAGGAGCTTCTACTCGAAGCGAGCCAGCTCGAATAATCTTCAAGACCCGTACAACGGGTGACATTGCGAACCTGCCATCGGTACTACGTACAGATGCCCTCTCACTTGTAACGTACACGTTCCTCGAAACACCTGATGATGAATTAGGAATATCAACACTCACTGTACCAACATCGATTGATGCAGCAAATGTTCTGTGGGTCAATAGGGGTCTTCACGATGCTGAACGACCACTATATACTAAGGGAAGAGTGTTGAGAGAAGAGAGGAAGTGAGAAGATGGGGTTAAAGGTGGGGTTAAAGGTGGGGTT
>DDUR01000094.1:0-27330 GCA_002344895.1 Ignavibacteria bacterium UBA2333
GGTGACGCTGGGTGACGCGGGGTGACGCGGGGTGACGCTGGGTGACGCTGGCCGACGCTGGGTGACGCTGGGTGACGCTGGCCGACGCTGGGTGACGCGGGGTGACGCGGGGTGACGCTGGCCGACGCATCGTTCCAATCATAAAGCTCTGGCAGGTCAGCATGTGTCGTCGAACGTCGGCCTATACGATCACATGTCAGCCAACGTCGTAAGGCGTCACCCGGCTGTCACGTTTTGAGGTCCTCAACGCACAACGCTGTATGGCAATTACCAATACACACGTCTTTGAGCTGATCAAACAGACGGAGATGGAGATCTTTTCAAAGATCAATTCCTGGAATGATCCCAATTCATGGGACATCAAGAGTCAAATACAGCGATCCACATTGTCTATCTCGAACAATATCATTGAGGGCGCGGCACGAGGAACAGTAGCTTCACTTCTACACTTCATCATGATTGCTGATGGCTCGATCCAAGAAACAAAGAACGCACTGCGCGTTGCACTCTCATTGTCACTACTCAATCCCGATGAGGAATCTGAACTCCGTAGCAAGCTCAGTAAGATCTCCATAGGTCTGATAAAACTTGCACACAAACAGCTTGAGTTTCACCCTACGTATAATGGCAAGTATCGAGAGATCATATTGCGTCGAATAGAATCAATGAATAAATCATTCAATAAGACTAACCATCACAATCAACCCCGCGTGGAAAAAACTGACGAACACAACCACGAGAACAACGACCAACCCCCGGAAGACTAGACACCCCGCGTCACCCTGCGTCACCCTGCGTCACCCCGCGTCACCCGGCGTCACCCCGTGTCACCCGGCGTAACCCAGCGTCACCCTGCGTCACCCGGCGTAACCCGGCGTCAAGTTTTCTGCTTCTTCTTCTTCGCCGCCGGAAACAAGATATTATTCAGAATCAGCCGATAGCCCGGTGAGGTTTTATGCAAACTCAAATCCGTTGGTGGGTCACCAACATTATGACGGTAGTCTTCGGGATCGTGGCCGCCGTACCAGGTAAATGTGCCACGACCCACATTGCCGTGAATGTAACGCACTTGGTCCGTGCCATCGCGTTCGGCGAGAACGGTGACGGACTTTTTAATGAGGTCTTTGTGGAAGGCCGTGGTTTGTCCGAGGAAACCACGGACAACGTTTACGTGACACTGTGTGAGCATCGTTGGCACGGGATCGTACTTGGCCGAGAAGTCGAACAACGTGAAGTAGTCACTTGCCTCGTTGGCGAGTAAGAGATTCGCATCAATGTCGATGTTCGAATACTCATATTCCATGGGATTGGTAATCACACGGAAGTTCTGAAAGGCAAACGTTCTCGAGAAGTCGAGTCGGTCATTACAATCCGGTTCGGCAGGGTCACCATCAAACGGACGTTCCACAATATCTATTCCGGCAGCCGCCAGCGCAATGTCATACGTATCCGTAGCACTACACATGGCAAACATAAATCCTCCACCTGTGATATAATCACGGATTTTCTCAACAACGGCTTTTTTTAGCTCCGAGACCTTTTTATAGCCCAACTTACGTGCCGTACTCTCGAGTAGGGCAACTTGTTGGATGTACCATGGTTGTGTGGCCGCAGAGGAATAGAACTTTCCGTACTGACCCGTAAAGTCTTCATGATGGAGGTGTAACCAGTCATACTCGGAAAGTTTACCGTTAATCACCTCTTCGTCCCACAGCTTCTCGTACTTCACCTCGGCATATTCCATGGCAAGGGTAACGGCATCATCCCAGGGACGGAATCCGGGTGGAACGTAGACGGCAATACGTGGGGCCTTTTCCAGGCGCACCACTTCCATGTTCACGTTCTCGCGTTGTACGTCGGCATAGATACTGGCAGCCGATGCACCATCGAGTTCTTCGAACAACACACCACGAATACGACATTCGGCCTTAATCTCCGTGGTAGCATCGAGCATAAACGAGCCGCCACGATAATTCAGGAGCCAGTCCACCGGCATGTCCTTTGTGAGCACCCAGTACGTTATACCGTAGGCCTTCAGGTGGTCTGTTTGCGATAGATCCATGGGGATGAGCATCTTCTGCGCAACGGCAGAGCAGACCATCACACCAAGAACAACAACAAGAGAAAGGGAACGCTTCAGCATAGACGTGAAGTTACGATGCAGTTGCCGAGGTATTTTGTGACGGAGAATTCAAACACACATGATATCAGCCATCATCATCATCACCCTGTGGTCCGGCCTGTTAACCTTTACACTAACAACAGGCCCCCTTCACCCCTTACTCACTCCTCTTCTGGTGATGATACAAGGCTTTCTCTATACGGGATTGTTTATCACAGCCCACGATGCCATGCATGGAACGGTCTCACGTTCGGCACGCACGAACCGGATTGTGGGCACCTTATGTGCGCTACTGTTTGCCGGCCTCTCGTATTCACGGCTCTACACCAACCACCACCGACACCATACAACGCCTGCCCACGACACGGACGACCCGGATTACCACCCCAGCGGACGTCTGATCCCGTGGTTTACGGCCTTTATGGTACGCTATGCCACCATCTCGCAACTCCTTGGAATGGCAGTAGCATACAACATCTTTGCACACGTTTTCCACATCCCCAAGTGGGTGTTATTAACATACTGGATCCTTCCGGCGTTTTTGGGCACGTTTCAGTTGTTTTATGTGGGCACATATCTACCACATCGTAAACCCCACACGGCCGACATGCGCCACAATGCCCGGTCGATGCCCAAACACCACGTCCTTGCCTTCCTCGCCTGCTACTTCTTTGGATACCACGCCGAACACCACGAACGTCCCGGCATCCCCTGGTACCGACTATGGAAATACCGGTGACGCTTGCTTACGCTGTGTGATGCTGGATGACGCTGGGTGACGCTGGGTGACGCTGGATGACGCTGGGTGACGCTTGCTTACGCTGGATGACGCTGGATGACGCTGGGTGACGCTGGGTGACGCTGCGATCACCGCGTAGAATTGATTTGCACAATGAAACGTCGGCCAGCGTAACCCGGCGTCGGCCAGCGTCAGCCCGTGTAACCCCGCGTAACCCATTTTTCCCGTATTTTCCCCTCATGACTCTACAGGACATCGACACCGTAACCAGTGTACTGGGAAATGCCGAAGATCTCGGTGGTGGCACATGGTTTTGGAACCTGCGTGACGAGACATCGGGGCGCGTTCTGGCATTAACCGTATCGACAACGGTCGACATGGGGGCTGGACCGGAAACCATCGTCTCGGCGCAGACCCATCAGGGCTATGTAGAACTCCACGGCGTAACGGCCTGCATGGTCATCGAGCCCGACGAAGTGATGTTTGTGACGAAACGTGACGACACCTTCAGCAGCCTGGTTGTGGGCAAAACATGTACGTGTTCGCAGTTTGCGAACATCCGCGCCTCACTCATTCGGACGGACCTCACGGCAGTTGACCCGGCGGCACTCATGGCGGCCATGCAACTCTCGTTGGCCGAGTCCCTGCTCGAAACCCTCTGACCTCCTTTCTGACACACAGCGAAACGCCGATACGTGCCCATTACCGTTACCATTACCAATGCATCCGGAAGTCGTTACCGCGGCAAAACCGAGATGACGGATATTGTGAAGGGGGCGTTAAAGGGGCACAAGGTCACGTTAGCGCGTGTAGACATCATCCTCTTGAATGACCGCGACATACGTCGGCTCAACAAGAAGTACCTTCAGCATGACTATGCGACGGACGTCATCACCTTTCCGATTGACGACGAACCGTTATTTGGAGAAATTTACATTTCTCTCGACACGGCTCGGCGTCAGGCACACGAGGAAGGTGTTGGAGTCGTCAACGAACTCTGTCGGCTTGCCGTGCACGGTGCATTACACCTGCTCGGTCATGACGACACCACCGACGAGCAGCGTCGGGCCATGCAAAAACTTGAAAACCGCTACCTTTCTCGCCTATGAATGATCGGTACATCGTCGAACGAATCATGGAAATCATCGCCTTCGTTATCGCCGAGCGCAAGCTTGGTGAACCGTTGTCGCGTATTGAGCTCGACGAACTCTCCCGTCGTGGATATACGGAAAGCGAAATATCCGCCGCCCTCAGCTGGATCCTTGAACGTCAGCAGGCACATCCTGAAGAAGAGACCCCGGACACCTCACGTCCGGCCAGTTTCCGCGTCTTACACGGCATTGAACAAGACCTCCTCCGCGCCGACGCCTGGGGCCTCTTGTTATCCTATCGCGACCTTGGATTCCTGAGCAACGAAGACATTGAGGCCATCCTCGAGCGTGCCGTACTCATGGGCTCAGAGGGTCGTATCTCCCAAAGCGACATCAAAGCCCTCGTCGCCGCCTACGTTATGCATCAATTCCCTACTCCTGGTACCGGCAACAGAAACCTGTTGGCTGGGAATGATACGGTGAATTGATGGGGTTGATGGTGGGGTGGCAGATGGGGTTAATGATGGGGTTAATGGTGGGGAGGCAGATGGGGTTAATGATGGGGAGGCAGATGGGGTTAATGATGGGGAGGCAGATGGGGTTAATGGTGGGGAGGCAGATGGGGTTAATGATGGGGAGATAGAAAATTTCTCTCATCAACCGAATCACCACAGCACTTCACCGAAGATCGACAAGTCCAATCATCGTCAAGCTCATAAGATGCTAATAAACGTGAATTTGTACAAAACATAGAATTATCAATATGGCCCATCTTTACCCCCATCTGTCTCCCCACCTGCCTCCCCACCTTTAACCCCATCTGCCTCCCCACCATTAACCCCACCTTCCCAACATTCTCGGCCTCGTAGCTCAGCAGGATAGAGCGACGCTTTCCTAAAGCGTGGGTCGGAGGTTCAAATCCTCTCGAGGCCGCAAGCACGCCGGGTTACACCGGCTTACACGGGGTTACGCTGGGCCCACGCAGGGTTACGCAGGGTGACGCGGGCCCACGCCGGGTTACACCGGCTTACGCGGGGTTACGCGGGGTTCTGTGTTGTGTCGTTTCCCACCGGTTTTACCGCCGGCTGATCGTTGCCCCTCCGGGGCAACCAATTCCTCTCAGTCTCTCCGGAGGGGTGCAGTATATCGATTACGCCGAGTTACGCTGGATGTCGAGCATGGAAGATCGTATCACAATATTCCTGTCAATAAAAAGAAACGTCGAGTTGCGATATCTTGCAGTTGATGAGGAAAACACACATGAACGTGTCATACGAAATGAGGACAACCTTGCTGAAGAATTGAGAACGAACGAATACAATAACATGTGATCTCGTTTCCATTTCTTCCCCCACCTTCCCCTACCCTCCCCCATCTCCATTCTGCACAAACGACTGTATGGCGAACTCAGAACATCTATATCCGATAGCATCTGACGATCCTCCAAAACTCCTTAAGGAATCTGCTCTTGAGTCGTGGTTTATTGAACAGCTCAAGGATCTGAAGTACGTTTATCGGGAAGACATTCGAAATCGTAAAGCGCTAGAGGATAACTTTCGCGTCAAGTTTGAAGCACTCAATCAAGTCAATCTGTCAGACGCTGAATTCGGGCGTTTGCTGGATGAAATTGTTACGGATGATGTGTATACGGTATCGAAGAGATTACGTGAGCGCAATTCGTTTACACGTGATGATGGTACTCCGTTGAACTATACCTTGGTGAATACCAAGGACTGGTGTAAAAACGACTTTGAAGTCGTAAATCAGTTGACGATGAACACGGATCACAGCCGTCATCGGTATGATGTGATGATACTCATCAACGGCGTTCCCATTGTACAGGTTGAACTCAAGGCACTGGGTATCAACCCACGTCGTGCCATGGAGCAAATCGTTGAATACAAAAACGATCTGGGTAATGGATATACAAAAACATTACTCTGTTTCCTGCAGCTCTTTGTTGTGAGTAACCGCGACCGCACGTATTACTTCGCCAATAACAATGCGCGGCATTTCACATTTAATGCAGATGAACGATTTCTGCCGATTTATGAGTTTGCCGACGAGTCAAACAAGAAGATCACACATCTTCAGTCGTTCGCAGAGTCGTTCCTGCAGAAGTGCACGCTGGCAAAAATGATCAGTCGATACATGGTCCTCATTGCCAGTGAGCAGAAGCTGATGATGATGCGACCCTATCAGATCTATGCTGTGCAGCACATTGTTCAGTGCATCAATGACAATAAAGGGAATGGATATATCTGGCATACAACGGGAAGTGGTAAAACCCTGACGTCGTTTAAAGCATCAACACTGCTCAAGGAAAACGACAACATCCACAAATGTGTGTTTGTCGTAGACCGTAAGGATCTTGACCGACAAACGCGTGAGGAGTTTAACCGTTTCCAGGAGGGATGTGTTGAGGAAAACACCAATACAAGTACGTTGGTACGACGTTTACTTTCTGATGACTATGCTGACAAGGTTATCGTTACGACAATTCAAAAATTAGGTCTTGCTCTTGACAATAGTAAAAAGGCTGGCAGTGGGCAGAGTGGCGGTAAATCATCACAGCCATCCTATGCATCCCAGCTCGCAACATTACGCGACAAACGAATGGTCTTCATTTTTGATGAATGCCATCGGTCACAATTCGGTGAGAACCACCGCACCATCAAGAACTTCTTTCCGAATGCACAACTGTTTGGATTTACGGGTACCCCCATCTTTGAAGTTAATGCCTCGGCACAGAAAATCGAGGAAAACATTGGCTCAATGAGGACAACGGAAGACCTTTTTCACAAATGTCTTCACTCCTATACGATTACCCATGCCATTGAAGACGGCAACGTCCTCCGATTCCATGTAGACTACTTTAAACCAGACAAAGACGTTGTCCTTGCACCAGGCCAGGCACCAGGAAAGCGTGCTGTCGTTGAAGCCATCCTCAACAAACACGACGCGGCCACCAGCCACCGTCGGTTTAATGCGCTGCTTGCTACGTCATCCATTAACGACGCGATTGCCTATCACAACCTCTTTGCTGAGATCCAGGCAGAGCGACAACAGAACGATCCTGACATTGTCCCATTAAACATTGCCTGTGTTTTCTCTCCACCTGCCGATGGCGACCCAGATATTAAACAAATCCAGGAAGACCTGCCAACGGAGCTTGAGGACAACAAGGTTGACCCCGAGGGCAAGAAGGCGGCGTTACAGAACATCATCAAAACGTACAACGAACATTACGGGACCAATCACCGAATATCTGAGTTCGACCAATACTATCAGGACGTTCAAAAACGTATCAAGGACCATCAGTGGTCAAACAGCGACTTTGCACCGACGAACAAGATCGATATCACGATCGTCGTTGACATGCTGTTAACTGGCTTCGACTCAAAGTACCTCAACACCCTCTACGTTGACAAGTCACTCAAACATCACGGCCTTATTCAGGCCTTCTCGCGAACAAATCGTGTCTTAAACGCCACCAAACCCTACGGCAACATCCTCGACTTCCGTCAGCAACAAGAATCCGTCGATACTGCCATCACCCTCTTCTCTGGCGAAAAAACCACTGAACCGCCGCAGAAAATCTGGCTTGTGGAGCGTGCGCCGGTGGTTATCGACAAACTCCAGGCAGCTGTGGCAAAACTCAACGAGTTTATGTCGGCACATGACCTTCCAACCACACCCGACGCCGTTGCCAACCTACGTGGCACGGAAGCACGTATTGGCTTCATCGAACATTTTAAAGAAGTACAACGACTACGCACACAGCTCGAACAGTACACGGACCTTACTCCTGACGAAGCAGCCACGATTGAAGACATCCTGCCGGAAGCAGAACATCGTGGATTCCGTGGTGCCTACCTCGAAACATCAGCACGAATCAAGAACGAAACGACCACAGAACCTGAAAACTGGCGTACGAAGTATAACGTCAGCCAACTCGACTTCGAATTTGTCCTCTTCGCCTCAAGCGTCATCGACTACGACTACATCATGAGTCTGCTTGCCAAGTACTCCTCCAGGCGTCCAGGCAAAACAACAATGACTCGTGAACAACTCATCAGTCTCATTCATGCCGATGCGAAGTTCCTCGACGAACGAACAGACATCACGGACTACATCAACACACTCAAGGCAGGTGAAGGACTCAGTGAACAAGACATACGTGAGGGATATACAAGGTTTAAGGCCGAGAAAAATGCGCAAGAACTTACTCGGATAGCAGAGCGACATGACATCCCGTCGGAAACCCTTCAACACTTTGTAGACACCATCCTCAGCGTCATGATCTTTGATGGTGAACACCTCAGCGACCTCTTTGCATCAAAAAACCTTGGCTGGCGCGATCGGAAAGACGCAGAACTCGCCCTCATGTCGGATCTTGTCCCTCTTCTCAAAAAACGCGCCGGTGGCCGCGAGATATCAGGACTGAGTGCGTATGAATCATGACGGACACGATTCCTTCCTCTACTGATTCCGATAATTTTGCTGACGCCAACAAAATGATAAAAACTGGACCGGGCCTTCAGCCCTCGAATCTGTCTTGGGCACCTTTCCTGGGGCGATGTCCCAGACTGGTATGGCCTCGGGCCTTTGGCCCTACGACGGTGATTCATTTCTCCAGCCCTGAAGGGGCGAAACATCCCACGCAGCCATGACCAACACGGAAAGCAACTCTTCGGACTCCGACTCTTACCGGGGCTTACTCGAAGACCTCACAGCAATCATTGCCCCGCTCCAGGCACTCCACCTACAGGCCGCCGAAGCCCAAGCACCCACCGTCCGCGAAATCCTCCGTAGCGGCAGCCGCGATTCCCGCTTGATCGAACTCACCCTCGATCACCTTCTCGACCACGCCTGCATTCCACAAGGTCTCGCCCTCTTCAAATCCCTCTGCCGCCACTACTGGGAACTCAATCCGCAGGCCACCGCCAGCTACATCAATGCCTACCGCGATTTGTGGGATTCCGAGGACCGGGAAACCCGACCACAAACCAATTTTCAGGTGCCATGAGCAAAGCCAAACGCACCAAAATCGAAGTTCAAGGAACATCGATCGGCATTCTCACTCAGGCCGGGGGCGACTACATTTCCCCCACGGAGATGGTGCGGAACTTCGACGGGGCAGGCGCGCTGATCGAGCAACGGCTCAAGAACAAGGACACCGTGTTATTACTCGGCGTCTGGGAGCGACTCAACAACCCAGGTTTAAATCCCGTCGAATTCGACGGGATGAGAATGCAGACTGGGCTCAAGAATTACGTTCTCACTCCTAAACAACGGATTGAAAAAACCGCTGTCATTGGACTGCGTTCAAGTGCAGGTCGTTACGGCGGCACTTACACCCACGAGGACATCGCCCTTGAATGTGCTTCGTGGGTCTCTGTAGAATTCAGGCTCCATCTTATCAAAGAATTCCAGCATCTAAAAGACGAGGAGAACGCCCTCATGTCGGGTCTTGTCCCTCTTCTAAAAAACGCGCCAGTGGCCGCGAGATATCAGGACTGAGCGCGTATGAAGGTGCGCTGTCAGCGAAAACACGAATGGAAATCACATGTCACATCAAACATAGGATGCCCCATGATAGTACGGCACATACTTTGCCACCATGCGCAGCTCATCGCACATCCCGTTGGAGACGGCAACGCGCTTGAACTTAATAGTTGGGGCACTGCAATGATGGATTGCGGGGGCGACGCCCGTGCAATACAGGTCTTGCATTCAGCTGCGGCGCGAGGTATGTCAGAGTTCCTCCTCACCCACCTTCATTTCGACCACTATTCTGGAATTTCGCGGCAACCACCTGGCACTAAACTCCCCTTTGATGTGGATCAACTGTTTCTGCCCGCGCTGCCGCTGATCAAAGACCACAGTCTGACAGAGAACTTTGCTCTCACCCTTTTTACAATGAACAAAATTCTAGGAGGCAAATCCGGTATACCAGAGCAAGATTTGATTGATGGTTTTACGTCACTAAATCCGACCAGCACGTCACCATCCCACGCGTTTCTGTCCAAGGGAGATTCATTTGATCTTGCAGGCATACCATTTCAAGTTCTGTGGCCACCTCGGGTTGCTTCTGATCTGGTAGCGACGTCTGCAAAGAATGCTATCGATGTTTTCGAAAAAGCGATCGAGAACAACGAACAAGCGAAAGAGATTCGTGAACGCTTGAGAGATCAAGCTGCCCAAGCGGCTAGGCGCGCCGTACAACGTGCTGACGAGCATGACGATCGATCTGCAGACGCATCACAAGAGGAGGATTCGACTGACAACGAAGAATTCATCGACGGTGCGCTGGAAATCCCTGAAACGCTTATCAATGCAAACAGAGCCATCCGGCGAGTCGCAAATCGCTTGAGTCTAGCCTTCCGATGTGGAACTCGCCTCATTCACCTTGGCGACCTCGAGAGAGCCGAGTTAAATCAAGTCGTGACCGATCTTGGGCCCGCGAAGGAATTCTTCGGAATGATCGCAGCTCATCACGGCACCCACTTTAGTTCGAAGATGAACAGACTCCGTGCATTGCACCTTGTTGTCTCCAACGGTTCGCGTCGCCCCAATCTCCAAGCGGGTTACCGTAAAATTGCGCGATTCATCCAAGAGACCAACGTCCATGGTCATTCATTCCTTGTATTCTGATATGTACTATTCGGACAAAGGAGCTATGGCGCTCATGAACGTTTGGGTTACAGGCTCGAAACACTGTGCTATCGGCCGCGACTTCTCAGGACTGAGCACGTATGAGCAGTAAGAAAAAAACGTCCGGCACGAAGTCCGAGTCAGCGTCAGCACTCGTTCCAAAGCTCCGCTTCCCGGAGTTTCGGAATGGACCTGACTGGCGGGTGAAGAAACTCAACGAGCTTTTGTTCGAAACGAAGACGCGGAACAGGTCTCTCGAACTTGGCCCAGCCGATGTGCTTTCGGTTTCTGGTGAACACGGCTGCGTGAATCAAATTGAATACATGGGCCGCTCATACGCAGGTGTGACGGTAAAAGACTATCACGTCGTCGAACATGGTGATTTGGTTTACACGAAGAGCCCGCTGAAGAAGAACCCATTCGGTATCATTAAAGAAAACAAGGGTAAGCGAGGCATAGTTTCGACATTGTATGCTGTCTATCGCCCGTTCCTTGATTGCTCTGCTACCTACTTGGATCATTTCTTTTCCCGTGACTACAACCTGAATGCCTACCTTCAGCCCATTGTGAAGAAAGGCGCGAAGAATGACATGAAGGTTAACAACGCCGATGTCCTCAAGGGCAACATCTGCGTTCCAGCTCTTCCCGAACAACAGAAAATCGCCTCCTGCCTTTCCTCACTCGACAACCTCATCTCCTCCCAGGCCCGCAAGGTCGAACTCCTCAAAAAGTATAAGAAGGGACTCTTGCAGCAACTCTTTCCGCGCGAGGGAGAAACAGAACCTCGGCTACGGTTTCCAGAGTTTCGGGGGACGGGGGCGTGGGAGAACTTAGCGCTTGGCGAAAGAGCCGACATTCTTACAGGCTTCCCGTTCGATGGTGTTGACATCTCGCAAGACAAGAACGGAGTCAGGCTGCTTCGCGGTATCAATATAGCGGAGGGTAGAATTCGACATAACGCTGACATAGACAGATACTACACAGGATCAACCATTGGTCTCGAAAAATTCAGACTGAGAACCAACGATCTCGTGATCGGTATGGACGGCTCTAAAGTGGGAAAGAACTCAGCACTTATCTCTGAGTCAGAATCTGAATCTTTGCTAGTCCAGCGCGTAGCTCGCTTAAGAGCAAAACCTAACGCGCTGATTCGCTTCATTTTTCATCGAATCCACGCGCCCACATTTCATGCCTATGTTGATCGTGTTAACACAAGTTCGGGAATACCACACATCAGCGCAAAGCAAATTCAAGAGTACCGAATCAGCTTCCCAGCAGAGGCCGAACAGAAGCGCATCGCAGATCTCCTTGGCTTCATCGACGATGGCGTCGCTGCACATGAACGCAAACTTGAGACACTGAAGACCCACAAGAAGGGGTTGATGCAGGGGTTGTTTCCAGTGGCGGAGGGGGTTGTGTAATGATTTCCAAAATCAACTACCTGACGAACTTCGGCAGCTATCGCCAATTCCAGTGGGGCGCGACAGCGCCCTTTGCAAGACGTAACCTTATCTATGGCTGGAACTACTCTGGGAAAACAACGCTGTCTCGGTTGTTTCAGATTGTGACTGAACCAGATCTGCTAGCCCGGTGGCCGGGAAGCCAGTTCGAAGTTGAGCTTCAGGACGGTACCAAGCTAAATCACGCCAGCCTACAGAACCCACCTCAATTAAAGGTCTTCAATCGAGACTTTATTGAACGCAACTTTGAGCAGGAACATCGCGCTCCTTCATTCTTCGTAGTCGGAGCCGACACCATAAACCTGCGCAATCGAATCACTCGTTTAAATGAGCACGAGACTCGGATTAAGGCAATCCGCAAAGAGCGCTCTGTCAGCCTCCGGCGACTGCAAAGTGAGCTTGATACTCTTCGCACGAATCATGCAAGGTGGGTTGCAGAACTTACCGGCGACAAAACCTATAATCGCACGAAGCTCGGCGCTGACATTGACAAGGTAAAGGAGTCTCCACAAGAATACATTCTGACAGATGGAGATCTCGAGGCCAAGGTAACGTTGGTCCGCAGCATTGATCAGTGGGGTCACGTGGATATGGTTTGCGCTCCCGCGGAGAATCCGGCCACCCTACTATACTCACTACACGCCGTGTTGCAGAAGACCGCAACAAACGAGGCGATCGCGAAGCTGAAAGACAATCGTGACCTCGAATCGTGGATACGAACCGGCTTGTCACATCATGTGGGTTCCTCGCAGTGTGAATTCTGTGGCTCGGCAATTCTTGAGGAACGCCTAGCTGCTTTGAAAGGACACTTCTCCGCAGCGTACGAAGACTTGACTGCAGAAGTGGCGGCTATCGTTGCGAAACTCCGGACAGCAAATGTGACGATTAATCTCCCAGATCAACGTGACTTCATTCCAGACCTAAGGCTAGAGTTTGCTGATTTAAAAACTGAAGTCGAGAATTGGGTTTCTTGGGCGACATCAGTCGTCGGCGAGCTTGCCACAATTGCCGAAAAGAAACAGTTGAGCTTGGAGACTCAGTTGACTTGCACGGTCGATACCAGCCGCGCCTCTGAAATTGACAGGATCGTAGAGGATATCAACGCACTTGTAGTAGCACATGAACGAAAGCGCTCTCAGATCGACGCAGAGAGAAGATTAGCTAAAGAGGTAATCGAAAAGCATCAAGCCGCGATCTATTACAGGGACAACGATGTCCCGGGCAAAGAGACCGAGATTCAACGGGCCCAAAATATGGTTGAGAAGGCGGAACACTTACTTAGTGCAATCAAATACGAGAGAGACGAGGTAAACGCCCAAATCAGTAGGCATTCCGTTGCGGTAAGCAAGCTCGATGAAACGCTCAAGTTCCTCTTGCCGGATAACAATGTGTCGGTTGTTGAGGTGGACGGAGGGAGGTTCGAGTTTCGGCGAAACGAAACGCCAGCTACCAATCTAAGCGATGGCGAAAGGACCGCAATTGCGTTCGCCTATTTCCTCGCCACACTGGAGAGCAACGGAGCGTCCCTTGATCAAACTATCGTGTTCATAGACGATCCCATTTCCAGTCTCGACTCGAACCACATCTATGCCGTTTTCGCCTTGTTGACAAAAAAACTAGAACCGTGTATGCAGCTCTTCGTGGCTACGCACAATAGCGAGCTCTACACGCTTCTAAAAGAGAAATGGTTCGTCACGCAAGAAGATTATGCCAACAATAAACGGGCACACTCCTATCACATACGACGGTATCTTGATGCTGATGACAAGGTCTGGCAGTCGTCTATTGCGGACACCCCAGCTCTTCTGCGCAAGTACAAATCGGAGTACCAGTTCGTGTTCGATCAATTGCACTCATTTGCCTCAGCAGAAGAACCGTCACTCCATGAGGCATATACGTCTCCAAACCTTCTGCGTAAGTTTCTAGAAGCATACCTTGGCTTTGTGAAGCCGTGTGTGTCAAGATGGTCGGACAAGCTCGATCTGTTATTCGAATCGCAGGTTGATCAGGTCGAGATTCAGAAATTCGCCGATGATGCCTCACACCTTCAAGGCTTGAGTCGCGCCCTTGAGCAGCCATACTTTGTCACAAACGCGCAGAACATCGTGAAGAAGGTTATGAGAGCGCTAAAGGCGAAGGACCTACCTCACTATACCTCCATGTGCACTGTGATCGGCGTAGAGCCTTAACTCTTTAATCGGTTAGCGCCACTTGTGATCCCCATGACCACCCCCAACCAAATTCAACTGGGCAACACTCTGTGGGCCATCGCCGACCAACTACTCGGGGCGATGGATGCGGGTGTTCTCCAACTTCTAGATCGAATGCAATGAACAGCTTTATCCTCTACACTACCGAAGATGGACGTAGCCAGATCAGACTTCGGGCACAGGGCGGATCCGTATGGCTAACACAGAAGGAAATGGCCCAACTGTTTGACGTAAGCACGGACAACGTTGGCCTTCACCTCAAGAACATATTCGAGGACGAAGAACTGAGCCGGGCGGCAACTACCGAGGAATCCTCGGTAGTTCAAGTTGAAGGAGAGCGCAAAGTCGAACGCCGCGTGACACTGTACAACTTAGACGCCATCCTAGCCGTTGGTTACCGGGTGCGCTCGCCGCGTGGAGTGCAATTCCGCCGCTGGGCCTCCACCGTCCTGAAGGAATACCTCGTCAAGGGTTTCGTGATGGACGACGAGCGCCTCAAGAACCCGGATGGCCGTCCTGACTACTTCGACGAGATGTTGGAGCGCATAAGGGACATCCGGGCCTCCGAAAAACGCTTCTACCAGAAGGTGCGCGACCTCTTTGCGCTGAGTAGTGACTACGACAAAACGGACAAGGCCACACAGGTCTTCTTTGCCACCGTCCAGAACCTGCTGATTTTTGCCGTCACCCAAAAGACCGCTGCCGAGCTCATTACCGAACGAGCGAATCCTGCCGATCCGCATTTCGGACTGCTTTCCTGGAAGGGCGAGAAGGTGCGCAAGGCGGACATCGTGGTCGCCAAGAACTACTTGACGGAAGACGAGATCGACACCCTCAACCGCCTTGTGGTCATCTTCCTGGAAACAGCCGAATTGCGGGCCAAACAACGGGAAGAGACCCGCATGGCCTTCTGGAAGGAAAATGTCGACCAGATCATCACCTCAAATGGTTTTCCTCTGCTGGAGCATGCAGGTTCCGTGAGTCACGAGCAAATGGAAGCACGCACGGAGGAACTATACCTCGAGTTCGATCAGCAGCGCAAGAAACAGGAGGCGCTGGCCGCCGACCAACAGGACGAAGCCGATCTGAAGGCGCTGGAAACCAAGATCAAGAAACGCCCCCTACCATGACCACCACCAACCAGAAACAACTAGGCAGCACACTCTGGGCAATCGCAGACCAGCTACGTGGAGCGATGGATGCGGACGACTTCCGGGACTACATGCTGTCCTTCCTGTTCTTGCGCTATCTCTCAGACAACTACGAGCTGGCGGCAAAGAAGGAGCTGGGTAAGGACTACCCGAACGTGAGTAGCGACGGACGCAAGGTGCCGCTTGCGTTGTGGTACGCGAACAATGTGGACGACGTGCCGGAGTTCGAACGGCAGATGCGCCGTAAGGTGCACTATGTGATCAAGCCGGAGCATCTGTGGAGCAGCATTGCTAATCTGGCGCGGATTCAGAGTGCCGATCTTCTGAACACGCTGCAGTCGGGATTTAAGTACATCGAAACGGAGTCGTTTGAGAGCACCTTCCAAGGACTGTTCTCCGAAATCGACCTCAGCTCGCCGAAGTTGGGCAGGACCTATGCGGATAGAAATACCAAGCTCTGCACGATCATTCAGAAGATTGCTGAGGGTCTTGCTGAGTTCTCAACAGACGTTGACGCACTCGGTGATGCGTACGAGTATCTCATCGGACAGTTTGCGGCCGGATCAGGCAAGAAGGCGGGTGAGTTCTATACGCCTCAACAGGTATCCGATATCCTTTCGGCGATCGTGACACTTGATAGTCAGGAGCCAAGCACAGGACCCCGGAAACGGCTTGAGAACGTTCTTGACTTTGCTTGCGGTTCCGGCTCATTGTTGCTGAACGTCCGCAAACGTGTCAAAGAACAATACGGCACTATCGGAAAGATCTACGGACAAGAAAAGAATATCACCACGTATAACCTGGCGCGGATGAACATGCTGCTCCATGGTGTGAAGGATAGTGAGTTTGAGATCCACCATGGTGATACGCTGCTCAATGATTGGGACATGATGCGCGAGCAGAACCCTGCAAAACGACCGAGCTTCGACGCCATCGTTGCCAATCCCCCATTCAGTTATCGCTGGGATGCCTCAACGAACATGGCCGATGATGTGCGGTTTAAGAGTTATGGACTGGCACCAAAATCAGCAGCCGACTTTGCGTTTCTCCTTCACGGTTTTCATTACCTCAAGGAAGAAGGCGTGATGGCCATTATTCTTCCGCACGGTGTCCTCTTCCGTGGTGGTTCCGAGGAACGTATTCGTACCAAACTCCTTAAGGATGGCCATATAGACACCGTTATCGGTCTACCGGCAAACCTCTTCTACTCAACTGGTATCCCTGTCTGTATCCTTGTTCTGAAGAAATGCAAAAAGCCAGGCGATGTACTCTTCATTAACGCGTCTGAACATTTTGTTAAGGGCAAACGACAGAATCAGCTGACATCGGAACACATCTCAAAAATCATCGAAACCTATAAGCACCGCACGGAAGAGTCCCGCTACTCCCGTCGTGTGAGTATGGAAGTCATCGAACAAAACGACTTTAACCTCAACATCACCCGGTACGTCAGCACAAGTGTTGCCGAGGAAGAAATTGATCTCGACGCAGTGCACGCTGAACTCATAAAAGTTGAGGAAGAGATTCGTAAAGCCACCAAGGAACACAACACCTACTTACAAGAGCTGGGGTTGAAGGAGTTGCCATAAGGGTGATGGGGGAAGGCATTACTCGCTTAAAAGAGTTGTACGCAAACTTGATATTCAACTGTCACAAAGGGTTAAATCGCAAACTGAAGTCTGGGATTTGGTACATGGTTGACCTTTCAATTGTGCCTGCAAACCCTAACGCAATGAATTTGGCTTTCAGTTCTTCAAACACACTATTTTCGTAGCGTGGATCAAAGACCAATTCTTCAAGGATCGATATTGGGTCAAAGTTGTATTTATACAACTGCCCATTTCCCATTTCTGCATCGCTACTTGCCACATAAATGAGTCTTACCTCACTCTCATGTTCAAACTCCGAGCGCTTAACCAACAGTGTTTGTACGGCACCTTGGCCACTCGAATCAAATATATTACTGAGGTTTTCTGGCTTCTCATAGTATAATTTTATCTCCTCCGATGTGTTGTACCTTACTTTTCCGATATAATAAGAGACCAGCGCATACTCGTTGGTTGGGTCAAAGAA
Source organism: Ignavibacteria bacterium UBA2333 (assembly GCA_002344895.1). Lineage (GTDB taxonomy): Bacteria > Bacteroidota > Ignavibacteria > Kapaibacteriales > Kapaibacteriaceae > UBA2333. Next base: position 17,504 of record DDUR01000094.1, read on the forward strand.
TCCATTAAATAACCTCTTAAGAGTTGTCTTCACCCTTACTCCCTCCTTATCATGTGAGTATATTCTCCATAGAGCATCGGTTTCCTTAGAGTTGAGCGTCCAACACTGTCCATAGTACTTTTCACGAACGACTTCAAATGAGACTGGCTCACCAGTACTTAAACTTGCTTTCTGTCTGAACACCAAATTCTCAAATGGGTCATCCCACATTATTGGCTTTACCAAAGTATTCTTTTTATCGACGAACAATTGTTCCAACCTACAACGTGGGTAGACTCTGTAGACTGGCGTGTCCCAATCGAAGCCTTCGTCGAAGTTAAGGACGCACGATCTCATTAAACGCAGGTTCTCTTTCACTTGTTCTCCAGTTGCAGGCATCTCGTGTCCAGTTAATGGTCTTGAATTGAAGTTAGTTTTTTGCATCCATAGAGAATTACTGATTCCTGTGACGCTTACCGCATACACCTGCGCGCATAGATGGATATGCTCGTTTCTTCGTTGACTTTCGAGTGAACTTCATGAGAGGTGCCCGTTTATCTTTGCGAAGCGTGAATTCACCAGTGAGATAACTTAAACAATCGCGGGAGATTGAGCTCCATCCATCACGACAATTTGGTCTCGATTGAGTACATTACGCGCTGTCGTATGCGCTGATCTTCGGTGTTCCATCAGGTTACATGGCATTATTGTAGGGGCTATGGTATCGCCGGATTCTACCTGCTTCTGCTTCGTCGCAAAAAATGCCGTCGTTGCCGCGCCATTCTGTACTCCTTTCAAGAGATTTAACTAAGGTCGACAACCTCTCCAGGTTTTTGGGGGCCGACAACGGCTTACGCTGGGCGACGTGGGGTTACACGGGGTTACGCGGGGTTCTGTTTCGGGTCGTTTCCGGACGGTTTCACCGCCCGCTGATCGTTGCTACTACGGGCAAATGTACACGCTGGGCAATGAGACCTCTGAAGCGCTCCAGAGGGGCGTTCGATTGCTTTGCCTGAGATGACGAGGCGTGACATTTGTATGGGATCGCATTCATAATATTCCTGTCAATAAAAAGAAACGTCGAGTTGCGATATCTTGCAATTGACGAGGAAAACACACATGAACGTGACATACGAAATGAGAACAAACGTGTTGGAGAATTGCGAAGGAACGAATACAACAACATGTGATCTCGTTTCCTTTCTCTTCCTCAATCATCGTCCAGATACTCGGTATTGACACGAATAAACCATTCGTTCTGATATACGCATTAAGCTACCGAGGTGAAACTAAATGACTTCTCTCGCTTCGGCGAACTCAAAGCTACAATAGATGAACAATGGACTAAGAACTGTTTTAATGGTATTAGTGCAGATTCACACCCAACCAAAATGGTCATAATCAAAGCTAGTTCGCTTCTGCGAATGGTAACACTTGAGTGTATCTTCGAACCCGACGGTAGCTATGATTCTGCTTATTGTGTTTGACAACGTGGGGAGTGTAAGAAGACTATTTAATCTTATCGTTTCCATAGATCGTCATCTACTTGCTTGATACGTTCAATGTAACCCAGTAGACCTGTCGAATACTCACCAGATTTAACTAACCGACGAATAGCGCGGGATGGCTGTATACATTCTAGGGAAACATCGATACCCGTGATGAGCACACTACCGTTTCTTTCGAGGTCGAGGAAACATGTCTTTCGATTGTGATACTTAAGCCCAAATGAGCGGATACTTTCGAGTATGAAAGCAACAGAACCTGAGTGACGAAAGTCATATTGGCCGCTAAGTACAATATCATCTACAAAGCGCGTGTATTGCAGGTCTCGTTTTGAAGCGTGAGCTGACACGATTTCATCGAATTCCGACATTACGATATTGGCAATAGCGCTGCTTGTTGGAGCGCCAGTTGGTACAGAGCCTTTATATGTCGTCAGTTTGGTGATTATTGATGCAATTCTGGGTATGAAACCGACATTCAACAATGCTCGATACACCATCGACGAATTGAGAGTTGGGTAGAAGTTCTGAATGTCGGTATTAAAAACGAATCGATTTCCAGTGTGAATTGAAGCATTCTGAATATTGTCGTGCCCAATGACACCACCGAATGCTGCCTCGGCTACTTCAAGTCTTGATAGAAGTTCCATGTATAGTCTTGTTTGTACATAGCATAGACGCGGTCTGGGAGACTGAATGTAACGTACTTTACCACATCCCTTTTGGCGGAGCGGCCATTCACGATACTGATTTCCGTCAGCTTTGTACGACAACTCCGACAAGGTAAGCAGTCCGTTTACATCACCTTTTAAACCGCAAATTACAGCAAGGTGCTTATGATTTGTCGGCAACTTCACTGACATTTGGAAAATGCTCCTTTATCAATCGTACCATGCTCGATTTTAACCTTGAAAAGTCTGAAGCTTCTATCATCATGTCTTCAGAGTGTCGAGATGTGAGGACCAAAATGACAATGTCAGGAACCTGCAACTGCGCCGCCACAATGCTGACGACCTGCTTCCCTGGTGATCTTTCGTCTCGTTCCAATTGCGAAAGAAAACTTTGGGATATATGCAACCTAGCCGCAAGCTCAATCTGACTGAGGTTGTGCTCGCCTCGGAACCACTGCAAAAGTTCACCGAATGTCATTTGCTGTTCCTCAATAGAAACGTTTGTAGATAGGTTGTCACTCTGCTACCATCCGCAAAACATCAACGACTATCTTGAGAACCTGAAGAAAGACTTGTGTCTTTCTCGTCGTGCTCGCGGTGTTTTCGGTCACGGATTTGCATTCGGGCGTATCAGTCTCCCTAAGGAGTTTTAACAACTCCGCAATCTGTGATCGAGTGTGACTGTCAAAGGCGCTATGGTTCTTCTCAATGATCGCCTCAAGACTACTCAAGGCATCTTTGTAATCCTTTTTCATAGATTACTCCTTTCGGATAAGATTGATGAAAATGAACGGGCAACATGCCCTGTCCGTTCTCTTAGCGCGAGTCCGTTCATTTTCAGCGCCTTTGATGCCTATCTACTCGTTCTGTCCGTTCAACACCTACAAATGCTACATGCTTACGAATGGAGTACATCCAAGTGTAAGATTTGATCTGTCATGTGCCCGGGCATATCCTGTGACCACATTCTGCATCATGTCTCCGCCATAGATGATCCACGCACGGAGATGCCATAGTGGCCCCAGGCAACACCTGATGGTGTGACTGTGACATAAGCCACAGCCTGTAGAAAGCCTGACTCGCACCCTCTTGAGTAAGAGGTTTGTTTCGATCATTGTCAAAGAACCGAGTGCAAAATACGACGCATTACCGCATACTGCAATATTCCACGAAGCACTACTTTTCCACATCTTAATGTGATCCTTATGACTGTCGAACACCACGGTTTTTCTCTCTCCTTTGCGTGCGTATTTATTCGGATTGGATACCTTCTCGAGAACCTGAAGTGTGTTGAATCTCCCCGGAATGTCATACCTATCACTTGCTTCACGTTGCGAAGGACTCCCCACAACCTCACCCTACTAGTAACAACGTTGGTTTCTAATGCCAGCCATCTTTGATACATCATCACGTGTTTACGTTGGCGGTAGATTCAGATCAAACTCGCCGTTCGTTCATTTTACTTTTGTCCTGCCCACAAACACATGTTCACGCGAAGTTTAATACTGCCAACGACTTACGTATGTAAGCCCATTTTACACCGGCAATACCATCGGCTTCTGTGAGTTGTCTGCTGACAGGTAGTCAATCCTGCTTCAATTCAACCGGAACAACTGGCTCGTCCTTATACCGTGTGAAATATCGTTTCCCCTAGCCCACCGAAACGTCCGGAATGCAACGACAGTAAATGTCACCAGTCACCCTATGGATTGATGGACTTTCCATATCGTGAACGCTGATATGTCGTAACTCGTAGTCATCGTCTTATCCTCTTTTGAAGAGCTTTTTGAAATCTGACGTCGATTCGAACATTGTCCAAACACAGTGACGGCCACAACCATTATGAAGCTCGATCTCAGCAGTCTCACGAACGCCACAACCGCACTCGAACGGTCCATAAATGCCGCGAAGGCGTATGAGACAACCATTCCCTCTGAACTACGAGACACGGTTCGTAGTGGTATCATACAGAACTTTACGGTTGCATATACCCTTTCCTGGAAAACGATGCAGCGGTGGCTGGAGATGAATGTTAGCGTAAATGCCGTTGATGGTGTTTCACGACGAGAGTTGTTCCGATATGCAGCAGAACATCGGCTAATTCACGACGTCGATGTCTGGATGTGTTTTCACACCGCTCGTGACGAAACACCTAACACATACGATGGCGCGGTAGCTGAAGAGGTTGGCCAGATTGCGAAACGTTTTGTTTCGGAAGCGCAGGCCCTAATCACATCCGTACACTCACGGAATGGTTGAAGAGATGGAACGCGGGCCCACGCCGGGTTACACCGGCTTACGCGGGGTTACGCCGGGTGACACTTTCTCTTTATCGCATTGTTTCCCGATGGTTTCACTGCCGGCTGATCGTTGCCCCTCCGGGGCACCCAGATCTCTGAACCGCCCCGGAGGGGCGCGGTATATCAGCCCGGGGTAACACCCCGGGGTGTTACATGCGGTGAGGTCATACCGGACATCTAATGATTTCAAATGACGTAGCAACGTCTAGAGTGGCCTCACGGTTTTCCGGGATTTTTCATCTGTATCGTCGTTGTTGTTGATCGTGATCGAACATATGATTGTAGATTCTTTGTACTCGACCCGCATTAAGGAGGAACGACGAGATGTTAAATCTACCAAGACAACCAATTCGTGGTCTCACGATCTGTGTTGGGAGCTCGACAAAGAATAGTGGCACAATGATCGACTTGAATGAGATCCGCGAATGGAACAGGTGGGATGGCATCTTTGCTCGGGATCATCGGATACATATTCATCCCTCCCCTCCTCTGATTGATGCAGTCGCAACAAAGGATAGGATTCTCGATACGATCTGTGAGTTTGTGCGAGATACTCCGCCTTATACTACAGGTGTCATTGTCTATTTCGGACACGGTGTGCTTGTTCGTTCCAATCGTGAAGATCGCTTCCTTGATCACTATCTGTTAGCAGGTGATTCCGACGTTGACGATACGAACTCTCTGATTTCTGAAGCGGACCTAAAAAAGGCTATTTATCAGTCTATGAAGAAGGATGCTCGAATCGTTGTCGTTGTTGATGCGTGCAGATTGATCCGCACTGACCGTACAGATTCTGCACAAGCGTTCGTCCATACTGATGATTCGTGGAAAGAACGACAGTTTATGTCGGCTATCGCTGAATCCGCGCGAGAGTTTTCTATTGCCGAGTCAGGCGTATCACACGAGGTCACCACGACATCGATTCTTGTTGTTTCATCGTGTGGTGATAAACAGTATGCATTCTCATTACAAATCGGCACTCATGAGCACGAAAGTGTTTTCGGTCATTATTACCAGCATGTTACAACGATTCCCTCTGAGCACCAACCATTGTCCTTCGATGAAGTTATAAACAAGGTCGCAATGCATATTCAGCGACATGGCCGGAATCAAACGCCCTTCGTCAGCAATGTTGAACTCGCAAAGAAATGGGAAGCCGCCTGATGTTATCTGACTGCTTCCCGATGTTATCCGTTTTCGGCATGAGACTATGATTGTCATTGTCCGCGCAACGACGCATTCGATTTGCTCGATGTTTTATTTATCAACTCGCATGTATAAGCCCCCAATCGGTCCAGTCATGTCGACAGGTATGGGTTGAGCAGTTTCCGCCAGGCTCCACGTATTGTTCGTACCTGAACCAGGATCCTGATCCTTCTGAAAGAGTACAAGTTTGCCAGCCTGCACGGTGTTGTTGGCAACATGTGCCGGCTCAATCAAGAGGTACATTCCCGACGCCGCATTTTCGAATACGTCGTTGCCTGAAATCTGATACTTCGGTATACGCCTCGGATTCTGAGCGTGATCAATTGTATGTACTCGTAGTGCATTCGCGACACTTTGACCTTCTGTCACTTTATACATTTTAAATCGTGTTTCTGACATCTCCCGTCTCCTCCAAAATGTTAGTAGTTTACCGTTCCGTCCATGTTTGCGCCGCCATTGCTGCCTCGTGAACGCCAAATCTACATGTTCACCACAATGCCACCACCTCACGGAAAACCGGGATTTTTTGCACTCCAGTTGCTGAGAATGTCCTTCTCGGGGGATGGTGACGTTCGGTACACCAAACCTTCCGCTGAATTACTGATGAAGGCTGCCACAAAGTTGGCACGCGCTCGGCATGATGAGGCCTGGGAGATTCTGCAGACGTGGCAAGGTAGTCCGGATGAGGAGGTCGTAATTGCGTATGACATCTTAGCAGCGCGCACCGCATTCCTCAGGTTTCAGACAGACGTCGTTATCAAGATCACAGCCAGGTATGTCGTTGATGATACACGTGTCATCAATGATGTCGTCAAAACGTGGTTTCGGTACTTGTATGAACGTAGTACTCGCCCGGGCTCACTGGCGGATCAGCTTGCAACCATATATCAGCTTCGTACCGAGTTTGAACTGTACGGAGATTCTATTGGAACTGCTATTTGTGATGTGACTATTGCCGAGCTCCTGACAGGCTCCGATGAGCTGTCACAGGCTCTTGAGTATATGTTCCGTGCGCAGCCAGTTCTAACACGACTTCCCAATCTGCCTCTTGCAGCCGCAAATCTGGTAAACATCGCCGTTGCGTTACAACGCTTAAACGACACTCCTACAGCGCGGAAATACTATATCGAAGCCCTGCAGGTAGAAATTCTTGCTCGTCCATCAATTCTTAACTGTACCATCCTCCACAATCTTGCCCTGCTCGAAAAAACGGCCGGAGAATATGAGCAGGCGCGTATGTGGTATGAGCGTGCGCTGAACTGCGCCCGTACAATTCACAATGTTGAGAAAGAATATTCACTGCTGGCCGGTATGGTGGATCTGGATCTTAAGACAGGTGATCTGGAGCGGGCGGTAGCGGGTTTGGTGGAGGTAGATGATGCTGTTCTTTCAACACTCTCCGTGGCCTGTAGGGCTATCGTAAAGTCGGCACGGTGGAAACAGGCATTTGCACGTGGTGATATGGAGGCCGCTGAGCAGGCGTTCGAGCAGGCGATTGGTTTAACACGGGAGTTTCGACGTCGGGACGATACGATGAAGTTGTTACGTGAGTACCTTGATCTTTATGGCTCTTCTGCACCTGCCGAGCGCCTTTTGCCCCTTTCCCTAGAGCTTATTACGTTACAAGATGAGCTGCAGCGCGATACTGCCGCCTCCGTCCCCCGCTCCGTTGAGGTGCGCCTTGCTCAACAACAGGCCATTCGTGAGCTGGAGCTGAATAAGGAACGCGAAAAACTTGATGTGTCGATTGCCGCGCGCGAGCAGACGGTGCGTGAGGTGGGTACGGTGCTGCATGATGATGTGGGACAGTCCCTCACGGTGATTGGTTTACAGGTTGATAATCTTTTACGGTCCGGTGGTCTGCCCGCAGCAACACTGCTGGAGGTGACACAGGTCCGTAGCCAGCTGCGTCGGCTCACAGAACATGTTCGTGAGCTCTCCCACGCCCTCTCTGCCCAGCACCTGGAAACGGCTGGTCTGGGTGCTGCCCTGCTTACCCTCGCCGAGGAGGTTCGGTCGGCCGGTGTGGATGTGCAGTGTGTAACGTGGGGTGAGACAGAAATTGGTGAAAGGGGCGAAGAAGGGGGCGAGCGAGTTAATAATCGTGTTTCCCTCTCTCCCGAGGTGCGCCTGTGTTTGTACCGATGTGCTCAAACGGCCCTACAGAATGCGCTTCGCCACGGTGAGGCAACGTCGATTGAACTGCAACTGGGTGTGCTCGATGATGAGACGATGGTGTCCGTGAATGATAATGGCCGCGGATTTGATCAATCGGTAACATCGTTTGGACTGGGACTACGTGACGCAATGAATCGTATCGAACGGCTCGGTGGGACCGTGTATATTGATAGTCGTCCCGGCAGGGGGACGTTTGTAAAGTTCACTATTCCACATTCAGGCGCATGACACCGCTACGGGTCTTTTTGGTTGACGACCACCGTTCCGTGGTTGAGGGGTTTGCTATGAGTTTTTCGACGTATGATGACATTACGGTTGTTGGTACGGAAACACATCCAACAACGGCCGTGGAAACCATCCTGCGTCGGCGTGATGAGATTGATCTTGTTGTGACGGATTATCAGATGGAGCCGATGGATGGTATTACCCTCTCCAAGGCCATCAAGGCAGATTGTCCTGATACGAAGACGATGTTACTCACGATGTTTTCGCTGTTTGAATTGTCCGAAAAGGCCATGCGTAATGGACTCGACGGATATGCACCAAAGGCCGCAGGCCTGGATGAGATTGTGACGGTGATGCGTGATATACGACATGGACGGTTTGTCACGTTACAACGACCCGACTCCCGACCGCCGGCAGAACGGAAACAGCGGAATCCTCATATCACGGCCACAGAGATGAAGGTTATCTGCTGTATCGTAAAACTTGAGCTGACGTCGAAAGAGATTGCCAACAAGTTGTTTATCTCCGAAGATACTGTTGAGTCGCATCGGAAAAACATCATGTCGAAACTCGGTGTCCGTAACGTCGTTGGAATTGCCAACTATGCCTACAGCATCGGTATCAGTCGTGATGGTGGTGAGGACTGTCCGTGTACGGCCTCACTCGGCATCAACGCACATTAAGACCACACTGTCCGTTACGTCGCGCTCCAGACGGATCCTCTCAAACGGTATTCCGGCAGCTTCACAGAGTTTAAGGCAGTCTTCTTCCGATCGGTAGATCAGGAACCAGTCGTAAAACGCCTCGAGTGACCATTGTGATTGGCATTCCGGAGCAAAGTTGCCAACAAGCATACTGCCGCCCTTGTCGAGCCAGGAATACATCCGCGAGAGTAGACGTGCTGCAAGTCGGTCATCGAGATAGTCAAACAGCCCTGCCGACCAGATAAATCGATACGTTGATGTTGGTGCAAACCGCAGAGCATTCCTATGATGGAATTGTAGGTCGATGTTTGTTGGAGTACCGGATGATAATAACGTTCGTGAGTATTCAATGGCATCTTCGTCGGCATCCAATAACTCAAACGTTACTCGATGACGTAATGATGGTACAGCATCAAATACTCCACGTTCAATACGTCCTGGACCAGACGCAATGTCGAGTATCCTGATATCCGTCGTCGCAGCCGAGAGAATTGGCAGAATAGCATCTCGCACATAGTCTACACGTGCCCGAACAGCACGGGCTGCTTGCTGTGCATACGACAGACGGTTCCACACGTCAACACGATGATCACCATCAAATGGTTGTTGATACAACCAGTCAATCGTGAGATAGTCACCACTATATCCGCGTGGTTTGCTGATCATCCGGTCCTGAATACGTCCACGACCGATGTAATCGATCAACGACCCACGCATGGTATTCAGCACACTCCGCTGTCCAGTGCGTCGAACATCCGTTACAATCGGCTTCAACAGATAGTTCATATCTGCAACAATTGCCTCCACACGGTCAACCGTCAGCTCGGACAAACTATGTCCATCCAACCGTGCTGCCATTGAACGAATGGCCGGAATAATCTCATCAAGACGTCGAGTGTTCGGTGTTTCAAGCATGACATGTTCCATGATGTTCGTGCAGTACAAACATCACGGTCACGTATATCGCATCCGACACGGAAAACAGGGATTTAGGTGGGGTTAAAGGTGGGGTTAAAGGTGGGGTTAAAGGTGGGGTTAAAGGTGGGGTTAAAGGTGGGG
>DDUR01000094.1:27614-33505 GCA_002344895.1 Ignavibacteria bacterium UBA2333
TAAAGGTGGGGAGGCAGATGGGGTGGCTCCTCTCTCCGTTGTCCGGTGGTTTCACCGCTGCCTGATCGTTGCCCCTCTGGGGCAACCAATATGTACACAGGTACCCGTCTCTCCGTTTTCCGGCGGTTTCACCGCCGGCTGATATATCGTTGCCCCTCCGGGGCAACCATCCCTATGTGGCTCCCCGGAGGGGAGCTGTATATCAGCCCGGGGTAACACCCCGGGATCACCACGCGTCACCGAGCGTCAGCACGCGTAACCCAACGTCAGCACGCGTCACCCAGCGTCACCCAGCGTCAGCCCGCGTCACCCAGCGTCACCCTGCGTCAACTCTAATTCTTTCTCTTTAACACCATCTCCCCTCCTTCAACACCTTTTGCGAGATCTGCGATGGACGTTGATCGATAGGTTAAAAGCAGGGTGTCGCGGAGTTTGGCGTAGTCGTGGTGCACGGGACACGGTTTACGTGATGAGCACGTTCGGAGACCAAGTCCACACTGCGTAAATGCCGCTGGACCATCAATAACACGAATGACGTCGTAGACTGGACGTGCGGCTTGTTTTGGCGTAAGAAACATTCCCCCATTCGGCCCCTTACTTGCCGAAACAAGGTCGTGTTTGCGGAGTTCCTGTAATACTTTAGCGACGAAGGCTTCCGGGCCCTCTATCTCAGCGCTGATTTCGTGCACCGTTCGACGCTCTCCTTGCTCATGAATGGTGGCAAGGTAGACAACTGCACGAATGGCATTTTTACAAGCTTCGCTGAGCATGATTGGTGTCCGTTAGCGGTACAACCTGAAACGTATTGTTCAGGAGTTTTTCCTGGAAGACTTCGGCAATGTTACGCGCTTTTGTGAGAGCTGCCATCGCAACATCGCCCTCAAAGTGGTCGTTGACGGTTGATTCCCAGAGTTCTAACCAGCGCTCAAAGTGCTCTGCACCAACCGGTAGGCCGATGTGTTTGAGGAGTGGAGAACCCTTGTATCCGGGAATGGCAAACAGGAGGTTCGACCAGAACTGCGTCATTCGCTCAAGGTGGACAGGCCAGGCATCGGGCTGGATACGTTCGTTAAACACTGGGCCAAGCATAACGTCCGAACGAACACGTTCGTAGAATGTGTTCACAAGGAAGTCAACGTCGTTAGGCGTGTGGAGATCTCGTTTCGGTTTCATGGTGATGTCCTACAACAATGAGGTAGATGCTGTACACTATGGCCGACAGTATGGCCACGGCAAAGACGATAACAAAGGTTATTTCCCACCAGCCATTTGGACGTACACCATGGGTGAGTTCCTGCCACCAGGTTTGTTCAGGTGGTGTACATGTTGGACAGGCCAGCAGTGTGTGTGGAAGAGCCACATAGAGAAGCAGCCACAGATATCGGACAGTAGTTCTCATGGATTACACGTGACGTTGTTTACTCAGGACGTTGATTACTCTGGAGTTTCTTGAGAGCACGCCGTACGTCGTCTATCGAAACCGTTGGTGCCGAATGCCCCCATGACGTCCGTTCGTGATTCATAATGGCCACAACCTGCTCTGCTGTGAGTCCATTTAACTCACCAACCGGAGGCATTATGGCATAGGATGGATTGGCATCAATACCCTTCATGATGATGGAAACGTAGGTGTCGATGTTGTTGCCTAGGACAATCGGACTTTTGATAAGGGGCGGAAAGGCGCCTTCTACGCCTGCACCATTGGGTTGATGACAGCTTGCACAGTAGGACGCGTAGAGCTCAGCACCTGATACTGTTGGTGTTGCCGATTCTTCTCGTGATGTTGATGATCGTGTTTTCCAACGTGTTTCAGGTGCAGCTATTCCATCTGGAAGGTCACGTTGTTTACGCGACAGGAGATATGCAACAAGTGCACGTCCTTGTTGTGTTGGACGAAGAGTGCCGTTCTCCGACGTAAAGAGCCACGGATATGATGGCATGATGGACTGTGGAACAACAGATCGAGGATCGTAGAGATGGCGATAATGCCAATCCTCACTTGGAATTCGTCGGCCGATGTCCGTGAGGTCTGGACCTGTACGTTCCGTCCCCATGAGCGTTGCTGGGTTCCGAAGAGCCGACGTGATTGTTGCGTTTGTATAGTCCAGCGGAAGACTGCCCCTTTTGCCCCATACCATGTCCATGTCAATGTTTCGGACCTGCTGAGTATGACAGGCAACACATCCCTCAGCGATGTAGACTTGTTGTCCTTCGAGTTCCTCCTCTGTAAGCTGAGCGTTTGGCATTACGTCTCGACGTTTTGTTTCGTGATGTGCAGGAAGAAGAGCAACAACTGCGGTCAACGCAACGAAGAGTACGGTTACAGATACAAACAGAACAATATGCTGCTGACGTTTAAGCATGGCGATACCTCCGCAGCACAATGACAAATACGTAGATATGGGCAATCCACATAGCCGTCCCTCCGATAGCACGCCACGTCCAGAACGGCATCATCAACGTCACAGACTCCATAAACGGCCGTCCTTCCAACCACGATAAACCACGAAGTGTACCGCCCACCATCAACGGAACGGCATAGAGTAAGAGTCCACCAACGGCCAAAGTTGTCAGGATCGTCCGCTCACGTGTTGTCCATCGACGTGGTGCATACAGCACAATCGTGCCAAACAGACCAACGGTGATGATACCATACATTGTGAGATGTGAATGGGCAACGGTATAGTCTGTGAAGTGCCAGACAAGGTTAGCGTATTCGAATGCCTCAAGAGTTCCTTGTAACGATCCCGTCACGTAGAACACTAGAGACAGAAGGAATAACACAGCCGATGGATGCCAATGCTGACGTGTACGAAAGGCAACAGCAAGATTGATGGTACCAGCTAACACGGGAATGATCATGCCGATACTTCCCACAAGGGCCGTCATCTGTAACCACCACGGTATGGCACTAAACACAAAGTGATGTGTACCAATAACGGTGTAACATACAATCTGTGTCCAGAAAGCAACAAGAGACAACCGCTGCGACAAAATCCGACCACCGGTTGCCTGAGGAATCACGGCATAATAGATTCCTAACATCGACATCATAAACCACATGCCGACACCTTGATGCATGTAGTACCCTTGAACAATTGTCTCACCAATACCACCCTGCCACAACGGTACGTAGGCAACGGTAACAATTGTCAGTAAAAAGATATGTGCCGAAAGTATGTACCAGGCAGTTACCGGGATGGTAGACGTCGTACGCGCTTTAACGTATGACCACAGGGTACGCAGACTCAGAAGTATGGCAGCGGCAAATGGAATCATCACGGGCCAGACGTATTCCCGATACTCACCACCTGAGTTATTGATACCAAGTGCAAGTACAACACTTCCAACACCAACCGTTGTACTGATGAGTCCGGTTATCCATCGCAGTGCTTTCCCACTCTGAGGTCGCACTCCACACTGCTGTGGCACAACGATGTGAGCAACAGCTATGAGTGCCAACGAAGCCCATCCCCAGAACACCATGTTTGTATGGACCGGTCGTAACCTTCCAAACGACAACCACGGAATTGTATCAATGTCGGGCTGAAGAAACTTAATCCCGAGATACTCCCCGACCGTTGTGCCCACAACTAACCAGACCACAGCCCATATCAACGCAGACCTCGTTGCCCTATCAGCATCTGATACTCTTGGCTGCTGTTGTTCCACCTTTACAACAGGTCGTTGCGCTGTCGGCAGAATCACATCAACTTCCACTTCAGTTGACTTCATAACACAAACCTACGGAGAAATTTTCAATACCGGATAAATTTGTCCGTTATTCGTTTTATACTGCTTCCTGCAGTTTCACCACTGGCTGATCGTTGCCCCTACAGGCAACCAGACCACTAAAGCGCCCCGGAGGGGCGCACTATATCAGCCCGGGGTAACACCCCGGGGTGACGATTGTTTAGTAAAACAGCAAGCGCACGCATAAACGTCATGTCGGCAAACGTATCTGATCTATCATTCCCTCTCCGGGGCAACCAGTATGTACACAGGTGCCCGTCTCTCCGTTTTCCGGCGGTTTCACCGCTGGCTTATCGTTGCCTCTCCGGGGCAACCATCCCTATGTGGCTCCCAGGAGGGGAGCTGTATATCAGCTCGGGGTAACACCCCGGGGTGACGAATGTTCAAGAAAACAGTATGCGCACCTATTAACGTCACGTCAGCACGCGAATCAGATTTGTCATTCCCTCTCCGGGGCAACCAATATGTACACAGGTACCCGTCTCTCCGTTTTCCGGCGGTTTCACCGCCGGCTGATATATCGTTGCCCCTCCGGGGCAACCAGACCACCAAACGTCAGCCCCGCGAAGCGCAGCGAGCACCCCGCGAAGCGAACTTACATTCTGCCGACGCGCGAACTTACATTCTGCCGACGCGCGAACTAGCATTCTGCCGACGTATTACGTAGATTCGTGAATGCAGATTACTCTATATCAACGTCATCTTGCACCTCGTCTCAAGGCAGCACTTCGTGATACGCCCGCAACACTCATTCACGGACCACGCCAATGTGGAAAGACAACCCTTGCAAAGTCAGTAGGTGCTGCTCTTAACTATACGTATTTAACGTTTGACGATGATGCAATACTGGCATCCGCAAAGTCTGATCCTGTTGGTTTTGTGGCGAATCTTCCAAATCGAGTTATTCTCGACGAAGTACAGCGCGTGCCAGAAATATTTACATCCATAAAATCCGTCATTGATAAACGTCGTACAGCAGGTCAGTTTATTCTAACTGGTTCTGCAAACGTTTTACTCGTACCGAAGCTGTCTGATTCGCTGGCTGGTCGAATGGGTATTCTGCGACTACATCCGTTATCTGAATGTGAACTCACCGGACATAAACCACACTTTCTACAATCCCTGTTGCGTGGAAGATTCTCCTCTGGTGTGTTTGAGCCTCTTGGTTTCGAACTCGCTCGTCAGATTACACGCGGTGGATTCCCTGACGCCATTAAACGATCAACTGCATCCAGACAGCGCGCTTGGTATCGCGATTATGTGGAAACGCACATACAACGCGATGTACGGGATCTAAGTAAGATTCGATCTCTTCACACGTTACCTAAACTGATACAGTTCGCCGCATCATATACGTCAAGTCTGCTGAATGTTTCTGACCTTGCAGCTCCGTTTGAGCTCACAAGACAAACGATCAATGACCATGTAACACTCCTGGAACGCGTCTTTCTTGTGGATCTATTACCCTCATGGCATCGGAATCACATGAGTCGCTTGGTCAAAAGGCCTAAACTCCATCTTGGCGATACGGGTCTTGCATGCGCAATTCGGGGGCTTGATGCGAAACAACTCGTTTCGGATAAGGCCAGTTTTGGCGCAATGCTCGAGACCTTCGTGCTCCAAGAGTTACGCCGCCAGTCTACAGTGGAAGCCGATCCTGTCTCGTTCTATCACTATCGCGATCGTGATGACTTTGAAGTTGACATCGTTGTTGAAGGTCAAGGAAATATCGTTGCAGGAATCGAAATAAAGTCTGCTGCAAGCGTCAACTCTACGGACTTTCGTGGTCTTCGTAAACTGAAAAACTCCGTTGGCCCTAAGTTTTCAGCAGGAGTGGTTTTGTATGATGGCACCGCAACCATTCGCTTTGAACGCGACCTTTTTGCTGTGCCCATTCGATATCTTTGGGAGAAGTAGTTACTGCGCTATTTTCTGATAGCCGTCGTTGATATTCGAGAAACACCGAAGTCACCATAATCGTACTCTGGCATGAATGAACTAGCATTCCGCCGACATACGAACTAGCATTCTGCCGACGTACGAACTAGCATTCTGCCGACGTACGAACTAGTATTCTGCCGACATCCGCGTCACCCAGCGTCACCCAACGTCAAACAGCGAACACCCCGCGAAGCGCA
>DDUR01000083.1 GCA_002344895.1 Ignavibacteria bacterium UBA2333
GCACCTTTTGACTCAGGATTTATTTCTGACTCTGTACTTTCACAAAGGAAACCCACCATGAAAACAGTCCTCATCCTCGGCGGAGGCCGATTTGTTGGCAAATCATTTGTCGAAAAGGCACTTGAAGCGGGATACTCCGTGACCGTCATAACGCGTGGTAGATCGGTTCTTCCGTTCGCAGATCGTGTACATCACCTGATCGCAGACCGTCGAAATCTCAAACAAGTACATCTACCTACACGACACTACGACGCTGTGGTTGATACGTGTGCGTATGATGTGGAGGATTTTACGGCTATCGCTCCGACGATCGGTGAGATCACTCAACGTTACATTGTGGCATCATCACAAAGTGTTTATGCACCTGGATCAGCGCTGACCGAGGATATGTTCGTTCCAGACGAGCATTCGTGGACATTGGTGGCCGACCGACACTCGGACTATGCCGAGGCAAAACGTCAGCTGGAATCTACCGTTGCTCGGTTATCGCCCGTCCCCTGGGTAACGTTACGCTTCTCCATGATTGTCGGTCCAGATGACTACACACGACGTCTTCTATGGCATAGGAACCGGATTGAGAGTGGTCTGCCGATCTTCATGCCGAATCGATCGGCTCGTTTGAGTTTCCTTCATCAACATGATGCCGCCCGCACCATGCTTGATATGATCACGTCGACAACGGTGGGTCCGATAAATGTAGCGTCTCCGTTACCACTTGCTGTTGGACCTATGGCCGAGGCTCTTGCCGCCAAGACCGGTCATACAATTGAGTGGGGTTCATCGCCAACAACGGAGAGTGCCTCGCCGTATGGAATTGAAGATGACTGGTGGATGGATACGTCTCGCTTACAATCTGAAGGTGTCAAAATCCCTCCGTACACCGTTCATGACTTGGCCAACATTGATCACCGTGTCTAGATGAATACGTTTCTGTGAGATATCGTGTGTTACGACTTCATAATGATGAATCTTTTACGACGTAACATCGTCGCCGCACACCATGAAGACACACATCTCAACGTTTAATCAAGTCTTGTACGGTGGATTTGTGTTAATGGCCGTGTATTTCACTGTACAAGGTGACTATTCAACGGCCGCCTCAAACCTCGGCATCTCACTCATCTTTGATCCATTTGACAAGAGTGGATCTTGGAACGAACGAGCCATGTGGCAAAGGGTTTGGCTCATCGTACATCTTGTTGTCTTGTTTGGTCTCTTCGGCGTTGTTATAACAACCTGAACGTCACACACAATTGTGTGTTCGTGAGGTGACTATAACGGTTATCATTCGGCAGCCGACTGCTGATCCGATGCCTGGACATTATACGTCGCATCGAGAACATCGAATTCTGCGTACGAAAAGTCACCTGATGGTAGAGTCCAGTATGCAGAAGCACGAGCAGCAACTGTTCGGCCGTTAAACGTCCGCCATTCTTGGACAGGTGTTGACCATCGTAAGCGCTCATATGTTATACCGTCGACAGTTCTATAGCGGTCGTCGGATATAAAGTTGCGTAGTTTTCCATCTGAATCAAACGTGACAACTGCGTGCACGACGTTTCCTGCATGGGAGAATGTTGCTTGCACGGTTAATGAGTCGATCGATTCCCAGGATATGTTTGAGTCGATAAGAGTTGCTGGTGCTAACAAGAACATATCGTTTAACAATGTCACAGTTTCACTCTGATTCATCTCCGGACCAGATGCAGAGACCGTTGTAAAGAGATTAGCGACCTTCACCGTAAACGTCGCTGACGATGCCACAAAACAATGATAGGCATCAGCGGGAACACCGTACATCGAAGCATGAACGAGGAAATGACGTGCGTTTGGACGGACAAAACTGTGTTGTTGAACTTGCATCTCCATCCAGTCACTACTCGGCTCACTCCGGAGTCTACCCTTCATCGACACACGATAATTCCATATACGAGATCTTCCAACTGAGCCGGTGAAATGTAAATATTGTTGAACAATATCAGGAAGGTGATGAATGTCGTTCTCGGTAAGAGGTTTGTTCGCGAGAGAGACATTCTTAACCGACTGTTGTAACGACGTAGCGACATCAGATTCAAACCGGCGTGCAAAACTCCACGGTGCAACCGACAACATTGATATTACAAGTGGAATCAAGATCACACAATTGACAATGGTTCCGTACTTACTATCTGACCACGTTTGGATAATCAATACTTGCGAAGGAATGACGGCGAGTGAACCAAAAATCCACCACGATGATGACGATGTTACAACGAGGATTGCTGCTATGACAAACATGATGGCTGTAACTAGCCAGACAACACCAGCAGGACGTGACACATCGACGTGTATCGATGGAACATTTGCCAAGGAGAATGCCTTGGCGAAACCGATAAGATGTATCAGTCCATGAACAGCGAGAACTACACTGAAGACGTATTTCATATCGATGCGCCTCGGTCGTGTCACGAAAAACGGTCCAGGTGGCGCGTACTATCGCGAACAACCGGACACCTGGTGGATGACGTGACAATATTCGGAAAACGCACTGATTGTTGATGTGGCCTTGACGCGCCGCGACGAGGTGCCGTGACGAGGTGCCGGGGACCTTTAGG